>NZ_BAABRO010000002.1:0-600000 GCF_039545035.1 Novipirellula caenicola
TCATTGCATCAGCCTCGGATCAGTCAAACGGCTGTCAGTTCCACGGCCCGACTGCCCCGAGGATTCGTTGCATTCTCCACAAAAATGTTTCACGGCACCCGACCGAAACGTGGGTAAAGACAAGCCCGGGCCTCCAAGGCTACAGACAGTCCGTCCAGCTGGAATAATGACTTGATGTCTGACCGGCACTGGTCTGATACCACCTGCTCTTTGATCAAACTGAATCCGGTGTAATGATTGCCTTCGCCGAATCCAATCATTGAGTGATTTGGTCGAAAAAAAACACTCAATGGTAACGTATAGCCTCGTTCTTTCAACCGATTAACAGCGTGGGACTCATTGGCGATAGTGTCCAAGGCATTCTCGTTCAGTAGCCCCCGTTTAGGCAGCATCAACCGGCATGCATTGAATCTCTCTTTCGATGGGACACCTCTTACAAACATCTGCTCTCCTGTTGTCGCCCCATAATCCAGTTCTCGAACTATCGGGGCGTGGCTTTGAATGATCGATTATTGGAATAGAAAAAGACTTCCAACGTCGTTTTCTTACTCGCAGGTGGGATGTTACGGGGCGAGAGAGTTGAGTTTCCATTGGTGAAAAATGCAAGTACGACGCCGGCGCATCAAGTAGTTCTGCCTATCATTTGATAAATGATTCAAACATAGAACTTCCAACTTGATGGGGCACCTGCGATGGAAGCACATTCATGACCGAGCTCTCCTCGCCGTTCGCGCCATACCGAACTCCTGTAATGGGCTGCAAAGTGTATCAATGCCGCCAGAAACCGACTGGAGTCTTGTGCACACGCCGTGATTATATAGTTCAGCGCGGCGTGATCGTGACATGCAATTGAACCGTTGCCTAACAAAACCGGGTCAGCCTCCGACCAACCGATCAACACTCCATTCTCGGTGTGCTGCGGGCGTTCTGCGAAGCGAAAGTTTGGCAGTTGCACTGAAGTGCAATCATAGCGATTGAGCAGGTCAAAAATCGGATTGGTGGCGTGAACATCTTCAGAGGGGACTCGCCTTGGCACACACGTGAAGGTCGACTTGATGTCTTGGATGTCGCTCTCATCCAAACCGTGCGATTGCAATTCCGCATCCGTCGGGCAGAGTGCAGCGAGCGACTCAACGAATTCATCCGCGGTCATTGGTATCCTAAGTAAGGTGAAAACGCAGCATTTTGTAAGAGAACGGCCGTCGCCAGCGGTCCCGGCCACCGCAGTTTCCACTGGCAACCGTAGCGTGCCGGGCTAAGTTCCAGTAGCACGGTGTCGCTCGGATGTCAGGATACGCTTTGTGTTCGCAAATTGCCACCAACTTCTCGAATGGCGTCACTCTCGTTGATCCTTATCCAGTGGCTGACAGGCTAGTGGATCAGCGAATCGTCTCTGAGTCGTCTACTTGATTGATCCAGAGTGTCACGGCCGCAATCGGCTCTCAGTCGATATTGCTTTGCTTGGCATCACTTCGCACGCTCGAATCGCGATCAAGGCTGCCTGGCCGTACTTTGTTGCCCGCGAATCACGCTAATCAACACGAATAACTATCGTACTGTCCAATCGACGACCGCGAGACCAATCGAACGAGACCACGGCCAAGGATCAAACACCGGCAAAAAAATGGTTGGCAAAAAGATGAAGCCCGTAAACAAGGCATGCATCAACCCGGCTCTCCAATCCTTCTAACAGCAACCGCTATCACCCGAGCCTCACTCCTCACTCCTCACTCCTCACTCCTCACTCCTCACTCCTCACTCCTCACTCCTCACTCCTCACTCCTCACTCCTCACTCCGTGTCTCCCAGTTTACCTTCGCCCCATTTCTAAACCAAAACGTGAAGCCCATGCTCAAGCGGCCCGCCTATCACGGGGGCAATGGTTCGTCGCCGGTCATTTTTTCGGCTTTGTAGACGCGTATCCAATCCACCCACATAATGCCGTTCTCGACATCCGATAGTTCCTCGTCCGTCGGCGTGATCCCCTGATCAGAACGCCAATCTTGGTCTTCGGCATTAATGATAATGTGCATTGGCTTGCTCAATCCGGTGCCACGCGTAAACCCCTTTGGATCAATCATCTCACGACCAGACACCGTTCTAACCCGTTTGCCGTCCACGAAGTATTCGAGGTGCCACGGGTCGCGCCAGTGGACACCGATCCGATGGAAGTCTTTTCGCCAGTTCGTGCCATTGAAATACCACGATTCCTCGTCAGTGGGCTGGTAGTCCTGAAACGGATCACGGATGAAAACATGGTGACTGAGGTGCAGCCGATGTGCAGTCCAGGTCTCACTGTCGCGTTGGCTGCCGTAGGCTTCCAAAATATCAATCTCTTGAGTGGAATCCGAGCTGAGCATCCAAACGTTCGAGGCAAGTACAAGGCCACTGATCTTAACCCGCGCCTCGACGAACAGCGGATAGGTGAAGGTTTCCTTCGACGAAATCGCGCCAGTATAAACTTTTTTCGTATCCGGTTTGCGGCTGGCGTGAATTCCTAAATGGCCATTGGTGACATACGAATGCCCTGAGTTGAACTCTGTCAGTCCAGGACCAAGCCATTTATTGATGAATGAATCGCGCCAGCGATCGGTGAATTCACTTGGCTTCTCAGTGGGCTTGGCTGTGTAGCTGAAATCATCGGAGACAGATTGCAGTTTCCAAGTTCGCCCCTCTCCAGCTTTCGCCGGGATTTCTAGCGAGCCCCAATCCCGGTCTGCTGCGAACAAGCTGCCGCAGCTAAGCGTCACCAACACACACAAGGTACGAATCGTCATTTGAATTCTGCTAGATAGCGACTAAGAAAACTGGACCGGAGTTTAATTCTGAGGAGCGGAGTGAGCCCCGGATCGCGGCCCGCACTGCGGTGAGTAAACCGAGGTCAGCATGTTTAGGTTAAGCTTTGTATCCCCGGTTGGCCACCAGTTTTGCTGGCGTGGTCTCACAAAATCCCAACGCAGCCTCCCCCACCTTGGCCTCCGCTTCGATCCGCCATGTGCCGCGTTACGACGTCCGGCTTCCAACAATGACGCTTGACCTTCTTTCGGAAAATGAACAAACGGCGAAGCGACTGTTGATTGGCCCCTGTACGCAGACAGCGTTCGTGAAATAGTCATGGTGCGTCCGCACGCTTTGGACTATGGCTGGTCGCGATTAGCGTTCGTTTTCGACAATCGCGTCTTTCAGTAATTGTTTCAATTTCGCGGGGTCGGTCGTCGTGACTTTTGCGACAAAACCACGTTTGTGGGCAAAGCGAACGTCGTCATGGGACTCGATTTTTGAAAAATCCAAACGCGGACTGTCGTTGTATCGAGTCAGCCCGTATCCGTCGCCGCGGCGATCGGGATAGACCAACGCATGCACTTCGTCTTCTTTCCCTTCGCTCTCGATGAATGCGTAAACGCCAAACGAAGGATCCTCGGCAATCGCGTCACTTTTCTCGAGGAACAACGCTTCGATCGGTTCTCCATCGGTTTCGATGGTCCAGTATTGCCCATGTTGTGCCAGGAAGTCCAATCGTTCTCGCAACGATTTCAAGTAGTCGACGATGTCTTCGCCGACCATGCACATGACTTGATACAGCGCGTCTTGCGGTCCAAGTTCGGTGTGCTTTGCGAATCGGTTCAGCAGCGTGATGTCGAGCGGAGAATTCAACTCACCGAGCGCCGATCGAGGGATGTTCATCAACTTGGCTGTTTCGTTTGGCCCCAACGTATCGAGCCATTCAGCCGGGCGAAGCCAAGCGCAGAACGACAACGCGTCTTCGTACAGTCCCATGCTTTGCAGGACAAGCGACAAGGCACAAAGTGGTGGTGCGTCGCGAGGAAATTGGTGGTGATCAAAGTTGTTTTGTTCGGGATCGTGCACGCCGCCGACGTCGACGACACAGATCGATGGATTGGATAGATCTTCATCCGTTGGTTCGCGACGCTGGATCGGGACGCGATGCAGGTGCGCCAGCAGACTGCAAGCGAGGAAATCGTCTTTATGGGCTCCGCCCGGATGGGTCACGATTAGCTGCATAGTCATAATGGCACGTTGTTTTGGGGCGGCTGCGAGTCGGGGGATCAGGAAGCACAAAAGATACCGACAAACCGCCAAGATGGAAGCTGTCGCCCAGCGAAGCCCAGAGGAGCGTGACTGGAGGCAGCCCTTAATTCGCGATCGGTTCGCGGATTCGCTCTTTGCAACCAGAGGTGGGCAGGAAGATGGGAAAGGGCAGGAAAATTAGTGTCCAGGACAACTGTACAGTCTCTGCTGCGGCCACTGGAGCCAACCATTCCCCTCAGTCCTACCAGTCGCAATGCGACGACAGGTTGTAGCCACGGGACGTGAGTCCGTGGAAAGTCACACCCCCATCGCACAGAGTCGCGACGTGACGGCAGGTGATGCTGTCGCCCACCCGGCGTCGTGCCGCTGGGACGCAGTGAGAGGTTAAAAGAAGAAGGGTTAGAAAATGGGGAAGAACTGGCCGTTCAATCTCAATCGCGAATCGCCGTGACGCTATCATTTTTCTGTCGCACCAATCTTTCTGTCGATGCAAATCCACGATGGGAGCCGAACGTGATCTTTGGAACGCCCCCTCGCATCGCGCTCTTCCGCAGCCGTCCGAGACCGACTTTCGCAACGGTGGCAAAGACACTCACACCGTATGTAACGACAGAAAAATTGGTGCGACAGAAAGATTTCAAACACGGGATACTGGATAACCTATTTCGAAATCGCACTGAACTCGCTTCTCAATGGCGGTTCGCTCTGTGCAACCAGAGGTTGGGCAGGAAGATGGGAAAGGGCAGGAAAATTAGAGCCCGGACAAGTGTACTGTCTCTGCTGCGGCCATCGGTGCCAACCATTCACCTCAGTCCTACCAGTCGCAACGCGACGACAGGCGGTAGCCAAGGGACGTGAGGCCGTGGAAATTCACACCCCCATCGCATAGAGTCGCGAAGCGACGGCAGGGAGTGCTGCCCCCAATCGGATGCCGTGCAACAGGGATGCTGCGATAGGTTAAAAGATAAAGGGTTAGAAGATGGGGAAGAACTGGCCGATCAGACTCAATCACGAATCGCCGTGGCGCTATCATTTCTCTGTCGCACCAATCTTTCTGTCGATGCAAATCCACGAAGGGGAGCCGAACGAGATCGGTAGAGTATCGCGTCGTATCACGCTCATCCGCAAAATGCAGAGGCGACCTGTTCCCGTTTGACAAAGACACTCACACCGTATGTAACGACAGAAAAATTGGTGCGACAGAAAGATTTTAGGACGGGATGCTGGACAGCTCATCTCGAAAACGCATCGAACTCGCCGCGCGATGGCGGGCTCGCTCTTTGCAACCAGAGGTTGGGCAGGAAAATGGGAAGGGGCAGGAAAATTAGAGCCCGGGATAACTGTATGGTCTCTACTGCGGTCATCGGTGCCAACTATTCCCCTCAGTCCTACCAGTCGCAACGCGACCACAGGCGGTAGCCACGTACGTGCGTCCGTGGAACGATTGCCTTCGACAACTCGATGCCGTGCCGCAGGGATGCCTGAAAGGTTAAAAGATGAAGGATTAGAAAATGAGGAAGAACTGGCCGATCAGACTCAATCTCGAATCGCCGTGGCACTATCATTTTTCTGTCGCACCAATCTTTCTGTCGATGCAAATCCACGACGGGAGCCGAACGAGATCTGTGGAAGCCCCCTCGCATCGCACTCTTCCGCACCCGTCCGAGACCGACTTTCGCACGGTGGCAAAGACACTCACACCGTATGTAACGACAGAAAGATTGGTGCGACAGAAAGATTTCAAACACGGGATACTGGATAACCTATCTCGAAAACGCATCGAACTCGCCGCGCGATGGCGGGTTCGCTCTGTGCAACCGGAGGTTGGGCAGGAAAATGGGAAGGAGCAGGAAAATTAGAGCCCGGGATAACTGTATGGTCTCTACTGCGGTCATCTGTGCCAACCATTTCCCTCAGTCCTACCAGTCGCAATGCGACGACAGGCGGTAGCCACGTACGTGCGTCCGTGGAACGATTGCCTTCGACAACTCGATGCCGTGCCGCAGGGATGCCGTGAAAGGTTAAAAGATGAAGGGTTAGAAAATGGGGAAGAACTGGCCGTTCAATCTCAATCGCGAATCGCCGTGGCCGTCTCATTCTTCTGTCGCACCAATCTTTCTGTCGATGTAAATCCACGATGGGAGCCGAACGTGAACGGTAGAGTATCGCGTCGCATCACGCTCATCCGCAAAATGCAGAGGCGACCTGTTCCCGTTTGACAAAGACACTCACACCGTATGTAACGACAGAAAAATTGGTGCGACAGAAAGATTTCAAAGACGGGATACTGGACAGCTCATCTCGAAAACGCATCGAACTCGCCGCGCGATGGCGGGTTCGCTCTGTGCAACCGGAGGTTGGGCAGAAAGATAGAAAGGGGCAGGAAAATTAAAGCCCGGGACAACTGTATGGTCTCTGCTGCGGTCATCGGAGCCAACTATTCCCATCAGTCCTACCAGTCGCAACGCGACGACAGGTTGTAGCCACCGACGAGAGTCCGTGGAACGATTGCCTTCGACAACTCGATGCCGTGCCGCTGGGATGCTGTGATAGGTTAAAAGATGAAGGATTAGAAAATGGGGTGGAGATGAACGTTCAAACTCAAGCGCGAATCGCCGTGGCACTATCATTTTTCTGTCGCACCAATCTTTCTGTCGATGCATATCCACGATGGGAGCCGAACGTGATCGGTAGAGTATCGCGTCGTATCACGCTCAACCGCAAAATGCAGAGGCGACCTATTCCCGTTTGACAAAGACACTCACACCGTATGTAACGACAGAAAGATTGGTGCGACAGAAAGATTTTAGGACGGGATGCTGGACAGCTCATCTCGAAAACGCATCGAACTCGCCGCGCGATGGCGGATTCGCTCTGAGCAACCAGAGGTTGGGCAGGAAGATGGGAGGGGCAGGAAAATTTTGAGACCGGGCGACTTGGCAGTCTTTATTGCGGCCACCAGAGTTAACCGCTCCATGCAGCCTGACCAGTCGCAACGCGACGACAGGCGGTAGCCACGGGACGTGAGTCCGTGGAAATTCACACCCCCATCGCACAGAGTCGCGAAGCGACGGCAGGGGGTGCCTTCGCCAATCGGATGCCGTGCAACAGGGATGCTGCGATAGGTTAAAAGATGAAGGGTTAGAAAATGGGGAAGAACTGGCCGATCAGACTCAATCACGAATCGCCGTGGCCGTCTCATTTTTCTGTCGCACCAATCTTTCTGTCGATGTAATACGCACGACGATCGCCGAACGGGATCTGCGGAACGCCCCCTCGCATCGCACTCTTCCGCACCCGTCCGAGACCGACTTTCGCAACGGTGGCAAAAAAGCTCACACCGTATGTAACGACAGAAAGCCTGTCGTCGCGTTGCGACTGTTCCGGTCACGTTTCGTTCGACACCACGGACTGACGTCCGTGGCTAGCGTCTGCCATCGCTTCGCGATTGTCTTGTCCGTGCGTCATAATGTAACGGAATCCGCCGGCTACGGACGCGAGGGACGCGGGACAACTCGTGGAATGGTTCACATCTTCCGAACCTTTTCGGCGTGGTTTTGTCTCTTGTTGACATCCGCCTACACCAAACGGAACTCCAGGACAGGGACATGCCAGAACCGAACGTCATCCACTTCTACAGCGTGAACGACGAGTATGGCGAGTTTTCTAATTTTGCTGCCTACTCGATCAAACTGAAAGGAAAACGCTGGCCAACTTCCGAGCACTACTTTCAAGCGCAGAAATTCCAACACGATGGTCACCGAGAAGAAGTGCGAAAGGCCAAGACGCCGATGATTGCCGCTCGGCTTGGGCGAGATCGCAAAAAGAAGCTTCGCCGTGACTGGGAGTCAATCAAAGACAACGTGATGCGGGATGCGGTCATGGCAAAGTTCACTCAGCACGATGACCTGCGTGAAAGGTTGCTGGCGACCGGCAATGCGAAACTGGTCGAGCGCACCGCGAATGACGACTACTGGGGTGACGGCGGCGACGGCAGTGGCAAAAATATGCTCGGACGAATCTTGATGGAAGTACGGGAAAAACTGCGAAAACTGTAAACGCAGCAACAGCGGCAGCACGCCGTGAGAACATTCAAATTGCCTTGCCGCCGGACAGCTGCTTCGGGAAATCGCCCCGCGTCCGTGATGCCTGTCTGCTAAACTAGAAAGGCCTCGACATTCGCAGTCTCTTCGTCCGTTTTGCAGCACAATGATGTCTCGCGTTCATTTCCTACGTGGCTGCCACGATTTCAAGATTGCCATGATCGTGATCGCGGTGGCTGTCGTTGGATGCCAGGAACCGCGCGATTCGCAAAAAACGTCGCTATCGCAAACCGCGTCACAGCCTTTGCCAGCTGAACCTGCAACCGTCCAACGCGTGCCAAGTAAACCGGACGAATTTTCGCCGGACCTCTCACCTCAAACACTCCAGTCGCTGCGGGAACATTTTCCTGGTTACACGCTACCGCGTTCCACGCCGCGTGACAAATCGGTTCCGTCACTGATCCAAACGGATTCACAACCTTACATCGAGCTCAGCGCAAAGCCGCTTGCCGAGGCAGTGATCAACGGCGAAGTCGAACGAACACGTCAACTACTGCAGTCGGGCCATCCCTCCGATGAAACCTACCATGGTCAAAATTTGCTGCACGTCGCCGCCAGACGCGGCCAAACCGAGATTTGTGAACTGTTGCTGGACGCGGGACTCGATGTTCACGGGACAAGTGATGAAGAGCCAAGCCCCGCACAAACACCGCTTCAGGCGGCGATCCTTTCGGGATCCATCGAGACGGTCGAGCTATTACTCGCCCACGGCGCGGAACTGGCGCCGGCGGACGTGAACAACCAGCGTGACGGGCCTGCGCCGTCGCCAGTGTCGCTCGCGATTTCCTCTGGAAATCTGGACATGCTGAACTTCATCATCAATCAAGGTGAGCCTGCCGATGACGTCAAGTTCCTTCATCAAGCGATCGTGCAGTTCATGAAGCCAGCGCTGCGGCGGCAATTCGTCGAGCGACTGATCGCCGCCGGCGCCGCCGAGGACATCGAACCGAATGCCCTCGACCTGTTTGCCCCAGCCATCGCAACTGGCGATTTGAGATTGCTGCAGATTTTGGAAGCGAAATTGCCGGTCAGCTATGGCGAGCCTCATCTGCGGGCGGCGGTCCAGTCGGGCGACCTCGATCTGTGCCGGCATCTGCTGTCCAAGGGAGTGCGGGCAAAGCCGGATCCCACGCTCGGCAACGAATTGCTGCGGATCGCCCTGATTGACCATCGTTCGCCCGAATTGGCAGAACTCGCGGTCAAGGCGGGAGAGCAAAAAAAGTACTGCGTCCAGAGTGACGCGGCCACCTCGTATTGCAACCGCCGCGACTTTGCACATCCGCTGTATCATGCCGCAATGGCAAACGATTTGAAGCTATGCAGCTACCTGATTCGCGAATTCTCGGACGATCCCAATCTTTGGGGTTCACTCATTTACGAGCCTTATGAGTACGAATCCAACATTGAATTCTTCCAAAAAGGCAACACGATCCTGTTTGCGGCCGTCTTTGAAGATCATGTCGAAGCACTCGAATTGCTTTTGAGATACACGCAGCGTCCTGGGCAACAGCCGATTGTCGACATCAATGCTCAGAACGACGTTGGCCATACGGCGCTGCACGAAGCGGTGAACTTCGGAGCCCCACGGTGCACTGAATTGTTGCTAGCGGCAGGCGCCGACCCGACGATTGCAAGAAACGACGGCTGCACACCGCTGCACATTGCCATGCGGCGACACCTGATTCCCCATCATCATTCGGACATCCCGATGCCCGAAGCAATGTCGACAATGTTTCCGATGCTGGCCGCTGCAACGATGACGAGTGCAGACGACCAGTGGACCAGTCGCAAGAACGACAACGGAGAAACGATTCTGCACCGTCATGCTCGAGCCGGACATGCAAAGATTTGCCAGAAGTTGATCGAGCTAGGCGCGGACGTCAATGCCGTCGACAAACGCGGCAGCACACCGCTTCACCATGCATTTTACGGCACAAACGAGTATCGATCTGCCGAAGAAGAAGCCCGTTACATTGCCACTTGCATGACGCTACTAAACAATGGAATCGACATCACTCAACCCGATGCGTCTGCGTCTCGGCACTACCTTTGCCAAGCTGCGGCGAAGAACCTTTACGAAGTTTACGATGCATTGCTGGAACAGAACGCCGAGCCAAATTTGGCGCAGAACGCAGGCCATTTGATGTGTTCCGCTGCAAAATTTGATCAGCCAGATCGGATCGAGCAACTTTTGGACTGGGGTGCCGACATCAACGCGGAAGATTTCGAAAAATCGACCGCACTTCATCAAGCGGCCCGCTTTCACCACCTCGAGATGTGCGAACGGCTGATCGCCAACGGTGCCGACGTCAATGCGCGAGACCAGCGGGGGCAAACGCCGCTGTTTGAACTGTTTGATCGCTGGGCCATCCACACCGAGCCGCTACAAAATAAAGAGACACAGACCAAGGCGTTTGCTGTGCTGAGGTTGTTGCTCGAGCACGGAGCGGATCCTGAGATCAAAACCAACAGCACCACCTACACCTCGCTCAGCGGCACGGTCGAGGAGGTTTTCCAAAATATGCCGCAATCATTTCGCGAAGCATTGCAAACAAAGCGAGGCGCTGTTCGGAAATAACTTCGTCATTCGAGTTCTGTGACCAATCACGCGGGGGGGGAAGCGTATTCTCTGTTGTGGACAAGGTTGCGAGTCCCGTCGCGCCAGTCGGTCGCTGGGATTCGTTGCCTCGTCCATTACTTCTAATGCTGGGATTCGTAGCCTCATCCACTACTTCTAACGCTGGGACTTGTAGCCTCGTCCACTACTTCTAACGCTGGGATTCGTTGCCTGGTCCATTACTTCAAAGCTGGGACTCGTTGCCTTGTCCACTACTTTCTATGTTCCACTTTGTCTTTACGTTAGTGGGGTGAGAATTCGCCATCCGGGTGCTCGGTGAGACCGGTCAATCCGGTTATTAGGTTTGTGGCAAATCTATTTGAATTGGCGTTGGTGACGATCCGATGAACGGGGCTCGTGCACATCGCGTTCATGTGCGAACCGCTCCTCTTGCAACCTCGAATTCTCTTATGTCGATGGGTTATCAAACCGCCCGTTCCTTCTTCCTTGGAATGCTGTTTTTCGTCGGTGCGACCATGGCGTCGGAGGCTTCGGCGATGCAGATTTTCGTCAAGACGCTTACCGGTAAAACCATCACGCTGGACGTCGAAGCATCGGACAGCATCGAAAATGTGAAACAAAAGATCCAAGATCGAGCTGGCATCCCCCCAGACCAGCAACGACTGATTTTTGCGGGTAAACAACTCGAAGATGGTCGCACGCTTTCCGACTACAACATCCAAAAAGAATCGACGCTGCACTTGGTGTTATCAACGCCTGACCCGACGCCGGCCCCAGGATCCGCTTCCGCTGAATCATCCCTAGCCAATCTGCTGGGCAACACCACTCATGTCTTGATTCAAACCGGTGGATTCCAGTTCCAATTGCTGCGAAATCAACTTCACAATATCCTTAACGCTCCGGGCGAACCCAACAGCGGCGGCATCCAATTCGTCGCCTTAGACGCCGCGCACCAAACAGATGATTTACAGTTGGTCAGCTACGTCGATGCTGAGATGCTAGGCCCCGCGGGGCATTATCCAACCACTGGCGATACATCACATTCATCCCACGGCTATCGAACCAACGGCAAAGCAAGTGGTTGGATCGAAGGTTACGGCGTTGGAGGACAGGCGGACGGACGCGGGATGGCGGCCGGTTTCGACTATGCCGCTGGCGGCACACAGTTCGGAGTGTTCCGACGCATCGACCCGCAAACGTTATGCGGACTGTTTGGCAACTATGGCTACCAGGCGATTCGTTCCGATGACGGCACTCGTGCGGACATCAACGGGACACAGGCCGGCGTCTTCCTGCATCGGCAAGACGATCAAGGTAACTACTATATCTTGGCCGGAACCGCGGGCTACAACGACCACGAAACCTTGCGTTCGGGAGGTGTAGAAGGCGAATTCGGCGGCGTCCAGACCGGCGTCTTTCTGGAACGTGGCTGGACGCGATCGTGGCAATCATTGACGATCCAGCCTACCAGTAGCCTGCAACACATTTGGGTACACCAGGACGATTTCACCGAAACGGGGACGGGAGGTGTCAAGGTCGATGATATCGATGCGAATTCATTCCGTAGCATCCTGGGAGCTCATTGCTACGGCGAAAGTCGGAACTTGATGCATTCGTCTTGGAACTGGCAGCCGACCACTCGCGTTCACTGGATGCACGAGTTCCTTGATCCTGCGACCACGGTTACTGGCAGTTTCAACGGAACAAGTTTTGCCCTCGATGGTCTGGACTTAGGCCGTGACTGGGCTCTGGTGGGTTTCGGCGGTAACGCGTACCGACATCGCAACACGACAGTGGGCGCAAACTACGATCTGCAGATCAACGAGCGACAAGCGTTCCACACCGGCAGCTTCCACATCATCTGGACTCGCTAAGGCCGCCGTGCCGAGTGCCTAAGGGACGTCGATTGCATTGCTGAAGGACATTGAATTTAACGTAGCCTAGGCTTCCAGCCTGGGTTTGCAGTGGTTCCCAGGCTGGAAGCCTAGGCTACGTCACCAACGCCGCAGCCATTGAATCGACGTTCTCACCGACAAGTCCCAAGGAATGCCAGTATCTCGGTGCAAGTCAGCTGAAAACGGTCTGCCGACATTGTGAACTGAGTACGCAGTTGCCAGCGGTGGTGGTCAAGAAGCGAATCCAGTTCGGATGTGATTTTAAAAACACCACCATTATCCCGCTCGACAGATAGCTTCCATTCTCCTGCCGGCGAGATCCATGCGGCCGAATGGCATTCATCGTAGTGGTGCGTGAACAATCGAGTCAATCCGCTCCAAGACTCGGCGTCGACATCCAGGCCGGCAACACAGTCAGAGCAACGGATGTGAACACGCAGTCCGACTAGCGGTTGCAGTCGATCCGATGGATTGCGTTGCAGCAGTCTCAATGACGATTGGCCGTCATCGTCAATGAAGTCGTAATGCTGCATGGATGCACTCCTCGATGCGAACCTGTCCGAGTGGACCGGAGGTTCCGTAGATGAACAAACCAGCTTAACCGCCAAGCAATCCGCTCGCCATCTGTGTTCCGATCACCACCTCGCAGGCGACTCGATACCAGCCAAAGCAGACCGGTTTGAGTTCGGCTGGAATCAGACCGCGATTGGGTGTTTCTCCCATCTCCAGACCAAGCCGTTGTCAGGGTCCATCACCTCGCCGATGTGCGGGAAGCCACATTTCGTCAACATTTCTTCGACTGACGGAAGAACCAGCTCGAGACGCTGCGTGTGCAGTGGAAATGGATTCATGTGTTGCTTCTCTAACTAAACGATTAACGATTGGCCTCCGTCAATCCATACAGGCGTGCCGGTGATATGATCGGAGAGATTACTCAATAGGAACGCGGCGAGGTAGGCGACCTGGGTGGGTGTTCCAAATTCGCCACCCGTCAGCGGAATGTTGCCCTCGGGAAACTCGACAGGGGTTTCGATTTTCTCCAGATGTTGGCGTTCGGTTTTATCATGGATCTCCGATTCAATCGCTCCCGGACAGATCACGTTGACGCGAATTTTTGCCGGCGCCAATTCCAATGCCAGCATTTTGGCGAGGGCAAACTGACCCGCTTTGCTTGCCGCATACGCCGACGCCCCTTCGTTGCTGAACGTACGGGTGCCATTGATTGATGACATGATAACGATGCTGCCGCTGCCTTGTCGCCGCAGGTGGGGAACACAATGATGAACCGCGAGATAGGTACCGGTCAGATTGACATCAATCGTACTCCGCCACTCCTCCGGTGTTAGCTCATCAATCGGCGCCCATTTCCCATTGGTGCCTGCATTGGCGACCAAACCGTCAAGTCGTCCAAAGTGGTCCACGATCTTTTCGATAGCCGCTTTCATTTCCGATGAGTTCGTCACATCGGCTGTTGCCAAAAACGCCGTTCCGCCATCGGATTCGATCGCATCAACGACATCTTGCAACTCATCTTTGTCTCGAGCGATCACGGCGACTTTCGCGCCGCACTTGGCAGTTTCGACCGCAATTCCCTTTCCAATCCCTTCACTACCACCGGTGATCACGACCACCTTCTCGCTCAAATCAATGTTCATCGTCGACCTCGAATGTTCTGGATTGTTTTTTGGGGGGGGCGAATCGGCTTCGCATTGAGCCCCTTTTTGACAACGCTGTGAAGCGTTTTTTCGTAGCTACCTTCGCCAGAAGGTGGTGTTTCGTTTTGGCTGGCAACCATCCACGCTCTGGCGAGCGTAGCTACGGAATGCAAATGCCGTAATTTGCCGTCTCTAAATTCTTCACAGCGTTGCCCTTTTGAGCACATTGCGTGCCTGAATCTTCTGTGGGCAACCGACGCAGCGATGATCCGTAATGATAGAGTTGGAGGATTCGGTGGTGAGTGGCGATCCGCTGGTATCGCGAAGAGTTTTTTTAAGGTGCCCCCACGTCGTGCCGGTTGAGGTGCGGGTCGCCAGCTAGAACATTACGTCTGCTGTGATTTGCGTTCGGGATGGTTCCTGCCAGCGCTTTATCAACTTCGCCGATGCTGATTTCGCAGCAATCGCATAGGCCGGAGTCCGAAACATGTCCTGCCGTTGGCGTGAGCCAACGGTTTAGGGGCGACCTGTCGCCGTAAGGCCGGAGGCCGACACACTGACCGAGAGTGTGCCGCCCGCTGGGCTATGTTTCCCCGTCTCCGGTAGCCGGCGGCTCACGCCGCCGGCAGAGGGTGTGTCGGCCTCCAGCCTGTAATCAATGCCACCAAACCAACACACTCTTTCGTCGGTGGGGAGGTGACATCCACATACGCCGAAGACAATCACCATGAACCCCCGATATCAACACCGAAGTTTTTAGCAGCCCAGGATTTTGCCGACCGTTTGACAACGCTGGCGGGATTAAGATCAAGAGGATGATTTTGATTAAGAGATCACACGCGATCTTGCGAGTGCGTTGCACTGCGCGGGGTGAGGGACACTCGCGTCTGTTACGGTTTTCGTTGCGGGGCACCCACTAGACGCTCGTTCGACTTTTGCAGTCGATCCATCAACGGGTCCAGAACCTCTTTCTTGGTGGTCGCTTGCCATGTCGGTGCATCGGCAGGGATTCGTTTTTGCGACTCAGGCATTTTCTTTCCATCGCTGAAACGATGCTGAGTCGCCAACACGCCGATACTCTGCCGTTGTCGGTCCAGCCACATCAACGTCCCGCTCGATCCCGAATGCGAAATCTGGTTCGCCAGCCCATCTTTGCCGGTGGATTTGAGCATAAAGCCAAGTCCATAGAACTTGCCCGGTCGATCGCCGCGATACATCTGTTCGATCGCATCACGTGGGATGAACGTTTTGCCATCATGCACCCCATGATTCTGGTGCAACAACATGAACTTGCTCAAATCGTCGAGTGTCGAAACAATCCCGCCACCGACGGACTTGTATTTCCCCGCTGGAATGGGCGGCGGAGGCAGCTTGCGGCGAAACTTTCCGTCCGATCGCCAGAGCCAGTAAAAATCGGCCATCTGTTCGGCAGTCTCTTCGTCGGGATAGTACGTCGTCTGCGTCATCCCCAGCGGCTCGAACAACTCCGTTTGAATCGCGGTTTCAAGTGAACTGCCGGTCGACAATTCGACGATT
The DNA here is from genome assembly GCF_039545035.1 of Novipirellula caenicola. Classification (NCBI taxonomy): domain Bacteria; kingdom Pseudomonadati; phylum Planctomycetota; class Planctomycetia; order Pirellulales; family Pirellulaceae; genus Novipirellula; species Novipirellula caenicola. Next base: position 15,817 of record NZ_BAABRO010000002.1, read on the forward strand.
CGGCCCGCGATATCGTATCCAATCCCGCTGTAGGCAAATTCGGTACCGGGATGGATCGGCATCGGTATCTTGGCTTCGTCGGTGACCGCATCGGCCAGCGTCATCCCTTGACCTCGAAGTCGCAGCCACGGACGTCCTCCCTCGTCATAGTCCGAGCGAAAGCCAGCGGTGTGACTGAGACATTGACGCAGCGTCGGTATGGTTACGGGTCGCTCGCCGGACTCGAGCACCAGGTCACTCATTTCATGTAGATACGCATCGATCGGACGGTCCAAATCCAATCGCCGCTCCGCGGCAAGCTTCACGACAAGCGTGGCGATGATCGGTTTAGAAATCGAAGCGACGTGAAACGGCGTGTCCGCGGTAAAGGGTTTGCCGTGTTTGATATGGCGAAACCCGAATCCGTCTTTGAAAACCGTCTGGCCCTCGTGCACCAGCAACAAGGCGCCCCCAGGAACTTCGCCACGCAGCACGCTTTCGTCCAAATGTTTACGGAGCATGTTGTGATCTTGAGGAGCCAGGATGTGGGGTGTTTTCTTCGCTGCCGCATTGTGTTCGGCTGGCAACGGGCCAGCAGCCACCAAGAAACAGCACAGCACGCCCGCAAAATAGCTCACAGTCTTCATGCAACACCACGGTAGGAGACGCCGGGAACGAATTTCAGAGCGATAGCGTAGCGAGATCCCTCCGTGGCTCCTAGTACGCCTCGCTCAGCCCCCCAAACAGTGCACAGGCGATCATACCCGCCCGCTTATTTAAGACAAATGGTTCGGTTTGAGCTCGGTTAGAAGGCAATATCCCCGCGAGCCTCCTCAAAAAATCGCAGCTAACCACGGGCTTTCATCCGTGGTTCTCGCCTGCAATCGCTTCGCCACGATGTTGTCTGCGAGTCGCAACGCGACGGTAGGCTGTCCCCCCGGACGTCCGTCCGGGGAAAAAGGTCGACCGCCGGTGGGCCCGCGAATCACGCGAATAAACGCGAATAGGTTCGTAGGTAAAAACGTTCGCGTCGAGTCGCGTTAATTGCGGGTAGATCGTTTTGGCGAACCGCGCCGAATGTCAAACTTTGCTTCACTCGGCGGCTTCTTGTTCTTGCAGGCTGGTTGCCTCGGAAACCTTACTAAGTCGCTGGTCGTAAGCTTGCACGGTCTCGATAAGGTGATCCGCAAATTGATAGATGTCAGTCAAACATTCAATGCTTTCGCGAGTCTCTGATTTATCCGAACCGAATAAGCCAATATATTTCTGCGAGTAGTTAAACCTCAACCGACAAATCGGCTTGCGGTTGTTGTCATCGAGCAAAACACCACAATAGCTTTTCGTATCGCGCATCACCACTCGCCCCGGGTCGATCACTTTTGCAAGGATCGCTCGCACGATATGAAACGCCTCGATTTCTTCGACCGTGGTCTCGATCCCATCTGCATTATCGTCGGATTCTTCGGTAGCCGGACTCGATATTCCAGCAACAATCGCTTCCGATGACACTCCATCAATAGCAGAACGAAGCCGCGTCGTCAGACGCTCACGCAGGAACTCTCGGAGCGCCGATTTGACGAGCAAACGAAATTGATCTTGCACACTCGATGTAATGCGCCCCGTGTAGACCTGCGACGCAAACAATCGCACAAACTCATCCGTTGGATTTTCAAACTCGTTGGCGATTAAGTTCTGAATTTGCTGTGCATATTTAAGCTCACTCGCCGTACTGAGGATATTTTCAAGGTTAAATAGCGGCTTCGAGAATTTCTTCAACTCCGAAACCGATCGCTCGTCAAACTCACGGACATCGAACTCGAAAAAAGGTTTCTCGTCCATACGATTTGGCGATTCCAAATCGCTGTAAAACAAATACCGCAAACCATCCGTCAAAACAGCAAACCTCGCATCGGTCACTGAGAAATAGCGATATAGCTGGCTTGCGTGATTAAGACTCAACGGTGCCCCGACAGGCTTACATTCAACCAACAGAGTCACTTTGCCATCGATAAAGATCGCGTAGTCAACTTTCTCGCCCTTCTTGGTTCCGACATCGGCAACAAATTCTGGAACCACTTCCGTTGGATCAAACACGTTGTAACCAAGCGAATTTAGCAACGGCATAATTAACGCGTTTTTGGTTGCTTCTTCCGTCTTGATGCTGGGCAACAACTGTTCTAGACGCGAAGACAACAATTGCAGCGAATCTAATAGATCCATTTGAGGACTCCGATGCAGAAAGGACTTAACACGCAACTGCCCCAAATTCCATCTACTTGGAATCGTAGCGGCGTAACACTTATGCCGAGGAATTTGTTGAGTATCACATTCGCTGGCCACCGAACATGCAGGCTAAACGTAGTGATAAACACGGCCCTGACGACAGGCATTGTATCATACGCAGCGACAGGCAACAGCCTTATCGGTAGCCACATGCGCCACATCAAATCGCAAGAACTTGAAGACGTTAACCTGTCGTCGCGTTGCGACTGGATTGAGTCGGTCCTTTGCCGACCACGGACTTGCGTCCGTGGCTATCACATACCATCGCTTCGCGATTTTGTTGTCTGCGAGTCGCGAAGCGACGGCATGAGATCGCACAGAAATGCAGTCTCCGTTGAAGTGTCGAATCGCATGGTTTGCCGATACGTGGGGTCGTTGCCCGCGGACCTCGAAAGGCACGCCTGTCGTCGCGTTGCGACTGGATTGAATCGATCGTTTGCGAACCACGGACTTGCGTCCGTGGCTTTCACATGCCATCGCTTCGCGATTTTGTTGTCCGCAAGTCGCAACGCGACGACAGGCTGTAGCCCCGGACGTCAGTCCGGGGAAAACGTTGCACTTAATTTGCCGAGTCGCGAAGCGACGGCATGATGACTTGCCCCCGGTTGTCAGATTGGTGGCCAACTAATGATAGCACGCGACTTCGCAACTTGCCCTCGCCCTGCGATTTGCAATCAAGCAGTCGCAACGCGAGGATAGACAATAGTCCCAGAATACATTTCGGGGAAAAGCCCTCCAACACAAGTTGTCGTAATCCAACGACAGGAGAACGGACGATGTCATCTCATCACGGTATTCTTGTGCATGTCGTTTTTTCAACCAAATATCGTAAGCCACTTCTTCACTCAGATTGGTTAGACGACCTCTTCGCTTACATCGGAGGAACAATAAAGGAGCACAAAGCCGTACTACTGAAGTCGGGCGGAATTGAAGATCACGTTCATTTGTTGCTTAAGATCCATCCCACGTTTGCAATCGCTGCGACCATTCAATTGCTAAAAGCAAACTCATCGAAGTGGATCAACGAGCAAAAATGGTTGAAAAACAAATTCCAATGGCAACTTGGTTACGGTGCATTCTCAGTCAGTCAATCGATGGCGAATGAAGTCAAGGCGTACATTGCGGGTCAACGGGAACATCATCGCAAACGGACCTTCCGCGATGAGTACCTAGCAATGCTCAAGAAACATGCAATCGAATTTGATCCACGCTACGTCTTCGAACAGGAAATCGTTGGGTGAAAACGCCTGTCGTCGCGTTGCGACTGGTCTAGAATGAGCGCGGAATAACCACCGACTGACGACGGTGTCTACCACATGCCATCGCTTCGCGGTTTTCGACCAACCAAGGATTTGTGTTCGCGTGCTAACCCTTCGTGATTGCGTGTGCTTTGCTGCTAGGGTTGCGGGGTGGTCTCGTGTTGGCTGAGGTGCTTTGCGAAGGCGACGGCGTTGGCGAGCCGTAGCGATGCTCGGGAACTGCCGTCCACTTGAGCCTGGATCGCTTGGTCGACCAAGAACGACTCGAGTGAATCGGATTTGGTGTGCGACTTCATATGTATCGACTTTAGGATCAAGGTGTCGGAAAACTCGGCATCGACGTTCCTCAGCAACTTTGCAGTGTTCGAATGATACACAGCAACGTGGTCGGTCGGTCGCAAGAATGCTCGCCACTGCTCGCGAAAGGTATCGACCGAGACGGCATTGGCGAAGTCATGCTCGGTCAACTGCAGACGACCGAGAAAATCACTGTCGAGCCCCGAGTCGGTTTCGATCATGCACTCAAATCGCTCGCCACTGACCAGCCGCTCGGCAGTCCACAGGATCGGTTTGGCGCGGAAACGATTGCGCACTCCTCGGCGTGCTCCGCGATCCAGCCGCTCTCCCTTCTCTTGCTCGCCGTAGGCGACGACGACATTCTCGAGCTCGCGTGTCAAAACGCGTGGCACGTTGGCCGAACCGCGACGCCGCGATTGGTTGGCTCGCCAATTGGTGGCTGACGGGGTGTGATTGAGTTGGTCATCGACCATCCGCTCGAACGCACCAAGCAACCGATCAAGCCCCTCGGTCTCGGGCTCGATCGCCCGCAATGCTGACACGGTGGCTTCGAGCGTCGATAGCGCATGTTCGTTCGGCTCGCGGCGGATTCGATAGCGGCCAGGGGTTGCCGGTGCCAATCGGTACCGCGGCAATGTTTGCAGTCGAGGGATATCCCGCATCAACGTTTTGGCGTGATGCCATGTGCCGTCGATCACGATCAATTGCTCGGGACGTTCGGAAGGCGAAAGTTCGCTCAACAATTTCGCATCGTTGCCGGGGTACAACACACCGACGCGATCAGACAGCGGCAGTGAATCGAACCGCCGGTTGAGGTCGACGTTGTGCTCGGTCATCAAATCACAGCGGCGGAGCGATTGATTGACAATGCGGGCGGTGTTGAACGGGTGAAACCGCTCGCGGCGATGCTGCAAAATCAACACGTCGGTTTGGTTATCGACCTCGGGAATCACGTCGCAGAAACAGGCCTCGGCGGGCCGGAAACAGCGATAGCAACGTGGTTCAGCGTCCTTGGAGGGTCGGGTTTGCAGAGCAGGCATCGATGACGGTGAAACGGGAAAAATAGGTGAATTGAGGATCGGCCGAGCAAGGAGACCTTGATGACCTTGGCCGTAGTGTACTGTAAAATGCCGCCCTGCCTTCCCCCAATCCGATCGCAGTCCGCCGACAAGACGGCGTCATCCTCCAATCCTCGATGGCCATCTTCATCGCGCGTCGAAGTCCTCGGCCCCATTATCACTGAGTGTAATTATTATGAATCGTTCTATTTGGATTGCCGGACTGGCAAGCTTGCTATGTCTTTCGCAGTGGATGACCGCGGATGTCCACGCCGACAATTGGGCTCATTGGCGTGGGCCAACGGGTAACGGAGTCGCGCCCGGTGCCAATCCGCCGGTTGAATTCGATAGCCACAAAAACGTGAAATGGAAAGTCAAAATTCCAGGTCGCAGCTCGGGTTCGCCGGTGGTGTGGGAGGATCGTGTCTTTGTCGTCACCAGCGAACCGGCGAGCAATGCGAATCGCGCAGGCGGACTGCCTCGTTTGAGTTTCAAACTGCTGTGTTTTGATCGCGGGACCGGCAACTTGGTTTGGGACGCGGTCGCCACCACGTCGACGCCTCATGAACCGACGCATGCAACCAACAGTTTTGCATCCGCGTCGCCCTGTACCGACGGCGAGCACGTTCACGCGCATTTTGGTTCGCGCGGCCTGTACTGCTACACAATGGACGGCCAGCTGGTGTGGAAGCGTGACGATTTTGGCAAGATGCAAACGCGGAATTCGTTTGGCGAAGGCAGCTCGCCCACGATCGAAGGCGAGATGATCTTGTTGCCGTGGGACCACGAAGGTGACTCGGCGCTGTACGCGTTGGACAAGCGAACGGGCAAGACGATTTGGAAAACCGAACGCGACGAACCCACCGGCTGGGCCACGCCGCTGGTGGTTCCGTCAGATGGCAAAAAACAAGTGATCATGAATGGTGATACCACCGCTCGCAGCTATGACTTGGAAACCGGCAACGAGTTGTGGTCGTGCGGGGGTCAAACCGAGCGTCCTGCAGCGAGTCCGGTGTACGCCGATGGAATCGTTTACATTGGCAGCGGATTTCGTGGTGCGTTCTTGGGCGCATTCGAGCTGGACGGCCGCGGCGACATCGCAGGAACCCGCAACGTGGTGTGGCACTTGGATCGCGACACGCCTGATATCGCTTCACCGTTGCTGTCGTCTGGACGCATCTATTTCTACAAAGGCAAATCGGGATTGTTGTCGTGCGTCGACGCCAAGACGGGGAAACTGTTTTACAGCACGCAGCGATTGCCAGGACTGCAGAACATCTATGCATCCCCCGTTGCCGCAGGAGGCTATGTCTATCTGTTCGATCGCAGCGGGTCGGTCGTGGTGATCGAAGATTCGCCGACGCTAAAGGTGGTGGCGACGAGTTCGATGGGCGAGACCGTAGATGCTACGCCCGCGATCGTTGACAACGAGATGTTCATCCGTGGCGAAGAACATCTGTTTTGCATTGCGAAGTAGTTTTGCATCGCGAATTAAGATCGTGAAATAGGGATCGCGAAGTAGGGATCGCGATATAGGATCGCGGCGTGACGCATGTGCAGGCGGCAGGCAACGGCATTTGCTTTTCGTAGCGACGCTTGCCAGAGCGTGGAGGGTTGCCGGCCAAATGTGAATCACCACCTTCTGGCAAAGGTAGCTACGCTCGCCAGAGCGTGGAGGGTGGCCGGCCAATACGAACCACCACCTGCTGGCGAAGGCAGCTACGAGAAAAGGTTACTTGCAAGGACGGCGGTCCAGGCGACGGTGCGAATCCAATTGGTGTGGACCAAACGGCGAATCGTGGCAACGTCGTAACCGTGTTGCTGCAAGCGATTGTGGCAGGGGACGCTGAGCGTGAACGTTGATACCCAGGCGATAACGATACCGAAGATCGCGAACCCAGCGGCGATACTTGGATTCGACACGATCGCCCAACCGTGCAGCCCGAGTTGTGCGAACATCAGCGGGATCACAAAGAACGAGATCAATTGGGTGTAGCGCCGGTGCCACGATTGGAATCGATCGGGATCACAGTATTCAAACGAGGGATAAATGATCCACTGGACCAACCAAATCAGCACACAAAGTCCTGTGTCGACAAGCGGTTTGAGCTGCAGGACAGTGTCAGGGATGTTCATTGAAAACGTCGATCAGAAAAGCAAACGAACGTTCGTAGATGCCGGGGGACGTGCTTTCACGCGGTCCGGCGATGTTCAGCGTCGCAGGCTTTTGCTTGGCAAGCCAGCTGGCAATCATTGCGGGTTGGTCAACCGGTAACCGCACCAACAAATACGCTTTGCCAAGCCGATCGCAAATCCGCCGCGTCAATCGCGTGCCGCTACCTAGTTTCGTTTCGTACAAGATCAAGGTCGCGTCACTGTCGATCACGTTTTGCTCGGTCCGTGCGGGATAGTCGCTCGATGGCATCTCTTGCAACTCATAGCGACTGGGGATGCTGCCGTCTTCGGACAAGCGGCCTGCCGGGCACCAACCGCCATGACCAATCCCCAACGCGATCGCGACGTCCAACCCGGCTCGATCGACCCCGGTTTGGCCTCCAGAGATGATCATGGATGGCCAAAGTTGTGGTTTGGCGGCGTGTTTGATTTGTGACGACTTCTTTTTGGTCATAACTACCGCTTTCGCCTACTCACTTCAAGCCGCACCGTCGGCTTTCGCTCTGCCAATGAGGCCGCTTCACGGGCGTTCGTGTTTTGCCAGTTTTTTCGGGAAGCATTAGTCTCCCCGGAGCCAATCGAAACTCTTGACGGCTTGTTGATTAAATGAAGTTTCCTGCGGCAAAGGGTGTAGGATGGACTTTCTAGTCCGTCAATGGTGTATTCGACGGACTAGGAAGTCCATCGTACGACTAAATCAACAAGCCGTTGACGAGTTCCGCTACATCTATGGCAACTTTGACTACCGCTGTTCGGGCGTTCCCAGTTTCGCTTCCATCGAATTGTCCAATACAAGATTTCGTCGCGATGGAATTAGCTTACCAAATTTCTGCCACGATTCGGGAAGCGGCGCGGACCAGCCGACTCGTTCGCGGAGGGTCGGATGGGTGATTTCGAGTTTCCAGCTATGCAGCGCGATCCCCGATTCGAATGGGTTGCTGGCGTCGTATTTCCGGTCGCCCCAAACAGGGAAACCGAGATGGGCGAATTGCAGCCGAATTTGATGTTTGCGTCCGGTCAACAACCGCACCGCGACGAGCGATGCATCGGGCGTGGCGGCGAGACAGACGTATCGCAGCCGAGCGAGCTGCGCCCCATCACGCTGTTTCGGCACAATTTCCATGCGACGGGCCGCGTCGTTCTTGGCAACATGGTCAACCAGCTCGCCATACTCGGCGTCCAAACATCCCTCGAGTACGGCGAGGTAGGTTTTCGAGGCGAGATCCTTGCCTTGACCTGAAAACTGGGGTGTCAACCGCGATGCTGCCTTGCTGGTTTTCGCCATCACGATCACGCCGCTGGTCATCGAATCCAATCGGCTGACGATCCCCAAATACGCTCGGCCCGGCTTGTTGTAGCGTTTGCGAAGGTATTCGGTGGCGTAAATGTGCAGCGTGGGCCCCGTCTCTGCCCCCATCGTGATCAGTTCGGCTGGTTTATTGATGACCAGCAGGTGGTTGTCTTCGAAAAGGATGTCGAGATCGGACATAAGTGAAAAGTGATTGGGGATTTTTGGATTTTGGGATTTTGGGCAACCAAGGCAACGGTACCGGTCGTAAGACCACCTACCGCAATCCCATTGGTTGTAGTGTCCCGTCGCGAGGAAACGTAGGGCATGCAGGCGATTCCGGGTGGATTCTTCGCTTCCGGTTCGAATCGGCGGCGAGAGAATCGTCGCGACAGGTCGTCAAGAGTTTCGATAAATGCACCCAACGATCCAAAACGCTCACGTCGCTTCCGCACTCCCCGGCTGCTACGCAATTCGTGGACGATTTTTACGGCCATCGTTCCGGGGTGCACGCACGCGGGATGCTTCGGCTGTCTTGACAACCCCATGCGAGATGTTCACAATCAGGCTTACTGAGACTGATTCTCAATAAAAGGATAAGGCGTGACTGTGACGACACTTGATCAGCTGCAACCGGGGCAAATGGCCAAAATTGTCCGCATCGACGGATTTGATGGCATTGCATCCCGATTGCGAGAGATGGGATTTGTCCCTGGTCAATCGGTTCAATTCCTTCGCTCCGCGCCGCTGGGCGATCCGTTGAAATGCTCGGTCCAGGGCAGCCGGATTGCTGTTCGTTGTGGCGAAGCTCGTCGTGTCTATATTGAACCGATTGCCGAACCCGCATTGGTATCGTAGTGACCTCGTTCATTTCGCATTGCTTTGTTTCGCATTGCGTCAGACCCCGATGACCACGCCCTCTGCCCGCTTTCCTTCCTCAGTGCCTGAGTATTTCTTTCACTCGGCACGACCTTTCTTGGACGTAGAATAAATCAATGGCGAGTTCCGCCAATCCTACTTTGCCCTCGGCGGGAACGACGGTTGCAAAGGTAACCTCCCGCGTCGCGCTCGTTGGCAATCCCAACACTGGCAAGAGCACCCTGTTCAATGCACTCGCGGGGATGAATGTCCGCACGGGCAACTACGCCGGCGTCACGATTGAAAAGAAAATTGGACGCTGCGATCTAGGCGGCTCCGATTCCAGCGGCGACCGCCGCGTGATCGATCTGGTTGACCTGCCGGGCACGTACAGCTTGGCTCCTCGATCCCCCGACGAATTGGTTGCGGTCGAAGTGTTGACCGGGGATGTCGAATCCGAATCGCCGATCGACGTGATTGTTTGCGTTGTCAACGCGACCGTGCTGCAGCGAAATTTGTTCTTGGTCAGCCAGGTGCTCGAGCTTGGCAAACCGACGATCATCGCATTGAACATGATCGACACGGCCGACGCCCGTGGCTTTGTGATCGACGTCGATCAATTGTCCAAAAACCTTGGCGTTCCGGTCGTTTGCACCAGCGCATCGCGGCGAACTGGCATCGCCGATTTAAAGTCCGCGATCCGCGGAGAACTTGAACAAGCCGACAGCGAATCGGTACAGATGAGCAAGCGTGACCGTCCGCTGCCCAGCGAGTTTTACGAAGTCTGCGATGAATTGCGGAGCGAACTGGTTTCGCGTGCCTGCACCACCGAATCGCTTTCGCAGCGGGCGGCAGCCGAATCGGTTTTGCCGGACCAGTATTTGATCGAGCGGATGCTGTTGGATCGCGGTGGCGAAGCGGAACGACGAGCGGTCCGCAGTCTAGGTGCTGCGGTGTTGCCAGCGATCAGCGCGGCACGAGAAAAATTGGCTGAAAAGGTGGGCGATCCCATCGACATGGAATGCAGCGCTCGCTACTCGTGGGCAGCCCGTAGTCTGCAGGATGTCGTTTCGACCAAACTCGCAAAACCACGAAACGCGACCGATTGGTTAGATGCGGTGTTGACGCATCGCGTGGTCGGACTGGTTTGCTTCTTTGCGATGATGTTCCTGATTTTCCAGTGCATCTATTCGTTTTCGTCCTATCCGATGGATGCGATCGAATATGGCACCGGACTGGTATCGGATTGGGTGACGGCGATCGTGCCGCCAGGAATGCTGCGAAGCTTGTTGGTGGACGGGGTGATCGCAGGCGTCGGTGGCGTTTTGATCTTTCTGCCGCAAATCGCGCTACTGTTCTTTTTCTTGGCACTGCTGGAAGATTGCGGCTACATGGCGCGGGCCGCCTTTTTGGTCGACCGCGTGATGACGTTGTTCGGTTTGAGCGGCAAGTCGTTTTTGCCGATGATGAGTTCGTTTGCGTGTGCGGTGCCGGGCGTGATGGCGACTCGCGTGATCGAAAACCGCCGCGACCGATTTGCCACGATCATGGTCGCGCCGCTGATGAGCTGTAGCGCTCGATTGCCCGTTTATCTGCTGTTGATCGGCGCCTTCATTCCAAGCGCCAGCTACGTCGGCGGATTCATGTCGACTCAGGCGCTCGTGTTGATGGCAATGTATTTGGTCGGCGTTGTGGTGGCGATTCCAGTGGCTTGGTTACTGAAACGAACACTGCTGCGAGGCGAAGTCGCTCCGTTTGTGTTGGAGCTACCTGAGTACAAAGTTCCTTCGGCGAGCGTATTGTTTTCGCGCGTTTGGGAAGCGAGCAAGGCGTTTGTGGTCCGTGCGGGCACGATGATCTTTGCGGCGTCGATCGTGATCTGGTTCGCTGGTTTTTGGCCAGGAGACCATTCGCGACAATTTGAAATCGAACGAGAACTCGAACGGCTCGAATCGATCCAGGTCGCCGCAAGTGAATCGCCGGCAAGTGAATTGGCAGCGGAGCCGGAGATCGTCACCGAATCGCCCGAACTTGACGAGATCGCAGCGAAAATAGAAACGCTCGAAGCCGAGCATCGCGTGTTGAGTGCGTCGCTATTGGAGAACAGTGCGCTCGGACATATCGGTCATGTGATCGCACCGGTGGTCAAGCCGCTCGGATGGGACTGGCGAATTGGAGTCGGCGCGGTCGCCAGTTTCCCGGCACGCGAGGTGATCATCGCGACGCTAGGAACGATCTACAGTCTTGGCGGCGACGTCGACGAAGAGGACGAAGGATTGATGTCGGCACTACGAGCCTCGAAATGGCCCGATGGCCGACCGGTGTTCACGGTGCCGGTGGCGCTTTCGATCATGGTCTTCTTTGCGTTGTGTGCGCAATGTGTCAGCACGCTGTTGGTGATCAAACGAGAAACCAATTCGTGGTTCTGGCCGGTGCTCAGTTTTTCTTACATGACCGTGCTGGCGTATTTTGGTGCCATGTTGACTTATCAAGTCGGCACGCGTTTTTTCTAGGGGAGAGCATGGCATCGTGATCGATTGGCAAACCATCATTTCGATCGGCATCGTCTTGGCTGCCGCCGCATGGTTATTGCGAGCGATGGTTTCAACCATTCGCAAGGGGCTCAGCCGCAATCCCGCCGACTCGGTAGGATGTGGTCATTGCCCCAAAAATCCTGCGACCAAAGCCGAAAACAACTTGGTTCAGTTGAGCCGCCCTAAACGCGATTCGCGATAGCGGATGCGGAGGTTGTGTTCTGGGGATTTTGGGAACTTTTGAGGTTTGGTTTGATGACAACCTCGAAGCCTAGCCCCCATCTTGCCCTTACAAAAATGATGGGGTGGGTTGCCCCACGCGGCGTGGAATTTCGTTAGAATCGGGCACCGAGTGTCCGGTCATTTCGTTTCTCCACACATTGCCAAACGCAACATGAGCACCACTGTCGAGTCGATGCAGAGCCAAGCGGATGAGTTTCGTAGTCGTTACGGAGCCGTGCGTGACATGATCGGCCGCGTGATCGTCGGTCACGACGACATCGTTCACGGCGTGTTGACGGCGATGTTGTGTGGCGGTCACTGTCTGCTCGAAGGCGTTCCCGGTCTCGGTAAAACGATGTTGGTGCGAACGCTTGCCGAAGTCCTCGAATTGGACTTTAACCGTATCCAATTCACCCCCGACTTGATGCCCGCCGATATTTTGGGCACGAACATGATCAACGAGGACGAACATGGCCGTCGCCAGTTCGAGTTTCAACGCGGGCCGGTGTTCACTCAAATCTTGTTAGCAGACGAAATCAACCGAGCGACACCCAAAACGCAATCCGCGATGCTCGAAACGATGCAAGAAGGAACCGTGACGGCGGCGGGCCAGCGATTCACGCTCGACAAACCCTTCTTCGTCCTGGCAACCCAAAACCCAATCGAACAAGAAGGTACGTACCCGTTGCCGGAAGCTCAAATGGACCGCTTTCTGTTCAAATTGGTGGTCGGTTACAGTTCTCGCGAAGATTTGAACGAAATCGTTGATCGCACCACTCGCCGAGTGAAAACGGAAATCGAAAAGGTGATGGATGGTGCCGAGATCATGAAGTGGCAATCGCTGGTCCGCGAGGTGATCCTTGCCCCTCATGTGCAAGATTACTTGGTGCGATTGACGTTGGCGACGCATCCCGACGGAGCACACAGCGTCAAGGCGACCAACGACTATATTCGCTGGGGCAGTAGCCCCCGGGGTGCCCAAACATTGGCACTGGCATCAAAAGTCCGAGCGCTGCTAGACGGCCGATACAATGTCAGCTTTGAAGACATCCGCCGCGTCTATTTGCCCGCGATGCGGCACCGCGTGCTGTTGAACTTTGAAGCGCAGGCCGAAGGGGTTCAGCCGGACCAAGTCTTGCTGGACATCTTGGAAAAGGTGCCGGACAAAGCCGATTGATGCTCGACGCGTCGACGGTTCGCGTCTCGGAACCTTGCAAACCAATTCGTCTCCCTCCCTATCTCCTCTCTCCCTTCCTACCTAACACGAGCGAATTTGATGAACAAACGACTTGTTGACTTGGTTTGTCTGACGACACTACTGATTGTCCTCGGCGTTTCCGTGGGCAACGCGGAAGACCCTGCGGAAAAGAAAGAAAACGCCAAGGACGACGCAGCTTCGTTGTGGGTGACTTCGATCGCGCCGCTGGCGGGCGATACTTACGTTGCCGCGACTGCCGATGGGCTGTTGTTGCGTGAAGCCAAGGTGAAATCGTTCTCGGCTTCGGATCCGAAAAGTCTGACGGATCTGTACAGCCACCCTGCGGCGGTGTGGTGTGTCGACGCGACCGCGGACGGCAAGACGATTGCCAGTGTTGATTACCGTGGCAATCTGGTGGTTTACGATGTCGAGTCAAAGGAAGCCAAGACCCACGAAAAAGCACTCGAGCGATGGTGCCAATCGTTGACGTTTGCTCCGGATGACAAATCAATTGTCGCGGGCAACGAAGCGGGCAAGGTGATGGTTTGGGATCTGGCAGAAAACAAAGTCACCAAGACCCTCGAGTTGGCTGGACAAGCGGTGACCGCGTTGGCGTTTTCGGCGGACGGCAAGCAGATTGCGGCAGCCGATGGCGGGGGCGAAGTTCATTTGATCCAGTGGCCCGAGTTGACGGTCAGCGGCAAGATCAAAATTAGCGACCAACCGGCGTGGAGCGTCGTTTATGCAGGCGAAAAACTGTTGGTCGGCAGCGGCGATCGCAACTTGTATCAATGCGAAGCCAAAGCGGATGCCAAGCCGACGCGATTGACGCGAGCAGGCGACTGGATCACCGAGATGGCCGTCTCGAAAGACGGACGAGTCGCTGCGGCGGATCTAAGTGGAAAAATTTTCCTTCCGATGCAAAACGAAGCAAACGAGGTCGGATCGGATGCCAGTCCAGCGAAGAGCGGCGCATGGGCGTTGTCTTTCCACGACGACAAGACGCTGTTGGTGGGAACTCGCAAAGACGGCATTGTCGTGGTCAAGGAATCCGAAAGCTGGAGTAAACCACTACCACCGGTCGTCGACAAGCCAGCCGAGGAAGAGGTGAAGCCTGAGGAAGAAGCCAAGCCTGAAGAAAAGAAGGAAATGGCCAAAGAAGAGAAGAAGGCAGAGAAACCGAAGGCTGAAAAACCCAAAGCGAAAAAGAAAGCAGCGGATAAAAAGGCGGAAGACAAGAAGCCTGCGGACAAGAAGCCCGAAGAAAGCAAACCTGCCGAAAAGAAATAGGTAGCGAAAGTCGCCAAGACTTTCGGCCCGCGAAAACAATTTTGCGGCGCGGCTGAACCGGATTGCAGCAACGCGTTCGACTTGGGCGGAAGGCCGAATCATGACATGCCGTTGACGCGAGCCAACGGTTTAGAGGCGACCTGTGTCGCCGTCAGGCCGGAGGCCGGCACACCAACCGCGAGTGTGTCGCCCGCTGGGCTATGTTTCTCCACCTCCACTAGCCGGTGGCTCACGCCACCGGCAGAGGGTGATCCAGTCTCCGGTCTGACGTACTTCGCTGAAAAATCAAATGCAGCTACACTCGCTTCGGCTACAATCAAACCATCGCGATTAAACTGTGCCTCTTCTCTCACCTCGTCCAATACGCGTCTAACGCATTCGATTTTCTCTCAATATGTCCAACGCCCCTTCCGAAACCGAAACCCAGCCCAACGCGAACTCTGGACGACTCGAATACGTTGTCCGTTGTGGGTCGATGCGTTTGCTGGGCGTGATGCGGGCGAAGCAGTCGTTTCGTTACGGGGATCAGGTGGTGGTACGAACCACGCGAGGCACCGAGATCGGGACGGTGCTTTGCGAGGCCACGCCCGCGGCGGTAGATCATCTGGCCGAACCGACGGAAGGGTCGATTGTGCGTGCCTTGACCGCCGATGATCAAAATCAGTGGAAGCACCTCGAGTCGAAGACGCACGAGGACATCGAAATCTGCCAAAAGTTGGCGAACCGCTTGAACTTGCAGATGGACGTCGTCGACGCCGAACGCATTTTGGGTGGCGAGCGGATGGTGGTCTACTATTTGGCCGAGCAGCGGATCGATTTCCGTCAGCTGGTTCGTGATTTGGCGGGTCATTTCCAAACCCGCATCGAAATGCGGCAGATCGGCGTACGTGACGAAGCGAAATTGTTGGCCGATTATGGAGATTGCGGACAACCGATCTGTTGTGCAAACCACCTCAGCAAAATGCCACCGGTTTCGATGCGGATGGCGAAACTACAGAAAGCGACGCTGGACCCCACAAAAATCTCAGGCCGTTGTGGTCGCTTGAAATGTTGTCTGCGATACGAATTTGATACCTACGAAGAAATGGCTGCCGAGCTGCCACCGGTGGGCAGCCAAATCTTGACTCGTGACGGCAGTGCAACGGTACTTGGACAAGACATTCTATCACAGCAGCTGGCGATCAAAACCGAAGATGGCCGCCGCATCATGCTGGCAGGCTCCGACGTCATCTCGATCACCAAACGTGGCAACAACGAAAAGAAGCCTCGCGGCAAAAAGAAGAAGTAGCGGATTCGCTTCCGTCCGGTTTGTCCGATAGGAACGAGGAATTGGACTTGCCCTAAGACGTTACCAAGTGTTCTCACCGCCGAGACTAGCTCCGGCGGAAGAATCTTTCGTGGTGCTGAACGACGTCACCGCCTGATTCGGATCGAAAGCCGTATCGCAACCGAACAACCTTATGGGGTTCGGTGCACCGTATGCGTTTGATCGATGTCGACCGATCCTATTTCTTGCCGCTGTCCATCGGGCCACTGGATCGTCACGTTATCGATCGACTCGGCGTCCGCCAATCCAAACGTGACCGGCAACTCGACTTGGGACAAATAGCTGCGAGTCGGCATCACTTGTTTACGAAACACCTTGTCGGCGACAGTCAATTCGACCCAAGCCCCGATCGCATCGCGATTGCAGTGGATGCCATCGCCGTGCAATTCAAAGCGAACATAATGGTGCTGCAGATCGAGGTCGTTTCGTAATAACCGTGGCTTGCGTCCGGTCGCCGTCACCAACACATCCAAATCGCCGTCATTGTCAAAATCGAGATAGGCGGCACCTCGCCCGACCATCGGCTTGAGCAAGTCTTCACCACAGTGCCCCGCATCGACTTTGACAAACTCCGTCCCCTGTGTCGAACCGGCGTTCCAAAACAGTTGCGGCGGCTGTTCGTAGTGCTGACTCGGTTGCACTCGGTTGATATCCTCTTCCAGGTGCCCGTTGGCACAAAATAGATCCAAGCGGCCATCCAAATCATAGTCAAAGTAGAAAATCCCAAAGGTCAACTCCAATCGAGTGCTCGGCCCGAGCCCGGTGGAGATGGCTTCATCAAAAAATTGCATTCGACCTCGTTTGGAAACGTACAACGCGGTCATCTCGTTGGAAAAGTTTCCGATCGCCACCGCCATTGCTTTGTCATTGCGCAGTGGCGCAATGTCGATCCCCATCGCCCCACGCGCGTTCCCGCCCGAATCAAACGCAATCCCCGACAACACCCCAAACTCTTGAAACTTGCCGTCGCCGGTATTGCGGAACAGCAAATTCTGAACGGTGTCATTGGACACGATCAGATCAAGCGCACCGTTTTCATCGAGGTCACAGATGGCGACCCCCAATGATTTGGCCAACTGCACCCCTGTTGCCGGATTACGCACCTGGACGCCTGCGTCGGCGGAAACGTCGGTGAATCGACCATCGCCATCATTGCGATACAAGTAAGGGAACGTGCCTTCGAAATTCTGGGGTCGTCCGTAAGCACGCCCACCACCGACCAGTTGAAAGTTTTGAGCTTGATCGTATTGCCGAGTCCACTGGACATAATTGGCGACGAATAAATCCAAGTCGCCATCGTTGTCGTAGTCAAACCAACCGGCCCCGGTGCTCCAGCGGTCATCGTCTCCCGCAACGCCCGCAGACTGTGTCACCTCTTCGAACTTACCCTCGCCTTGATTGCGGAACAACCGATTGCTTCCCAACGCGGTGATAAACACATCCACCTTTCCGTCGTTGTTATAGTCGCCCACGGCGGCACCCATTCCGTACGCGGAAACGTCCAGCCCCGATCCCTCGGTGACATCAGAAAACGTGCCGCCATCGTTGCGGTACAATGCCATCGTGCTTTCCGCTCGACCATCCGCATCGCCGTCGTCCAGATCCCATTGCCAATTCATCGAATTGACGAACAACAGGTCTTGATCACCATCGGCATCAAAATCGAACACCGCGCAACCGCCGCCCATCGTTTCGGGAAGCAATTTGTCGCCCGTCGCTCCGTTGTTGTGAACAAAGTCGATGCCCGCCTGTTCCGTCACATCGGTAAACATTACCTTCGGTAGCTGTAGCGGGGACGCCTCGCGAATTTTCACCGGTGCCAATTTGGTCTCACGAACTTCCGGGGGCGGTTCAGGTCGTGAAAACAGGTAAACGGCAACGCCGCCAACGACAATCAAGATTGCGATTGCGACCAGCGAAATTCGAAATGCGTGTCCAATCGCGGCATCATCAAGATGCTCGGTTTCGTCTTGGCTTTCCGAAGGATGGTTGTCCAAAGTGTTCTTATTCATATTGAGTCAAAGTTGGGTTTGTAATTGATTTGACGTTGTCCGTGATCAAAACACGGTTTCAGCGCCGACGTGAGATCGCGGAGCGATCAACGCCCCTCATTCCGTAGCACGCGTCAGCGAGTACTTCACCACGGCTTCGGCAGCATGATTGGCAGCGGGATATTTTTCGCGGGCCAATCGAATCGCTCGACTTTGCGCATTGTCATCGAGTTTGTATCGCAGATGCAGTTTGCTGTGTTTTTCGGACAGCGTTTCGTCGCCAATCTTTTCGTATAGCTGCTGCAGATTGTGATGAGCCGATACGTTTTCAGGATCGATCTCTAGGGTCGTCTTGAATTGCTGAATCGCGTCGTTGACAAATTGCCGTGACTCTTCTTGGCGTCCTTGCCGTTCGCGAACCTTGCTGAGATCAAACAGCGTTTGTCCAAGCAGATTGATGACTTCGATATCCAGACTGAAATCAAATCCGCGTCGCTGCATTTCTTCGGTATTGTCTTCGAGCACGCTGCGAAGGTTCTGCACCGCCTCTTCCAAACGGCCTTGTTGCGCATTGATTTCGCCGGACAGCCACGCCCAAGTCCAACGTGGAAAGTCCGGCTGGTCCGCATACTGATTGGCTCGGTTGAGTGCCTGGACCGCTTCGTCCAGGCGCCCTTCGGTGTTGAGCACACGAGCCAGATTCAGAGGTCCATCGTAACGATCAAGTTTCTCGACTTCTTTGAACGCTTCTTCGGCCTGCCTCAACTCGGCCTTCCCTTTCAGCAGCAGTCCGATGCCATAATCGTTCCAGCGTTGCCACTCGGGGATATCGCGTTTGGGATTGCTCACTTCGGCCTGCACGCCTGCGACCGGAAAGGTGATCGAATCGGATGCCATCGTCACGATGGGCAGATCGTTGCGGTACTCTTTGCCTGGTTCATGACCGCGAATGATCTGCCCTAATTCTTCGTTGACGTTTGCCACGATGTTCATGTAGCGTTGGTCAAATTTCCGGTACTGGACCTTGACTTCGACGGTCACCGGCGCGTCCAAATCGTCGGGCAACTGCAATTCGTAGTGAACCGTCTGGGCCGCACCAGGCGGAATTTGATGGTTGTACAGAGGCGTAAAAATGTCTTCCGCGTTGCGGCGGTCGATTCGATTTCCGTCTTTGTCCAGCATGAACACGTTCAAGAAATGGGCCCACGGATCCACTTCGTTGAACTTGTCTGGATTGACCGCGCCGCTGCGACCGATCACACGATCGCCGCTGGTGACGGTGACCTCGAGCCAAACTTCATTCGAATCCACCGTTCCTTGAGTGAACAAATGCCCGAGCTTTAACGTTCGCACGACAGCGTCCAACAGATAGGTCTTGCCTGGCGATAACGCCGGAACATGGGGACGCAGCGGAGCGGTCAATTTGCCATCAATCTCGCCATCCTCGCGAAGAGCGAACCAATCGACCCGAACATTGTCCTTGAGAAATTCGCGATGCGCTTCGATCACATCATCCGCGCCGCGAAGCCATGCGATGCCGGTGTTGGCCGATGGAAACATGTGGTCGTGAACACTCATCAGTCCGGTGGCCGGATCAACTTGTGCTCCAAAATCGTCCGAAGCGACCCGCGGCATGTGACATTCATTGCAATTGTGCTGAGCTTTCGGTGGGTAATAGAAACTGCGAGCACCGTGGCCTGAAACGCCGCTGAACAAGTACGAATCGTAGTGGTTTTGTCCGCGAAGAAAGTCTTTGTAGTGATTCAGTGCCAACGGCAAATGCACTTTGTGACATGTCGAACAAAACTCGGCGGTCTTGTGAAACGGTTTCAAGAATGTCTTCTTATGAAACGACGGTTTGGCTTTGACTAATTGGTTGTTGACCCACTGCAGCGCCGCGTTGTCGCTGAACGCAAACGGGTAGTGCAGCGGTTCTTCGATCGTATAGTCGGCATTGCCTTTGACGCTATTGACGTGCGTGATCGCGTGACAAACCGTACACGTGATCCCTGCCTGCGATGTCGCGTGTCCGAGCATGTCAAAGTCGGGATCGTCAAACGCCCCCGAGAAAAACGGCACCGGGTCGTGACAACCGGCACACCAACGTGATGCTTGGACCGAACCGTCTCGCTGCATCGAAAGGGCGCGGGTACCTGTGACGCTTGCCAAATAGGGCGGATTGTTGAACGAGCTGAACCGGTGAACGCTGTCGCTCCACGCTTTGTGCACATCGGCATGGCATTTCAAGCAGTATTCGTCCTGCATCATCGTGTTCGCAGGGATGAAATTACCGCTTGCAGTGCGGGCCAACGATGGCTCGAAGTATTGCGTCCCCGAACTTGGTCCAACCGCATTCCAGTTTCGCGGATCTTGCATTTGCGCAATCGCAAGTGCCAGGATGGAAACCGCCGCGGCGGCCGCAAACCCCAGCCCGACTCGCCATTTGATTTTTGGTCCCACCAAACGATGCAGCCAATACAGCCAAATCACGATCAGCGGACACACCACATGCAACCAGTACACGGTGCTGCGGGCGATGGGCTGTTTCAGGTCAAACCCACTGACTCGCATCAGCAATAAGCCGCTGATCAGAATCAGTAGACTGGTGGCAAACAGCGCATACCCGATCCTCAAAGCTCGACGGTTTCGCCGCGTGCGAGTGTTCCACATGTGGACCAACCCGAACACGACTAGCGGAACAATCAACAGCAGCCCCATCACCAAATGGGCGAGGAACATGTATTGGTAGTAATAATCTTGGTACGTTTCGTTGTTCTTCCACTCGAGGAACGTGATTAGCGAAAGGTATCCCGAGTTGGCGTACAGCAGTGCGACGAGCGCAAAAACGACGTACAACAGTTTGCGTAACCGCGGCCCGACCGCGCGTACATATTTCTTCTTTTTCGCAGCGGCAACTGGGCCGCTGCTTGCCGTGACACTAAACATAAAACGGTTCGCTCGATGGATTGGCTGATTCGTAACGTCCCAGTGCGCACCCGCTAGGGTCTCACACTTAGGATTACCCGTTTCGCGCATGCCCGCTGACCGAGATCGGCGAGGCGAGGGCGTGCAGCGAAATCGTTCACTCGACAATGGGGTCGAGCCATCGTCAAAGAGAGAGCTTTGAGCGCAGATAAAATCGCAGGAGCGAACGTTAGGGGCGAATCCGTTGGCGAGACGAAAGTCTAGGCGACTTCCGCTACGGCGGCTTCAGAGCAACGAAAATCGAGGCGATCTTCGCTTCGGCCGGTCCCGGTGTTTTATCCGTGACAAAGCGGACGGTGCTTGGGAGGACGCTCGATCGTGATCGCATTGCCAACAAGCAAACCGATTTTCGATTCGGCCATGCCGCCAACAATCTCGAAATCGTCCGAGTTGGGCAACGCCATCAGGCAGGCTAAATCGGGAAGTCGCTGGTCGTTGATCGGCGAAGCAGGCAGCGGGGCCGGGCCAAGCGGAGCCTGTTCACAGTGCAACCCGCGACAGCGACGTGCTCGCGATTCATGAGAATTCGATTGGTCCGACACTCGTTCGCTCTTTTCAACCGAAACGTCATTTTGGACGCCGTCAGTCGTTGTTGCCGTGTCGCCGGAATGCGCCAACCAATCACCGCAACTTCCTTGGGCCGACGACGACGCCACGGCGCCGGCCGACAAAAAAACAGCGAAAAGTAGAAGCGAGATACGCGACATCGATAACGACACAAAAAAGAGGCTGCACATCAGAGTAACGAGAAAGCCCTCTACTGTCAAAGCAAGGGGGCCGCAAACGCCCCTGCACTTGATTTCTGCCTCATCGCAGCGGTGAAGACTTTCGCCCATCCGAACTCCATGCGGAAGCGTTTCAGGATGTAAAGCACGTTGCAACGAGATGCTGTGCTGAGCGAGATGCTAGACAGAGAACGAAAAAACCTCGGCGATCTCCATTGGGGACTGCCGAGGCTAAGAATTCACGGTGGTCGTGATCGGTGCGATCCGATCGTTTTTGAAGTTTATTTGTCCGACGGGATCAAAACCGAGTCGATCACGTGGATCACTCCATTGGATGCCTTGATGTCCGTTTTAACGACCTTTGACTTATTGACCGACACACCTTCGCTGCCAGTGCTGATTTGGACCGACTGTCCCTGTACCGTCTTGGCCTCGTCTAGCTTGACGACATCGGCGGCCATGACTTTGCCCGAGACAACGTGGTACTTCAAAATCGAAACCAACTTGTCTTTGTTTTCGGGTTTCAGCAACGACTCGACCGTTCCTTTGGGCAGCTTATCGAACGCTTCATTGGTCGGAGCGAAGACAGTGAACGGCCCTTTGCTGCTAAGCGTCTCGGCCAAACCAGCGGCTTTGACCGCAGCGACCAACGTACTAAAGTCCTCGTTGCCAGCGGCGATCTCAACAATCGTTTTGCCCGAGGACGTGTGCGACTCCTTTTCCTCTGCGGAGCTGAAGGCGGGGACCGACATTGCGGCGGCGACGGCAACCATTACAACGAAATTTCTCATCTTACGATTCTCTCAAATTTGTTTTTGGCTTCGATCCAATACGAAATCGCGAAAAAATGCACCCGAGCTAATGGCTGCGAGGTCAGCGCGACAACACTGTCGCAACACGAATCGAGTTGGATTCAGAAAGAAACAGAGACAAACGGGTTCCAGTGACTTGGAACTCGTTTCGCATTTTGCGAGGTCTGCTGCCGGCAAGCAGAGTGCGTCCTTTGCACAACGAGATGTTAGCGGTGGGTCAATGGCATTTTGAAAGAATTATCCGTTTTCTACGGATTAATCAGCATGCTGGTCGGCCGCCTCCGCCGGGTGGCCCTGAAAAAGATTGACAGAGGGATCAATTCCTCTTATACCAGTCCCATCGTTGTGTGAAACGATTTGGCACATGGAAGCTCGGCTTCGCTCTGGTGGTCAAAACGTTGATCCAAAGTTACATCATTTGTTGACCATTGTGAGCAGGATAATTTAGTGCTATCTCTTCATTCGTCATTATTGGCACGCCGCGGCGGCGGGCTTGGTGGACTGGTTGGCTGGTTCATTCGCATTGTCATTTATGACATTTGCATCACTGGCATCTCCGATGTCTTGGGTGTATCGCGGATGGTTGCCCTGTTTATTTTTCTTGGGATCCTTGCGGTGATTGCGTTCGCCGGTTACTTGTTGCGTAACAAGTATGCGGCCGATACCGCTGACGATTTCTGATTTGTTTGCGTTGACAGGACGTCGCCAAGTGTTTTCCATTTCTTGTTGAAGCCTCTGAAACACGAGCGTTCAGATCGCTCCACCAAAACCCATGGAATTCCGCGTCAACCACGCTCCTGTTTTCTCCACGCTCGAATTCTCGCTTGCCCAGCACGAGTACGTGGTAGCGCAGCCGAACAGCATGCTGACGATGTCGGCTGGGATTTCGATCTCGGCCCACGTCGGCCGGTTGGATTCGGACGACGAAACTGAATCTTCCTCTGAATCTTCCAACGAGCAGCCGTCGTCTGCAGCGGAGACGCCATCGGCACGGCGGCGGCCACGCAATTCGTGGTTTGGCGGCATCAAGAGTATGCTTGGGGGCGAAAGTTTCTTCACCGCCGAATTTCGCGCCAAATCCGACGAGCAAACCGTCGTACTGGCTCCGGAAAGTTACGGCGACATCGTCGTGCTGAGCCTGGACGCCGAATCGGGCTACTACCTGACACGCGGATCCTATTTGGCCAACATCGGCACGACTCACGTGCGAATCAAGTACGGTGGGCTAAAGGGATTGATGAGCAAGAAGGGATTGTTTCTGATGCACGCGACGGGACGCGGACATGTCTTTTGCCAAGCCTTTGGCGCGATCGAACATCGTCAACTCGCTGTGAACGAGACACTGTACGTGGACAATCGATTTATGGTCGCATTTTCGGACACCGTCACTTACAAACTCGTCAAAGCATCCGAGTCGCTGAAAGATTCGCTGATGTCCGGCGAAGGTTTGATCAACCGCTACACCGGCCCAGGCGATGTCTATTTCCAGACGCGTGGCAAACCGACTGGCGGAATTCTCACAGCCTTGATTGACGCAGCATTTTGATGAATTTACAAGCGGTTCCCGATCGCGAAGCGTTGCTCGAACAACTGCGTCGCGCGAATCAGTTCACATGGCTATGGATCACCGTACACGTGATCGGCATCATCGCGCTGATCGCGTTGATTCGATGGGAACAAGTCGTGTTCGCTCCGATCGTCTCGGTCACAGCATGTTTGGTGATCCTCGGTCCGTTTGCGATGGAATTGGCGCGTACATGGGGTCAAAAGAAGAAACGAATCGAGGACATCAAAGAAACCACACGGTTCGGCGAGCTCGATAAATACAAACTGCAAACGCTCTATCGTGAAACACTTCAGCGGTTGAAACTGCCCGACGAGCGGCTGCCGGTTTACGTCACCAGCGACAAATCACTAAACGCCGGTGCCATGCGTTTGGGCCGCATCTTTGGTGGGCTAAACGGGATCTACCTGCACCGCCAAGTCCTGCACAAATTGCGAGGCGATGAAGTCCAAGCGGTGATGGGGCATGAACTTGGCCATTACTACCGATTCAACTTGGCAGGTGAGCGATTTCGCTTGCTGACGATTGTGCTCGGGGCGTTGGTCGGCATTCTCGCCGTCCAGTGGCTGCAGGCGGTTGGCTATCTCGGTTTCATCATCGTCTCGGCAATCAGTACAGCCTTTTGGTTCGTTAGCGGAATCGGCAGGGTGCGACACGGACGAACGATCGAATACCTATGCGATGACTTTGGGGCGCAGGTCAACGGAATCGAGGCCTCGATTAGCGGTTTGCTAAAAGTCGGTTTGGATGCCGAGATGCGTTTTCTGATTCAACTCGAAGTCATGGCGCTTAACGCCGGCAACGAACTGCTAACCCCAAGTGAAATGGCGGCCGCAGTCGAAAAAGCGATCCCCTACGGCCACGCGGCCGAACCCGAATTGTTCGAATCGGTCACGCGTGAACTGAAGCAACGAACGCAGGCCAATCGCAGTGCCTCGGTATCCGGTTTTATCAAATACGTCTGGGAAAACGACATCGACGAGGACGACCTCAAAGAACAACTCGAGTTGCAGGCCAAACAGATCAACAACATCGATCGATTGGAATGGGAATCGATCCTGGATGACCCTCAGGATGTCCGTTTGAACCAACGTCAAATCGAACAATTGGTGCAAATGATCCTGGCGGCACCTGAAAAATCGCTGTTTCGTATCCTGGGCGAAGGCGATGGAATCCACCCCGCAACGTCGATGCGAATTTTGTATCTTTGGAAGAATCGCGATAGTGCGTCCGAGTTGGTGGTGTAGAGTCTAGCGCCACGTAGCGGAACTTGTCAAAAGTTTCGTTGATTTAGTCGTACGATGGACTTCCTAGTCCGTCGAATACATCATTGACGGACTAGGAAGTCCATCATACGGCCCTTGCCGCAGGAAACATCACTAAATCAAAACTTGTCAAGAGTTTCGGGGGTGCATCCCTTAATCCAACGAAAGTCTTGACGACTTCCGCTACGCCGAGTTAGCCAAAACGGATAACGCTGCGAACGTTTTCGTAGCGAAACTCGTCAAGAGTTTCGGGGTGCATCCCTTAATACAAACGAAAGTCTTGACGACTTCCGCTACGCTGAGTTAGCCGAAACGTATAGCGTTGCGAACGTTTTCGTAGCGAGACTCGTCAAGAGTTTCGGGATGCATCCGTCAATCCAACGAAAGTCTTGACGACTTCCGCTACGCCGAGTTAGCCAAAACGGATAATGCTGCGAACGTTTTCGTATCGAGACTCGTCAAGAGTCTTGGGATGCATCCCTCAATCCAACGAAAGTCTTGACGACTTCCGCTACGCCGAGTTAACCAAAACGGATAATGCTGCGAACGTTTTCGTATCGAGACTCGTCAAGAGTCTCGGGATGCATCCCTCAATCCAACGAAAGTCTTGACGACTTCCGCTACGCTGAGTTAGCCGAAACGGATAGCGTTGCGAACGTTTCCGTAGCGAAACTCGTCAAGAGTTTCGGGGTGCATCCCTCAATCCAACGAAAGTCTTGACGACTTCCGCTACGCTGAGTTAGCCAAAACGGATAGCGCTGCGACGGTTTTCGTAGCGAGACTCGTCAAGAGTTTCGGGGTGCATCCGTCAATCCAACGAAAGTCTTGACGACTTCCGCTACGCCGAGTTAGCCGAAACGGATAACACTACGACGGTTTTCGTAGCGAGACTCGTCAAGAGTTTCGGGATGCATCCCTCAATCCAACGAAAGTCTTGACGACTTCCGCTACGCTGAGTTAGCCAAAACGGATAGCGCTGCGAATGCTTTCGTAGCGAAACTCGTCAAGAGTTTCGGGGTGCATCCCTTAATACAAACGAAAGTCTTGACGACTTCCGCTACGCTGAGTTAGCCGAAACGGATAACGCTGCGAACGTTTTCGTAGCGAAACTCGTCAAGAGTTTCGGGGTGCATCCCTCAATCCAACGAAAGTCTTGACGACTTCCGCTACGCTGAAAATGCATCGATGTGACGTGAAAGGATGGAAGCCTATCCCACATTTAGACAAGCAGATCAAACAGCATTCGCTGCTCGTTGACGACTTGGTATTCGATATGGCTGGCGTTCATCCGCTCGATCAACCCGGCGTAGTCATCGGCTTTGGCGATCTGCAATCCGACCAGCGCGGGACCGGTTTCACGATTGTGTTTCTTGGTGTACTCGAAGTGGGTAATGTCGTCGGTGGGGCCGAGCACATTGTTCAAGAAGTCTCGCAGCGCTCCGGCGCGCTGTGGGAACTTGATGATAAAGTAATGCTGGAGCCCTTCGTACAGTAACGCTCGATCGCGAATTTCTTCGGTACGGTTGATGTCGTTGTTGCTGCCGCTGACGATACAGACAACGGTTTTGCCTTGGATCTCGTCCTTGATTTGCTCGAGTGCCGCAATCGCCAGCGCGCCGGCCGGTTCGACCACCAGACCTTCGTCGTTGTACAGCCGCAGCATCTCGCTGCAGACTTTGCCTTCGGGAACAAGCAGCATCCGGTCAACGACTTGTTGCGCGATAGCAAAATTCAAATCCCCCACGCGTTTCACCGCCGCCCCATCGACGAAGTTGTCGATCGTCTCCAGGGTGACCACTTTGCCTTGACGCAAACTTTCATACATCGCCGGTGCCCCGGTCGGTTCCACTCCGATGATCTTCGTCGCCGGTGATTGATGGTGAAAATAGCTTCCCAATCCCGAGATCAATCCGCCGCCGCCGACGGCGACCAAGACATAGTCGATCGGCTCGGTGTAGTCGGCAAGGATCTCGAGCCCGACGGTGCCTTGACCCGCCACGATCGCAGGATCGTCAAACGGCGGCACGTAGGTCAATCCTTCGGCGGTCGCTTTGTGCGCTTCGGCCGCAGCGTCATCAAACGTATCGCCCACCAAAAACACATCCACGTGTTCTTTGCCGAACATGCGAACCTTGTCAACTTTCTGCTTGGGTGTCACCGCAGGCATATAGATGCGGCCATTGATCTGCATCGCGTTGCACGCATAGGCGAACCCTTGAGCGTGGTTGCCAGCGGAGGCGCAGACCACGCCGGCAGCTCGCTGCGCGGGCGTCAATTGCGTCATCCGGTTGTACGCACCACGAATCTTGTAGCTGCGAACGTCTTGTAGATCTTCGCGTTTCAGCAGCACATTGGCATCAAACGCAAGCGATAACCGCGCGCTAGGCAACAACGGCGTATGGCGGACGTTGTCGCGAATTCGCGTTTCGGCCTCATGAATGGACTGGACGCTGGCGAGCACCGTGGAATCGTGAACCATCGACGTATCGGATGTTGGAAAGGAACAAAGGGTGGAAACCGCTAGCCTTATTGGAACATCCGGCACTCACATCGGCTAGCAGTCCGATTGGCAGCTTGGCAGCGGGGGATCACTGGGCGCCCCTTCGTCGCACTTCTTGCATTCCAATTTCACGCCCAACCGAGACTCGCGACCCGCCGCTGTCGTCACCCACAGACGATTCATCCACGGAGGATCATGTCGGACGTGTTGGTAGTGTCCACACCGGAGCTGGGCGACCCAATGGCCTTCTTCGTCTCGGTGGTATCCGACAATGGGCTGCTGCATTGATAGGGGCGACCAGTGGACGACGCGGGCATTGGTTTAGACGCGGGCACTGGTTTACCCGGGCACTGGTTTACCCGGGCACTTATTCGTGGGTTTTATGATACGAGGTGGCGTCGATCGTTTTGGATGAACTCGGACGGCGGGGTGGGTAAAGGGGTGATTCGACGTCGGTGTCATCAGCCGAAAAGCCGCTGGTGCCTCGCTGGCCTTGGACATGAACGCGCACCGATCCGATATAGCGGCTCAGCACGTAACGGCGAACCAACGCACGTCCGGCAGGAACCAACAAAACAAAACCCAGCGTATCGGTCAGCAGCCCCGGAGTCAGCAACATCGCGGCGGCAAAGACGATCATCAATCCATCTTGGATCTCGCGACTCGGCATCCGGCCTTCGGCCAACGCGGTTTGAAAACGAAACCAAGCGTTAGCGCCTTCGCGGCGAGCCAGAAACGAGCCAAGCACTCCGGTACCGATGACCACTGCAAACGCCGTCAAACCACTGGTGGCGTCTGCCAATTGCAGCAACAAATAGAGCTCTACCAGCGGGATGATGATAAACGCAGCGAGAAGCCGAACAAACATCTTTATTACCTAACACGCGGTCGGTGGAACACTGCCACCCGAATCAGGAGCCTCGTCCGACAGGTTGCGGCCCCCCAAAAAATCGTCAGCAATGCCGGCCGGTCATTCTGGCACAAATCGCCGATACCCCCAACATATTGCAGCTTCCGTGCCAAGTCGCGATGACCACGCTACTGCGGCGTCAAACGGCGGGCGACGCCGACGATACTTTTGATGGGCAGCGGGCCAAAGTCGCGGCTATCCACCGAGATCGGCACGTTGTCGCCAACGATAAAACATTCATCTTGCTTCAACGTCAGCGGATACGCGGCAACGGAATCTCGACTCCGCAAGCGATATTCGATCGACCTGCGAACCCGCAGATCTTCCACGATGTCACGCGCCGCAGCGGCCCCCCGAACTCGGATCGCTAGCGGGGTTTTCGAAGTCAGCGAAATCGTACTCTGCGGTTCATCCGTCCCCACCATGCTAGACGTTCCCACAGAGAACGTTGCCAATTCGTTGGCCGCGAGATTCCGCGTCGCGACACGCGTTCCATCAGCTGAATAAAACGCGACATCGATCGTGGCGGCAACGCTCAGCGACAGTGAAACCGCCAATTGATCCACAGGATCGAGCCGGCGAATCACATCGACGTTACAGGGGTAATCGTCATAGATCTCGCTCGGCCGCGAATGTTCGTAAACCGATTGGGGGTGATAAACCAGCCAATCCGAAAATTCGGGATCGGTCGCACGAGCCCAGCGTGATATCGACCGGTGGCGATCGATGTCGACATCGATCAGTGTCCCGCTGCGGTTGTCCGCCGATTCCGCCAGCTGCAACTCGAGCCGCTTGCCATTCACACACAAACGCCGCTCGTCAAGCGAAACCACATCACCCGGCAATGCCAGGATTCGTTTGACCCGCAATTGCCCCTCGAGATCGACGGCAATCATGTCACCGATGCGAAGCGGGTTCTCGGCGTTTGATTCGATCGGCGTGACCTCGACGAGATCTCCCGCAACCCAATCGCCCTGGACCGCGGCGCTGTCGTACTTCCTTTTTTCGCCACAATGCCAACACGTCACCTGGCGTCCCGACGCGATCAGCGTCGAAGCCGACTCCGCAGCGACTTTCATCTCGATACGGCAACCAGGGCAGCGGATGATCTGGTGATCGCCACAGAGCGTCGGCGCCATGGAAAACCCACTGACGCGAAAAATCTGCTTTTTTGAGTGCGTGGTGAAACCGCTCCAAGCGGCGATCCATCCGGCGGCGGTAAAAACGACGATTCCCGCCAGGATTGCGGTCCGGGCGCGGCCAACCCGCAGCCGTGACACGAAATCGTTGCGGGAGGGAATTTGCGACAATTTGCTTGAGAATCGAGAAACGAAACGGGATCCACCCACAGAGAGGATGACCACGAGAATTCAGCTGGGGTGTGCAATTGAGTGCACGTCTAACGCAATCGGGTCTGAAAAGCTATATTTTGGGCCGCCTCTTTGGAGCCAGCGATTGGTATCGCCATGCGAACACCTGAGTCTCTATTTTAACCTCTTCGCTCTCCATTTTGCGAGCTTCCTCACTCTTATCAAGCTGCAATGACCCAGTCGAACTCGCCCAATCGTTCTGCGACCGAAAACCAAGCCACTTGCAAAACCTCTGCGGACACCAACGTTTCGTCTGCGGAACCACCGAGTGCCGACGCTTCGTGTGCCTCAAAGGCAGCAGCCAGCCCGAGTGGCGAGCTGAATTATCGTGGCCGGATGGGAAAGGTGGCAGGCGTTCGCGTGGCGGCGACGGGATCTTACGTCCCCGAGCAAATTGTCACCAACGAGGATCTTGCCTCGCTGGGATGCGATAGCGAGTGGATTGTGCGGCGGACCGGCATCCGCGAACGTCGCCGTGCGGCGGATGATCAATCCACCAGCGAGATGTGTTACCAAGCTGCACTGCGATGCTTGGAAGCCGCGAACATGGACGCCAGCGAGATTGATTTGATCATCGTCGCGACGATGACCCCCGATTACCCGACACCCTCCACCGCATGCCAATTGCAACGCATGCTCGGATCGGTGGCGCCGGCGATGGATATCAACGCGGCGTGTGCAGGATTTACCTACGCCATGATCACGGCGGCCCAATTCGTTGGAATGGGAAATAGTCGCCGTGTCCTGGTCGTTGGTGCTGACATGATGAGCCGCACAGTGAACCCCGAGGATGTAAAGACCTACCCCCTGTTTGGTGACGGAGCGGGTGCGGTGATCATGACCCCGGCGGAACCAGAGAGCGATGCAGAAGCAACCGATTCGGCGAGCCGGTTACACGAACAAGGATTATTGTCCTACCAACTCGGTAGCGAAGGTTGCGGAGGGTCGATGTTGTGCATTCCGGCCGGTGGCACGCGGCGTGCTTTGACCCCCGAAGCGTTTGCCGAAGGTGCTCAATACATGACGATGGACGGCCGAGGCGTGTTCAAATGGGCCGTCCGCGTGTTTGACGAGAGTGCGAAACAAGTACTGCAGCACGCCGGAGTGACGTCGGACCAATTGTCGTTGGTCGTTCTGCATCAAGCCAACCAACGGATCATCGACTCGGCGGTTGCCGATCTGGACATCGCCCCCAAAGACGTTTTCGTCAACCTGGATCGCTATGGCAACACTTCGGCCGCCAGCATCCCGTTGGCGCTGGACGAAGCGGTGCGAGCAGGGCGAATCCAACGAGGCGAATTGGTGCTGCTATGCGGTTTCGGTGCCGGATTGGCCTGGGGAACCGCATTGCTGCGTTGGTAAGCATGGGTGGCGTCTACGTTGCCCATTCCCACCCGGGCAGCCGCGAACAAACGCTAAATCCAGTCGCTTTATCTTTGCCGCTAAATCCGCATCGCTGCCAAATCCACGTCACAGCAGGACGTGGGTGCGAGCAAACGCTTAGCGAGTTTTCGCAACGACGCTAGAACATCAGACGGGAAAGCATCGCGTTGGGAATCATCGCAGAAGAAGGTTCCCGCAGGTGCCGAGCCCTTTGCCCGCAGCCATGGCGGTGGCAAAGGGGAATGAAAAATCGATCTCGTTCCAAAGCAGGAACGATTTAGCCCTTCAGGCCTTCGCGCTCGATGATCACGTCAGCACCAGGCGTGAGCAGACGAAGTTTGCGAATCACTTCCGCTTTTTCCATCGTTCCCTTCTTAGCTCGGTCGAGCAAGTGACGGGTCTTTTTGCGACGTTTACGAAGTCGACGGATCTCTCGGACGCGTTCAATACCAGATGGCATTCGGGGTACTCCAGCAATCAGTTAAGTGGGTTGGTTTTGTCGATTTAAGTTCGAAGTGGAGGATTTTAGCGTGCAATCCACGCCAAGGCGAGAGCGCTGCCTTTTTCCCGCCTGGATCGGCCCAAAACGGCCGCCGAGGATGGTGCCGCAGTGAAAACGCCCTATTGGCCAAGTCGTCGCTGCCGCCAACGATCCTTAGACCGATTGGGTGGCGAGATTCCCGCGAGCTCGATTTTCGATCCAGTAGACCGCCGCAAGCGTGACGCCGCTGACCAGACAAACCAGCACTGCGGACGAGACGACCGTGGTTCCAAACTGATGCAAAACAATGATCGCGGCGGTGAAGGCCAACGTGTATGCCAAATCTTGCAGCGGAAATGACAATCGCGTCTTCCACAGCTTGCCCACGTTCCACAGATGCTCGGGGACGATCCCCAAGGTGTAGCCAACGATAAACCCTTCGAGTCCAAATTGGGTAAATCCGATCAACGTACAGGGGATTGTGGCAATGAAACGTATCATTTTTCCGGTCGCCATCGACCGCACGTCGCCAACCGCCTTCAGCGTCTGCACGGCCAATCCCGAAACGACACTACCCCAGCCTGCGAAAACCATCCACTGACACAACCGTCCGGCGTCGGCGTATTGGGCGCCATACAATCGACCAAAGAAGATCGGCGCTACTGCGAACACGCCAACGTTCATGATCAAGCCAAACCCGAGCATCCGCCCACGAACCGGTGCAACTTCGGCTGCCAATTTTTCGGGAGTCTCACGCGCCGACCGCGCCAACAACGGAAACATCACGTAGTCGCCGATATGCGTGATCAACAGCACTGGCAACATCGCGATGGTGGTCGCCAACGTGTACAAGCCAAGCGTTTCTAAACTGCCAATTCGCCCCAGCACCATGCGGTCGACCTGCATCGCGAAAAATGTCGCCGCCGTGCTGAGAAAAATCCATTTGCCAAAGTGAAACAAATCGCGAGCGAACTCGGGGTTCCATCCGAATCGATGACGTATTTCGCAGGGCAACAGATAGCTACTTAGCATTCGACTCGCGGACGCCACCAACCCGCCGGCCACCAACGCCCACACCGTGGGGTAGAAATAAGCGATCACGCAAGTCACGACCGTCCCCAAAAATTGGCTGAGCACGTTGTAGGTGATCATTGCAGTCGGTTTGAGTCGCCGCTGAACGGTCATGATCCCCGTCGAAGCGAAACCTTCGATTGCCGCGGTGAATCCGACGATCGGGATCAGGACGATGAGGATGGGTTCGCTATAGAATTTCGCGACCAGCGGTGCGGCCATCCAGCAACCAACCCAAATCGCGATCCCTCGAATCGCTTGAACAGTCCATGCGGTGCGTAGAAAATCGGGGTTGCTGCCCTTGGAATGTTGGACCACCGCAGGTGCGAGCCCTACATCCGAAAGTAGGGTCAGCCCCATCACCGCAATCGTGACCAACGCCATCAATCCAAACACATCGGGCAACACCAACCGCGAAAGCACAAGGTTGCCGACCAGTTTCAATGCAAGACTGGCTCCAAACAATCCGACCGTGGTCAGCGATGCGAACGTCGCGGGGTTTCGCAAAGCGGGCCGCAGACGTTGTTGGATAAAGGGACGTAACACGATCGCATCGTCAACCAAGCGTGAGTTCACTGCGGCCGCAGGTAGAAAGGGGGGCCACCGCAGTCATGAGCGTAATAACTCTATCGCAAACGTCCAGTCCTCGCGTGGCCCCAGATCCTGCCAGAATCGACACCGGCGAGCGAAACAGGAGGTTAAGGAAACTTCCCCAACCGCAGCAACGGACAATTGGGTGGCGGACGCTGTCATCCGCCTACATCCAAAACATCGCCGAGCTCACTCGGTATCCGAGCCAAGGTCGCATCGGTCGTTATTTGGATCGAGGACGACCATCGCGAATCGTATTCGGATGCAAGCTTTGCATACTCGGTTGCAATAGGATTGCGATCTCGATGATTGCGATCTCGATGATTGCGATCTCGCTTTGGCGTCACGTTTGGATTACTGCGTCAAACGACAAGTTAGCGGAAACCGAGCCATCGTGTGTGTCGTCCCCACGATGCTAGAGGTCTCGATCTCGGCGGCGTTTGCGATCGAGCGGCAAGAAAAAATCGAGTGCAACGAAAAAAATCGGGCGGCAAGAAAAACCTGCTGACGCGGACGTTACCAACCCAGCGAACAGATTCGGCACGTTATGCTGATTTCATCCTTCGCGTTGCAACTGAAATCTCCGTCGCTTTTACGTTGGGAGTGTACCTGAATGCGCCGTATCAAATGTCCCTGTGGAACCATGTTGTCGGTCAAAATGGATTCGGCCGAGATCGTGCAGTGTCCCAAATGCAGTAGGCAGCTTCGCTTGGCTAAGCCGTCGCCAAGCGAATCCACAGGTGCCAGCATCGCAGCTCAGCCGCGGCCGCGAACGATAAACACTCCACAGCCGTCGTCACCGTCACCTCGCGCCGCTACGGTGCAACCTCAAACGACATGGCCAGGCATGTTGAATGAATCCCGCCAGCGGTTCGGAAATGCGCCGAGGACGTTCAGCAACGAAGAGAAAGCTCACCTGCGCGTCAAATTTTCGTTTTTGACACGGCTACTCAGCTCTGCGGATAAGCTGTGCCAACCATTGGCTGCTCAAGAATCGGTTTTTCGCGACGGGGTGATCGTCTGGGGGCATCTGATCCAGGCCAACAATCAATTATTCCAACCGGGCAAAAGAGACCTCCCCGGCGAAATGGTCTACGCGTTAAATTCACCCAACATCATGCCGGAAGAACTTGGTCAGGTTGCTGCGGGACTCGGATCGCTCAAGGGCACACGCCCCGCATCTCCCGCACTCGCTCCGATTGCGAACTACTTGACCGACGAATACATCCGCGTTTTTGGTCTGCCGGTTCCACAAGCGATTTCAGCGAAACCGTGCATGATATCCACGGTTTATTTTGTCCGCCATCATCTTCCCAATCAACTGATCAGCGATGGTTTGATGCCCTTAGTCGTGTCGCCCCGAGCCCCCCATTTCGCCTTCGTTTTGCCGGCACTGTATTGGCCCGAAATGCTGCTCCAGCATTGGCAAGCCGCGCGGCCGATGATTCGCAGCTAGCGAATTGAGTTGCAGCGGAGATCGCATTCGATTGGAACCCCAAAAAAGCCGCCAAGAGACTTGGCGACGTGGCGAGTGGTTGCGAATGCAAGACCGCCGAAACTTTTGACGGCTTGTTGATTTAGTGAAGTTTCATGCGGCAAGCGGTGTAGGATGGACGTCCTAGTCCGTCAATGGTGGATTCGACGGACTAGGAAGTCCATCGTACGACTAAATCAACAAGCCGTTGACGAGTTTCGCTACGACCAGGTGTGAGGCTCCGGCGCCGTTAGGCTTTCTTTTTGACGACGCCCTTCTTTTTGGCCGTCTTTTTAGCGGCCTTTTTCTTGGTCGTCTTCTTTTTGGCGGCCTTCTTTTTCGTTGCCCCCTTCTTCTTGCTGGCCTTCTTTTTCTTCTTGCTCGGCCCCTTCGCGGCGCGTTCAGCCAACAAGTCCAATGCGGCTTCGAAAGTCATTTCGGCTGCATCCATGCCCTTGCGTAGCGAGGCGTTGGTTTCGCCATCGGTGACGTAGGGCCCAAAGCGACCTTCAAGAATCTTGACCTCGCCTTCGGTGACCGGCGACGGTTTCTCGAACTTTTTGATCGGTTCTTTGGGTGCCGCACGACCACGCGTTTTGGGCTGTTTCAGCAGCGCAATCGCCTCTTCCAATGTGACCTCCAACGGAGACACTCCGGCAGGCAGCGAACGGGTGTCCTTTTCACACTTGATGTACGGTCCATAGCGACCATCAAATGCTTGGATCGGAGCACCACTTTCCGGATGATCGCCCAGCGTTCGCGGCAAGGTCAACAGTTTGCACGCCATTTCGAGCGTCAAATCGGAAACCTCCATCCCCCTCAGCAGCGACTGATTGCGTTTCTCTTCGTCGTCGTTTTCGCCTAATTGGATGTAGGCGCCAAAGCGGCCCACTTTGACGTAGATTGGCTTGCCGGTTTCAGGGTGAATTCCGATCGGTTCGTCTTCGACTTGACTCTGTTCAAGTAGTTCGAGCGCTTTGGGCAGATCGATTTCGTCGGGCGCCAAACCATCGGGAATCGAACCACGACGCTCGCCCTGTTCGAGGAACGGACCGTACTTGCCGACACGAACGAACACCTCTTCACGATGCTCGCCTTCGGTGGGCGTGCCAAGTGAAAACATCGCGGTGACTCGTGGATCGATCTCTTCGACCTTTTCTTCGAGTCGTCTCTTCAATCCGATCGCTTGATGATCTTCGGTCGCAGGGTTGTCGGTGTCGCCGAAATAGAAGCTTCGCAGGTACTCGAGCCGCTCGGCTTCTTTGCGGCTGATCGTGTCGAGAAAATCTTCCATCTGGGCGGTGAATTCGTAATCCACCAACGCGCCAAAATGGGTTTCCAACAGGCGAATCACACTGAATGCGGTCCAGCTTGGGACCAACGCGTTGCCTTTTTTGTAGACGTAGTCCCGTTTTTGGATGGTGTCGATAATCGACGCAAACGTACTCGGTCGACCGATCCCTTTTTCTTCGAGCGTGCGAGTCAACGATGCTTCGCTGTACCGCGCCGGAGGCTGGGTCGTGTGGCTCTTTGCGTCCAAGTTGACGGCGTCGAGCCGGTCTTGCTCGGACAACGCGGGCAACAATCGTTCTTTGTTGGCCAATTCCGCTTCGGGGTCGTCACTGCCTTCGACATAGGCTCGCAAGAATCCTTCGAACAAGATGCTTGTCCCGCTAGCGGTAAAGGTCGCTCCGCCGCCTTCGATGGTCACACCGATGCGTTGTTTCTTGGCGTCCGCCATCTGGCAAGCAATCGTCCGCTTCCAAATCAATTCAAAGATGCGGAATTGGTCCGAATCGAGTTCGCCGCGAACCGCTTCGGGCAGCCGGAACGGGGTCCCCGCAGGACGAATCGCCTCGTGAGCCTCTTGTGCGTTTTTGACTTTGTTGGCATACACCCGAACGCTGGGGTGCAAGAACGTATCGCCGTACTCGCTACGCACCAAGTTGCGTGATGCATCGATCGCTTCTTTGCTGAGCGTCGTGCTATCGGTTCGCATGTAAGTGATGTAACCGTTTTCGTACAACCGCTGAGCCGCCTGCATGGTCCGCCGCGCGGTAAAGCCCAACTTGCGGTTCGCTTCCTGCTGCAGCGTACTGGTGGTAAACGGTGCCTTGGGGCGTTCAGTGAACGGTTTGACTTCGACCTTGGTGACTTTGAAATCGACTCCGCGAAGCCGCTCGGCGAGCGCCGTGGCTTGCGTCTCGTCCATTTGCAGCAATTCTGGATTTTTTAGCTTGCCGTTTTCGGAGTCAAAATCTTTTCCGGTCGGAATTTTGCGGCCATCGACCGAGGCGAGCGTCGCATTGAACGATTCTTTGGACGCGGTGTCAAAGGTGGCTTCGAGGTCCCAGTAGGTCGAATCGACAAACGCGATCCGTTCGCGTTCGCGTTGGACGATCAAGCGAACCGCGACGCTCTGCACGCGACCGGCACTCAATCCGCGGCCCACTTTTTTCCAAAGCAACTGCGAAACGTCGTAACCGTATAAACGGTCCAAGATGCGGCGAGTTTCTTGCGCGTCGACCAATCCCCCGTCGATGTCACGAGGATTCTCGATCGCTTTTTGAATCGCATCCTTGGTGATCTCGTGAAAAACCAACCGATGGACAGGCACTTTCGGCTTGAGAATCTCGAAAAGATGCCAACTGATCGCTTCTCCTTCGCGGTCTTCGTCCGTCGCGAGATAGAGGTTGTCGGCGTCTTTTAGTGCGGCTTTCAGCTTGCTGACTTGCTTTTTTTTGTCATCGGGGACGATGTAGATCGGCTCGAAATCGTTCTCGGTGTTCACCCCCAGATAGGCCCAAGGCTCTTTTTTGTACTTTTCCGGCATCTCTTTGGCGCCGCCGGGCAGATCCCGAATGTGTCCAATACTTGCCTCGACTTGATAGCCTTTGCCCAAGTATTTCGAGATCGTGCGTGCTTTGGCTGGTGATTCGACGATCACCAAACTTTTGCCCGTGCTTTTAGCCATACAAAAAAACGACGTGGTTAGGGTTAGACGAAATGGACCGAAAGTCAGTACAACAACACAGTACGCAAATAAACAGTACGCCATGGATGTGGATGCGATACTCGGCTTGACCCTCTAAATTGAGGGGCGATACGCTTTGCATCTCGGTTGGCACACTTGGTCATGAGCAGTTGCTTCTGACAGAGAGTTGGTCGATCGCGGCTTGTTGTCAAGATCACTCCAACGACGATTGCGATAAATTTGTAATCATCGACCGAGCG
Organism: Novipirellula caenicola; assembly: GCF_039545035.1. NCBI lineage: Bacteria > Pseudomonadati > Planctomycetota > Planctomycetia > Pirellulales > Pirellulaceae > Novipirellula > Novipirellula caenicola. The sequence goes on from NZ_BAABRO010000002.1 coordinate 53,941, forward strand.
ATTTTTTTAGAAAATTTACGGAAAACCCCATCGGACATTCCCCCAAAGCACGGAAAAATCTTCCTGTTTTGCGTCCTCGCCAGAAAAAGAAGCCAGAAAGAGTCTGCTATGAACAACAGTCCGTTCGAAATCTTTCGCAAGAACCTCAAGCCGATGATGGTCTTTCTGATCATGTTGGCGATGTTCTCGTTTGTCGTGCTGCCCGCACTCGATACTTACCTGCGTCAAAATACGGGAGGTGGGGGAGACGCGAAGCTAGCCAGTTTCGACGGAATCGAAATTTCGCAGAATCGCATTTCCTACATGACGCAAAACCACCATTCGACCGTGCGGTTTCTGCGTGAGTTAGCGGAAAAAACGATTGCAGCGGGGGGATCCCCCAAAACCCCAGGGTTCCGCTACGACGACCAAAACAATCGCGTCGCGTCCATCGGGATCAGCGAAATGCCCAGCGAACAGCTGTCGCTGAAAACAATGCAATTCGCCTCGGAAGCCAATAAAGCCGGGTTCGAACTCGACGATGCAGCGATTGGCGCCTGGTTGAATCTGTTTGTTGACGATCGTTTCACCGACAAACAGATCGACGCGTTGCTGATGGAAAGCACTCGTAACCAAATGGGACGCGTGCATCTGTACGAACAGCTCCGCAGCCACTTGTTGGCCGATTTGTATAACCGAGCGGGCTTTGCCGTGGTCGCGGCCGGCCAAATGCCGATCATGACACCCGCCGAAGAGTGGACCAACTTTCTGAAACTCAACCGCGAAGCGACCGCGACGGCCTATGGCATTCCTGTCGAATCCTTCGTCAGCAAGACCGATCCGAAACCGAGCGAATCGGCAATCAAGGCAATGTACGAGCGGGGCAAGGATCGCGACCCCAACGACCAGTCGCCAGAACCTGCGTTTCATCGTCAATACACCGCCGAATTTGAATACCTGGTCGCGGATCTGCAGTCATTCATTGACGAGGAAGCGGTCAAATTCAGCGAAGAAGAACTACGTGCCGAATACGAGCGCCGACTCGCTGGCGGCGATTTCCAGTTGCCCGAAGATCCGGCGACCCAAGCTGCCGACGACGCAGCAATGGCCGATGGGCTGGAAACCGAACTCGTCGAAACCGAGGTGATGGAAACCGAAACGGCCACTGAGTCGCCTGCAGAAGAATCGCCTAAAGAAGAATCGACAAGCGAACCAGAGCCAAAGGCAGAACAGCCCAAGGAAGAAAAACCAGCGGCCCAGACCGACGAAGAAGAGATGACGGCTGAGGAATCGGCTGAAACCGAGGAAGCAAAACCCGCTGACGAAGCGACAGAGGGTGACGCGAACGAGGACGACGCTAAACCCGAAGCGGAAACGGATGCGACGAGCGAATCGGCTGAGGACGAAAAACCTGCCAGCGAAGATGCCGAAGGTGAAGAGTCCAGCGACGAATCGGCGGACGATTCCGACAAGACCTCGCGCCGCAGCAAGTCCATGAACACCGACAACGGCATCCGTCTTGTCGCGTTCCAAGACACCAGCGACGAAGCGGAATCCGATGAACCGGAATCCGACAGCGAACCTGCCAGCGAAGAGCCAGCCGAAAAGCCTGCTGACGAGAAAAAGCCCGACGAGAAGAAGGCTGACGAGAAAACCGAAGAGGCTGAAAAAGAAGACAAAGCGGCGGACGAAGCCAAGCCCGAAATGAACGAAGCCTCCGGCGAGGAAAAACCAGCTGACGAAAAGCCTGCTGATAAACCAAGCGAGCCTGAGACGAAGCAACCGGAAACCGAATCGTTCGAGGCGGTCCGCGAAGAGATTGCCGATTCGTTGGCACGTCCAATCGCCGAAGAACGCATGGGCAAAGCGACAGCAGAAATGTTCTCGCAAATGCGACGCTACTTCAATCAGCACGCGATCTATAGTAGCGACGTCAAGAACGGGCTTGAGGTCGAAGAGCTTGCTCCGTTTGATTTGAAGAAGCTGGGCGAGAAATACGGATTCCGTTACCAAAAGATCGGTCCGTACACCGAGACGTCGATCCAGGCTGAACCGATCGCACAAACGGTCGAAGTCGGCACGCAGCAAATGCGACGTGGCCCCGCCTTCACCACGTTCATGTACGGCGGCCAAACCCAAATGGGCGAGGTTCCTCGCCAGGTGCTTTACTCGCCACTTCGCACGGTCGATGACCGTGGTGGTAAGACCTACATTTCGTGGAAGATCGACGAACGAAAAGCCTACACACCCAAGCTCGAAGAAGTCCGAGAGGAAGTGATTGCAGCCGTGCGATTGAGCGAAGCTCGCAAATTGGCGATGGACGCTGCAGCGGAACTTGCCGCCAAGGCGAACAAGAGCGGAGCTGAATTGACCGAACTCGTTCCCGAAGAAAACAAAGACGAAGTGAAAACCGGACTGGGCCCATTCAGCTGGCTCGATTCGTTTGGGTTCCAGGGTGCGTCAATTGGTAACGTTCCTGAACTGAACTCGGTTGGCGAAGAATTCATGAAAGCCGTGTTCAATTCCGAAGTAGGCCAATACGCCGCGGCGATGAACATGCCCGAAAGCGTGGCGTACGTGGTCAAGCCAACCAACTTCCAACCCAGCATGGACGAGTTGAAGGTGTTGTTTCAAAACCCGCGTGATCGCATGATGGCGATGCTTGCCGGCGGAGGATCAACGAACGATGTGATCCAAGGTTTCTACGAATCGGTCGACGAACGAACCGATTTCTCGTACGCTCGCGAAGAAGAATCCAACGACGATTACTAATTCGATCTCGACGATCCGTCGACGGATACGTTGAACTGTCAATCCAGAAACCCTTGTCGGTGCAATGCACCGGCGAGGGTTTCTTTTTTGGTGTGCCATCAACCACCAGCATTGCGTGCTGTTCGCGAGTTGGCCCAGTGGTGTATAACAACCGTTGCGACGGTTTCCTTGGTGATACCGCGTCATGACCGTGTGAATTCAGAAGGCGGAATTCCAGTCCCCTAAGCTCAGGAGTTAGGCAATGTTGTCATCACAAATCCCCACGTTACACAGTGGCGAGTCCGAAAAGGAAGAACTTCAACGAGCTTTGGGGTGGGATCGAGATCTATCAAACACCCCTGCCGCAAAAGAAAATCTAAGGAATTACATCACGCTCCAACTCGCTTCGGCTGGACTATTGCCGCCCGACAGCGAACAAGACCAGTCGATGACGACTTTCTCGGCGGGAATTCTAGACAGTCTGCGCGAAAAGAATCGCTTGCTAGCCGAGTATCGTGCTCCGGTGGATTCGCGAATCGAAAACTTTTTAAACGGCTACTTCGCGGACGTCGTCGATGGCGAACCATTGCGGTTGCCAGGCCGGACGTTGACGCTCGATCGCCATGGCATGGCACGTGAGTTGAGTCTTCCGGCGGGTGGCCACGAATTCCAAAACGATCTGGTCAGCTCGTATCGCTGCGTCAACGGTGTGCTGAATAATCCTCGCGCCGATCGTCGCACCACCGCCGGAACGTTTCATGTGGTCGAAGGCGGATTGCCGGCCCCAAGCGACAAACGGGTTGTTCCCAAAGGTGTGTTTGTCAAGCTTTTCCGAGCTGCCATGTCGCCTCCGGACGACATGATGTTGCTGCCCTACACGTCGACGTCGTCCAAGCCCGCGTTGACTTGGGTTTCACTGCTGCTGCGTCCAATCGTGTGCCCCGAAGTCCCTGGGTTTGGTGCCCAAAAAACGATGGAGACTCGTTTCTTCGCTCCAGGTTCATTGATCAGTAACCTCGATTTCGTGGAAACGATTTTCGGAAATGCCGGCGATCCGCTCAGCAGCCGTAACGACGCCGGCTTGGACGTGTTGCACTGGAGCGGTCACACCGGCTGCGTGATCCTGGCGACGCATTTGACCAACATGACCAAGAAAGAACTTGGCCTGCCACATTACGACGATGCCAGCGAACGACAACGTCGCGATTCGATGTGCTGGAAAGACCCCGAAGAAAAATACAACGACGGAGGCGCGTTCAAACTGACGTGCCGCGACGAGTCGGGAGTGGTCGTCACGCTGATCGCCGATAACTACTACGGTTACTGCAAAAAGGAAGTCAAAACACAACTTAGCTACGCCACCAATTTGATGGGCGGATGCGAGGAAGAGCATGCCGGTGGCGCGTTGGCATTTGCCTCGTATTCATTGGGCGATGAATTCCAAGTCAACAGCCGCCGCTACAACGGTCGCCGGTTTGCCGACGTGGCGCGTGAATACACCTCGTTTGTCGACGTCAAACCCGAAGGCTATGGCATTGACCGGTTCGACCCGACGATCGTCTATATTCCTGAAAATGCCAAGGTCACGCTGATCGAACGCTGTGTCACGTGGACCAATAACGGCAAAGTCGAAAAGATCCCGCTGTCGCCGGCGAATGTCTATATCGCACCAAGCGGCTACAAGATTCGATTGGAAAAACACCCCGCTGCCCCCTCGTGGCGGCTGATTGGATCGGTCGGCGAAGGAATTTTCTGTCACAAACCGTGCACGGTCAGCGGCGGCGGAAAGAGCGAGATCAGCAAGAGTCTGCGTGACTATATGTTGTATGGTCCGATCTTCGTCACCGACCGTGAAAAAGACTTTGCAAAGCTAGACGAGATTTTTTCGCGTGATTATCACGATCGTTGGTCCAAAGAGTACACCGGACGAACGGACTACACCGAAAAACAAAGTCGCCCCGTGCTCGACCCAAGCCGTAGTCTCGGCAGCGTGATCCAGTTGCTAACCCCTTCGCCGGATTACAATGACGAATACAACCAATGGCTGCGTGAGATTCCCGAACACGTCTATTCGATGGCCTTGATCATCAAACGCTTCATCCGTTCGGGGATGGAACAGAATTGGCACGAGCACTTTGGCGTCGATATCGTCAACGGATCGGCGGGTCATGAACTGAAGATCGGCGATCGATCGTTGGTTGGTACGTATCTGCGTGTCGGTTGGGACAACAATCGATGGCGTACGTTCAAATTACGGCAAGACTTCATCGCCGCCGATAAAGTCCAACGAGAAGACGACATCAGCGCCAGCGTGGTCGTGCCGTCCGATGTGCTTGGTGACGTCGGCAAAGCCGTCACGCCGTCAGGCAGCTACAAGTTTGTCGAAAATTGCGAATACCGATTGTTCCAACGTCCTGATGACGCCGTGCATCGCGGGTTGGACAAACAAACCGAACTTGATCTGTCGCGTCCCGGCAGCTTCATCAGCAACTTTGAACCATTGACCACGGCGCAGGCCCGCGAAATTGTCGAAGATGCGATTGAGTTCGACAAATTCACCGCTCCCATGGCTGCGATGCTGGCAAAGGCAGCCAAAGCCAAGGAAGGTTACGTGGTCAGCACCGCCAACCCACGGATCGTCAACGGAGCACCGACGAAGAACCCACGTTACTTGCAAGACCGCCCGGACATGGTCAATTCGCGTGACACCTACGTCGCGATGCGTGGCATGCAATTGCATCGCGGGTTAGCCGAAGACGCTCCGATTCATGCTCCGGTTGGCGCTGTATTGTCGGGACGTCGAAACAACCCGCCAGACCCGAAAGCCGGATTCCGTTCGCTTGCCGTCTACTCGCCGCTGCACTACCAAGAACTGCCCGAGTTGTTGATGGACTACGTTTGTTCGTTGACCGGCAAAAGCCCGAGCACGACCGGTGCAGGTAGCGAAGGGGCACTGACCAAAGGACCGTTTAACGCGCTGATGCCTTCGGTCGATTTGAACTCGACCGTGGTGTCGCTGATCCTGACGGGTTTAGGCGGATTCAGCACCGCGGCAGGCCACGTCGGACCTCGTTTCGAAGTCGGTCACGATATCTCGTTGTTGATCCCCGAGGTGTGGTGCCGACTCGGTCCCGAAGAACGCGATCCGGCAGAGATGATTCGCAACAAGATGCTCGAGAAAGTCGAAGATTTCGACCACGGCAATTTGCGAGTTCCCGCCAGCCGGTTGGGTTACCGTATCACGACTCGTTTCGTTCGCACCTATCTGGCTCGCGTGTTTGACAACCCGTCAAAGGTCTTTACCCCCGAGATTTTGCAACCAGAACTGCAAGACATGGAATCGTACGTCGACGGCATCATGCACATCACCGAGGCTCAGCAACGAGTCGCGTTGGCGTACATGGAAGACGGTGGCTATGAATTGGCCTGTCCTCCGCTGAAAGCCATTTTGAACATCATGGCCTATGGCGAACACGAAGGCAAAACCGTCAGTGACCCTGAAATTCGCGAGTTGTTTACCCGCGAGTCGTTGCTGAAGAGCGACTGGTACGCCGCGCGATTGAAGAAGAAGCAAATTCGCGACATCGACCACTGGAAAGCGTTCGAAGCGCGACTGCAATCGATGATCGAGCATTCAAAGCAAAACGATTCGATGCAAGATTTGGAGTTGGACGAACGACTCGCCTATGCATCGGAAATGCGTGCTCATGTCGAATCGGACAGCTATTTGGAAGAGTTGGTCGGCACCACCGGAGCGGACCCGATGCAGCCCAGCTTGACCGATCCTTCGATGATCAACCGTTTGGCGACCAGTCATTAATGGTCGCGTCCCAAAGCGGTAAAGCATTTCGCATGCGAAACTCGCCAAGAGTTTCGCCGGTGGAGGCACACATCACGTAGCGAAACTTGTCAACGGGCTGTGGATATAGTCGTACGATGGACTTCCTAGTCCGTCGGATACACCATTGACGGACGAGGAAGTCCATCCTGCCCCCTTGCCGCAGGAAACTTCACTCAATCAACAAGTAGTAGACGCCATTCGCTATGTCCATCGACTTTGGATCGCGATGGGGACGATCGGGTCGTTATCGCGAATTTTCGTGCTCCCATGCACCACTGCTCTTTTTATTCCAGTTAAAATGGAGGCCTCTGTCCTACCTTTTTTGCATCCTACCTGGAATAGAATGAGTATGCCAAAACTATCTCGACGTCAGTTCGGCTCGGCCGCAGCCGCCACAATCGCAGCCGCATCGCTCCCCGGTGTTCAGCGGTTCGCCCGCGCCGCCGGCCCCAACGACAAACTTGGCGTGTGCATCGTCGGAGTCAATAGCCGCGGCAACGAGCACATTCGCGGTTTCAATCATGACCCTCGCACCGAGATTCGCGCGATCGTCGACATCGACGAAAGCGTCGGAAAGCAGCGGGTTGCCAGGGTCAGCGAGATGCAGGGCAGCAAGCCCGAATTCTTTACCGACGTGCGTGACGCACTGGAAATGAACGGGCTGGATATCCTGACCTGTGCGACGCCGAATCATTGGCATGCATTGATGGGCGTATGGGCGATGCAGGCCGGTAAAGATGTCTATATCGAGAAACCGATCAGCCATAACATCCACGAAGGCCGCGCGTTGGTGGCAGCGGCCAAGAAATACGGCCGGATGTTCCAAACCGGAACTCAATCACGCAGCAGCAGCGCCTGCCAAGACGCCGTCAAGTTCATTGCCGACGGTGGCATTGGAGAGGTCAATTTTGCTCGCGGGTTGTGTTACAAACGACGTAAATCGATCGGGGCGTTGGGCGATTATCCTATCCCTGAAAAAGTAAACTTTGATTTGTGGAGCGGACCGGCGACCTACACCGACCCGAAGGTCACGCGGAAACAATTCCACTACGATTGGCACTGGCAACGGCACTACGGCAATGGCGACTTGGGCAATCAAGGCCCGCACCAAACCGACATCGCGCGTTGGGGATTGGGCGTTGATCGCCACCCCAATTCGGTGCTGACCTACGGTGGACGTCTGGGGTATCAAGCCGAACGCAAGGACCCTAATTACGTCGACGCCGGAGACACCGGAAACACCGAGATTTCGATCTACGACTACGGCGACAAATGCCTCGTCTTCGAAACTCGTGGTCTGGATTGCTCGACCACCTCGGGCGATGAGATCGAAAGTTTCTTTGGCAAAGGCAAAGGCAATAAGATCGGCGTGATCTTCTATGGCAGCGAAGGCTATCTCGCGCAGACGTCCTATGATTACTGTGCGGCGTTTGACAAGAACAAGAAGCTGATCAAAGAATTCAAAACACGCAACGTCGGCGATGCCCACTTTGCCAATTTCATTGACGCCTGCCAATCGCGTGACGCGTCCCAATTGAATGCCGATGCAAAGACCGGACACCTGTCCGCCGCGGTTAGCCACTTGGGGAACATCTCGTACTACGTGGGCGAGGAAAACCGAGTGTCACCGGCCGAGATCAGCAAAGCACTCGAGAAGATCAAAAGCTTGGACAACAACCAAGAAACGCTGCAGCGTACGGTCGAACACCTAACCGCCAACGGTGTCAATCTAGAAAAGACACCGCTGTCGTTAGGGCCTCACTTGAAGTTTGACCCCGAAGCCGAACGTTTCATCGACAACGACGAAGCCAACGCGATGTTGACTCGCGAGTACCGCAGCGGCTTCGAAGTCCCTGCAGCGGAAAACGTCTAAACGGATCGGGCAGACCGCAGCCAGCGTTAAAATGCAACGCTGTGAAGCATCTTGTAGCCACCTTCGCCAGAAGGTGGTGATTCGTAATTGGGTGCCAACCATCCACGCTAGGGGCGAGTGTCGCGACGCAGTGGAATGGCCGTCATTTGCGGGTTCTAAAATGCTTCACAGCGTTAGCCGATACGGCTAACCAAAATCCGCAGTCTTCTTTGTTGATGGCGAAGCAACGGGTTAAATCCACAAGGAAAATGAGTCCAACCGATTCGCCTGCCAACGTTCTGCGATTTAGCTGCCGCTCTGAAAATAAACTTCTTCATACGGCTGGACGACCACGAATCCGTTGCCTTGGAAACGCAGCTGCAACGATTCGCCTGAACCGCGACCGAGAAACGTTTTCCACTGGACGTCGGTCTTCAATTCCGGTTCGATGTTGCCGGACCATAACACCGTCGCATTGGGATCGGTGATTACTGGGTTCGATGGGGACACCGGCAACGTCAACGGATCGTAATGTGTCGTGACGGCTACCATCCCGGTGCCTTCGAGCCGAATATTGAACAATCCGCCCGCCAACATCGCCGTCATCTTTTTCATCATGCGGATGTTGTAATTCAGCGACATTTCAAACGCTAACAAATCGTTGCCATTGACCGACACCGCTTCATTGTCCAACTGCAAGATGGTGATCTTTTTCCCCGCATCGGCGCAAAACACCGAACCTTGCCCGGTGACCTTCGTCAGCGACGTCCCTTCGCCCGACATTGCTTTTTTTAACAGATTGCCGACTCCCCGAGACAACACGCCTTCGCGTTCAAATTTCACTTGGCCCGTGTAGGCAACCATTGCGCCCATCTTGATCCAAACCTCTCCGTTCAGATTGATGTCGAGCATCCGCTCGGACTCAAGCTCGAACAGCCCTTGGTTCAAGTCGCGATCTTTGGTCTTTTCTAAAAAAGCTTGAAGCGAATAACGATTGTCAGACACAGGGCATTCTCTTGGGCAACAAGGGAGTGAAGCGAAACGATCCGTCAACAAAAACTATAACGAATCACTCCGCGATCATGTTGCCCAAAGAACACGTTGAACAGCGATCACGTTGTCTAGAGCCAATGTTGCTTAGAGCAAACGCGGTTAAAGACAGTGTCGCTTCGAGACGTCACTGCGGCCGCTTGGGTTCATTGCAACGATCCGCAACGTGCCACCCGTGACGGCACGATCAGTGACAGAACGATTAATTACGGTGCGATCAGTGAACCATTCCGCGTGCGTCAATCGCCAACCGCCGCGGTGGTTCGTCACCATCGACAACAATGAGTTCGTTCTGCAGATTGACGCAGGGGCAAATATGGTTTGGCAAAATTCGAACGCGGTCGCCGATCCGTGGACTCCAATCGCTCTCGCCCAATTCGATTTCCCCGTGCTCTTCACTTAGCCGAGCGATCTTGGCTCCTGGATGATCGACCAACAGCCCGAACCCCGATTGCGGATCGGCACCACACAAATCGCTCGATAACATCTTGCTGCCTGCATCGACCACCGCTTTGCCTTTGACCGCGGTGCTGATCACGGTGGCGTGAACGATCGCGGCACAATCATCGAGCGTCGCACATTGCCACCGCACGCTGTTGAGATCGTTAAAAATATAGGTGCCCGGGCGAATCTCGTTGATTTCGGGAATCAGATGCGTGTGCTTGGCGGTCGGGGTCGAACCGCCCGAGACAATCTCGGGTTCCAATCCCGCTGATCGCAGTGCGTCCAACACGCGAACCAGTGCAGCGCGAACATTTTCCATCCCTTCGCCCACCCCGTCACCGCGAGGCACCACGTGACCGGGAAAGAACATCACGCCGTCAAAACGCACGCGGGGCAGCATCTCGATCCGGCGAGCCAAATCAACCACCGCTTCGGGTGCACCGATTCCGGTGCGATGATGTCCAACATCCAAATCCACGAGCAAGCCAATCGTGCAATCGGGATGATCGCGTAACAGAGTTGAAACACGTTCGGCCGCATCAGGGCTGTCGATCGCCATCCGGACTTGGTGGTCACGGCACAGCGACGCTAACAGCTGCATCCGCGACGGAGTGAAGCATGGATACGCTAGCAGAATATCGTTGGCATCCACCGCCGCGGCGAGCGCCTCGGACGGCTTGGCCGACGTCAATCCGATCGCCCCGTATTCAAGCTGCATCTGCGAAAACAGACGCGTTTTGTGGGTCTTGATGTGCGGCCGCAATCCCAGGCTGTGCTTGGCGGTATAGTCCGCCATCGACCGCAAATTGTTTCGCACCGTTGGCAAATCGACATTTAATAGCGGAGTCGGAAAGGCTTCGATCGATGAAGATGCCATGGGAACACACCTGTGGGAAGGAGGGAGTGGTGGGAGTGGTGGGAGTGCAAGCTACTTTGGTAGCGGTGAGCGATGGTTATGCGAGCACAGCTTCGGCCCACAAACTAGGATCCTCTAGCACCGGGTACTCGGGACCGAGGGTCAGCGTTTGCCACCCGAGTTCGCGGTCGACCACCGCATAATACAGACTGATTCGAGGTTGGCTCGCAGGATCGAACCCCGTCAACCCGCTGGCAGGGACAAACCCGGACATTTGATAGCCGTCGTGGCGAGGGTAGGCAGCGATCTTTAACTCTGTCGACGACACCGGTTTCGGATTAGCGCGAGCACGGTTGATCGGAATCCAGGCGGCGACAGGATGTTCGCGTTTCGGACCGCCGCCCGCCGGCATCCACAGAAAGCGGTGGCAATACTGGGTCGCCCGGTGGATCCCGGGGCTACACCGCGTATCAATCCAAAAATGGAACCCGTCGCTGTCGTCGAGCCGTGAATCGCGGCACCATGGCAACTGGCGTTTTCCGGTGACATGGACGGTCAAACCAATTCCGCTCGCGTTCCATGCCATCCGTACATCGGCAAACACCGGCCGATCGCCGAGAGCGCCAAAGGATGGCAACCGGCACGTCTCGGGAAGCGTCAACCCTTTGCTTGACCACTTCATCTCGTCCTGCAGCAAACGGATCTCGAACCGAAACAAAAACGAGGGGTCGATCAAAGATGCCGGTTTCGTCGGGGGGGGCATATCGCTCAAAACGGTATCACTTTGATGGAGAAAAATTCCATGGGGACGCAACACGTATCAGCCTAATCTTTATCACCATCACCATCCATCCGGGGCGAAATTGGTCGTCAATCCAGCGATATGCCCCCTCTCAAAACGAAAAAACACCCTGGCAGGTTTCCCCGCCAGGGTGAGTCGTTCCCGACCGGACGAGCAATCGTCACAGTCCACTGTCTTGCATCGCTGTTTTAGAACGAGGCTGCGGCAAAACTACCAGTTGAAGTTCATTCCGACGTAGGCACCGTGCAACAACAGCGAGTCGTTGGCGTAAACCCCGCCGGTAGTCGAAACCGAGCTGTAATCTTGGTCTAACGAGTCGGTCGACGTTGCAACCCCTGCGGCACCGAGCAAGCGATAGCCACCGCGAACGGTCCACGCATTGTTCAATCGGTAACCCAGTCCGAGGTCGATTTCACCAAGCCCGGCCAAAACGGTATCACTTGAGGTGGTGTTGACGAAGTCCGATGGCATCGTCGTTTCGTAGGCGTAACCCGAAGCGGTACCGATACGCTGTGTCATTTCCGCTCGGTTGCCGTAGATACCGAATTTGCCGCCGATGCCAAGGTTGCATCGATCGTTCAGGCAATAGGTCAACATCGAACCGTATTGGTAACCGAACAAATTGTTTTCAACGTCGATGTTGTAATACAAGTCGGTTGCTTGGTAGCCACCGGTGCCGTCGATGTTCGCAGCAAACTCGAATTCATCTTTGAATTGGAACCAACGGAATCCGTGGCTGGTTTGGACACGAACCCGACCGCTGCAGGCACGTACCAGTGGGCCGGTGGCTCCACCGTAACCGTTACAGGGGTCGACGAGACCGAGCCCCAAGTTGGCTCCGATGCCACCGCACGCTCCTTGACTGCACATTGCTGCGGCCCGCTGAGCTCCCATCAAACCAAAGCTGGTCAAATTGACTTCGATGCCTTGCATTTCCACATTGCGGCGGATGCGATATGCAGCCGCGTTGTCGTACAGGTCGTACACGGTATCAACACCCGCACCATTGGGGTCGATCGAGATGTTGTTCCACGATGCCATCGGAGCGTAGTAGGATCCCGCCGTCACGATCGTTTCCGATTGACTTGGATCGAAGTTCATGTAGGTGGCACTGAGCCCATAGCGGCCGCAATCCAAATAGCGACCAAAGGTCACGTCATAACCCAAGCTCGAACCTGGATCGACAATGCTGGTCGTGGCAAGCGTGTCATAGCCTGTGTCGAATGCGATCAGACGGCGAGCATGGTTGGTTTCCATTTGCCAAAACAGCAGATTGAAACTTCCGTACCATGGTGCCAGATTGGGACGGGTGTTCGGAGTCGCACAGACGCCGGTGTCACAGCTTGGTCCTGCGAAACCTTGGGCTGTATAGCCATTGCTAAAATGCGGATGAGCCCCCGTGTAGGGCGACGATCCATCAACCAACGGCATCGCTGCAGCCGGTTGAGGAGCGGTCCACTGCGCCGGCGGTTGGTGAACGCCCGCTTGCGAGTAACCTTGGGGCGTCCCGGGTGGGCAAGCCATTCCTGGGTGCCCGCCAGTGGTCGGATAGGGCACCGAACCGTTTGGCTGCGCGGGTTGTGGTTGCGGCTGCGGCGCAGGGTGGCCGGGTGAATTGAGTTGCGGCCCCGCATGAGGCTGTGGCTGCTGTGGTTGCACCTGAGGCGGCGTTGGCTTCTTAGGCTGCGCGTTGGTTGGCACGCCCTTGGGTGCAGGCAGAATCTCTGCATCGTTTTGTTGTGGTGCATTCACGGGCCCGCCGGTGGAAACCGTATGCAGGTAACCGTTTGGCTGCATGCTCGGTTGCGGCATCGCAGCCTGCTGCGGCATGACCGGTTGTTGCGGAGGAACGATATTAAAATTATTCCACTTCGACGGCGCTTGGTATTGCCCCATCGTGGCAGGATTTTGTGCCGATGCGACGTGACACACGCTGATGCCTAGGGCAATCGCAACGCACCGCATAAAATTGGTTCTCATCTATAAACTCCTTTTTATAACTTTCACCGAATCAACTTGCCGGTCCAACGAAAAACGTTGACCTCAATTTGTCAGACTATTTCGCTAACCAGCATCGCCTTCGTGATTCGTTGTGCGAACCGAAGATCGGCGTGTGGTCCGTTACCCCAAAACAGCGAAACAAAGTCGTCACCCAATCGCACGAGCCCGGAAACCAGTCCTTGCGTTGATGGAACGTCAAATCCGCTGCAACGATCCATGTTGAGCGGTTTTGTCGTGAATCATCGAAATGACGACTTTGCCATGTTGTAAGGAATCGTCATGTGGGTGGGTCGTACTGTGCATCTAAAACGGATTACGACCACCAATACCGGTCGTGACGACATCAAGACACGCAAATTGGTTGCTACCCCCCTGACGCGACCAGCCCCCGTACGCAGACGAGTCTTCCTAGTCGGCAAAGTTTGCCATCGCCATCGGTGGCGTCCGCAGCGCAAACCCAAATCCATCCATTTTGCGTCGCGGCGTGGTGAAGCATTCCCCGGTCACCACCTTCGCTCATCAGGGGGTGACTCGCATTAGTGCGGTTCTCATCGACGATCGGGCGATTTTCGCTACGAAACGCAAACGCTTGCTCGTCATCGCGTTGCGATTCGAATTCGCCTTGGCGTCCCTTCGCGACGAACGGCTCGTGAAGCGCGGTCAAATGCAAAAAAAAAACGCTCCTCGAATCACTCGAGAAGCGTTGGATTGGAATCAGCGTTGGATTGGAAGCAGGGTGCGATACGCCGTTTTATTATTCCGAACGAACATCGGCGGTTAGCAACGCCTTGGCCTGAATCGATTTGGTGCCGGAGGTCGAGATCACGACGGGCTTTCGATCGCTTCCGGTCGCTTCGGTGGGCGTGAAGCTGACGTCCAACAAGAACGTGGTGCTTTCGGCAGTCGGGCGATCAAACTTGACGTCCCATCCTTCGCACTCGATCGAGTCGATCAAGACAGGTTCTTGGCTGCGAATCACCAGACGTTTCGAGACGGTTTGCCCAGGTTTGACGCTTCCGAGTGCGATCGATTGCGGCGAAATGCTGAGCAAACTTTCGACTTGGCCGCTGACCCGCAATGGAACGCGAGGCATCGAGCGATCATTGGTGATTACCGTCAATTCGTCCTGAAAGAACCCTTGCGGGGCGTCTTCTTGGATCGTGACCGAGATTTCATAGTCCACTCGGCCGCTGCCGCGAGTCAGCTGTTGAAACGACGGCAACAACCATGGTTTGTTGCTGACCACGTCGGTCACCTGCCAATCGCTGCGTCCGGCATACAAAATTTTGGTGGTCTTCGAACTGGTTTCACCCTGCGTGGTCCGGCCGAAGCTGATTTCACCTGGGTGAAACACCATATCGCTGCGAATGTAGCCATCCACGACCAATCGAGTTTCGGCATAAAACGGTTGGTCCACTACGACGGTCAACGTCGCACCGCGTTTGCCACGGAACGTGCCGGTGTTGAATCGCGCCAAGATCGCCCCGGTTTCACCCGGTTGAACGTACTGGCTTTCAATGATCGGCGTCGTGCAGCCACAACTCGCCCGCACCGATTGAATGTGTAGCGGTTGAGAGTAAGGGTTGTGCACCGGGAACCGAAATTCGGTCTTCGCCGCTACGGCAACCGTACCGAAGTCGTGTGCTTTGACGGGGAACACTTTCTCGGACCAATCTTGCGATTGCGCCGAGCGACAAGGAAGCGTTGAAATCGTGAAAACACAACTGCTGATCGCCGCCAATACGATCGCCTTGCGAGAAATTCGTTGAAGGTGTGGGAACATTTACTTCTACCTGTGATAGCAACCGCGGTGAGGGGTAAGAATCGGACGCGACACACTTCTCAGAGGGGTTGCAGAAAGATTCTTTGATGTTGGAGCATCGGGCCAATCTTTGTCAGATTAACGGTGTTTTTCATTCAGACAAGGGAAACTCGTCATATTCTACCCTCATTTGGTGGGAATAAGACGTAACAGTTATGCACGCGACGGCAGCATAGGAACAATGGCTAAGAATGGCACTTTGGGTCAATTCAAAGTGACTCTACTAGCGATGTTAGCGGGGCCGTCGTGGCAGCGTTTTCGTCGCCAGCACTCTTAATTTTCATTGAGCGCCGATGAACGCGAATGCTTCTCTTGGCCGAACTACCAAACGGTAGCTTTAAAAGGGGGACAGACAGTGCCGATTCGCATTTTTTAACACGAAATACTTTCCGACGCTTGACGCTTGGGCGTCACAACGCCCCCCCGCGTTGCCGGATTCGACCGGCAACCGACTTTCGAGTCGTACAGCCGAGTGGCAAGCGATTCGTAACCTCGCACCATCGAATCCAGCGACCCGGTCGCAACGACGCGGTCGCGTCCGTTTTCGCCCATGCTTCGGGCGGCCGCAGGATCGCTCAACAACCGTGTGACCGCAGCGGCCATCGCCGGCACGTCTTGCGAAGGCACCAAATGCCCCGTGACCCCTTCGATCACCGATTCGGAAATGGAACCCACGTCGGTGGCAACGACGGGAACCCCACACGCCAACGATTCCAAAATCGACACCGGCGAGGCTTCGTTGAGCGAGGTGAGTGCGAATACGTCCATTCCGGCTACCAATTCAGGCGTATCGTGGCGGGTTCCCAACAGATGAACGTGCGATGCGAGCCCCAATTCATCCCGCTGTTGTTCGATCGCTGCGCGTTCGGGGCCATCGCCAACCAACACCCAATGCGTTTCACCGAGTCGTGAATCGCGATTTCGATCGCGGATCATCGCGGCGGTGTCCAAGAACATGGCATGATTTTTTTCGCTGCGTAGCGCGGCCACCAACCCAACCACCGGCGCATCGCTGGGAACCCCCAACTGATCTCGCAGCGATTGTCGCGCGGTGGGCAGCGGGCGAAATCGGTCGCAATCCACTCCGTTGCGAATGACGTTCACTTTGGCAGCGGGAAACCGTTCAAACGAAGTCAAAAATTCGCCATGCGAATCAGCGACTGCGATAAAGGCATCGGTGATGCAGGTGAGTTTGCGGTTCAGACGGCCAACGCCATCAGGCCATCCGGTCGAATGCAGTGCCGAAGCGATCACTGGCACCCCTGCCAATTTTGCGGCAACACGTCCCCAAAACATCTTGTCGCCTGCGCCGACCGTGATGACGACGTCGACCCAGCGGCGATACATCAATTGCACCAAGCGAGGCAGAACTCGCAGGTCGTATTTGCTGGACAACAGATGGGTATGAACCTTGAACTCGCTTGCGATTTGCTCGCCAAGCGGACCGGCCTCTTTCAAACAAACCACTTCGGGAATCATGACTTTCGGGTCCATCCGTCGCATCAGATTGACCAACAACGTCTCAGCTCCTCCCACCGGCATGCTGGTGATCACAAACAAACAGCGAAGCGGCCCCTCTTTGTGACGCGGCGGCACGGGACGATAAATCTGTTGAATGCGATTGAACATGGTATTCGCTAGGGGGTATCGCTATAGGTTTTCGCTGGGACTGCGGATGGCAGCGCGGCAGTTGAATTCTGGAACAAGGACAAAGAAACATACCTCAGGATCGATGACAGGTCGGGGCGATCGATCAAGAGTAGGGTCGATCGAGTAAGAATCGCGACGATCGATTAACAGTCAGGCCGATCGATGATGCATTCGAGGTTG
The DNA here is from genome assembly GCF_039545035.1 of Novipirellula caenicola. NCBI lineage: Bacteria > Pseudomonadati > Planctomycetota > Planctomycetia > Pirellulales > Pirellulaceae > Novipirellula > Novipirellula caenicola. Next base: position 71,169 of record NZ_BAABRO010000002.1, read on the forward strand.
CACGATACGCGTCGGATCCACCGCAAGATCAGCGTTCACGATCGGTGATTCGCGAATCGCCAACCCTCAAACACGGCTGCGTCGATCCCGCCGTTTAACTAGCCGCGGGAAAATTGGACATCGGCATCGAGATTTGTGGCATGTTGGCCCCGACCAGGTTCGTGCGTGATTCGATCGGACCCGCCGGGCGATCCGAAGATCGACGTCTTGGCAAGACATAGTCAACTGTGGGCTCGCGTCGCAGTTTACGCGGATCAAAGCTGAGCCAATTTTTCATTCGCGAGAAGCAGGGATCTCCGTGAAAGCGGCGAATGTGAAACGAGTCACGTCCGACGGTGTTGTAGGCCCCAAACGCGCTACAAAACCCGAGCATGCCGCATCGATAAACCGCACTGATCACCATCGACGTCAATTGAGAGGGCAACCCATAGGGCACCGCAAAATAGCGAACCGGTCGACCGATCCACTGTTCCAACTCGTCTTTTGCCGTGGTGACTTCGTGGTGCACGACGCGAGGATCCGACACCTTCGAAAAATCGACATGGTTGCGAGTGTGCAATCCAATCTCGATCCCCGAGTCCGAGATATCACGAAGCTGTTGCAACGTGTTCGGTGACAGTGGCACTCCGGCCTGGACATCATGCGGAAAAGGGCGTTGCTGTTGGACATGCCCAATCGCCACAAAATAGACGCAAGGGATGTTGCGTTCGGCCAACAACGGCAACGCGAACTCACAATTTTCCGCGTAGCCATCGTCAAAGGTAAACGTCAACGTGGGGCGTGAGCAGTAGTTTTCGTTGACTCGTTTTTGTAGTTCGTCCAAACCAATCAGATCGAACGATCGTTGGCAGTAATCGACGTGTCGCAAAAACTCTCGTCGCGAGATGGACCAATCGTTCGGATGCGTGTCCGCGACGCGGTGATAGAACGAAACACACAGCGGCGAAAGGCCGTGGCGGGAGAGCACGCGATTACGGATCGCTCGCACTGGCGCGGTCAATTCAGTTCGCGCCAACAAAGCGGCGGATTTTAGCAAGTTCATCTCGATGGGTTCCCTGGGGGGTCGGTCGAGAAACAGTGGTCCCTCTACAGAGGTTTACCTTATGGACCGCGCGATGATCCAATAAACCGCCGGCGAGGTCGGCGGGAAGTTGACGCATCGAAGCGATTGTAACGCCCATAACAATCATAGCGAATGCGTCAATCCCAACACCACGGTGATGTTTGCTGTATTCTATTGGAGAGCCGGAATTTGTGGTCTCCCACGGCGAACGACTCGCGATCTCAGTTGGCAACCTGTGTTGCAATCTGACTCGCCCCGATCGCCCAAGCCCACCTTTACCGAACTGTCATTCCTACCTATCCACCATCACCGAGGCCACAGACTCTGATGACCCAACCCACACCCCCCACCCCAAACGCTTCCCGCGAAGCAGCACCTCCGTCTCGGCGACAATTCCTACGACACAGCGGCGTGGTCTCAGCCGGAGTGGCATCGACGCTGGCCACCACGCGAGTGCTTCGCGGTAGCGAAGCCGCGGAGTCGAAACCCGAGCCCATTCGTTTGGCGCTCGTCGGCGCAGGCGGACGTGGTAGCGGAGCGATCAACGATTCGTTATCGATCAATGACAACGTCAAATTGGTTGCGGTCGCGGATCTGGTGGAACAGAAATGCCAAAACATCTGCAAATCGTTGGCATCGCGTTATGCCGACAAACTGGACGTCAAACCGAGCGACATGTACCACGGCTTGGATGCCTACAAACGAGTGCTCGACAAACAGGACGTCGACGTCGTGTTGTTTGCAACCCCGCCGGGCTTCCGCGCTCCGTATGTGCTGGATGCCGTCGATGCGGGCAAACATGTCTTTGCAGAAAAGCCAACGTGCGTCGATCCAGCGGGTTACCGCCAATGTCTGGAAGCGGACGCCAAGGCACGATCGAACAAGACCGCCATCGTCACGGGGACCCAGTATCGCCGACAAACCAATTACGTCGAAGCGATCAAGCGGATCCACGAAGGCGAAATCGGCGACATCATCAGCGGGACCGCTCGCTACTGTTCCAACGGCATTTGGTATCGCCAACGCAAAGCAGGGATGAGCGACGCGGAGTACCAGCTCTACAATTGGATGCACTTCGTTTGGCTCTCGGGCGACCAAATCGCCGAACAAGCGGTCCATAATATCGACACGATCAATTGGATCATGGGCGGCCCACCCGAATCCGCGTACGGCGGTGGCGGACGCTTCACTCGGCCCAACGATAGCGAGATGTGGGACAACGTTGCCGTGGATTATGTCTATCCCGGCAACCGAGTCGTGTCGTTCATGTGTCGGCAAATCCCAAACACGAAGTCAGACAACAGCAACGTGATTTACGGCACCAAAGGAACGTGCACGATCCTCGGCGGCAACAGCGGAGCGTCGATCAAAACCCGCGACGGCAAAACCACTTGGGAGATGTCCGGCGACATCGGTGCGGCCTACAAACAGGAGCATAAGGATTTGATTGATTCGATTCGTCAAAACAAACCGATCGTCGAGTTTGCGGAAACCGCTGCCAGCTCGTTGACCGCCGTGCTCGGACGCATGGCCGCGTATACCGGCCAAGCGGTAAGCTGGGACTTTGTCGCTAACGAATCCGAATTGGATCTCGTTCCTCGCGATCTGGACATCAAAGGGCCAGGGGCACCGCGTGGGTTTGCAGTGCCTGGGATCGAAAAGTTGACCTAGGATTGCAAAAGCTTGCCCTGTTCGTCTGCGGCGTGACGCAGCAGGAATGGTTGAAGACGAAACTTGTTCTGCGAGTTTCGTCTCGAGAGACACAGGAGATGACGACCGTCGTTATCGGCTTGTTGATTTAGTCGTACGATGGACTTCCTAGTCCGTCGAATAAGTCATTGACGGACTAGAAAGTCCATCCTACACCCCTTGCCGAAGGAAACTTCAATCAATCAACAAGCCGCCACCGGTTTCTGCGACGTCCGCTTCGGAACCCCCGAACCGAATTTGCGGACGAAACTTTCGGACGGCCCCGCCGCACCCGGCGGGCGTCCGAAGTCTCCTGGACTTGGCCGCAACGCAATCCGCCAAGTGCACGCTGTGCGATTGACGGTGTTCCGCTACGATGGAAGCCTGACGAATCTGATTCCCTTCCTTTTCTGACGTAAACAAGGTCATGGCGACTTCTCCATCTGACCCCATGACGCCCCGGCCGGCAAAGCGGACCGAGCTAAAAACGCTGCGACGGCGATTGATCCAGCGGCCTGAATCGCCGCCCTGGCGTCAAACGATGTACGACATCATTTTCGAAGCCGATACACCGGCGGGACGCTGGTTCGACATCGGTTTGTTGATCGCGATTCTAGCCAGTGTTCTGTTTGTCGCGTTGGAAACGGTTCCCGATTTTCGCCAACCCGGATACGAGCAGCTTCTCAATACGTTCACCGCCGCGGAATGGTTTCTGACGTTTCTGTTTACGATCGAATACATAATGCGACTGCTCTGTTCACGGCATCCGCTTCGTTATGCCTTCAGTTTTTGGGGCATCATCGATCTATTGAGTGTCGTGCCTAGCTATTTGACGTTTGTCATCGGCAGCTCGTCGCGTTCGCTATTGACGCTCCGCAGTATCCGGCTGCTACGTGTCTTCCGCGTATTGAAACTGTGGCGGATGATGAACGAGGCCGACGAGCTTTCGTATGCAATTTGGAGTGCTCGCAACAAGATCGTTGTCTTTTTGGCAGTCGTACTCGTCGCTGTGACGATCAGCGGGGCTCTGATGTATCACGTCGAAACACTGCTGTTTAACGTGGACGAAGTCACGCATGTCAATCCCGACAGCCACTTTACCTCGATCCCGCAATCGATGTATTGGGCTATTGTGACCATGACCACCGTCGGCTACGGCGACGTCGTGCCGAAAACGTCGATCGGTAAAATCATCTCCGCAGTCCTAATCCTGCTGGGTTACAGTTTGATCATTGTGCCCAGCGGTTTTGTGAGCGCGGAATTGGTGGGGCTGAGGTCAGAGGAAAACCAGAATCGCGAACAGCACCCCTGTTCGGTTTGCGAGGTCACCAGCCACTTGAAAGACGCCAAGTACTGCTATCGCTGCGGCAATCTGCTGCAATAATCCAGCACCAAAATCACGCCAAACCGCCCATCCCTCGTACTTGAGCTCGCTAAAGCTCCCCACCCCCGTAGTGGAGCTTGCTAAAGCTCGCTGCCCACGCAATTGCGTTTGCTAAAACCCCCTGCCACACCGGGATCTTTAGCAAGATCCACTACGGCGGGAGCGTGAAAGCTATCGCTATCGCGGTTTCTGCGGGTTTGCCGAGTCCGTTGTCGCAGCCACCTGCAACACGGCTCCGGCGTCATAGCGATCGGCCACATGCAATCGCAAGTCACGAGCGATCATTTTGCGGTGCGTTTGCAACACCAAGTCGGGACGATTGTTGTGCTCGGATAAGTGCCCCAGACACGCCCACTGCAACCGTGAACTCGCTTTACGGCTTAACAAGTCGGCAGACTCTTCGTTGGACAAATGGCCTCGCGATCCGCGAATCCGGTTCTTTAGCGGTTCAGGATAAGGCCCATTGTGCAGCATCGCGGGATCATAGTTGCTTTCCAAGATCACGGCATCGAGTGTCCCGACGACATCATCCAAATCACCATCGACATGCCCGATGTCAGTCAAAATCCCCAGCCGGCTCGATCCATCATCGACAACAAAGGCAACGCTGTCGCACGCGTCATGCGGCGTGCATAGCGTTTCGACACGAACACGGCCAAACGCCAGCGTGCTGCCCGAGTCAAAGTGGTGGATTTCGTCAACGCGGCCGATCTTCGCCTTCTTTTGCGTCGCCTTCAGCGTCGGCGTCGAGACATGAATCGGCAGTCCAAATTTACGCTGAAACACGCCCATGCAGCGAATGTGATCGCTGTGTTCGTGAGAGATGATCAACGCGTCGATGTCGCGAATGTCTTTGCCATGAGCGGCGAGCCGTTTTTCGGCCTGCGTCCCACTAATGCCGGCATCAAAGAGCAATTGGACTCCGTCGGCTTTGACGTAGACGCAATTTCCGTTGCTTCCCGATTGCAATGTGATGACTTCCATGCCGGCATTCTAACGTGGCAGAGTCCGAGTTCCAGTCCCCCCGATGTTTTGCAACTCGCTGCCGCACTTTTTCCTATAAAGATTTATCCGTGCGCCCCCCGTAGCGGAAGCCGTCAACGGCTTGTTGTTTTAGTCGTACGATGGACTTCCTAGTCCGTCGAATCCACCATTGACGGACTAGGAAGTCCATCCTTCACCCCTTGCCGCAGGAACCTTCACTAAATCAACAAGCCGTCAAGACTTTCGTTGGGATTTTGCTTGAGAGAAGACTGACGTTTCTAGAATCTCCCGTGGCCGGTCGCCTGTGGACGGCGACCTGGGTGTTGCTTCCGCTGCCTCTGCTGTTTCATCGGCCGTTTCTGGAAGGTTGTGTATGGCCGATCATCGGGATTTAGGTCGTCGTGTTAAACTAGCCACGCGGCGATGACCTTGGCTTGACAATGACGCCCGGTCTTCTTGTGTAGTCCGCCAGTGAAGTTGGCCGGCGTGCATTTGCAAAAGGGAATCGCCGAGGTTTGGCAGCGGTAATCGGGGGCTGATACAATAAACATGTGGCCTTGCCAAACTCACGTCTCAGGGCTGACACGCCACACGGCATCCACACCGGCACATCAACTCTCTTCTCTTTGGATTGGCTTCGATGACTGATCACGAAAATCCTGAAGTTCTGACCAGCGTTGCGGATGACGTCGAAGCAGCGGTGATCATTGCGGCGCTGGAATCTCAGAACATCAAAGCGACCGCGACCGGCGGCTTCACCGCGGGCTTTCGCACCGAGACTCCGGGCCATGTCGATGTCCTGGTCCGGCACGAAGATTTGAAAAAGGCTCGTGCGGTCCTTTCCGAAATCGAACATCGACCAGTCGATTGGTCCAAGGTCGATGTCGGCGACCCCGTCGACGAGTAACCGAGCACTTTGACGTTGAAGGGCTCATAAATTCGACGGGCACGTTGATTTCAACGACGCGTTAACTTGAAGAACGCGTTGATTTAACGGGCACATTGATCCAGTTACAAACGCGCGTACGCCGCGCGGATCTCGGCTTCGCCGTACTCACGCTCGAGTCGACGGATCGTGAAATGAGCACGTGCGAGGTCTTGGTAATGGTCGATGAAATAACTGTTGATCAACGCACCGCCGACCGCACCGATCACCGGGATCGCTTGGGCGGCAATTTTTTCACTGACCACGACGCCAAACCGTTTGGCAATCATCCCCATCAATTTCACGAGCGGCGGAGCGGCGGTGTCCGCGACACCAAACTTCAGCACGTACTTCGACGCGTCGGCCACCTGTTTTGACATCGCCGCGCGAACGGCAAAGTAGCCTACCTCGGTTTTATCGTCGACATCCGATTCGCCGCCGTCGATGGCGAACACCTCCAAGCATGCCAACCGCGTACGCACGTCGGTCAAATCTTCACCCTGGCTTCGTGCGATGTCCGCGATGCTCCGCAAAATCAAGACCGTCGAAACCGGCAATTCAATCGCTACGGTGGCCATCCCAAACGCGCCACCGGCAGCCCCGGAGATTCCCGCTAACAATTTGTGCGTTAGCAGCTTCGGTTTGCCATCCTTGGTGTCATGACCAAGCGTTCGCAACGCGACATCCAACGCCGCGGCAAGCGATTTGTCGATCGCTGCGTGGATCGTGTCCTCTGCGACGCTGGGCAACATTTTCATCGATGCGGTGATCGGGGTTCCCACCAATTCGGTCAAGCGATCGGCAAGTCCGTGATGCTCAAGCGTCTGTTTGGCTTCCCGCAATTCGGCAATCACATCGGCCGGTAGCGGACGGTCGTCGTCGCTATGAGTTCGTATCATCAGATTCGCCTTGTGTGTTAATCCCGCAAACGTTGAACAAATGTCGGTTTAATATGCAGCATCCCGCTTGCCGTGGCTAGCTGGATCGTGCCGCGGCGACGACAGCGGCGTAAGTCGTTACCAAGCAATGACTTGAGAAACCACCAACCGGCACGATCCCTGCTCGTTTCGAAACCATGTCAGCACAACTTGGCCATCCCGTGCGAACGTTTCACGCTGCGGGATTCAATCCCTGCCGTCGCACCGCGGAATCCGTTAAGATGCGGCACGAAACGTGGGACTTGTGCGTCATGTCCCCCAATCCTGCCTGATCACAATCGTACCCCGCTAATTCGTACCGCCTGACCAAGCCTTATGACCTCCCCTGAAATCTTTAGCCGTCTCGACGAACAACGCTCTAACCCCGGCGAAATGATTGAGCAAATGGTTGCCTACTTTCGCGAAAAGCGGCAGCCGATGGAGTTGTTCGAAGCGCTGAAGATGCAAGTTCGCCACCGATTGGGGTTGCCGGTTCTGAGCAGCGAGACGGAAAAGTCGAACCCCGAAGCGGTCGAGCGACAATTGGAATCGGGACTGCTCGACGCGTGCCGCGAAGCTGGCGTGATGTTGATCGAAGATGGTCGAATTGCCGAGGGATGGATGTACTTGCGTCCTACCGGCGACATGGAATTGGCTCGCAAATTGACCGCGAAGATTCCGGTGACCGACGACAACTACGACGCCATGATCCAAGTGCTGCTGCACGAGGGAGTGGACATCGCACGAGGCTATCAGGCGGTGATTGATCATCAAGGCACCTGCAACAGCATCACGCTATTCGAACAAGCACTGCAACAGCGGAGCAAGGCCGACCGCCGCGCCGCAGCCGCCTGTTTGCTAAATCATCTGTATCACGAATTGGTCGTCTTGGTACGCGGCGACATCGCACGACGCGAAGCCCCCGCAGATGAGTCCGAATCACTTTTCGAGATGATCGAAAAACGAAAGTGGATTTTAAACGAAGGCGGCTATCATCTGGACACGACCCATTTGGCATCAACCGTTCGTATCGCCGCGGTGCTGACTGAACCGAGTCAATTGCGTAAGGCATGGGAATTGGCTCAGTATGGCCGCCGTTTGGATCACCAATTCCAATACCCCGGCGAAGAACCGTTTGTCGATTTTTACCCCGCCTACTCGGCCTATTACCAGGTCCTGCTCGGCGAGAACGTCGAAGCGGGATTGAAGGTGTTTGAGCGAAAAGCCAAAAGCGTCGACCCGACTCAACACGGCACCGCTGCGATCGAAACGTACGTGGAACTGCTGGATCGACTGGGACGCCACGGCGAAGCGATCGAGGCCGCCGTCAGCTTGGTTCCCGACGCAGTCCCGTCGCAGCGTATCGTGCCGCTACTACTAGAGATTGCCGGCCGCAGCGACGACAAATCGGTCTACACTCCGATTCTCGATTACTGCCGAAAACACAACGACGTGATCGGTTATGCCGCCGTCTCGCACGTCGCCGCGTCATGATTCAAGTGGCCGCATCGCGAGCACCATCACAACCTAACGCGTGATTTCTAAAATCGGCGCTAGGGTCGTTTTTCCCGGCAAATCACAACCCGACGCGTCAGCAAGGGACCCAATCAAGATAAAGATTTCGCTCGCTGACTCGTTTAGAAGTTGCGTGTTTAGACGCTCTTCGGGCCAAAGGCCCGGCCATTTGCTTACCGCCCTCATTAAGTCCCGGTAAACGTCTGGACCGTTGGCCCTACAATTCATTGGTTTTCTTGGTCCCAGCCCGTTGGACTGAGCTAGGTAAACGTCCGGGGCTTTGCCCCTAAATACAAACGCGCAACTTCAAAACAGACGCGTCGGGTTGTGATTTTTGCGAACCGGACGCTTGATTACGCGTGGCGGATCACCCGATCATCAAAATCCACTACGGACGGAGTGGGTCAACCGTGATTGATTTGACATCCCCGCGATTTAAAAACCGTGTTCAGCAAACCCGATATCTACAAATACATCCCAATGAATCCGCCATCGGATTCATTTTGTTCTTGGATCGCTTTGATCCGCTCTTCGGTCTTCTTGAGGTCGCCCGCTGCGATGTAACGATCAAATTCGACCATCAATGCCTGTTGCACACTTTCAGCGAAACTGGTGACCATCGGTTCGGTTAACCATTCACAGGTTTCGCGTTTTAGCTCGGTGCTGATCTCCAGTGCCTTCGTTTTCATGTCTTGCTCGCCGGTCATCACCGTGCCTTCAAAGGAAAACTCGAGCATCCCAATCAGCGGATCGTTGGTCAGATGGTAACGACAGACCCCACGATGCAAGTAATACGTGTTGTGGGATCCGTGTCGCTGCAGCGCGTCCTTGACTCGCAATACGAATTGCTCGTAGACCGGCGACGCATCCAAGGGCGCATCGATCCTTGCGACGGTGCGAAGCGGCAAACAATCGAATTCAATTTCAACCCATTTTCCAAACATGGCAATTTCCTAATTAACACTTTGCGAAACACTCGATCGTCGCGGACACCGCCACCAACAATGCGATTTCTGAAGCGGCGTGAGCACTACCCAAAATCGATGGCCTCGACCTAACGCCTCATCAAACAACTCCGTTGCGTTCGGCACATTGCCGCTTCGGCGATTCCCACTGCGCTCTCTACGACGGTCCGGTCGCGGTTCTAATCGCAACGATAGCGGATCGAGCCGGCCACGACAATTCAGATGCCACGTGACAGCTGGCCGGGGGGAATGTCACGACATCACGCTTCGTGTCGATCACAGCGGCTGAGCGTGATAAAGATCAACCGCTCAAGAAATGCGGCATTCAGATCATTTTTCGAAGCAAAATTATCCGCACCGGCTTCGATGCATTCGCGTCCCACCTGCACATCTTCTTGCCCCGTCAAAACGACAATCGGAACGTCCGGCGCCGCAGCTCGGAATTGCCGAACCGTTTCGACCCCGCTGCTATCGGGCAGCTGTAGATCCAACAGCACCAAATCCAATGATTCGTGCAACTGTCGCTCGCGGATGGCGTGCTCGAGCGTGAATGCCTTATGCACAACAATCGACTTGTTCATTCGACGCAGCATTTCCACCGTCAAAAATAAATCGTCTTGATTGTCCTCAACCACCAAAACTTGGACGGCGTGGTTCGCCAACGCGGTAGCATCGGACGGCCGCAGCAATTCGAGCGCCGCAATCACGTCGGACATCGATTGATACCGATCTTCGGGGCGATAAGCGACAACCCGGTCAAAAATCGCCGGCAACGAATCAGGCAGATCCTCGGTCGGCAACGGGTCGAACGATTTGTCGACCAATAAACTTGTCAATTTCTCGTTCGCGGATTCTCCCAGCACTCGCGATCGTCCGGTCAACAAATAGAACCACGTTGCACCGAGACTATAGATATCCGACAGCGGTGTGGCCGACGACAGCGACCGTGCCTGTTCGGGGGCCATAAAATCGAGCGTTCCCGCGACCATGTCGATCCCGGTGCGGAAATCTTGAGCCTTCTTTAGGTCGCGATCCGCCGTCAATACCGCCAGCCCTAGGTCGGTTACCTTGATTCGCTGGTCACCGTCACGCACCAAATTCCCTGGTTTCACGTCGCGATGCACGAGTCCTCGTTGATGGGCGTGTTCTAACGCCCGAGCCGCTTGCAAAATCACGTCGACCGAGTCCTGCCATCGAAGCGGTCCGTTTAAACGCACGAAAACGCTTAAATCAGGCCCAGAGAGTTGTTCCATCACGATGTACAACATCCCATCATGCTCGCCGACTTCGTACGCGACCACGATATTGGGATGAGCAAGTTTGCCGACCAATTCCATCTCGCGACGAAAACGCTCGCTGAGGTGAATGTCGCGAAGGACTTTGACCGCGACAAAGTCACCTCCGGCGACAGGCGTCGCTCGATAGACCTGCCCCGCGCCGCCTTCGCTTAACAACCCATCAATGATGTATTCGCCGATAGCCGCTCCTCGAGGCAGCCCGTTGATCGACCAATCCATTTGCGATTCCTGGGCCATCGCATCCGCGATTTCCTTTTCAACCAACGCCAACTGCGAACGCGAAAATCGTTCGCTGCAACGTAGTCGCTCGAGCACGATACGTTCCAACAGCGACTTAGAGATCACCTTGGTCAACGAGGGGTCTTCGGCAGCATGCGGTGCAGAAGCCGGGGTCGGCGTCGACGCGGCAGCCTTGTCACCATTACTCGATGGTGCAGCCACCGAGCGTTCATAATCCACCTTGGACGACCCGATTTTGACCGCCACGTTTCGGTAGGGACGATCCGCATGCTTTGGATCCCGCGGCCCATTCCCGCTGTCTTGCCTCTCCGCTGGCAGAGCTGAATCCCAGCTGCGAAACAACCCCAACACGACCACGCAGCCAAGTGCCAAATACGAAGGGCCGGATAACCGCGGGTCGAAACCTCGCATCACCAACGAGGATCCAATCGCCAGCAGCGCGATCGACATGGCGGCCCAAAACACCAGCTTCGATCGTCTCGATGCAATCGCCACCGTCAACACGATCGGGGCGTAAAATCCGAATGGATAGACGTCCAGCAACTCAATCGTTGAAAACCCAACGCCAAGCAATAGGATGCAAACGTCTAAGGATACCGAGTCTCTCTTAGTCATTCGCAACAAGGAGCCTTCCTACTCCATCCGCTGAGGAACAAACGCACTAACCTATCATAACCCACCCCCCAAAAGTGGTCAATTCGGCATCACAGGCGATTGCCGCTTGACCGCTGGGCGTTTTCGGGTCGGCCCAGTAAACTTCTTGCCATGGCAATCACAAGTCATGTTATCGTTCTGTTAGCGAAGATGTTCAGCGGTTTCACCGTGCGGTGGATCGACTGCCAACCGGATACCTGCCAACGCATTTATTTCGCTAACCACACCAGCCATCTCGACGCGGTCGTGTTATGGTCCGCGTTGCCGCGCGAAATCCGAGCGGTTACCCGCCCCGTGGCCGCCAAAGATTACTGGTCCACTGGATGGGTCAAACCGCATATGGCCAAAGCGTTCAATGCGATGCTGATCGATCGCAAAGAGATCAAGGTGCATCAGAGCCCGATCGATTCGATGCTTCGCCAAATGGGTGACGTCTATTCGCTGATCGTGTTCCCCGAAGGCGGCCGATCCTCGAGCGACGATGAGATGGGCACTTTTAAAAGTGGCCTGTACTACATGGGCAAAAAACGGCCCGACCTGGAGCTCGTGCCCGTCTATATCGACAACGTCAACCGAATTTTGCCGCGGGGTGAGTTCCTGCCGGTTCCGCTGCTCAGCTGCATTACGATCGGCCCGCCAATCTTTCTCGAAGCGGGTGAACCGAAAACCGAGTTCCTCAAACGCGCCCGTGAAGCGGTGCGCCGATTAAAGGACTTGTAGCGTCCGCCTGGTTCGGCATCGGCCCCTTTTCCCAAATCGCCTCCGTATCGATCGACGATCGTTGCGGCGTGTGGGTGTACAATGCAGCGACGCAATTCTTTGATCGCTGGTTCCCCTCCATGTTTCGATGCCCGGTTGCGAGACTCGCTGTGTTTCTTCCTGACCCGCAAAAGACGCCGCTTGCCCTTTTTACCATTGCCGTCATTTTGACGACTGGTTGTGGCTCGAGTGAACCGCCGCCACGCAAGGCAATCCGGGGGCAGATCACCGTGGATGGCAAACCTGCACCGTCAGGATCGATCAGCTTTCTGCCCGCTCGAGGAACTTCGGGGCCCGCTGCAACGTCTCTGATAGTCGACGCGGAATATCAGTTCACCCACTCCAATGGGCCTTTTGCTGGAGCACACCTGGTTGTGATTAGTTTTGATAAAGCTCCGGCAGTAGCGAGCACGGCGAGCGACACCGCCGGATCCGATGATCCGCCGTCGTCGGAATCGGCCGAAGCGGTCGATCCTAAAAAGCGATCCGTTAACAAGTCACCCTCGCTTCGCCGTAAACGCGCAGCCGATGCTTCGGCGAGCGAAAAACGACGCTGGGAACTCGAATTTGTCGTTCCGACCGACGACCCTAGCGTCAAAAATTTTGCTCTGACCACGCACGAATAAGAAAAGTAGCGGCGAACAACGAACTCGATCGCGACAAAATCACATCACGATTCATCACTCATCATCGAAAACTCACTAAAACGAAAACACATCATCCGCACTCACCTGTGGCGTCGCCAAACACACGGCACCATGCTTCGCCGACCGAATTTTATCTACCAATCTGTCATGACCGCTTTCCCATCACGCCGCAACGCATTCACCCTGGTCGAACTGCTGGTCGTGATCGCAATCATTGGAGTGTTGGTTGGTCTGCTATTGCCTGCGGTGCAAGCCGCGCGAGCGGCGGCGCGACGCATGAGCTGCTCGAATAATTCAAAACAGTTCGCACTGTCGCTGCACAATTACCATTCTGCGTTCAACACGTTTCCGTCCGGCAGCATTGTCTCAGGCCCCAACGGTTACTCGTGGGGAATGGTTTCACAGGTCTTACCGTTCATGGAGCAATCGGCGAGTTTCGAATCGATCGATTTCACCCAAGCTCACTGCGGCGACCATATCAAAGATTTGCAGGCCCGCGGCGGCAACGATCCATCGTCACAACCGATCGCGATGCTGATGTGCCCAAGCGATCCGAGTTCGGGGCGATCCTTGTTAAGTGGTCCGCTCGGCCCCCTGCCGTTTTCGGGCGACTGTGGCGTGTTGAACCCAATCAACTATCTCGGCAACGCCGGCAGCTTGGATGACGACATCAACAATACCTACCAAGCATGCGGCGGCATCCCAAGCGGTGCCGGTTTCAGCGACGGCAACGGCATGTTCTATAACGAAAGCCAAAAGCGGTTTCGCGACATCCTGGATGGGTCGAGCACCACGATCCTGTTTGGTGAGCGAACGATGCCCGATGATCTAGGATGGGGCTGGCCCATTTGTGGTGGGAATGAATGTGAACACTACATTTCCGCAAAGATGGGGTTGATGCTCGGCAACCACAACCGCAACGAATACTACCTGCACCTGCAACACTACTGGAGCTATCACGAGGGCGGATGTCATTTGACGTTCGCCGATGGCAGCGTTCGTTTTGCCACCTACAGCATGAACTACAACACCTATCTCGATCTATCGACCCGCAACGGCCACGAAGTGATCGCATCGGAGTGGTAGCGTCGTGTCGTCTCCTCGTTGCGGGGCTCTCGCGCAAACGCCGTGATCATTAGCGTTGGCGCCGCGAACCGTCTGATCGCAGCGAGTTAAACGTTCGACTTTTACCGGGCGACTTTTACCGGGCGGCTCGCGCTGCACCGCTATAAGAGCCACCCGTTTTGTAGCGACGCTCGCCAGAGCGTGGGATGGCCGCGTGCCAATACGATTCACCACCTTCTGGCGAAGGTAGCTACGACGAAGAAGGTAGTTACCAGTGAATTGCGCTCGCCGACAAGCATGAGCCCCTGGCCACTAGAAACCACGTAAGATCGCAGAGCGATCAACGACGATGTTTTAGCCGGGCGTTTGCGTGAACCACAACCGCAACATTTCGACGCTCATTGTGAACCCGTTTAACACAATGTGTACGATCAACGAAGGTGTGATGCGTCCGGTTTGACGATACAGAAACCCAAGGCCGGCTGAGAAAAAGAACAACGGAATCGCCGCGGCACCTTGGTTGCCATGCATCAATGCGAAAATCAAACTGGTCACGAACACCGGCCACACACTCTTGGGTCGCCAAAGCTCTACCGCGTCTTCTTTGAGCGGGTCTTCTTGGACGTCACTCTCCACTGGCCGGTCAGCAAACGCCTGCAATCCGCCTTGCAACAGCACGCGGAACAAAAATTCTTCGACCCACGGGGCCACAAGCGCGGTCCCCACGAACAACACGATGAAAAACACCGGCGTCGGTTGCTGTTTCATCACGTCGAGCACCGGATGTTTGTACTCGACAAGCAATGATGCAAAGTGGGCAATCAGTAACGTCGGAGGAATCAGCATCAACGACGCCTTCAGCCCGACCACGACGTCGCGGGATTTCCAAATCAACCCAAGTCGCTCGGCTGCGTCGGAACGGATCAGCCGCAAAAACCCAAGTGTGCCGGTGAAAGCGATCAAACCGCCAACGGACTGGGCCGCCAATCCGGCCAACAACAGATCAGAACTCGGAGCCGCTCCTTCGGGCGTAGGACGAATTTGGCCCATCGCGACAAACAACTTGGCCGTCAACAACGTGAGCACCAGGCTCAACCCGAACATCAACATCGCATCGGCGACGGTCCAAAACGGTCGATCACGAACTTCCGCTGGCAAGATGGTATCGGTCCAAGGTCGCTCGGACCGCAGCACCCGGTACAGCGTTTTGCCCCACAAGACGACACATCCAACCACGACCATCAGAAGCGTGCTGGCGAACACCGCGTCGACAAATTGCATACCGTGGGGTCCTGTGCTACGAGGCGTCCTGCTCACCACGCATGACGCGTGCCGCCGCCATCGTGTAGTCGTAACCTGAATAGACGGTCAATGCGATCGAAGACCAAATCAGGATTGTCGCCGTGATCGACAACCACGCGGCCACCGGCGTGCTCATCAAGCACAACAGGGATGCGACGATCGCCGCACACTGCAACACCATCTTCCATTTGCCCAGCCAGCTCGCTGAAAAATCGCCACCGCCCCCTTCGATGATCCCTCGCAAACTGGTCACCAGCAACTCGCGGCCGACCACCACCGTGGCCATCCACGATGCGATCCCCGACCCCGCTTGTTCGACCAACGCGATGAAGGATCCACAGATGATGATCTTGTCCACGAACGGATCAAAAATACGACCAAGCTTGGTGACCTGCCCGTATTTCCGCGCCCAATAGCCATCCATCCAATCGGTCGACGCGGCGATCAGAAACACGATCATTGCCGAGGCGAAATAGCCCATGGGGATCAACACCACCACGGCAATCGCCAGCAGGAACCGCGCAGACGTCAACGCGTTGGGGACATTGTAGATCGACGTGGATGTCGCTGAAGTCATTGCCAAATTAGTGCTCATTGATCGTGCCGTTACAAGTCCCAAGACTAACAGATCACGCCCAAATGCGAAGTGGCCCTGTTTTCTAACTCGGCACGACCTGAACTTAAGCCGGCAAAGTTGGAAACCACTTAGTGGCGGTCTATCATCTCAGAGCCCATCGCAGGAAATTCGCTGCGCGGCACCCCGAAAAACATCCGAAGACTACTCGCCGAGTGATGCAGCGATCAAATCGTAACCGTCCGATGCGACGATCTCGCATTTCTTGATATCACCGACTTGGATCGACTCGTTGTCGTCCGACGGAGATACGTAAACGATGCCGTCAATATCCGGTGCCTCACTGCGTGTTCGGCCAATCCACACGCCTTCCTGTTCCGGCAGCGGCGAATCGATGATGACGTCGTCAATTGTGCCAATTCGGCTTTGCACCCATTCAAATGCAATCTGTTGCTGGACCGCCATCAACTCGCCTTGCCGACGCTCGGCCACTTCTTTGGGCACCCGGTTGGGCAACTTGGCCGCTGGCGTGTCTTCTTCGACTGAATAGGTGAACACGCCAAGGTGTTCGAAACGCTGCTGCTCGGTGAAATCGATCAGCTCAGCAAAGTCCTCGTCGGTTTCGCCGGGGAATCCCGCAATCATCGTCGTTCGCATCACGAGATTGTCGATTCGCGAACGCAACTTGCCAAGAATTTCTTCTTGCAACGAACGAGTCGTCTTGCGTGCCATGCGTTTCAGCATCGTGTCGCTGGCGTGTTGCAGCGGCATGTCGATGTACGGCAGCACTCGCTTGGCACCTGCCAACGTATCGATCAACGCGTCGTCAATGTACATCGGATAGAAATACATCAGCCGGATCCACTCGACCGAATCGATCTTGTCCAACTCGGTCAACAATTCCGTCAAACGCGGAGTGCCGTAAAGATCTTTGCCGTAATAGGTTGTGTCTTGAGCCACGACGACAATTTCCTTGACACCGCTGTCGCCGAGTCGTTTAGCCTCGTCGATGACTTGTTCCATCGGCTTGCTGTAGTGTTTGCCCCGCATCTTCGGGATCGCACAAAACGTACACAGCCGGTCGCAGCCTTCGCTGATTTTCAAGTAAGCAAAGTGCCGCGGCGTGACCGCACTTCGCACCGCATCGCTAAGCGGTTTGATCGGAGCAGGCCGGAAAACTTTCTGCTGCTCTTCGATTCCCGACTGCAAACGATCGATCACCGAGACGATCTCGTTACGGCCAAAGACGCCGATCATCGCATCGATCTCAGGTCGCGCCTCGAGCAATTTTCCTTGCTGACGTTCGGCCAAACATCCGGTGACGACGACGTTGCGAATTTTCCCCTGTCGCTTCAGCGCCAGCATCTCGTCGATCGCCCCAAGCGACTCGTCGCGAGCCGAATCGATAAAGCCGCACGTATTGACGACGACAAAGTCCGCATTGTCGACCGAATCGACCATCGCGTAACCATCTTCGTCCAGCCGGCCGAGCATCTGCTCGGTATCGACCAGGTTCTTGGGACAGCCGAGGCTGATGACCGCATAGCGGCCGCGCTTGCTCGAATCGTCGCCCGTTGGACGGTTTTGCAAAGGAGAAGGAGTATCCGAAACGACAGGAAGTTGCATGGAGTGCACAAACAAATGGGCGGGGGGGAAGCTAAGCAAGCACGATTTTTCGCAGCGACAGCTGAATTAAACCCAAGAATCGCCGAATTGGCTACCGACTTTCTCGGGATTCCCGCCGTTATTTTGCCGCAGCCCCCGCCACGATCCTCATTAGCAGGACCCTGCGTGAGGATTATCCCCCCAATGCGACGAGGCCGCGCAGCTTCGAGCAGAGCGAAGCTCGCGGTTGAGCGAGTTCAGCTCCCCTTTGGGTAACGCTGTGAAGCATTCCGTAGCGGAACTCGCGGGCGGCTTGTTGTATTATTCGTACGATGGACTTCCTAGTCCGTCGAATGCGCCATTGATGGAATAGAAAGTCCATCATGCACCCCTTGCCGCAGGAAACATCATTAAATCAACAAGCCGTCAAGAGTTTCGGGGGACACTCGCCGTGGATCGAAAGTCTTGACGACTTCCGCTACGTTGAAAACACACAAACCTTATAAGAAAAATCGCTTCACAGCGTTCCCCCCTTTGCGAAGGTCAGAGATGGCGGTAGCCAGCTCGGGGTGGGGCAATCGGTTCTAGAGAAAGTGTGGTGTTTTACAGAAAGCGACGGGCAAATTCAGTGTCACCCTGCCACGCGCGAACATTGCTGCCGATTTCACGAAGGCGGCTTCCCGCATTCACCGCCACGCCACATTCCGAGCCCCGATTCTGAACCCCCGCGTGCTCTGATTCCCCAGCTTCGCTCGCCGTGCCTACCCTTCATCGAGGTGCCGGATCGGTCTATGCTTTCGTCTTTCTTTTCGGGCCCCCTTTCTTTTCGGGCAGCGCCCGGCGAACCGCTCAAACGAAAAATGGCCGATTGGAGAGCCAACAATGGGCAACATCTTTTTACTGCGATTCACCGGCGAAGACCGCGTCGGATTGACGGCCGAATTGACCCGCACACTGGCCCAGCTCGGCGCCGAGGTGCTGGATATCAATCAAGCGGTCATCCACCAATCGCTGTTGTTGGGGATGATGATCCGCGTCGAGGAAGGAGTCGAAGTCGAGCGGCCCATCAATGCGATGGCGGAATCGCTTGAACTTCGCGTCAAAATTCGCGGCATCGGAGACACCGAATACGACAACTGGGTCGACCGCCAAGGCAAACCGCGGTACATCCTGACGCTGTTGGCTCGATCCATCGAAGCGTCGCATATCGCGGCGGTGACCAAGATCATCATGGACGAAGGGCTCAACATCGATGTGATTCACCGGCTGTCCGGTCGGCCTCAGCGACTGGAAAACCCCGAGACGCTTCGCCGCGCCTGTGTCGAATTCTGGCTTCGCGGCGAGCCTCACGACAAACCGCGGATGCAGGCCCTCTACATGGACCTCAGCCGCGAATTGGCAATCGACATCGCTTGGCAAAAAGATGACGCCTACCGCAGATCGCGACGGCTGGTCGCGTTCGACATGGATTCAACGCTGATCCAAGCCGAAGTGATCGACGAATTGGCCAAAGAAGCCGGCTGTGGCGACGAAGTGGCTGCGATCACCGAAAGTGCGATGCGCGGCGAGCTGGACTTTGACACGTCGCTGCGTCGCCGTGTCGCGACGCTGAAAGGGCTTCCCGAATCGTCGCTACAGAAAGTTGCCGAGCGATTGAAATTGACCGAAGGCGCCGAAGCCTTGCTGCTAAATCTACACGAACTCGGCTACCGCACCGCGATCCTGTCGGGCGGATTTAGCTACTTCGGCAACATGCTTCGCGATCGACTCGGCTTCAACTACGTGCACGCCAACGAACTCGAGATCATCGACGGTAAACTGACTGGCAAGGTGCTCGATCCGATCGTCAACGGACAACGCAAAGCTGAGCTACTCGAGCAGATCGCCTCGAGCGAAGGAATCAACCGTCGCCAAATCATCGCAGTCGGTGACGGAGCGAACGATTTGCCGATGTTGAACCGAGCCGGGTTGGGCATCGCGTTTCATGCCAAACCGATCGTCCGCCAAGAGGCCGGCCACGCGGTTTCCAATCTCGGACTCGACGCCGTGCTATACCTGCTAGGCGTCCGTGATCGCGAGCGAGTGCAAGTGTAGCGAAACTCGCGAACGGCTTGTTGATTTAGTGAAGTTTCCTGCGGCAAGGGGGTATGATGGACTTCCTAGTCCGTCAATGGTGTATTCGACGGACTAGGAAGTCCATCGTACGACTAAAACAACAGGTCGCCCCTAAACCGTTGGCTCACGCCAACGGCAGGTCATGTCTCGGACTCCGGCCTATTCGCTTGCTACTAGAGCTTTTTCACTTTTGATGTAGCTGCCGTCGCCAGACGGTGGACCACGTTCTGGCGAACGTAGCTACGGCCGTTTATTCGAGCAAACGCTGCCGACTCCAACGAATCTTGCAGCTGCTCGCGATATTGCTTGGCCTAGCCGGGAAGGGATCTTTAGCAAGATCCACTACGATGGTCGTGGAAAGGATCTTTGGCAAGATCCGATAGGTTGGTCGTATCGTCAGCAGCTCAAATTCGATTGCTTGCTAGAACTGCCGTAAAAATCGCAGGTCGCCGCTGTACAGGTCGCGGATGTCGGTGATCCCGTGTCGACGCATGCACAGCCGCTCGACGCCCAACCCGAACGCGAATCCGCTGACCTTTTCTGGGTCGTAACCGACCGCTTCAAAGACCGCGGGATCGACCATCCCCGCACCGCCAAATTCGATCCAGGTATCATTCCACAGGAAATCGACTTCCACACTCGGCTCGGTGAACGGAAAGAACGAAGGCCGGAAGCGGATCTGAACGTCGCCGCCAAGATAGTTGGTCGCAAACACACGAAGAACCGTCTTCAAATTCGCCATCGTGACGTGCTTGTCAACGTACAAGCCTTCCATTTGATGGAACATCGGATAATGCGTCGCGTCAGGTGCATCAGGTCGATACACACGGCCCAGCGAGATCACGCGGATCGGCGGTTCATGTTGCTCCATGACGCGGATCTGCACCGTGCTGGTTTGGCTTCGCAGCAACTGCGATCCTTCGCTACCGGCTTGAGTAGCCGACGCGGTCGCCAGATAAAAATTGTCCAGCGGGTCACGTGCTGGATGATCTTCGGGAATGTTCAGCGCGACGAAATTGTGCCACGGATCTTCGACCTCAGGCCCTTCGGCCGCCTCGAATCCCATTCGCCCCATGATCTCCATCAAATGATTGATGGTTTGCGTGATCGGGTGAATGTGCCCAACGTTGGGCCGGATTCCTGGCAGCGTCGCATCGAATGTCGGATCGATCCCCGACGCTTCGCCGCCGCCCAAACGCGATTGCGATGCCTCGAACGATTCTTGCAACTTTGCCTTGAATGCGTTGAGTCGCATCCCCGCAGCCTTGCGATCGCTTGGATCGATGCCACCCATCATCTTTTGAACGTCTTTGAGTGCCCCTTTTTTCGCACCTAGAAAACGCACACGGGTTTCTTCCACGGCGTCAGCATCGGCAGCGTTCTCGAACGAATCGAGAGCGTCTTTTTCGAGTTGGTCGAGCGTGCTGATGAATTTATCGAGGGACATGATGCCAGGACACTAAGTCAAATGAGGGTGGGGAAGGAGCGAGAAAACGAGGACCATTGGTTAGCAGCGAGCTACCCAAAAATAAACCCAGCAAAAAATAAACCCAGAGTGCGTTAAACGCGACTCTGGGTCGTATTGGTTTACCCCTAAACAGGGAAAGACACCCGAGGCTTAGGCCGCGAGAACTTCTTTGACCTTGTCGCAGACCTCTTTGAAGCCAGCCTTGTCGTGGATCGCCATTTCCGAAAGCATCTTACGATCCAATTGGATACCGGCCTTGTTCAGACCGTAGATGAATTGGCTGTAGCGAATCCCGTGCTGACGAACCGCAGCGTTGATACGAACGATCCATAGGCGGCGAAAGTCACGCTTGCGGACGCGACGATCGCGGAACGCATACACACCAGCCCGAAGCAATGTCTCCTTGACGCTTCGTGTCAGTTTACCGCGTCCGCCGCGGAAACCTTTGGCTCGTTTAAACAGACGCTTTTTAGATTGCCGACGTGCTGAACCTTTGGTGGTACGCATTGCTTTTACTTCCTAATGGTTGGATCGAATGCTCGAGGATATCGTCGTTGCGATAGGGGTTGTTCGAGCTTTTCGTCGCCTTTCTGACTTCAGGCCCCCGTCAGTTCGATGCTGCGGGTGTTTCGCCTAGCCAGATGGATACGGTTCGACTTTGGGGTTGTGTGAAAAAATAAATAGAAGGTTTGAAATGCGAAAGCGATAAATGCTTTCGTACTTAGTTGCTGTAGCCGTTTAGAGCTGCGTGAATGGTCGGTTCCATCACGCTATCCAGCGAGGTGGTGCCACGCAGGTTACGACGACGCTTTTTGGTCAGGCCTTTTGCCAGGTGGCTCGTGCCGGAGGAGCGATGCATTGCCTTGCCAGTTGCTGACAAGCGAAATCGCTTTTTGGTGCCCTTGTGGGTCTTGATCTTGGTACCCATTTGTGATCCGCAAGTAATAGGTAGGGTGGTTTGGTAAACAACGGTTCGATCGAACACTTCCTTTAGGGTCCTGATCGAACCGCGAAGCTTACCGAATCGCGTTTATTTCCGAAAGTCCT
This sequence comes from Novipirellula caenicola, assembly GCF_039545035.1. Lineage (NCBI taxonomy): Bacteria > Pseudomonadati > Planctomycetota > Planctomycetia > Pirellulales > Pirellulaceae > Novipirellula > Novipirellula caenicola. The sequence goes on from NZ_BAABRO010000002.1 coordinate 93,385, forward strand.
GCTAGGAAATTCGCGTGGCCAGGACGGCATTCATTTCGTCGGTGGCCGCAGAAACGGCATCCTGCCAACGAGATTCACCGTATTTTTGCGAATATTCGTCGCGACGATGGGCAAAAATCAAGTTTCGCGAGTTGTTGACGATCGCCCCCATTCCGGCGTCGTCAAATCCCGCAATCACGTCTTTTGCCGTCCCGCCCTGGGCGCCAAAGCCCGGAATCAAGATCCAACTGGTCGGCATCGCTGCCCGCATTTCGGCCAATTGCTCGGGATAAGTCGCCCCCACCACCGCTCCGATCGGGCCATAGCCGCTCTCACCCGTACGCCCCTGGTTCAATTCCTGGACCAATTCGGCCACACGAGCGTAGATGGTTTGCCCGTCCGTCACGCGGTCCTGCAGCAGCCCCCCGCCTGGGTTAGATGTTTTGACCAGCACAAACACGCCCGCAGCCCGCTCGTCACAGACCTCGACGAACGGTTCGAGTGAATCGCGGCCCAAATAGGGGCTGACCGTCAACGAGTCGCTGCCCCACGGGCTGGCGTCTCCCGCCCCCAAATAGGCCTGAGCGTAGGCGGTCGCGGTGCTGCCGATGTCGTTCCGCTTGCCATCGGTGATCACCAATAACCCGGCATCCGACGCATACCCGATGACTTGGCCGAGCGAGACCATGCCGGCTGGTCCGAGCTGTTCAAAGAAGGCGGCTTGCGGTTTGACGCAGGCGACTTTGTCTTTGACGACGTCGATGATGTCACAGCAAAACTGCGTGTACGCCGCGGCTTTTGCATCCGCAGCCCCACTTTCGGCGATTTGCCGGATCGAGGTCGGCAATTGCTCCAAGCGAGGATCCAGGCCGACACAGGTGACCGATCCCGTTCGCCGCACCGCCTGGGCAAGACGATCCGCAAACGCAGTGGGTTTGTTTTGGCTGGTGCTTTGACTCATCGGAACGCGTCTCGATCAAATGGAGGTACAGAAAAGGGAACGAGGTTGAAAGGTGAGCCCATTTTCTGATTCCTGAGCCCCGATTCGTCAAGGATGGAAGCGGCCACTGCGAAGCGTTACGATTGTCATTAGACGTGCTGCAACTCCGAAACGCAGAACGTCTTGGTCGCCCCGCCTCGCCAGTCCTGCGTTTCGGAGCCGCAGTGCTTCACTCCCGCTTTGAGCCCCCATGTCAAAATCCAACCATTTTCTATCACTGGCCGTGCTAACCGTTTCTTGTCTCGCGGTCGTAGCGGGCTGCACCGCTGACGAAGCCGCCACGACGACCACCGACCCAACCACTTCGTCCTCTGCGGACACATCCGAATCAACCGATGCATCCGAATCAACTAAGGAATCACGCGTGCTGCGACATGCCGTCTTTTTCTCGTTCAAAGAATCCTCTTCGCCCGAACAGATCGATGCGGTCGCCAAAGCGTTCGAGCAGTTGCAGTCAAAAATTGATTCAATCGTCGATTTCGATTGGGGTGTGAACAACAGCCCCGAAGGACTCGACGATGGATTCACCCATTGTTTCCTATTGTCGTTTGCCGACGAAGCAGGCCGAGCGGAATACCTGCCCCACCCGGCTCACAAAGAATTTGGCGACACGCTGCGTCCGCACATGAAAGACGTGTTCGTGATCGATTATTGGGGCGTCGCCGACGAAGATGCGGATGCCGACCGCAACGATGGCGATGAAACCGAACTGAAACACGCCGTGTTCTTCAAATTCAAGGACGACGCATCCCAAGAAGACATCGCGAAAATCGAGCAAGCGTTTGCAGAGCTGCCAAACAAGATCGATTCGATCACCGATTTTGAATGGGGCACCAATAACAGTCCCGAAAAACACGACGATGGCTTCACCCACTGCTTCATGGTCACGTTCGCGGACGAAGCGGGACGCGAAGCGTACTTGCCGCATCCTGATCACAAAGCGTTTGTCGAAATACTGATGCCCGTCCTCGATAAAGCTCGCGTGTTAGACTTTACGACGAAATAGTTTCGCAGCCGCGATTCCTCCTCTCTCCCCCTCTTTTCTTTTTACCCCATGGCCCTTCATGGCAATCCTCGGACTCGGAACGGAAATTGTTGAATGTGTTCGCATCGCCAAAATGATCGAAGCGCATGGGGAACAATTTCTTGAACGTGTCTACAGTGCCAACGAAATCGAGTATTGTATTCAAACGGCAAACACGACTCAGTTGTTTGCCACTCGTTGGGCGGCGAAAGAGGCGGCGATGAAAGCGATGCGATGTCGGTACCAAGGAGTGCGTTGGACCGACATCGAAATCGTGGTGCATGTAGGCGAAGGACCAACCATGTTGCTCTCCGGTGCCGCGTCCCAATGGGCCGAACAACGAGGGATCGAGAGAGTTCATGTTTCGCTAGGTGCCTGCCGCACCCATGCCACCGCGTATGTCATCGCCACTGACGAATTGGATTAACCTGGAATGTTTCGGCTCGCTCTGCATTGGCAACTCCTGATCGGGATGTTTTTTGGCACCATCCTGGGTGTGACGTTGAACATCACCGCCTCGAATCGCACGACCACGGTCGTTCGCCAACCGGGCACGCCCAGCGAACTGCCTCGCGGGATCGATTCCGCCACGATTCACGACACTTCGGGCTCGACGGTGATCCAGTATGTCAATGACCAAGGCGAGCAAGTCAAACGGGTCGTCGATCCGGTAGACCCGCAAGCAGGCGTATTTCGCTCGATCGAAACGCTCGCTGCCGTCGACCCGGCCGCCGTTGCGATCTACGAAACGTATGGCATGAGCGTCGCAAAACAGGTTGGCGGATGGCTGCAGCGGCTGGGGGGACTGTTTTTGCGAATGTTGCAAATGGTTGCCGTCCCGCTGATTATCACATCGCTGTTGACCGGAGTCTTGGGGCTGGGGTCTTCGCAAGGACTCGGGCGAATGTTTCGCCGCACGCTGACGTATTACATTTGCACCAGCATGTTGGCGATCACCACCGGGCTGTTGGTTGTCAACGTTGTTCGCCCCGGCCTGAAGGATAATGTCGTCGCTCGCGCCCATCCTGATGCGCACGAGGCGGAATCGCTGATCAATGTGTTGTTCGCGCAACTCGAGGCGATGATCCCCAAGAACCCGTTTGCCGCCGTCGTCGACTCGAATTTCTTGTCGGTGATCGCGTTCACGATCGCGTTCGCGTTGTTCACCATTTCGGTCGGAGGCAAGACGGCCGAGCGGATTGGTGACGCCGCCAAAGCCGGATTTGACGTGATGATGGCGATGACGATGGCGATCATCAAACTCGCGCCGCTCGGCGTTTTCTTTTTGATCGCCGCGGTCACCGCGACTCAGGGAACCAGTGTGTTCATGGCGTTGGCGTGGTACGTCGTCGCAGTGGCAGTCGCGTTAGCGATCCACTCGCTGATCACGTTGCCGTTGATTTTAAAATTCATCGCCAAACGAAGTCCGGTTGAATTTTTCAAAGCGATGTCGCCAGCGTTGTTGACCGCGTTTAGCAGTGCCAGCAGCAATGGGACTTTGCCGTTGACGATGTCGAGCGTGGAAGAGCGTGCCGGGATCAGCAACCGCACCGGATCGTTTGTGCTACCGCTCGGAGCGACAATCAACATGGATGGCACAGCGCTGTACGAAGCCGTCGCGGTGTTATTCATTGCTCAGTTACACTTTGAGCGCAATTTAGAAATGAGCGAGCAGATCGTCGTCGCGCTAACGGCGTTATTGGCCAGTGTCGGTGCAGCGGGCATCCCGCACGCCGGGTTAGTGATGATGGCGATCATATTGAACGCCGTCGGATTACCGCTAGAGATGCAAGGCATCATCTTGGCGGTCGACCGCGTATTGGACATGTGCCGCACCTCGGTCAACGTCTGGAGCGACTCCTGCGGCTGCGCCGTCGTGGAAGCCCTCGAACTCGCCGACGCCCCCAAGCCAAGTACAGAATAGACTTCTCAGTCTATCAATGTGGGATAGGCTTCCAGCCTGTCAACGTGGGACAGGCTTCCAGCCTGTCAATGTGGAATTGGCTCCCAGCCTGTCATCAAACTCCCAACGACAATTGCCAAATAGCCATTGTCGATTTAACTTCTTCAGTTCTTCTCCCCGGCCTCAACGTCGCTGCACGCACAGCAAACAACGCACGCGTTTCAACGATCATCCCCAATTCCCGAAAGAGACGGCATGCTGAAGCCCACGGTGTGAGCCGTGGGTTACAAAACAACCCAAGAATGAGAGCCCTGAAGGGGCGACAGGAAAGACCGACGTCTACCGCGATCGGACCAGTTATCTTGCACTCGCGCAAACGCAGCGCCGTAAAAAAACACAGGCCCGCAAATCAACGCGAATACTTGCTCCGTCTCAACGGCCTCAGCCTAAGCCAAAATACTGCCACACGACACCTTTCCAATCTCCCCCCCCCCCATCAATTCCGCGTCCGCTCAGTCTAGCCCCACCCTCCCGTAGTGGATCTTGCTAAAGATCCCGCCCCAAGACGACGGTCAAACACACACAGCCAAGCTCATTGAATCACAGTAGTTGCCCACCCTGCAAACCTGAACGCAGATTGCTCGGACAATTTGAACAGGAGCAAACCGAGGCATCAGAGTGACAAGTCACGTATTCTCCATCAGCCACCTCTCCCGAGCGCAGCACGGGAGAGGTCGGACGGGCCCTAAAGGCCTCGTCCGGGTGAGGGCTTGTCTCCAGCTCACTCGCACCCTGCCCGACTCACCCCGACTCCCCGTAGTGGATCTTGCTAAAGATCCCGCCCCAAAACGACCGCCAACCACACACAGCCGAGCTCATTCAATCACAGCAGTTGCCCACCTCGCAAACCTGAACGTAGATTGCTCGGACAATTTGAACAGGAGCAAACGGAGGCAACAGAGTTACAAGTCACGTATTCTCCATTAGCCACCTCTCCCGAGCGCAGCACGGGAGAGGTCGGACGGGCCCTAAAGGCCTCGTCCGGGTGAGGGCTTGTCTCCAGCTCACTCGCACCCTGCCCGACTCACCCCGACTCCCCGTAGTGGATCTTGCTAAAGATCCCGCCCCAAGAGGACCGTCAACCACACACAGCCATGCTCATTGAATCACTGTAGATGCCCACCCTGCAGACCTGAACGCAGATTGCGCGGACAATTCGAACAGAAGCAAACAGAGGAAACAGAGCCACAAATCCCCTCTTTCTCTGTTATCTCCCTTTCCTCCTGTTCAATGTTTTTCCCCCACTCGCATCGAGCCGTCAGCTCTAACCATTTTAAAATTTACAATTGTCAATTTAACTTTTTCAATTCTCCTCCCCGGCCTCAACGTTGCTGCACGCACAGCAAACAACGCACGCGTTTCAACGATCATCCCCAAGTCCCGAAAGAGACGGCATGCCGAAGCCCACGGCGTGAGCCGTGGGTTACAAAACAACCCAAGAATGAGAGCCCCGAAGGGGCGACAGGAAAGACCGACGTCTACCGCGATCGGACCCGTTATCTTGCACTCGCGCAACCACAGCGCCGTAAAAAAAGAACAGGCCCGCGAATCAACGCGAATACTTGCTCCGTCTCAACGCCCTCAACCTAAGCCAAATTTCCGCCCCCACAACACCTTTCCAATCTCCACCACCTAGCATCAATTCCGCGTCCGCTCAGTCTAGCCCCACCCTCCGTAGTGGATCTTGCTAAAGATCCCGACCCAAAACGACCGGCAACCACACACAGCCAAGCCCATTCAATCACAGTGGTTGCCCACCCTGCAGACCTGAACGCAGATTGCTCGGACAATTTGAACAGGAGCAAACCGCGGCATCGGAGTTACAAGTCGCCTTTTTCTCTGTTACCTCCCTTACCTCCTGTTCAATGAATTCTTCCCCACTCGGGTCCAGCCGTCAGATTCATCCATTTTAAATTTTACAATTTTCAATTTAACTTTTTCAATTCTCCCAGCTTTCACTCCGCGTGACTAAGCAACTTTTGGATCGTGTAAATGTCGGTTCCCGCACGCAGTTAATGCATAGCAAAACGATGGCAAAAAACATGCGAACTGACGTGCTTGTGAATTTCCACCTGGAGGACTGCCACGTCAACTCGCGTGAGGCTCCGGGATACTTTCGCTCCGGTGCTTTCGGCAATCCCCCGGTTCGGCAAAGAGAAGCTGGCCAAATCGATCCTGTGGAGCAGATTGCGTCCCGGTTGCGGTGGCCCCACAGCAAAGGTCATCGCCCACACCCACGGCCACTAAAAGCAGTGTGGCATTTCGGAGTACTGAATCGATTTTACCGCCGCGCTGCATCGCCCCAGCACGATCTTTGCTGATTTTCTGCATGACTGCATGACTGCATGACAGGTCAATGCCTCTGATAGAAGAATTGTTTGTAATTTTGCTTGACCCAAGAATCGAGTCCCCCCATACTCAGCAAACGACAACCGGCGATAACACTCCCTCGCACCGGCGATAACACTCTACGTGTCACCGAGGGAGCCGAAGGTCCAAACGGCGATAACAGCCCCAAGATCCGCTTATCGCCACCACAACCAGCGATAATTACTTCGTTGCGTCAACTATGAAACAATTTTCGATCGCAACTGTTCTCCTGATCGTCACGTGGTGCGGAATCGGATTCTACGTACTGAGTCGCTACCTTGCTGAACACCCGTACCGAGGCGCCACGCATGGCATATCAAATACCGTTCTCTACGAGTCACGGATCGGTGCTGAGCTTGAATCGACTCAACAAGTAACACTTGAATCCATGCCCGCTTGGAATGCTGCCGCGGCTAATCCGCCACTTTCCGCAAAGCGCGCTCTCTTGATCGCTGATCGAATCCGAAGGGAGCGTCTCCGCGACAACAAAGACTGGAAATGGGGGCTAAGGTCGCTGACGCTTCATCCGCTTGACACAAAAAACCAGATTTGGTGTTGGCGCATCGAATTCGATGCAGAGCCGGTCTCACATGACGTGATTGGTGCAATGCCCGCGCTTTCCACAATCGTCATGATGGATGGATCGTGTTACGTACAGACGCAAGCCGGTTTCGGTTACATGAAAGAAATCGGCATACTTACAGCAGCAACTTCAGGCACACCTACACTCGAAGACGAATGACGTAACCATGGGTGCACGGGAGCAGGGCTTGCGGCGTTTTTTGCAATGGATAGTCAACTCTCCGTGCCCCGTGATATCCGCCGTTACGCCTTCAATTAGCGCCAAATGAAACAACTTCTTGACATCGACGACTACACTCGCAACGAATCGCTTTCGGCTGATGCGATCGCGTCGGCAGCAAGTCTCGCTGGGTTTGACCCGCCGAATGACGTCGTAGCGTTCTATACATCTTCGAATGGAGGCACTTTTCGCGAACGTCAATGTCGTTTCCTTCGTCTGGATGAAGCAATTGAAATTCGCGACGAGTATCGTGACTGGTTGGAAACATTCGATTTGCTTCCCATTCTCGTTGCCGATCACGAGGAGTCTGATCCCGTTTGTGTTGTGTTGACCGGCCCGTTGGTTGGACACGTTTACCAACAATGCCACGACCTTCCATGTCGTGTGCTCGCCACATGCATTGAGGGATTGATTGCGCAAATCGCAGTTACGCCCGCCGCCCCACTTTACCTTGACGCCATTGAGCTCTCCCTTTCGGACAATTCCTCAGATCAACGATTGCAAATCGTGAATCAACTCCTCGACCAGAAGACTAAGGATGGCGATGCGGACTCACTCGCGTTTGAACTTGCGCTTAGCATGTTGTCGAATTCTGAGGTGGAGGAACATTTTGTCAAGTTCCATCCGGATTCAAACGAGTGCTTGCATGCTCTAAAGAGGCGTCTCAATGAAAATGATTCTGACGCGGCAAGATTGCAACTCGCCAGTCTTAACTCGGATCAACGTGACTTTGTCATGGAGGCTATGAGACTAATTCGTGACGCTGGGTATACGCCGACTACACGTACTGGGCTCGACATTCACGTGGCCGAAGGAAATTGGCACATGAATATCCCAATGTTCTACGAACGCAAGGGTAAGGCTGACTGTTGGGACAAGATGATGGAGCGTGTTCATTACTTCGCCGCGAGACACAAAAAGAAGTAGGACGACATGGGGATTCTACAAACAGAAAATCAAACCGCCGTCCCCGGTGACGTCAGACGTTCCCCGACTGGGATCGCTTCGTCCCTAGAACTTCGAACCAATGCTGTAACTTTGTGAAACGTCCGGACGTAGTCGCTGAACTCACACTCGCTGGAAACCAAAACGTTGTCAGTGTGAAGATCCAAGGAGACAACTATGAAATCAACGTTCTGTTATCCGGTGATGACATTGATCGTCTCAATCGCGAGAATTTGCCAGTTGTGCCAGATGATCATGCTGTCACGGCCGGACTTTGTCTTAACGCAGCCGCGCACTGGTCCCGTTGCGACGGCAACGTCATGGCCATAGTGGTGGGACATGGCGATGTCACATGGGACGTTGGAGTTTGGATGCCGGTTGATACGTTTGCGGAAATTAAACGACTGATCCTTGGCCTGCGTCCGTCGCTCTGATTCTACGAAAGCTGAGAACATTTGATTGCACCTGCGCACGCGAGTCGTGCGGTTTTGAAATTGAGAATCTTTCGCGCGTGACGCGTGACGCTATTTTGCTACCACGAAGATCAGCCCAATGGATACCGATGAGGCCATTCGTGTCTTGCGCAAACACAATGGCGAACTTGACGATGAAACGGACACTCTGCTTAATTGCCTTCGACCTTACTCGAAAATCGACACGGCTCACTTCTCTGAGATCGTCAAGGCGTTGTACTTTGCGGCGCCGCTTTTGAACACGCCCGAAGTCCATCGTGACCTCGTACACACGATATGGGACCTCACTCGCAGCGCGAGGTTGTGGACCCGCGGTCCGCGAGAACCGATGTTTCACGGTCGCAACTTCATTTCTGACGATGATAAGAAGACACTTGATCGCTGGATCTACGAAATTGAATCAATCACGCTTTGTCTGCTCCGTGGCTTTGAGGACTGGGAGGCGATCTCAGGCTTGGCCGAGGAATTGAATCATCATGATTCAATTGTTGACACGTCAGGGCTTGTTTCGCCGTTCACGAAATCACTGGATTACCACCTGGACATGGAGAATCACGGTGGATTCGGTGACGACGAGGAGATTCTCTGCGATGCGTTGATCAAGATCGGTCCCGATGCTTCGCCTGCGATTCCGGTTCTCCAACGGTTGGGCTCCAGCACCAAGTATCCCAACGTAAAATCCTCCGCAGAGAATACCATTTCAATTCTGAAGAAAAACAACGACGCAAAATAACCATGCCGATGAAGCGGTGTTTTTAAGCCAGAGTCCATGGCGGCCGCCCGGTTACGGTTGTTATTCCCCGACTGAACCATGGCGTCTTCGATCGTTTACCTGATGGACGGCAAAGCACTGCTCGCTGCACCGTCGGTGCTGGACACCTTCTACGTCCTTGAAGACGGATACCTTCTTCAGGCGGACACTGAGGCCGTGTACTGCCGAACGTGCAGCGACCTGCAACCCGCAGAACGCATTCCGTCTCTAGCGGATGCCGAAGCGGCATTCACGAACGAAGACCGGTACACACTCAAGGCCGTTCGCAATCGCAAATCGATGGCGTACGACGCTGCAATGACACGGAAGCGATACTACGAATGGCGTTTTACGCGTAAAGCCGCTCCACGATGCCTGAAATGTGGCGGTCACGATCTATTCGTAATTCACGACAACGAGTGTTGCGACCCGATTTCTGGGCACTCGTTCGTATTTCACGACTGCGAATTCTACGATCCCTGTTTTCCCATCTCGATCCGTCTACGTCCTGATGGTACGGTACTTGAATCAAACCTTGATCCCGTGAGATACGAAAACAGCGGGGAACAATGACATGCACTGGCGCACGGCGGCTTGCGGCGTTTATCTCAATGGATACTCAACTCTCCGTGCCCCGTGATGTCCGGCGTTATCGCAATCAATTGAGGCACTCGTTTGCATGATCGACCACCGCTATCTCTCTGATCTTAGGTTGCTGCTGTATCCGGCGGTATACCCGCATGAGCAGGTTGATCTTCCGAAGGAGTTGCAAATGCTACTCACTCGTAGCAAGCGGAAGACGGCGCGGTATGCCCTCGCCGTGACGGCTTGGGACAATGGCTGCAACGGTAACGAGTTTCTGGCCGATCGCCGTCGCGTTGTGACTCGCGAACTGGCCGCACGATGGATGCTCGCCGAGGTTGGCCTTTATTTGGTCATACTGGGCACGAACAACGACTGGAGAGATCGCCTCGCGGAAATGCGTGCAGATCGAACTGGCTTCCACTCAACGATTGTGCAGGGTGTACACTACATCAATACCGCGACAGGTGACTTCAACACGGTGCAAAGTGCTTGGGGGCCGGTCACTTTTGGCAATGCTGAAATTTTGACCGATTTGGTCGCTTCGGTCCCGATGGCGGCTTAGCCGTATGCAGCGATACCAATGCCGTGCACCGGCGGACGGCTTGCACGGTTTCACAAATGGAAAATCAATCGTCCGTCCTCGGTCACGGCCAACGTTCCCCGACTGACCGTTTCGCACACTCACACCAATGTCTGATTTCAAGCCGCGAAACTTGCAGCATCGAGATGGGTACATCCGTTTCGAAGATGAAAACGAACTCGAATACGAAGTGTACGGCGACGATTCGCGATTCGATATCGCTCGTGAATTGGCGGCCAATTCAAGCACCGTGCTCGAACAGACGGAGAACATGATTCGATCATTCATCAAGTTTGACGGTGAATATCATCCGAATCATGTGGAAGTGCTCGCCAGCAATGAGGATGACGGTTCGTCGTGTCTGGTGCGGTTCTCATTCGAAGCACGCAAAAATCCCCATGAATTTGGTTACACTTACTTCGACGTCTATGTTTCCATTCGCGAACCACCAAACCCAAAATTTTGGCCGACAAAGTTCGTCGTAGGGTTCTGGTGATTCGCCGGATAACAAAACCGTGCACCCGCGTCTCGAAGTCGGGCGTATTGACAATGGAGAATCTCTCGTCGCGACCGGGAGATTTTTGACGTTACTTGACGAAATGAGCAACACAAGATCGAAACGTCTGATCGTTACGTTAGCGGTTGTCGTTCTTCTGTCGATTCCATGCATCTACGTCGTTAACGTCTTGCGTGGTTTGGCGTCATTTTCGGATGCGTACGCGTCGGACTGGACGTCAACTTTTGTGATCGATCATCTTCGGACGTCGAGTGATTGGCCGAGCGACTGGGATGATCTGCGTGACGAATACGACCGACTGGCACCCGCAAGTCACTACGCTTGGACGTTCGAGGAACTACAAACACGCGTCTGGTTTGATTGGGATGCCGACCCCAATGTCGTACGGAATGCAGATCCACCTCAGGAGGTTTTTCGTTTGACTAGCGGGCGACAGGTAAGCTTCAATGGAGATCCAAACGAACTGATTCGAAACTACCTCCGCACCGGAGAAGCCCCGAACCGGGTCGATCCACCGATCGGACCGCATGGAGGCCCCAGGCACATTGATGTCCCAGCGGCAGGAAACGGCGAGTAGCATTCGCGTGCACCCGCGTGCGTGTGCCGGGCGGTTGTGAAGTTGGAAAATCTTTCCCGCGTACCGGGTGACGCGTCCCGTTCCCCGACTGAATTGCATTACTCAACACATTGATGGAAACTTTTGAACAAATCTGGGAGTCCTCACGGACCAACTCGCTGTCATGGATGTATCCTGCGGCAACATGGTGCGGCGCTGGCATTCTTGTCGCGCTGAGCGTCATAAAGAATCGTTGGTTGCGCCGAATTGGAAAACTAGCTGCAATCGTTGGGTTCGCTCTGTTGGCCACTATGCTCTCAGCTCAAGAGATCCAGGAGAAATGGCGGCTACGACGTGAATGGGCGGAACTTCACCCAGCGCAGATGACAGAAGACGGCTTCCAAGCTCTAACCGTTGACGGCGCAAATTTGACGCTCGGGCCATTGATTTATGGATTCCAGGCTTTTCTGCTTTTTTTGGGCATCGCGGTCGTGCTATCTATACTTCGTGCATTGATCATATCCAGACGCAAAGACACGATTGCTGACCCCGATGACGACCAGGCGCATACCGAAATCGATGCTAGATTTTCCGACAATCCGTATCATCCACCGAACGTCCCAACGTAACCCACGAACGGCAAACGACAACCTGCACCGCAGATCCGGCCTTGCCAAACTAGGCCATCACAACGTCAACCGCCGGATCGCGGTGACGTCAACCGTTACCCGACTAAGTTTGCTTAACGACACAACGTTAAATGGAACGACGATGCTGCGTTTACTTGCACTACCTTTGGTTATCGGGCTTGGCATCGTTCGGTGTGCGAACTTGGACGCACAAGACGGCGGTGGTGGCATCGCGTGCGGCGTAACCTTGGAATTGGACTACGTCGCTTCGGTTCTAATACAACCAGATGTCACACGCGATACGGACCTCGCAGATGACTCGAACCCCGTACGAAGAGGAAAAGCCCCGATTACGCTGACATTGATTGATCAAACCAGCAAAGCGTCACCCTTTTTACTTTCCGTTTGGACGAAGTCAAACATTGATCGCTCGAAACTCCGTTTGATCGTAATTGATGACAAGGATGCGCTCGTCGCAGTGCTCCAATCCAAGGTCCAGTTTTCCGAACGAGAACAAGGTCAACTCGTGACATTTTCCGGTTCGCTTACGAAAGACTGTGCACCGACATCTCGCATCCATGTCGTTCAATTGTTGAGCAGCAAAGGCTTTTGCAGACCTTTTGTTCATCCGCGGAACGAAGAAGGCGGGTAATCATGTCGTGAACCGAAGTGCGGCATGGCGCGTTTGCGATTGGAAACCACACTGGCTGCAATCGGTGATTGCGGTCGTTCCCCGACTGAGGTTGCACTCGAACGGAACACCTTCCTCCCACATGAAAACAACCACGATTGACGTACATCGAGCGTTCCTGAATGGAGACTACAAACAGATCGACAAGTCGCTCGAACGTCTTATCACGTCTGTCACACGGGACAGCCCGTGGTACGACGAATCGAATGCGGATTGTTGGGATTTCGCCACGACATCCGAAGCCGTTCCGGTGGTGTCCGCTGTAGCGCATGACTGGAACTCGGAAGGCGGATGCGGTGGAATACACCTGCACTTCAAATGCACAGTGTGCGGCACTAATCGAAATGGTGACGATGACCCGACCGACAACCTGCCATACTTGTGGTACGCTGAATGTTGCATCGACGTCATCCTGATAGAGTGTCCAAACCTACACGAAGAACGCAGGGAACAATGACATGCACGCGAGCACGTCTTGCAGCGTTTCTCGCAATGGATAGTCAACACTCCGTGCCCCGTAATGTCCGACGTTCTGGCACGAAGTGATTTCGTACTCCTATTCAGGCGTTAGCCGGTACTCGTACTCCTACTCGAATCGGGGCCCTAATGACCGACCCCATCTTTGACCACGATCGACTCGACGTTTATCGTCTCTCAATCGAATACGTCGCTTCATCGTTCGCCGTTGCCAAAGATTTGAACGGATGCCATCGCCATGCCCGTGACCAATGGCTCCGCTCAGCCCAATCAATTCCGCTCGATATCGCCGAGGGCAACGGGAAACGCAGCCTCAAGGATCGAAGTCGGTTTCTCGATATCGCTCGCGGTTCGACGTTGGAATGTGTTGCGATGCAAGACATTCTTGCTGCGACTGACGGGTTGGGTGTTGATCGACATTGCGAACTCAAACGAACGCTCCTCGGGATTGTGTCATTGTTGACTCGCTTGATCGCACGATCGGATACCGTGGCCGAGCCAGCAGGTGAGTACAATGCAGTGACCGAGGACGAGTACCGCGATGCTGAGTACGAGTACTAAAAAGGCAGGAAGCCAGAACCCAACCGTGCACCCGATGACGGCTTGCGCGGTTTTTCAAATGGAAAATCAACTCTTCCGTCCCGCTGATCGCCGTCGTTACGGCACCTACATTGATTGAAACGGATTTCTAGTGGCATCCTCCAATCCATACTCGCCAACCGCAGCCTCAATGTCGCAAGACATTGACGCGACTACGGTTGAATCCCCGTTGCGTTTGATCTACGCTGCGCATTTTGCGGCTTTCGCCAGTGCGTTCATTGCGACCCTGTATCTATGTTTGGCCATCGGCTGGGGTTGGACGGCCGCCAATGAACTTGCGTCTTTTTCAGGAGCGGACTTACTGTCCTTGACGATCATTACCTCGATCGCATGGTTTCCTCACGCAATCTTGATTCGGCTTAACCGACGCGTTCGAACTGCGATGCCAATCGCAACGGGGTCCATTGGTGCTTTCACTTTCACGCTCATTTCGCAAGCCGTTGAATACTTCGTCCAAAACACACACAATCGTTTGTCGACGGCAATATCGTGGACGAGCGAATTGATCCTCCTGCCAACATACGCCGGGATTTCCCTTCTCTGTGTACTTGGCTTCTGCTACACACTGCGTCAATCATCCGATAACCATATCGTGCATCGGCGCCCAGCATGAAGCGATTGCGAATGAAAACCACATTGGCGCGTGCCCGCTGACGACCAGCGTTATCCGACTTAAACCGTTTACACCAAATATAAGCGTACTCTCTAAGCATGCTCCAGAAACCCAATCCTAAAACGACAATCGCAGCACGACGAATGGATTTGCGTTACCCCGATTTGGACGCTGCTTGCGCCGACATCGCTCGATTGCGTGAAGGCGGCTACGAACTAGTTGGCACTTGGAGCCTCGCCCAAATACTCGATCACCTGAACATGTCCATGCAAATGACAATCGACGGCGCGGAATTCGCGTTTCCTGCCCTGTTGCGCCCCGTGATGAAACTGATGTTCATGCCTACGATGCGGAAGGGAAAACCATCCAAGCTTCGCGGCAAAGCGCCGAAACAACTTCAGCCCGCTTGCGATCTCGATGAAGACGCCTGTGCGAACCGATTTTACGCGCTCGCGGAAACCTTAATGGATCCCTCGACTCCATTCGTCACGCACTATCCGATGCTGGGTCGACTCAATCGTGAACAATGGCTCTTGATGCAACAATGGCACGCCGCCCATCACTTAAGCTTCGTCGTACCGGCCGCCTGACACACATTTTATACCCATCATTACTACGGATAATCAAAGAATTGCACGGAATTACGCGAGTAATGTGAAATGGCCACCGACACGTCAACCGCGCATACTCGGTGAATTTCGTCGTGATGCCCCAGAGTGCCGCATGGATTTAGTTAACTGTTTACTAAGACATGATGCGTGGACGACCAAACGAATCCTCGACATCTGCGCGGAACTTTCCGTGGCCGAACTCGATCGCGATTTTGACATTGGTCATCGAACGTTGCGGGGAACGTTGGACCACATCATCCACAATATGGAGATTTGGTCTGCTTTGATGGCACAGCAAGAATTTGAACGATCAACGGATCAAACCGTTTCGGGTATGGCTCAACGGCTGGCCAACGCGGAATCGCGACTGCGAAAGGTTGCTCAGGATGTCGCGGAATCAAATGCTTGGAACCAAACATGGTACGATCACTTGGACTTCCCGCCACGGGAAAAACGGTTCGGCACGACGATCGCGCACGTGATCACCCACAGCATGCACCACCGTGCCCAGTTACTTTATATGCTTCGTTTGTGCGACGTGCGCGACTTACCTGAAGGTGACGTATTTAGCTGGGAAGCGGAAACCGAGGGCACGCCAATGGGGTAAAACCGGAGCCTCCGATGACGCGGGAGTTGGAAACATAGTTTCTTGGCGGCGGCCCGGTTATCGCTGCCATTCCCCAACTGACGACGCTAACTTCATGGCAATCGTCAACTCGCGGTCGCAACTGGCCCCCGCGGTCGTTCGCTTGGCAGAATGATTAGGTGGCAAAATGATTGACGAGCGGGCGGGAGCGGGAGCGGGAGCGAGACATGGAGACATGGAGACATGGAGACAAGGAGTGGGGAGTGGGGAGTTCGCTTCAGATGATGGCGGATGTACGTCAGAAAGATTTTAAGACCGCGTGTTGAGTGCCTTCATCTTTTTGTCACCCATGTTTTTGCCTTAAGGGTGGTCATCAGGGGACGTTGCGTCCTATTGCGGTCGCCAAGCCCCATCGACAATTGGACAGAGCGATGATCATTCGCGTGATTCGCAGAATAACTAGTGTTGGCGGGGATCTCCTGCCGTCGCGTTGCGACTACTGCATGCCTACGCGTTGGTGTTCCACGGACTCGCGTCCGTGGCTATCGAATTTCGTCGCGTTGCGACTGGTGAGCAGGTTTGGCCGGGATCTACGTGAGCGATCGCAGGACAGATGGGCCGTTTTCCAGCCTTTGAAACTTTCTGTCGCACCAATCTTTTTGTCGGTACTTGCGGTATGGTCAAACACGCAGTCGCAACGGGCAAGACAAGGCCGTGGATTGCGAGATGCCAGCGCTCGCCGCGTGCCAGAACTTTAGTGAATTTCGTTCCGTCCTTGCTCGGACGATCGATAGACAGAAAAATTGGTGCGACAGAGTGACTAGAGTACATCGTTGTTCCGTCTTCATTTTTCTGTCGACCATCTTCCTGTTTACCAATGACCCACTCGAGGACATTGCGACTGAATGGGTTCGTGGTCGTCAATTCAATTCGTCCGTTGGAAAGATCGGCAATCGCTGCTGCAGCTATTGTGCGTTGCCGATTGGCGTTCATTCGCGAGCCAACGAAGGTCAAGTTTTCGGAATGACGTCGCGCGCCCGACTTTCGGTGAATTTCGTTCGGTCCTTGCTCGGACGATAGATGGACAGAAAAATTGCTGCGACAGAAAGATGGAAAAGGCGATGTATTGAGAGCCCCCCTTCTTTTGCCTTCATCTTTTTGTCACCCATGTTTCTGCCTGAGGGTTGGTCATCAGAAGACGTTGCGTCCTGTCGCGATTGCGGTCGTCTAGTCGCATCGTCAATTGGACAGTGCGATGATCATTCGCGGTGATTCGCGGGTAAGTTTGTCAAACTGGGTTGGCCACGAAGCAGCGACATTTTCACGAATCACAATGGGTGTTCACGGCATTTCATCACAATCCAGTCGGCGGTCCAGATGCAACTCGGTGACCAATTGGACAAGGATCAAATATTGTGACACCACAAGGAGAAGTCTGTAGCAAGCCGTCGACACAAAGCGTATCTTAACATCCGAGAGACTCCGTTCTACTCGCCCGCAGCCTGTTTGATTCGGCCGGTTTATCCGCTTTTGGTCCAAACTTGTGCTTGACTTCCAATCGAACCAACACGGCGGGTAACCAGTGAATTGCACGCGAGTGGCGGTGGCGTGCGTTTTGAATTGGACAATTAACTCCCGCCACCGCGTGAATTCCAACGTTACCCGACTGAATAGGAGCATTGCGTGTCAGGCGAAGTCACTCCTCACAGTTCCAAACGCGGCCTCTCTCGCCTAGTGTTTGCATCCCATTTGCGATTCGCGGTTTACGTCGCGGCTTGGTTTCCGGCTTGGTTGATCGTAGCGATTGCCACTCCACGGTCCGAGGGTGCGTTCGACGCACTACGACAACGAGGCGAGCTATTCATCTCAGCGGAATGGCTGCTGCAAGTCGCCCCAACCAACGTGATGTCTTCGCTGCTTCCAAGTTTGGCGTTGCTCGCGCTGCTGATTCTGACCGACCTTGCGATCGAACGAACAACGCGTTCGTCAGAACGAGCGTCAATCTTCTTGCTTTGGGGTTGCGGGGTTGTACTGACGGGCATCGTCACCGCTTTATTCAGTGGGATGATTCTGTCGGTCACGATCCAACGTGCGGGGCTATATCCATAAACCAAACACGACGAACCAACGGATGCAATCCGAGTACTCGAGTGCCTCCAGGGCAATGGCTGCTCAATCGCCCGACCCGGGCGATCCTGGCTGTTATCGCAACTAGCGGCGGACCCCGTGCAGATGTGCGTTTCATTCCATCTCTGGTGTAACAAG
Organism: Novipirellula caenicola; assembly: GCF_039545035.1. Classification (NCBI taxonomy): domain Bacteria; kingdom Pseudomonadati; phylum Planctomycetota; class Planctomycetia; order Pirellulales; family Pirellulaceae; genus Novipirellula; species Novipirellula caenicola. The sequence goes on from NZ_BAABRO010000002.1 coordinate 111,402, forward strand.
TGAAATTTACGGTTATGGTCGTACAACATTTTGTACTCGCAGTCCATTACACTAGCATTACTGGTCGATTCCAACGGTCGCCTGCTTGATGGGCTACCCCCGTGGCGGAACGCCGACTGCAACCACGCTCGATTAATGCTTGCTATGATCTGCAATAATCATGCGATAGTGAGTGAGCGGCGGCATCGTTTTGTCAAAGTGGTTCAACCACCGTTCGCCGCTCGCACATCGCTCCCGTTCGCCTATAATCAAAATGCCACGGTTCACTATATTCCTGATCGCAATTCTCACTCTGGGTTGCACCGAACGGGCCGAACCTAAGCCCGGGTTCTCGCGAGTGGAACTTGACGGTGCAGAGCTTGCATCGTTACTGAACATGAATTGCGTGAAGTACAAGTACGATGGCCCTGACAGAAAATGCCATTGGCGGGTGCTAGCACTTCACTTCGGCCCTAACGACGAATTGGTGGAGGAAACACGTCTTGGTGGCGGAGGCTGCGGACTGCGTTCTGGCTCCAGCTTCGCATGCTCGATACCAGTTTTCAACGGCGGCAACGCTGCAATCAGGTTCTTTGGCATGTCTACCGACCAGGAAATCGAAGCCTTGCTTCCTGAGCGGAAACTGTCTGCGACATGGGGATGGAACGATCGGGTAGCACTTCGTGACAACGAGCAAATGCTTTTGTTCGTTTCCGCCGTTGATACTGAACGCTCACTTACGTTCCCAAACACCGAAATACCTCATGGTCTTAACGGGCACGTTGTCGCAATCGTGCTTGAGATCAAAGACTTTGATCCCGGAACCAGCCACCCGTGGGGCGAACCATCCGATGCACCTAAGGACCGGGCGTTGCCTATTGACGATGAAAAATCTCATGCCGGTTCTCGGTGATTAGTAACATTACCCGATGGGAAATTGGTATTTGATGAATTAGACTTGGCGGTCTGCGGTGGTCTGGCGGATGAAGGCCGAAGATGCTTTTTGTGCTGCAAACGCAACGAGTGTCGGATTGCAAAACGAGGAACTTGAGAAGTGGGAACCACAGATGAACTTGGATTCACGCAGATGCGGCAGGAGGTAATCTGTGTTCATCGGCGTTCATCTGCGGTTTCATTCGTTGCCAGTTTTCTGTGCTGTGAAGATAAATAAACAGAGGGCAGGCGAGGCGAAGAACGAGGATTTTGATCGCGTCAATCAACTCGCTACAATCAACGGGCGGCCAGCGGCAAAACAACGGGTAACAATATGTAGCCCCCGATTCGCCGGCGAGATCGTCTCGTGAACACAAACGAAAATGGTGGCGACTGGGTTGGTCGTCGTCGTTCGTCAACATATGACAAAACTATTATTCTCAGCCGCCACCGTCTTCACAATCGTGTTCGCGACCGGGTGCAGTCGTTCACAATATACTACGCAACCCGGTCCAGGTGGATGGATGCGAGCCGACGTCGAGAATCGATGCCTCGTTTACCAGCGTCCTGATGGCGTCGATAAATCACGTTATCATTCCAACGGGACCGTTGCGATTACAATACTGACTGAGGGGCAGCCACCTGTTGCTCCGCTGATGTACTGGACAATTGACTCAGATGGTTACCTTTTGGTTGCAACGTCTGACGACATGGCCGACGCTCGCAGAGTGCGACTGCGCAAGCGCATGGGCGAGTCACTGGTAGTGCAGCGGGATGACGGAACGAGCTACAATCTTGCTTACTCAGATTAAGAAGCGGCGTACCATTGCGTTCGCCGCAGCGCGGCACCGGGCTTTTTCAAATGAAGCATCGCCTCGCGGTACTCGGTGATGCTCGACGTTACCGGTCTGAGACGCAATCGAGAACCACTGCTGAGCTTACTCATATGGCTTCACTGTCACTTGCTGTCTCTGGACGCCTGCCTGAACCTGACTTGGAGGCCGTGTTGATCCGAGCCGGATTTACCGCGGGTCTTGCGCGATGGGTCAATGCACATTTGACGGTTGGCCCCTACACACACTACACCGTGAGTCAGCAACATCAAGGCTCGCAAACCATCTTATGCATCGACACTTTTCTGCTCGATCCGTGGATCAACAGCAAAACCGGTGAAACCGGGGAGTCGCCCCATGGGTGCTGTGAGGAATTTGAAATCGACACTAACGGGAAGGTCGTCGATACCGTTGAAACGGCAAGTGATGATGGATCAACTACCTATTCCATGTCTCGCAGTATTTCATTCTATGGTGGCTAGGCAATGTTGCTCCGGTCCCTAAGGCTCTAACATGTCGGGTAACGATGCGATGGTGACGGAGTGGCGGCATCGTTTTTTCAAAGTGGTTCAACCACCGTTCGCCGCCCGAACATCGCGGACGTTATCGCAACTGAAGCGATAAATGAAATCCAAAGGCAAAACGAGCGTGTCGGATACCCGATTGGCCGAATCAGTGCTTTGAGTTTTCTGAGGTCGCCAATTCGAAACTCCGGGACCTTTTCGGGGCTCACACATGCAGTATTCCTGAAAAACGGCCTTCTCGAACCACGCAACATGTTTTGATTGAACAAAATCGAGGAACGGATTCGCCACGAGACAAATGGCTCGTTGTATCCGCATCTTTTGCTATTGCTGTTTTGCTCTATCTATTTTTCTATTTGTTTGTAGGCGGGATGGATGTGGAAAAAAACGGTGCCCAACGCGATCCGTTCATTCATGAATCTGTTTCTGCGCAATGGCTTTATCACCCTTACTCGATCGGAATGGACGGAATTGAAGCACTTCCTCTAGAGGCGCGTGTTATGGGTTCGGTCCCACCTATCGAGGGCAATGTACCAGCTAAGTACAAAGAAGGAGTATTTGAAGTAATAGTCGATTCTTCAAGTGACCGAACAGTCGGGTTCGTTCGCTATCCTGATGGAATGGCTTTCAACAAGGTCCCGATGTGCTATTTAGGCTATTCAGGCAATGGGGAGTTTCAATGGATGGCGCATGGAGGTCTTTACAAGGGAACGTTGTCAGCCGGAACATTTTCCGAGGGGGCCCCCGATGACGGCTTGTTTCTATTTGATTTGGATACAATGAAAGTCATTGTGCAACCTGATCTCTCTCACTATTTTGAGGGAAGAGAATTGCCACCGCCGCTGGGCCTCGCTGAATTGATCAATGGCAGAGTCGTCGGGATGATCTCTCTGACAGACGAAAAGTCCAGCAAACTTGTCGATCAATACCTTGCGACAACACCAGAGATTCGCAATTTCCTGCACGCTGAGAATCGTTGAACAATCCCGTCCACCGGGCAAAAAAAGCTGTTGGGCTGCGATTTGGCACCGCGGAAACGGAGACGGCATACATAACCACGGACTACACGCCCGTGCACCCGAGCGGCGAGGTCGGGCGTTTTTGAAATGGACAATCCATCGTCGCCGCCGCGTGATTGGTATCTTCATCTACCTTAATTGAACGTCATGACGCGGAATTTGACTCTTTCGCTTGCCGACTTGGCAGATGCGAAAATCGCTCGAGCATTTAAGATCGTTCGGAACTTGAACCCGAACATTACACTGCCTGAGATTCGACAGTGTAGCAATGATTTCTCTCCGGTTGCCAACTGGTTACTAGCCTCATCCTCAATCGAGGATTATGTGGCTAACTTGATCGCTGTCAGGGACGTGGCCAACGAACTTCATGAACATGATATTCAATCCAAAATGTCTGACGCTGAAACTGGATTAGAAATTCGACTTACTGATTTGGATTCTTGGATCGAAATCAACAGCCCATTTTTGTCGCCCGAATTGAGCCCCTCGGTCTTTCTATACCTTGAAACACTTAACGCATCCGATTGGTTTGCTTCGCTCGGCAAGCCTGTCGAAGAGAATGTAAACGTGGTTCATGATTATTCGCCAGATACGACACTTACCTACATTTGTGTCGGAATACAGAACTCGATCGTCGAAATGATCATGGATAGAACTGGTTGTCATCATGCTTGCTTGACTCCGCTGTTTTCAAAATTGAACGAAATACTCGATGGAATGATGGCGGCCAAACTTAATAAAACTCCAGCGACGATGCTCCAATTCGATCCAAACGACGTTCGCGGCTTGATTCTTCACGCTTGCTTGGAAATGGAATATCCTGATGGTCATTCGGCTTTTGCTACCGAATGTTGCCAGTGGATCACCCGTGGAAAACTGCCAATTGGTTGGAATGGTGCTTTTCCAGATGGCAAACTGGTCCTAACGTGACGAGTTGCTAGACAACAAACGGAATCGAAAAAGGGCCCCGGATTGCTCGGGAGTCCCTCGCACACACCGGACATGCGGGTCCGCATCCGGCGGCCTAAACACGAGTTTTAAATCGTCATGTTGCCACGACGACTTGGGGCCATTGAACAACAGCCAGCGCCACCATGAGTTGACCGCCGTACGACGGCTTGTCGCGGAGGAGACATGCATGCGAGTGGCCGAAATACGTACTTGCTCGTTCCCCTCGGGCCTTCGCTGACCGCGTGGGTCAGCTACGATGCCCTCTGCTGACTTCCAGTCGGCAGCGAGTAACTTACGAATGCACGGTCCTGGCTTTCGGGCAAACCCTACTCACGGGCACGCCTGACAGATCTCCCCAAATTTGAGCGAGATGTATCCCCACGCAAGTGCCACATCTACCTGCACTCCGTCCTCCGGTTTTGCTTCGTCTTCACATGGCCAGAAGCCTGGAGCTACCGGTCCCACGGATCGTCACGTCGTCCGCAGTTGCCGCGTTGTCAGGCAAGGGGCCTCGTACTGTTCTTTCGTTAGGATTTTAATTGGTATACTGAACTCATTGAAAGAAACCGGAACTATGTACGGGGGACTTGCACCCGATAAGTTCACGCCCATGCTGGGCGTACTGCAGGCGAGTCGCCGAGTTGAGTTCTTAGCGGTGGCGAGTCGTTCGCGGCGAGCAGGTGATCGCATACGCAATCCGATCTCATTAGTCGGGACCTCTGCGAACAAAAAAGATGAATGGTGAACGCACATTGTCTCGAATCCCCGTCGACGCTGTTTGACGACGTCGGTAATGTTTTGGCAGCAAGCGATTTCCGCGCGATCGAGAAACATCGCGAATCAAACGTGAATGGAGTTCTCCGATTTGATACCGCGGAATTCGACGTGGTCGATGAGCGTTCTCATGTTGACGTCTGGCTTGAACGACGACTCGGGAACAAGACCATGTTCATCATGGTCGTCCCGGACCGTAAAACACTATGGAGACGTGACCACGAATCAGAACAACTCGCTGAGCGTGTCGTCAACTTGTTGGTGCAACACGGTGCATCTAGTGACTGACAACTGTACGCAGATGATCGGCGTTCATGCTCGTTGGGTCTTCAAATGTTGCTGCCGTAAAAGCACTTGCATTTCGGATAACCAACGGATTCAGACGGAGCGGCGGAGTCGTCGTTACACTGAGTTCGAGTTTTTCGCCGCCGACCGCATATCGCTCCCGTTCGCCACACTAATCCAGCGTACTCATCGTGTTTAAATTCAATCTCGCCACTCTGCTTTCTTTTCCGCTCGTCGTTGCATCATCGCACGCTGCAGTCGTTTAACCGATCACTATCGCGATCGTATACGGATACCATAAGGAGTGGCGCGATCCAGTGATCAGTAACAATGGCCAAGTGCTCTCTCGGGACTATACTTGGAAGAAGTAGACAGACCACGGCGTAATCGCAACGATTTCCACTGAAGATGCGATGGACGCTTGGGTGGACTAACTGAAAATCAGAGTTGGCTTCTCGAAGTGGATGGTCAACTGCCGTTCGGCAATCGTCGATTACAACGTCGTGCACGTGGAGGACTGCGTCGCCCGTTTAGAGATGGAAGATCAACCCGCCGTCCCCTGTCATGTCCGCTGTTCGCCGACTGAATACATTGCACAAGACTTCGGTCCAACTTGTTCACGGCTTTGCCGTCGCTTCGTATGTATTCCGCCCATTGTTGCGGCGACTGCAGCGCGATTCTGTAGAAGCGACACTTTTCCGCTACCCAAGCGTCGGGTTACGACTCGATGACATCGTTGACCGGCTTTCGTCCAATCTTCGAGAGCAGCGACCGGACGGGATCGTCGCTCATAGCCTCGGTTGCGTCGCGACTTGGCTCGCGGTCCACAATACTGGTTGGAGTGGTCCGCTCGTTCTGCTGGCTCCCCCGCTAACCGCACTTCCTGCGACACGACTCATTCCTGGATGCATGCGTTGGCCCTTTGCACCGCTGTTGGATCACCGTGAACGAATGACCGCTCCAGGGTTTCGATTACCGATGCTGACGGGATGTGCCATCAAAACAATCGCCGGGCGATTTGACTTTTCGGTACCGGCATCCTGTACGCGTCACCCCAACGTCGAAGAAGCATCGGTTACACTGCATACACACAACTCGATGCTTTTCTCCGCTTCTGTGGCACGGGCTTGCTCCGAATGGTTGGTGCGTGCAAACAAAAGCGGGGAACCATGACATGCACGAAAACACGGCTTGTGGCGTTTTCTCAAGTGGATGATCAACTCCCTGTCCCCTGTATGTCCTCTTTTGCCGACGGAAGCATGCCAAACCCCTACGTCCCGCCAGACACAGCTATCGACGTACGTTCGACGACTGCCTTCTGGCGGTCGCTTACGCGACGCCAAGTGATCGGGTTCATGCTGTTGACTACTCCGTTTCTCCTGTTTCATATCGTACTCGTGAACGGTGCAATCTGGCGATTGATCAGACTCTATCCCAGCCACTATGTCCTATATTCGTTTGGCGCCTGTTCACTGATCTTTTGCTCCATTGTTGCAACCTGTCTCATCTTTCACGCTGTTCGGATAGCGGTTGAGGGGCGTTCCACGAGTGCGATTAAACTCTATCTTGGCACGTTTTTCCTGCTATTCCTCTCCGACTTTAGCGTTTGCAATATTGGAGACTTATTAAACTCTCCGCTGCAGCAGTACTTCCCCAATCTCTGACGCAGCCCGCAACGACGGATAACCAAGTCGAGAACCTGCGGACTGGCAAGGTGGGATTGACGACCGGGCGCGGGCGAGACATGGAGACATGGAGACATGGAGACATGGAGACATGGAGACACGGAGACACGGAGACACGGAGTGAGGAGTGAGGAGTGAGGAGTGCGTTTCAGGTGATCGCGGATGTAGGGCAGAAAGATTGGTGCGACAGAAAGATTTTAAGACCGCGTGTTGAGTGTCTTCATCTTTTTGTCACCCATATTTTTGCCTGATGGTTGGTCATCAGCGAACATTGCGTCCTATTGCGATTGCGGTCGTCTAGTCGCATCGTCAATTCAACATTGCGATGAGCATTCGCGGTGATTCGCGTGATTCGCGGGCTAACTGGTGCTGGCGGGGATCTCCTGCCGTCGCGCTGCGACTACTGCTTGACTCCCGCGTTGGTGTTCCACGGACTCGCGTCCGTGGCTATCGAATTTCGTCGCATTGCGACTGGGGAGCGGGATGAGGCGATTCACGAGGGTCATAGCAGTACGGACAGTGCCGTTTTACTTGCCTTTGAATCTTTCTGTCGCACCAATCTTTTTGTCGGTAGTTGCGGTATGATCGCACACGCTCGAACGATAGATAGACAGAATAATTGGTGCGACAGAAAAATGGGACTGACCTGGGCAAGTCGCGTGAGGTACTTTTAGTCCTTAGGGTCGCACGCGAATTTGTTGTTCCTGCGAACGGAGCACGAATGGCAGTCAGGACGATGTCGTGCACCCGAGTTCGGCTGACGCAACATTGCAAACGAACGATCAATCGTTGGCCTTTTAAAGACGACAACCGCTGTACCGAAGCCACCTTATCGAATAGGCGTCTTAGTATGACCGATAACCGCGAGATCGCAGCGGCGTTGGGCCGGGAACTTTGGTCTACGGAATCGTTTATTCCGCGGTACAGGGGTGGCGAGAACGGTGGCAGTGCTCGCTCTTACGCTGTCCGAGCGAACGCATCGCCTCGTTCGTATCGCAATGGCTGGATACTTCGCGTTTCTTTCGTACCAATGGGCACAAGACGACTGAACGTCTTATACGCAAGTAGCGATTACTTTTGCTGAATACGCTTGCTAAAATGCAGTCCGCATCGAGGATGAACCGTTGACCCCGATGACACCGTTCGCACTACACCAAAATATCGCGTTGAGAGTGCCCCATTCCTGAAGTAGTTGATCCAATGGCTTGCATTAACCTTGTGACACGTGTTCGCGACTTGCTCGCCGACGTATCGGACGTCTCCGAAAAAAAGATGTTCGGCAGTCTTGCCTTTATGGTGCGTGGCAAGATGTGCGTGACTGCTCGCGAAGAACGCCTGATGTGCCGAATTGCCCCTGCGTTACACCAAAAATCAATCAAACGAAAAGGATGCACGACCGTCGTTATGCGTGGTCGACAATACCAGGGCTATGTTTACATTGACGCAGACTCCGTAAAATCGAAACAAGCTTTGAAATCCTGGATCCAGCTTGCTCTGTCGTACAACGAGGAACTGACCTGTTCCGATTGAATCCGTGCACGACCGATAGCAATGCCAACAAACCGCAGTCTCTCGTTCCGCGTGACAGTACTTGCATTATTGGCCTTCGGGAGGATGTTTTTCGTCGGCATTCCGTACCTGCGTGATTACCAACAACAATCGATCGAGCATCAAAGACGCAGCACGGCGACGAAAGGCGTTTGATCATGCTAATCGCGCCGAGACGATGATGGAAAGCCATCATCCGGGCTGAACCTTACCCAAGGGTTGATGCGATACGTTACCCCCAACCCAATCACACCCCCAACTCATTTCACACTTTCTGTCTCTGACTCCAACCGAGATTGTTGTCATGCTATGGTTGATCGGGATCTTACTTGTCACGATTGTTTTGACCGCATGGTGGTTCAACTCAGCAAGCATTCCATCCGCAGACCAATGGCCGCCCATTTCGGAAGACGAGTTCATCCGCCGCTGCTCGCCTGCGGTCAATCGCGAACGTGCCCTAAAAGTGCGCCGGATCATTTCGGAACAACTGGGCGTCGATTACGACAGGATCTACCCTGAGCAACGATTTGTTGAAGACCTTGGCTGTGACTAACTGACGCCAGGCTAGACTCGCGCTGTCAAAGAATCACCTGAATCGAGCCAGCGGCCCGGTTAACCTTGGTTCCCGACTGGCATCATCACAACGGAATGAGCGTTATCCTGATGTGGTCCGACTGGAAACGCACGAGCCAACCGATCCCGCGAATATTCACTAACTTGTTTCCACCGCAGTCCTCGGCGATCACGGTAACAAGTCCGGAGCGACGGTCGCGGATTGCTGACACACGCGCTGCATCGAACTGTCGGTGATCTTCGTTCGGCTGTCGCTTTTGATGATAGGTAGACAGAAACACTGGTGCTGCAGAAAGAAGAGTCAGGGATGACGATTCGCGATTGGGCAAATCGCCTACGATCGTTGCCTGGTCTCGGCGTCTCCGGTATCTTGTCGTTGCGGCAGAGCGATTTGATGGACGAAATTTCAGCTGATTGAGTGAAACGCAAGGCCCGAAGGGTGCAAACGTGCGACGGCCACGCATTGCGTCTTCGCGTCTTCTTGAGGGTCACATCGTGGATCGCCGCCCAGTGACACCAGCGTCACGCAACGTACCAATAGTGAACCGATTTAGGGACAATCCCGTTCATGACAATCCGAATTCTTCTCTCGTTAGCTCTGACGGCGATGGTATTCATCGGTGCAGTCGACGCACAAACATCCTCGGAGTCACTTCGGACGTGGACGAGTGACGATGGGGCATTTACGGTTGAGGCGGAATTCGTCGACCTACGTCGAAGCACGATCCGTCTCCGCAAAGCGGACGGAAATACGATCACCGTACCGTTGACGAAACTCAGTGAGTCCGACCATCAATTCGTGCGTGAACAACAAAGCGAAATGCAAAAGGACCGTGTCCAAAACCGTGATCGCCGTCAGCCTACGCAAAACACCTCGCTCCTTGCCCGCCACAATGTTGCTTCACTCAACGCAATGCTGGAACCGGTGCGACAAAAACACGGAGTCCCCGCCTTGGCGGCGGCCGTTGTTCAGGGCAACCAGCTGATCGCAGTCGGTGCTGTTGGTCTGCGACAGATGGATTCCAACGAGACGGTCACCATCGATGACAAGTTTCATCATGGCTCGATATCAAAGCCGATGACGTCAATGTTAATTGGCATGCTGGTGGACCGAGGAAAACTCCGCTGGAACACCACCGTAGCCCAAGCGTTTCCTGATTTGCTCGATCGCATTCGGCCCGAATACGCGAACGTAACGCTGGAGCATTTTTTGCTGCATCGATCCGGATTGCCGAGCGATCGACGACAATCCCCCGAACTCAATGCGGCGATCAGTGGGCTAAGTGGAGACATCTTGGAGCAGCGAAAGAAGATGGTGGAAATCGTGCTTCAACAACCGCCGGTCGCGTCGATGGGTGAGAAGCATGTCTACGCCAATTTTGGATATTGTGTCGCCGCTGCGATGGCAGAGGCAGCGACTGGCGAATCGTGGGAAGACATGATGAATGAGATGCTGTTTGCACCGCTAAAAATGGAAACAGCAGGGTTCGGCCCGCCTTCGGATCCCGACAAGATCGATCAACCGCGTGGGCATATTGGATTGGGCGCGGAGATGACGCCAGCCCGTCCCACAGCCGACAACGCACCCTGCATGGGACCGTCCAGCCGAGTGCATTGCAGCGTGATCGATCTGGCGGTATTTGGACATTTGCATCTGCAATACAGTCCAGCCACCTCTAAGCTTTTGTCACGCCCAACCTTTGTCCGATTGCATACGGACCCACTAAAGCAAAACTACGGACTTGGATGGACGATCAGTCATCCCGACTGGGTTCCTGGCGAGCTTCATTGGCATACAGGGACCAATGGCATGAACTATTCCGGACTCTACATCGTCCCCGCGCGCAACATGGTCGTGGTGGTTTCGACAAACGCGAAGTCGGGTGAGGCGTGTACCGAAGTACGGGATCTGATTCTTCGCCAATGACTCGCAACGAAACTCAAGCAACGTCGTCCTCTGCCGGTGCTGGCCTAACGCAAATAAAGTTCGATGTCGCACCCATCTTTCTATCCACGCTTTTGGTGTGATCGAGCGTGTTCGCTGGAAAAATAGTGGCTTCAGAACCTGCGGATCGTCTCGGTGAGCGTCCAGAGGCAGGGTTTAAACGGAAGAGGCTCTTCGTCGATTTTAGTGGCTAAAATCTGGTTCCAGCTGTAGCTTTCCACAATAGAACAGGATCCGGATACGGTAGTTCTCAAAGTTGCGGAAGCCGCGGGCTGCCGACTTGATTGCCTGCACCCGACCGTTGAAAGCTTCACTTTTGGCGTTCGTAATGGAGTACTCGAAGTAGGCCAGCAAACCAGCGAGGTGTTTCTTGAGCATCCTCGCCACCTTCTTGATCGGATCAAGCTTGCTGCGAATCGCCCATGCATACCAACGATCAAAAAACTTCTCCGCCCAAGCGGCGCTTCGGTAAGTCCAGAAGTCACGAAACATCTCTTTGATTCCCCACGCGCGTGCCGTCTTGATCGCTACTCGGCGAATGTCCTCCATTTGCTTTTGCTTGGCATCATCAAGAGTCTCCTCGTTGAAGAGCCAAAACTGACGCGTGCCCGTTAGCGCGTTAATGCCTTCGCGTCGAAGGAGTTTGTTCTCTCGACGTCGAACCAGGTCGACCGCTTCGACGAGGTGCTGGCTAATGTGAAAATGGTCGTGAACGATCTTTGCTTTGGGAACTTGCTTGACGATGCTGTTTCGAAAGGCTTGCCAGAAGTCCACCGCGACTGCCCGGATACCCGATTTTTGCTCATCGGTGAGACTGTCAAAGAGTTTGTCGCAAGATTCCTCACTGCGGTCTTTGACGACTTCCAGCACCCGCGATCCTTCCAGGTCCACCATCAGCGACACGTAGTCTTGACCTTTGCCAAAACTCTTTTCATCAATGCCGATGGTTTCAATTGGGTCGGTATCACGACGCTGTAGTCCTCGCTCGACCCCACGCTGCATGATCTCGTGAGCGGTGTTCCAGGAGATTTTTAGTAACTTGGTCGCCGCCAAAACGCTACTAGCCGACTGAAGGACTTTAATGGCAAAGGCTTCAAACATCAGCGTGAATCGAGAGTGCTTCCCGGCCCAGGGCACGGCAATGGTTTTCACTCCGCACTGAGTGCATTGTGAGCGAGGGATTGCCGCTTCGATGATGGTCTCGAACTGCATGGTGTCCAGGTGCCTCCACCGACGCGTTGGCGCGGTGTCCGCACGAGAGCATTCATCCTGGCACTCGGGGCAGCAGGGTTTGCCGCCGGAGTGACGCAATTGGATCACAACCCTGTTGGCATCCATCTGAAGGTCAACGTTCTGGACCTGCCACTGGTCATCAAGTCCCAGTAGCAAACGATAGTGAGCATGTAGTTCATTCATGCAACCATGGTAGAAAAACCAAGACCGCTCGGAAATCAGCCACTAAAATCGACGAAGAGCCAACGGAAGAAGGCGTGCGTGGAGTGGTTCGTAATCCTCCGTTTTTTCTGTTTCGCTCTGCAGCGGCGTGGTACAATCGCATTGCACCGCCGCTGGGTTAGCGAATCGTTCCTCGTCTCGCCAGCTCGCCCGGCCTGGCAATACAAAATCTTATCGTCTGTCGTCGGGGACGATCGACCGTTAGGCAACTGAATGTCTCATCGATTGTGAACCATGACCACCATTAACGAAATCGCCCCGGATCTGTTTCGGCTCTCGATCTACGTCGCAGAGCTTGACATGCAGTTCAATCACTTCCTCGTTCGCGACGACGAGCCGCTGCTGTTTCACGCAGGACTGAAGGCGATGTTTCCGATGTTGCGTGAGGCGGTGGCCCAGTTGATTGACCCCACCAAACTTCGACATGTTGCCTGGAGTCATTTTGAATCCGACGAGTGCGGAGGACTCAATGATTGGCTGCGAATAGCCCCGCAAGCGCAACCTGTTTGCACGTTGGTTGGCAAAATCGTCAACGTCGACGATTTTGCCATCCGTCCCGCCTTGGGAATGAGTGCCGACGATGTTCTGGTCACCGGAAAGTACCGGTATCGGTTCTATCGGTCACCTCACATTCCACACGGCTGGGATGCGGGGGTAATGTTCGAGGAGACACGCAAATCCCTGTTCTGTTCCGATTTGTTCCATCACTTTGGCGATGTCGAACCACTGACCTCGTCGGATTTAATCGAGCCAACGCAGGCCGCGATGCAGCAAATGCAGGGTGGACCGCTGGCAGGTTACATGCCGTATACGCGGCAAACCGAAGGCGTTTTGCGATCACTGGCTGATCTAAAACCTGACACGCTGGCGGTCATGCACGGCTCGTCGTATACCGGACCGTGTGACCAATTACTCTGTGACTTGGCGGGTGTGATCAAGGAAAATTTCGACCGGGACTAACCGTCGACCGCGCCAGCGTGACAATCCAGCGACATTGCACCGAGCACGCTGCATGCCGTCCGGCATTCTGGGGCTGGTCACAGCGGTTCGTCGCGTTGCGACTGGTAGGACAATTTCGATCGGTTGGTACCAGAATAGATCGTCCGGTGCTCAGGTTTTTGAAATCTTTCTGTCGCACCAATCTTTCTGTCCTCTCACGCGGTGTGAGCGAGCTTGCACGACGGCAACAGGATGCACTGAGAATCTGCGGTTCGATTCGGTGCGCGCGGACGATGGGTCGACAGAAAGATTGGTGCGACAGAAAAATGTGACGGCCACGGCGATTCTTGACGGAATACGATTGCCGGCGTTGTCTCCATTTTTAATCTCTCATCTTTTAACCTCTTGCTGCATTGATCGTGCGTTGCAACGTGGCCGCAACACCTGCCGTCGCTTCGCGACTTTGTGCGCCGGGGTGCGTCCTCTTCCACGGACTCGCGTCCGTGGCTACTGCATATCGTCGCGTTGCGACTGGCAACACTGGTTGGATCAGTTGGCAGCTAGATGGATAGTCCAGTGTTCAGGTCTTTGAATCTTTCTGTCGCACCAATCTTTCTGTCCTCTCACGCGGTGTGAGCGTGTTTGCCCGACGGCAACAGGATGGACTGAGAATCTGCGGGTCGATTCGGAGTGCGCGGACGATGGGTAGACAGAAAAATTGATGCGACAGAAAAATGTGACTGCCACGGCGATTCGTGACAGAACACGATTGCCAGCATTGTCTCCATTTTTAATCTCTCATCTTTTAACCTCTTGCTGCATTGATCGTGCGTTGCAACGTGGCCGCAACACCTGCCGTCGCTTCGCGACTTTGTGCGCCGGGGTGCGTCCTCTTCCACGGACTGACGTCCGTGGCTACAGCCTGTCGTCGCGTTGCGACTGGTAACACTGGTTAAATGGGTGCCACCACGATAGATATTTCGGTGCTCAGGTTTTTGAATCTTTCTGTCGCACCAACCTTTCTGTCTTTACGTGCGGTGTGAGCGAGCTGGCACGATGGAACTGGACGGATTCACCATCTGAGGATCGATTCGGTATGCGCGAGGACGATGGGTCGACAGAAAATTGTGACGGGCACGGCGATTCTTGACGGAATACGATGTCCGGCGTTGGCTCCATTTTCTAATCTCACATCTTTTAACCTTTCGCTGCAGATCGGGTGCGTTGCACTGTAGTCGCAACACCTGCCGTCGCTTCGCGACTTTGTGCGCCGGGGTGCGTCCTCTTCCACGGACTGACGTCCGTGGCTACAGCCTGTCGTCGCGTTGCGACTGCAGAGCGGGATGAATCGATTCCCATGGGTTATCGCACGACAGGCAGTGCCGTTTTCCTTGCCTTTGCAATCTTTCTGTCGCACCAATCTTTCTGTCCTCTCACGCGGTGTGAGCGAGCTTGCACGATGGCAACAGGATGGACTGAGAATCTGCGGTTCGATGCGGTGTGCACGCGGACGATGAGTCGACAGAAAGATTGGTGCGACAGAAAAATGTGACGGGCATCGCGATACTTGACGGAATACGATGTCCGGCGTTGGCACTATTTTTTAATCTATCATCTTCTAACCTTTGGCTGCATTGATCGTGCGTTGCAACGTGGCCGCATCTCCTGCCGTCGCTTCGCGACTCTGTGCGATAGGGTGCGTCCTCTTCCACGGACTCGCGTCCGTGGCTACAGCCTGTCGTCGCGTTGCGACTGGCAACACTGGTTGGATCAGTTGGCAGCTAGATGGATAGTCCAGTGTTCAGGTCTTTGAATCTTTCTGTCGCACCAATCTTTCTGTCCTCTCACGCGGTGTGAGCGAGCTTACCCGACGGCAACAGGATGGACTGAGAATCTGCGGGTCGATTCGGTGTGCGCGGACGATGGGTCGACAGGAATATTGATGCGACAGAAAAATGTGACGGCCACGGCGATTCTTCACGGAATACGATGTCCGGCGTAGTCTCCATTTTTAATCTCTCATCTTTTAACCTCTTCCTGCATTGATGGTGCGTTGCACCGTGGCCGCAACACCTGCCGTCGCTTCGCGACTCTTTGCGGTGGGGTGCGTCCTCTTCCACGGACTGACGTCCGTGGCTACTGCATATCGTCGCGTTGCGACTGGTGACACTGGCTGGATCAGTTGGCAGCTAGATGGATAATCCAGTGTTCAGGTCTTTGAATCTTTCTGTCGCACCAATCTTTCTGTCCTCTCACACGGTGTGAGCGAGCTTGCCCGACGGCAACAGGATGCAATGAGAATCTGCGGGTCGATTTGGAGTGCGCGGACGATGCGTCGACAGGAAGATTGGTGCGACAGAAAAATGCGACTGTCACGGCGATTCGTGACGGAATACGATGTCCGGCATCTTCCCCATTTTTTTAATTTCGCATCATTTAACCTTTCGCTGCATGGATCGTGCGTTGCACCGTGGCCGTAACACCTGCCGTCGCTTCGCGACTCTGTGCGGTGGGGTGCGTCCTCTTCCACGGACTGACGTCCGTGGCTACTGCATATCGTCGCGTTGCGACTGGTAGGTCAGACTGGATTGGTTAGCACCTAGACGTTCCATGAACTCACGCCCCTGGCTATCGCATGCCTTCGCATTGCGACTGGTGCGGCGTCCCACGGACTCGCGCGTGTTGCCATCGCCTTTCGTCGCGTTGCGACTTGCCGGCAATCCCCACTTGCGCGGGCTCGGTCTACATGCTGCCTTCGCATTGCGACTGGCTCAGTGGAACACGCGTGGTGCTAGGCGATGATCTCGTGGATCGGTTCGACGTGTTCGACGCCGACCAATTTTTGCTCTAAGCCGCCATAGAAGTACGACAAGTGGTTGGGGTCGAGTCCCATTTGGTGCAGGATCGTGGCATGCAGGTTTTTGACGTGAAGGGGGTTCTCTGCAGCTTGCGCCCCCAGTTCGTCGGTCGTGCCGTGGCTGATCCCGCCTTTGATCCCGCCGCCTGCCATGAACATCGTAAAGCCGTACGCGTTGTGATCTCGGCCCGACCCTTCTGCATATTCGGCGGTGGGTTGTCGGCCAAACTCGCCTCCCCACACAACGAGCGTTTCATCAAGCATGCCACGCTGTTTCAAATCGGCCAGCAGCGCCGCGACCGGTTTGTCGGTCGCGCCGGCGTGTTTGTTGTGGTTGTCTTCGAGGTTGCCGTGGGCGTCCCAGTTATGGTCGTTGTGAGCCCCGCCGCTGTACAACTGAATGAACCGCACTCCGCGTTCGACCAGCCGTCGTGCGATAATACAGCGTTTGCCAAAGTCCCGCGTCGGCTCTTGATCGGCGCCGTACATCGCAATCGTTTTTGCGTCTTCGCTGCTAAGATCCACCGCCTCGGGTGCCGCAGATTGCATTTTGTACGCTAATTCGTAGCTGGCGATTCGTGACGACAGATCGCTGTTACTTTCACGAGAAACCAAGTGCCGGTTATTTGCTTTTTGGATCGAATCGATCAATTGCCGCTGCACTCCCTCGGGCAGATCGCTTGGAGGGGCGAGATCTAAGATCGGAGCCCCTTCGACGCGAAACACGTTGCCTTGGTATGTGGCGGGCATGTAGCCACTGCTCCAGTTTTTCGCGCCGCTGATCGGTCCGCCACTGGGGTCAAGCATCACGACGAAACCAGGCAGGTTCTCATTGACGCTGCCGAGCCCGTAAGTCAACCATGATCCCATCGCGGGATTGCCTGAGAGAATTCGGCCACTGTTCATCATCAACATCGCGGATCCGTGGATCGGCGAATCGGCGGTCATCGAGTGCAAAAATGCGATGTCATCGACATGGTTTGCGACATTGGGAAACAGCGAACTGACCCACTTTCCGCATTCGCCATGCTGTTTAAATTTCCAACGCGGTTCGACGATGCGGCCGCCGCTTTTGTGCCCTCCGCGACCAAACGTTTTCACGTCGACCGTCTTGCCATCCATACCGATCATGTTCGGTTTGTAATCGAACGTATCGATATGGCTAGGCCCGCCATACATAAACAAAAAGATCACCGACTTCGCCTTTGGTGCGAAGTGCGGTGGTTTTGCCGCCAAAGGATTCACAAACGGGGCATCGGATTCTGATGCGGTCGCTTGATCGAAAAAGCCATCGGCCCCGAGCATCGACGCCATCGCCGCAGCACCGAAGCCGCCGCCGGTTTGCCACAAGAATTCGCGACGAGTGCGGCCGCAGAAGTTGTCTCGTTTGGTCATGTTCGGGATCTCAGTGAATTTCGTGGGAAAGTCAATTAACGCTATCGGGGTGAGGCAATGGTCAACACACGTTTAGTCTAAAAACAGGAACTCGTTCCAATTCATCACCGTCAGACAATACAAGCTGACCGCCCGATCGCGTGTAATTCCATCGGTCGATGTTAATTTCTCGATCAACGCCACCCCATCGGCAATCTCGGCCTCGGTCGCTTCTCGAGCGAACGCGGCGTTCACAGCTCGCCGGACCACTTCGGCGTTGCCGATGTTCGCCGCATCAATCGACTTGGCAAACATGGCGGATTGTTCGTGAATAAAGTCACTGTTCAACAGCGACAACGCTTGCCCAGGCTGCAGCGTGGCAAAGCGAGCTTCACAGGTCAGGTCGGGATCTGGAAAATCGAACGCAGTCAACAGTGGAGTCAACAACGATCGCTTGACATGGATATAGATGCTGCGTCGATTGCGTTGTTCCTCGGGTGAGTCGCCCCAACCTTGGCCTGGTCGAGATTGCCCAGCGAGCACTTCGGCCGACAATTTCTCGTAGAAACTTGGGCCATAAACGCTCCGGTTCAGTGATCCGTTGACCGCCAGAATCGAATCACGAACTTCTTCGGCACTCAGACGACGCGGGTCAAACCGCCAAAACAAATCGTTTGCCGGATCGATCGCCAACCCCTGCTCGTGACTCGCCGACGACATTTGATAGGCCTGGCTATTCATGATCATGCGATGCATGTCTTTGATTTTCCAGCCGTTGTCGACAAACGTTTGAGCCAACCAATCAAGCAACTCTGGATGCGTCGGCGGCGTTCCGAGTTGGCCAAAATTATTGCTGCTGCGAACGATGCCGCGTCCGAAATGGAATTGCCAGATTCGATTGACCATCACGCGAGCGGTCAGCCGGTTGTCTTCGCTGGCGATCCAATCCGCCAATACACGGCGGCGGCCAAGCGAACGGTTGTTAAACGCATCAACGCGTGTGACCTTGCTAGTCGCCGGGACCTCAGCAATGGCCGTCTCAAAGATTTCAGGAAATGACGGCTGCACCTCGTCACCAGGCGAATGGGGATTGCCGCGAAACATCACAAACGTTTTGCCAGGATCCGCCGGGTATTTCGCCAACCCCATCACTGAGTCGCGTGGCGGCAGCTGCTTCAGTTCTCGCTGGTTGTCGCGTAATTGTTTGCGAAGCGATTCGTATTCACGCCACTGTTCGGCGCTGAGGTGGTCTTTCAGTTTTTCCTTAAGGATCTTGTCGCGTTCACGACGAGGCCCTTCGGTCGCGCGTTGATCCGGAGCGGACATTTTGACGATTCCGGCTTGCTCGATTTCGTGCATCGCGGCTTCGATTTTCTTGCGAGCCTCGTCATTTTCGTGATAACGGGCTTTGAGCTCTGCGGAGGTGACATCGATTTGGTTGTTCTCAACCGCGTCGCCACGAGTCGCATAGCGAGTCACATCCTCGAAAAACGACAGCATGCTGTAGTAATCGCTTTGCGGGATCGGATCGATCTTGTGGTCATGACATCGAGCACAATTGATCGTCAGCCCCAGAAAGGCTTGCCCGGTCGTCGTGATCAAGTCATCCATCTCGTCGAAACGAGCTTGCACGGGATCGGCAGGCTCGTCATCCCAAATCCCCAAGCGATAGTAGCCGGTTGCGGTCAGCGATTCGGTGGTAACGGTGTCGAGTTCGTCACCCGCTAGTTGTTCGCGGACGAATTGGTCGTACGGTTTATCGTCATTGAACGACTTGATGACATAATCTCGATACTTCCAAGCATTTGGTTTTGGGTTGTCGCGTTCGAACGAGTTGGATTCGGCGTAGCGGACCAAGTCCAACCAATGGCGTCCCCAACGTTCACCGTAATGAGGTGATTGAAGCAATCGGTCCACCAGTTCCGAGAATGCATCCGGGGAATCATCGTTGACAAACGCATCCACCTCCGACGGCGATGGCGGCAGACCGGTCAAATCGTAGTAGGCTCGCCGCACCAACGTTCGGCGGTCTGCCGAAGCGTTCGGTTTCAAACCGGCTTGATCAAGCGAAGCGTAAAGGAACGCGTCGATCGGGTTTTCATTCCAAAGCGGATAGGCGACTTGCGGCGGATCCGGATTCCCCATTGGCTCGAATGCAAAGTGTGTTCCCCAAGCGGCTCCCTGGGCGATCCATTGTGAGAGCAACTCCGCCTCGGACGCGGTCACGGGATCGCCATCGGGTGGCATGCGTTCAAATTCGTCGTCGGTGGTGATTCGCGCGACCAACATACTGGCGTCCACATCACCGGGGACAATCGCGTATTCGCCAGACTCGGCTTCGGCAAACGCGGATTCTTGTTCCGCAAACGAAATTCCGCCTTCGGCTTTATCCGGACCATGACAGGCGAAGCACCGCTTGGCCAAGATCGGTTGCACCTGTTTGGTGAAATCAACCGCCGCAGGTGGCGGCGTCTTCGCTGTGTCAGCAGCCACCTCGGCTGCATCCAAACGCGCCGTAATGCTTCCCATCGCTCCGCATAAACCAAAACTCGCCAACACGAGGGCCACGTTAGAGCCGAGCGGACGAAGAAAAGCGGAGGCGATTTGTCGAATCATAATTTTTTTCTTGCCGTCGGTGGAAGGAGATGAAGACGGTGCTTTGAATCGAGCAAGGTGGGAGATGCAGCCAAGAAGGCACCCCATCATTGTGACAGGAAACGAGGCTGCCGCCAAGTAGGAATCACGCATCACAATTGAGATATATTGCCGCCAGAGTTTTTCTCGCGTGCTCATTCACAAACCGCGGATTTCGTTGTTTTTATTGGCAGTTGGATCGCGACTCCGCTAATTAGAACGCCGAAGCATGCCGAAGCGAAGGAAGTTTCTTTCGCAAAACTTACGTGAATTGGGTAGACGTTTGCGGATTGGGTGGGAGCGGGCTTGGGAGCCTGGTTGTGATGCGCAGAGGGGATACGCAAAAGGAACGTGGGGTGCGCAGAAGGGTGGCGAGTGAAGTACGCGCGTGGGATGGGTGCGCGGGCGGGACCCGTTGCCTCGTCCACTACGGGGGCGGACGGGGGTGTGCGAGTGAGCGAGAAGGACGACTAGGGAGCCAGTGTCAGCGCGTCCATGCGACTTTTGATCGTCTTGTGGATCGTTTCGAGTTGCTGTTCGAGCTGCTGATTTTGGTTGTAGAGCCGAACTAATTCTTGGCGGGTCTGATCGACTCGCGACGCAATCTCGTCATGGTAGTTTTGGATTGCGATTCGCTCCTTCTCGGTTTGCTCGAAATCTTGCTCGAGCTTTAACTTGTCCGCCTGCGTCGAGGTCAACATGGCCTCGGTCGCGCGGATTGCTTCCTGCAGCACCGTTTTCTGATAATCCGCTTCCTGAATCTGAGACTCCAGTGCGGTCAGCCGCAACCGGATGCGGCGGAGCACGAATCGGTAATCGTTTAGCGGGCGGATGTAATATTGATTGATCAGCTTGACCACTCCGAGATCGATCAATTCGTTGGCCGCCTCTTCTTTGAGAACAAGCTGATCGCCGACGTTGAACGATACCTCGTCCTCTTCGCTGCGTTGCAAACGACTGTCCAAGGCGCGTCCGGTGCCATCGAAAAAGTCGCCATCGGTCGCTGCAGTGGTGCGTTGCCCGTCGACTTGAATCTTGTGTTTTTTGATGAATTCAACGCGAGTCCAACGACTCAGCGGCGGATCGTCAGGCGTCGCTTGGCTGCCATCCCGCAGGTATGAATTTAACGTCTCCTGGCTCACTCCGGACTCAAACAGATTGGCAAGCAATTGGTCGTCAACCCTTCCGAACAGGTGGTTTTCGTCGGGAGAGCTGCCTTCGGCAATGAAAATCTCGTGTCCATCAAGCGGCAACATTTCGTAGATGGACCATTGGCTCGCCTGCATGCTTGTGATCGCATCTTGTTGATTTTTTTCCAGCTTGCCGGTCGGCTGCAGGGTGACTTGATCTGGAGTGCTCGAGATCACGCGAAATTCTCCCAAATAGAACCGCGGCAATTGCAAGTTCATACTGGGCACGGGACGTTCGGCAAACCCGTACACGATCAAGCCTTCGGGGACCAATGCCTCGGGGGCGGCGGGGGCCGCAGCAGCATCTGCTGCATCCGCAGCCGGCGCGGCCACGTCGTCCGGAATCACCGCAGCGGGTTGGGTGTTCGCCAGGACGATCCCTTTGAGATCGCCATTTTTGAGCTCCAAGGATCGCCAAACTCGACCAGCTTCGACCGAGATCACCGACAACTCGTGGTTCAATGCGACCACTCCCTTGCCAGCTTCGGGATCGGTCAAACTGCCGAACTTGAGCGTTTGGTACTCTTGTTTTGCTTTTTCCGCTCGGACTTCAAGTTTTTCTTTGGTCTGGTGCCATGCCGCACGGCTTTTGAGGGCTCCGGCGGTGGGAAAGATAAACAGCACGGCCAACAGCATCGTGATGCTGACGGTGACGAGGTGATACCAACGCCACGTGGGTGCTGCCTTCCACACCAAGACGAAGAAGCCAATCACGACAACGATCAGTAGGCCCAGAATAGCGTATTGCATGATCGTTTAAGCGAGAGGTTGAACAGGCATTAAGTAGATGAAGAAGACGACCGCGTGGGTTCGGAGGCGGTTTGCGGTTGAGCGTCACAAACAAAAATGCCTCCGTTGGATAATAAGTTGGGCAAGATGCGCCGTCAAGCTTTTCTCGTAATCTGCGGGAGATTCGCGTGATTGGGAGGTCCAAACGGGGGCATCTGCCCCTTTTGGCGGGACCAACAATCGATCAAGCCCCCCGCCGGCAGCGTCGTCAAAGTCGCTGCAATCGATACCGCCGTCAATGCATTCACCCGGCCCACCGTCATAACCAACCGATCCGGTGAAGACCGCACGACGGGACGCCGAATTCGTTAACTGTACTGACGGATGTGCGTTTTGTAGGCGTTATCCCCAATAAACCAATTCTCTCACACCCGAATTGCCCACGTGAGTAAATTTCATTCCCGATTGACGGTCGGCTCGACAATCACGGCGGAACGACTTGCGGCTGCCCCGTCGCTAGTTCGGCAGAGGATAATCCCACTCGGTTGCGCAATCCTGCTTAGCACACTGCTGCTTAGCAGCGTGGGCTGTCATCGCCAGTACTATCGCAAACAAGCCGATTGTGAAGTCAACATGTTGTTGGACGAGAAATCGCAACACATATCTCGGCCTCCCAACACGGCGTTGCGAATCGATGTCGATCGCCGCAGCCGGATGTTCAATCCATTCGACTTGGATTTTCAGCCGATTCCCACCGACGATCCCTCGTCGTACGAGTACATGCAATGTGTCGATGGCCGGCGTGGTTATCCGCTGTGGGAAGCATCCGGGGTGACGAACACCGCCGAAAGTCCCGATTGGTGGCAATTTTTGCCACTCGACGAGGACGGCGTGTTGGTGCTGAACGCCGAAAACGCAGTTCGAATCGCGCTGTTGCATTCGCCCGAATACCAAGCCCAGCTCGAAGAACTGTATTTGGCCGCCCTGGATGTCAGCAACCAGCGGTTCCAATTCGATACCCAATTCTTTGGCGGTCTGCAGACGTTTTTGACCGCCGACGGTCGCCGTCGTAGCGGCGGCGGTGGTGACAGCAGCACTCGGTTCGAAGTCGGCACCTATAGCAGTGGCAGCCGTCCGCTTTCGCTCGAGCGTCGTTTTGCGACCGGTGGCGAATTGATCGCGGGCGTTGCCAACAACATCGTCTGGGAATTGAGCGGTCCGAATTCGCAAAGTGCATCGACGATCTTTGATTTCACGTTGTTGCAACCGCTGTTGCGGGGTGCCGGTCGTGACCAAGTGCTCGAAGGCTTGACGTATGCCGAGCGAAACCTGCTCGCCAACGTTCGCGCGTTCGAACGTTATCGCCGCAGTTTCTTTTTAAACATCACAATCGGACGCGGATTGGAAAGCCAAGTCAGTACCGGCGGCCCAAACCTATCGATCAACGGACAAGGCTTTGGGACTGGCGGTGGCAGCGCGAGCGGTTACCTTGGTCTGCTACAAACTCAATTGCAGATCCGCAACCTCGAAGAGAACATTGCCCGCCAATCGGAAAACTTGCTGATCCTCGAAGACACCTTGATCGAGCAATTGACCACGATCCCGGATGACGCTGAAACGATCATCCGTCAACGGTTGCAAGTCGCCCAGGCCCAATCGAGTTTATTGCGTTCACAAAGCCAATTGGTCGCACAGCAAGCCGGCTACGAACGATCGGTCGACGCGTTTCTTCGCAACCTTGGTTTGCCACCGTATATCTGCGCACGGCTTGAAGACCCCATCTTGCAACGGTTTGAGTTGATCGACCGCGATCTACTTGGCCGCCGCGAACAATTGGCGTCGGTGCGAACCAACGTCGGACGATTGAATGTTTCGATCCTGGAACGAGCAACGTTCAAGGTGGACGAGGCGACCGGGTTGCCCGAGTCTCAGATCGAATGGAACGACGAATTGGCGAAATGGCTGTTGACATTGAAGGGCGAAATTCAACCGCTCGCAGAATTCAACCGCACCTTGATCGTTGATGACCTGCCGCGAATCGCGGAAGATATCGAGCGATTTAACGAATCATTGGCCGAACGCCAAAGTCAAAATCGTCAATTGAGCAAGATGTACCAGGAACAGAAAACCCAAATCTGTTCGCTGCTGAACACATCGGAAATCGACGAGTCGCTGTTTGATATCGAAGGGTTGGATTCGCTCAGCGAAATATTGAAAGACCAATACGATCGACTCGGCGAGCGTTTGAACACCTATCAACAACGGATAGAGCAGCTCGACGCATCGATTGAGAAATTGGCAACACAAGGCCCCGAGGACACCGATCCACGCGTCGTGGCTCAAACGTTGCGAGATAACGTCATTCTGGTATCCCAAGACTTGTTGTCCGAACTGGCCGACGACGTGTTGACGTTGCAACTGATCCAGGCACGAGCCAGGACCGAAAGCGTGTTGCTTCCCGAGGTGGAAATCGAACCTGCAACCGCGCTGCAGATCGCTCGTGCGAATCGTCGCGATTGGGCCAATGCTCGTGCGAATTTGGTGGACCAATGGCGATTGATCGAGGTCGTCGCCAATGATTTGGAAAGTTCGCTTGATGTGGTCTTCAATGGCGACGTGCAAAATGTCGGAAACAATCCGTTGGACCTGCGTTCATCGACGGGACGTTTGCGAGTCGGATTGCAATGGGATGCCCCGATCACGCGTTTGATCGAGCGGAACAATTACCGTGCGATCTTGATCGCCTACGAACAAGCCAAACGAGAGTATTATGGTTTCGAAGACGATGTGTGGCAGCAGCTGCGTGCTGAGATTCGCCAGCTTCAGGCGAACCGTTTGACCTTCGAACTCGGTCGCCAAGCGGTCAGCATCGCCGCGTCTCAAATCGAATTGAATGCCGACATTCGAGCACTCAACGATGCTCGGGGTCGAAGCAGCGGTCCGACTGCCGCTCGTGATGCGATCAGTGCGTTGAACGACTTGTTGGACGCACAGAACTCGCTGCTGAACATCTTCGTTAACTACGAAGTCGTTCGCCGCAGCTTGGACTTTGACCTCGGCACGATGGAATTGACTGCCGAAGGATTGTGGATTGATCCAGGCAAATTGGATCCCGATTACCTGCTGACGCTGTCCGGGACACGCGAATCGGGCATGATCGGCGGCTGCAACGATTGTTGTTTGCCATCGCGTCCGCAGCCACGTGCACCGGACTACAGCTTGATGCAGCAGTTCGACGGCGGTCAAACGCTCGTGGAATAACGGCCTGCTAAAAACGGCCTGTCGCATCACGGATCCGCCGGCAACCGCGACGTCATCGCGTCGCGTTGCCGATCCGTGGTGAACCCTTTATGCCAGTTCGGCAACGCGTTGACCGATCGCTTGGTACAGATCCTCTGGAAGAGCGCCTTTTTGAGCCGCGGAAATGTTTTCGGCCAGATGTTCTCGATTGCATGTGCCCACGATCGTGGTATGACAATGGGGATGCGACAGCGTGTAACGCAGAATCAGCTCCGCGCGTGACATTCCTTCGGGCCGCAATTCGTCCAGATTCGCGCGAGTCCAAACATCGTCAAGCGCCGGACGCTTGATCTCGGCGTCGGGACCGCCGTGGGCGATCCCGCCCCGTAAAATGATTCCCGCACCGTTGTTAGCCGCATCCGATATCGCTTGATGATGTTCGGGAGCGAGTGCCGAATAGGGAACTTGAAACGTGTCAAACACGCCTAACTTCATCAACTTGGTCATTTCGGGCAATTTGGTCGAAATGCCGATGAAGCGGATCAGCCCCTGCGAGCGAAATTCGACCAACTGACGAATCAATCCTTGGCGTTCCAATGTTTCCGCATCACCACCGTGGAACTGCAGCAGATCCAGATGCCCGGTCTGTAACCTGGCCAAGCTCGTTTCCAAATTGCGCTGGATGACATCCTTTTTCCATTGATGATCAATTTCCAAATGGTCCTCGTGTTGCGTGTACACGCATCCGCACTTGCTAGCCAAAAAGTACTCGGACCGTCGTGATCCAATAAAACGACCGATCCGCGATTCGCTAACACCATAGTCCGGCGCGGTGTCGATGAAATTGATCCCTGAATCGAGCACTAAATTCAGGAACGCCTCGGCATCCTGGTCGCTCACCTCACGAACGCCCCATGTTTTTGGCCCTCGAAGCCCCATGCTGCCGTAACCAAGCTGAGTGACTTCGATGCCGGTGCGTCCGAGTTTTCGAGTGGGCAATTTCATAGTTTCTATCGGTGTTTAACAGGACTAGGGGAGTGATCCGAGGTTGCGAGCAGAGTCTACGAAGCAGGTTGCATGCCATTTGGTTTAGAAATCGCTGCGGGGCAAACATGGACGTTGGTTCGTCATCAGAACGAAAAAGATTCGAATCGACAAACCGCGATCGCTCGGCTGGATTCCGCAGCATCTCGCAGCGACTATATTAAGGGTTCTTGTCGCTACGACCTACCCTCGATCCTACCTGCGGAGTTCATCAATGCCTCGCATCGCATTGTTCCACCACTTAACGTCCCCCAGCTTACTGCGACCTCAGCGGTTGTTGACTCGAATCTTTCTCTGCGTCCTTTTTCTGACGACTTTCCCAATGGTCGCTCTCGCGGGCGAGCGTCCCAACGTGTTGTTGATCTGCGTCGACGACCTGAAGCCCACGATCGGTTGCTTTGGAGATCCGATCGCCGTCACGCCCAATATCGATGCGTTGGCAAAACG
Source organism: Novipirellula caenicola (assembly GCF_039545035.1). Taxonomy (NCBI): domain Bacteria; kingdom Pseudomonadati; phylum Planctomycetota; class Planctomycetia; order Pirellulales; family Pirellulaceae; genus Novipirellula; species Novipirellula caenicola. The sequence continues at coordinate 138,360 of NZ_BAABRO010000002.1, forward strand.
AGGTGTCCGTTTTGATTCGGCGTACTGCAATCAAGCCGTTTGCTCGCCGAGCCGCAATTCGTTAATGACGGGGCTGCGTCCGCAAACGATTGGTGTCTATGACTTGCCCACCCATTTTCGATTGGCAACCGCCGAGTTGACCGCACAGGATCCCCAACGAGGCGAAGTGTTAACGCTGAGTCAACACTTCAAAAACAACGGTTATCTCGCTCAGGGGCTTGGTAAAATCTACCACGTCGGGCACGGCAACATCGACGACAAAGCATCATGGAGCATGCCGTCATGGCGTCCCAAGGCCCCCAGCTATGTGTTGGACGCCAGTCTGAAAAACATCGTGCCCGATGCCAAAGGTCGAAAACGGGGTCCGGCAACCGAAGCGGCGGACGTGTCGGACGATACGTATGCCGATGGCCAAGTCGCATTGGAAACGATCGAGCGAATTGCGAAAGCGAAACAGACGCCGGACCAGCCCTTCTTTATCGCGACCGGTTTTCTAAAACCCCACCTCCCCTTCGTCGCTCCAAAGAAATACTGGGACCTCTACGACCCGGCCAAATTGCCGATGCCCGAGGTGACATCACCGCCGACCGGTGCGCCTTCGTATGCGGCTACCAGCGGCGGTGAGCTTCGCAACTATAGCGACATGCGAAGCACCGGCCCCATTGACGAGTCGACCACACGTCATTTGATTCACGGCTACTACGCGGCAACAAGTTACGCGGACGCGCAAATTGGTAAAGTCATCGACGCAATCGACCAGCATGGTTTCGCCGATAACACCATCATCGTGCTGTGGGGCGACCACGGATGGCATCTGGGAGACCACGGCATGTGGTGCAAGCACACCAACTACGAGCAGGCCGCCCGGATCCCGGTGATCATTTCCGCTCCCGGTGCTGCCCGCGGCGCGACGACTGCTGCGATGATCGAAACGGTTGATATCTATCCGACGTTGGTCGAATTGGCAGGCATCGAAACGGCGGAGAACCTGGATGGCGTCAGTCAAGCGGCAGTCGTTCAAAACCCAACGGAACATGTACGCGATTACGTAACTCACGTTTATCCCCGTGGGTCACGACTCGGCCGAGCGATCCGCAACTCGCGTTACCGCATGGTCCATTGGAAAGAGGTCGGAGCGAAGCCGGAAACGGCCGAGATTGAACTTTACGACTATCAAACCGATCCGCTCGAGACTCAGAACATTGCCAGCAAATATCCTGAAGTGGTCGCCAAGATGGTTGCGATACTTGACCAGCAACCCGAGCCCAAACCGCAATGGAAAACGCCCAAACAGCGAGCCGCCGCGGCAGAAAAATTGAAACGGGACCAGGAAAAACGGGCTCAGAATGCCAAGTCGCGGAAGGGCATGTTTGCCAAACGCGATCGCGACCAAGACGGATTCTTGACGCTCGAAGAGTTTTTGCTGCATCAACCCGATCCCGACGAGGCTCCTAAGCGCTTCCCAAAATTCGACAAAAACAACGACCAGAAACTCTCGGAAAACGAATTCGTTTATCCCTGAACACGGTCCGCTGCCGCCTGAATCCACGACACGTTGCGATTGGAAAACTCGATGAAGCCAGTCAAATCACTCAGCCATATCGGGATTGCGGTTCGAGCGATCGAATCGCAACGAGCTTTCTACGAAGACGTGTTAGGGGGGACATTTGAAGGAATCGAAGAGGTTCCAAGCCAGCATGTCCGGGTGGCATTTTTTAAAATCGGCGATGTCCGCATCGAACTGTTGCAAGCGACTGATCCGCAAAGTCCGCTCGCACGTTTTATCGACAAACGCGGCGAAGGGCTTCATCACCTGGCCTTCGTCGTGGACGATCTTTGCCAACGCATCGATCAGATCAAGCGAATCGGACTCACGATGATCGACACGGTGCCGCGTCCCGGGGCGGATCAAATGGATGTCGCATTTATACATCCGAACAGTTGTGGAGGTGTTTTGACAGAATTGTGTCAGAGTCGCACGGAGTGATTGACATCGATTACAATGAGGGCGGTCGGTTCCGAATTGAGACACCGAGTCGATGGCGTCCATCATGCTTGATCCCAAATGCTTTTCCGCGCAATACTCGACCGCGCCAACGGATGCGTGTTCCCAAACCGATACGTCTCGCTCGGCAGCCTCGGCTGACCTTCATCAACCGCCCAGTCAAAACCATGCCGCCGATTGGTGCACCGATGACGGCATCGTGTTGCAACCGCTCTACACTCGCTCGGCCACGGAGACGTCGCCATGCATGATCGCGGATCGTAATTTTCTACTTCGCGGCGTCACGAAGGAACTCGGCAGCGAGATCGAAGTCGATCTTCGCCAGCGTCATGCCCATCCTGATCCCGAATTGACCAACCAAGCGGTGCTGGACGATCTACAGGGAGGAGTCCGCTCGATTGAATTGCGTTTGGACCGTGCAATCCGCTCAGGATCATGGCAAGCGTTTTGCCCACACGGCGAGCGTGCCAACGAGGGACCGCACGGCGCTGAGGAACAGCAAGACCGCGAGGGGTTGGGGAACGACGGCGTGATGCTTTACGAGGCGAGTGATTTTGACACGGCACTCGCTTCGGTCCCGCTGGATCAAACCGCCATCGCACTCGATGCGGGTAACGGTTTCCTAGCCGCCGCCGCGTTATTGGCGAGGCTATGGGAACGCCGCGGTGTCGATCCTGCCCAGGCTCGCGGCGGTTTCAATGCCGACCCGATTGGCTCCCTTTCGCGTGATCCTTCGCTCGCCCGGCTTCGTGGCAAATCGATGCACGGCTTATCCGATCTTGCCGCCTGGACTTCGCGAACCTATCCGCATGTTACCTCCGTCGCAGTCGATAGCACGCCGTATTACGACGCCGGATCCACGGACACCCAAGAACTGGCGTTCTCGATCGCCACCGCGGTGCAGTACCTGCGAACGATGACGACGCCGCGTGTTCCGCAAACCGAAACACTGACGATCGACCAAGCGGTCGCGCAGATCATGTTCCGTTTCAGTCTCGGCACGGACCATTTCCTTTCCATTGCAAAACTTCGAGCGGCACGTGTGTTATGGGCTCGCGTGATCCAAGCATGTGGTGGGTCGCCATCGGCGATGAAGATCCAAACATGCACCAGTTCTCGAGTGATGGCGGATCGCGACATTAATCTCAATTTGCTCCGCAACTGTACCGCCGTGTTTTCGGGACTAATCGGCGGCGCTGATGTGATCACATCGCTGCCACTGGATCACGCCATCCAATTGCCCGACGAATTTGGACGGCGAATGGCACGCAACACGTTGCTGATCTTGCGTGACGAAGCGCAACTGCGGCGTGTGGTCGACCCAAGTGGCGGAAGCTACTTTTTGGAAACGCTAACCAATCAACTGTGCGATCAAGCGTGGACGCTGTTTCAAGAAGTCGAGCAGCGCGGCGGCATGCTCGCCTGCGTTCGTAACGGTTGGATCGCAAAACAAATCGCGCAGTCCGCCGAAAAATGGGCGAGCCAGTTTGCTTTTGGCGAGAAAACCGTTGTCGGAGTGACCAAGTTCGTTCATGCTCGCGACCGGATCGTTCGCCGGGCTCCGCCGGATGTGGACCGGCTGCGGCAAATCGCGATCACTAGGTTCGCGGAACATCACGATGCCCAAGTCGCGATCCCGCTGCTCGAACACGGCCCCAACCTCGCCGAGGCGATGTTCGTCGCAGCCCGTGGCGGCGCATCGATTCCGCAATTGAATCGTCTGCTAGGAGATCAAGTCAGTCGAGAGGTGTCATCGTGAATCCGGTTCCAAACTTTGCCAACGTGCCACTGCGTGATGATTCCCCTGAGCAAACTGCGACTGCGAGACCGAGCGACGGCTGCTGGCCGGATGCCAATGGAACGATACAGGAACCATCCATCCCACCCGCCGCGTCAGCAACGCAAACCGACGAATTGATTCGCATCCGACCGATCTACACCGCCGCCGATTTGGTTGGTTTAGAGCATTTGGATTCGCTGCCAGGTGCGGCTCCGTTTGTTCGCGGTCCACACGAAACCATGTATCGCGAGCGACCGTGGACGATCCGGCAATACGCAGGCTTCTCGACCGCCGAAGACTCCAACGCTTTTTTTCGTCACAACGTGGCTGCGGGACAGCGTGGATTAAGTGTTGCATTTGATTTGCCAACCCATCGCGGCTACGACTCGGACCATCCTCGCGTCGCCGGTGATGTTGGCATGGCTGGCGTGGCGATCGATAGCATCGAAGACATGCGGATTTTGTTCCACGACATTCCGCTGGACAAAATGAGTGTCTCGATGACCATGAACGGCGCCGTGTTGCCGATCATGGCAATGTATTTGGTGGCCGCCGAGGAACAAGGCGTCCAGGCAAGCCAGTTGCAGGGCACGATTCAAAATGACATTTTGAAAGAGTTTCTGGTCCGCAACACTTACATCTATCCGCCCGACGCCAGCATGCGGATCGTGGCGGACATTCTGCATTACACGACCGAGCGGATGCCGCGGTTCAACAGCATCAGCATCAGCGGCTACCACATGCAAGAAGCCGGTGCGACTGCCGATCTCGAATTGGCCTACACGCTTGCCGATGGTTTGGAATACATCCGAGCGGGAGTCAATGCAGGTTTGCACGTCGACCAATTTTGCCCGCGTTTTTCTTTCTTTTGGGGCATCGGCATGGACTACTTTATGGAAGTAGCCAAGCTGCGTGCCGCTCGATTGATGTGGGCTGAGATTGTCAAAACGTTTGGCCCGAGCAACCCCAAGAGCATGTGTTTGCGAGCACACTGCCAAACCAGCGGTTACAGTTTGGTCGCGCAAGACGTCTACAACAACGCAACACGGACGTGCATCGAAGCGATGGCGGCGACACATGGGCACACTCAATCGCTACACACCAACGCGATCGACGAGGCGTTTGCACTTCCCAGCGATTTTTCCGCTCGCATCGCCCGCAACACCCAGCTTTTCCTACAGCACGAAACGGATACCTGCAAAGTCGTCGACGCTTGGGGCGGCAGCTATTTCGTGGAACGGTTGACGCATGACTTGATCACCCGAGCCCAGCAACATATTGATGAAATCGAAGCCGCCGGTGGGATGACCAAAGCGATTCAAATGGGAATCCCTCGGCAGCGAATCGAAGAGGCGGCCACTCGAGCTCAGATGAATATCGAATCGGGTTCGACGATCGTGGTTGGATTGAATCGATATTGTTTGCCCAGCCAAGATGAATTCCGAGTTCGCAAAATCGACAACGCCGCGGTACTGCAGAACCAACTCGACCGGCTTAATCGTTTGCGTGCTGAACGTGATCCGGCTGAATTGCAGCGAAGTTTGGCGACACTGCGTGATGCAGCGTCGGATCCCAAAACCAACCTATTGGCGGCTGCCGTGGATGCTGCTCGCGCAAGAGCCACGGTCGGTGAAATCAGTGATGCCCTCGAATCGGTCTATGGTCGCTATTCGGCTCCGCCGCGTGTCGTACGAGGCGTCTATTCGTCCGGAGCAAAACACAACGATTCGTTTTCAGCAGTACAACAACGAGTCGCCGAGTATTCCGATGCGGCGGGACAGACGCCACGGATCTTGGTTGCCAAGATGGGCCAAGATGGTCACGATCGTGGACAAAAAGTAATTGCATCGGCACTGGCCGATATGGGGTTCGATGTTGTCATTGGACCGCTGTTCCAAACTGCCGAAGAAACGGCCGCTGCGGCGATCGAGCAGATTGTGCAAGTGATCGGTGTCAGCTCGCTGACCGCCAACCATTTGACGCTCGTTCCGATCCTGCATAATGAACTGGTTCGACGCGGTCACGAACAGATCATGATTGTTGTCGGAGGCGTCGTGCCGCCTCAAGATTACGAGGTGTTGTATGAAGCCGGCGCCACGGCAATCTTTGGGCCTGGAACCAAAATCGCGGATGCCGCGTTGGTGTTGATCGAACAGCTCGAAGCGACCTTGGCCAACGTCACTCATACTGGTGAGGACGCGAACCCCGTTTCAGGGTAAGTCTGGGCCGCTAAATCGTGGTCGATCCAGCCTGATTGAGACTCTGGCTTCTGCAGCTTTTCGGCCGCCTTATCGCAGACTTCGAGGACCGCCGAAGATTTTGGTCTTCCGCCGTTTGTGCTCGGCTGATGCAGAAAGCACTTGCCCCTGGAAGTGGCAAGGCACCTCACCCGCGCGAAGCGCGGGAGAGGTCGGACGGGCCCAGCAGGCCTCGTCCGGGTGAGGGTCGTCCGAGCAAGCCGTGCGGCAATCGGCTGTCGATCCTGATTTGACGTGCAAGTGAGCCGGAGGCAGGCCCTCACCCGAGCATCGCTGAAGGCACTGCTCGACCTCTCCCTAGACTGCGTTTTGGGAGAGGTGACTGTAACTCGCAAGTCACCTATCCCGAGCGAAGCACGGGAGAGGTCGGACGGGCCCAGCAGGCCTCGTCCGGGTGAGGGCGTCCGAGCAAGGGGTGCAGCAATCAACTGTCGATCGTGACTTGACCTGCTAGTGAGCCGGAGGCAGGCCCTCACCCGAGCATCGCTGAAGGCTCTGCTCGACCTCTCCCTAAACTGCGTTTTGGGAGAGGTGACTGCACAAGTCACCTCTCCCGAGCGAAGCACGGGAGAGGTCGGACGGGCCCAGCAGGCCTCGTCCGGGTGAGGGTCGTCCGAGCAAGCCGTGCAACAATCGTCTGTCGATCCTGACTTGACGTGCAAGTGAGCCGGAGGCAGGCCCTCACCCGAGCATCGCTGAAGGCTCTGCTCGACCTCTCCCTAAACTGCGTTTTGGGAGAGGTGACTGTAATTCGCAAGTCACCTCTCCCGAGCGAGGCGTGGGAGAGGTCGGACGGGCCCAGCAGGCCTCGTCCGGGTGAGGATCGTCCGAGCAAGCCGTGCAACAATCGTCTGTCGATCCTGACTTGACCTGCTAGTGAGCCGGAGGCAGGCCCTCACCCGAGCATCGCTGAAGGCTCTGCTCGACCTCTCCCTAAACTGCGTTTTGGGAGAGGTGACTGTAATTCGCAAGTCACCTCACCCGCGCGAAGCGCGGGAGAGGTCGGACGGGCCCAGCAGGCCTCGTCCGGGTGAGGGTCGTCCGAGCAAGGGGTGCAGCAATCGGCTGTCGATCGTGATTTGACGTGCTAGCGATCCGGAGGCAGGCCCTCACCCGAGCATCGCTGAAGGCTCTGCTCGACCTCTCCCTAAACTGCGTTTTGGGAGAGGTGACTGTAATTCACGAGCTACCTCGCCTCACGACAAACCCTCGTTCGTCCATTCAGCCAAGTGAATCTCGCTGGATCTGGTCGATTGCCCATTGCGAAGCTTCGCGAACCAGGGCGTCTTCGTCGGCCAACCCGATTCGCAACGCGGGCAACGATTCGGGATCGCGTTGATTGCCCAGCACAAGAGCGGCATTTCGCAGCACGCCTCGCCGCCGCGTCCGCCACAACGGCGTTTTACGATAACGTTGGCGGAACCCCGCTTCATCCAGTGAGAACAACGCACGCAGCTCTAACACATCCAGCGGTTGCCGTGGCGGCGAAGCCTGTTCGTAGTGTCGTGTCGGTTTACGATTCCACGGACACACCTCTTGGCAAACGTCACATCCAAACGCCCAATCGCCTAACGATTCACGCAAATCCTCGGCGATTTCACTGCGACTTTCGATCGTCAGATAACTGATACAGCGAGTGGCGTCCAACACGCCAGGCCGTGGAAACGCATCGGTGGGACAGGCATCCAGACACGCGGTGCAGGTGCCACAGTGCGATGATTCGTGGGGCGTGTCGGGCGGAAAGTCGACATCGGTCAATACGCAGGCGAGAAAGAAATAGCTGCCGAGCTGTTTGTTCAACAACAGCGTGTTCTTTCCTTGCCATCCCAATCCCGCGAGCTGAGCGATCTCGCGCTCCATGATCGGAGCGGTGTCGATCACACCCCGCGCCGCCGCATCGGGGAACGATTTACGAATCGCCGCTACCAATTGTTTCAATTTAGGATGGATCACGTCGTGGTAATCGACGCCTTGCCACGCATAGCGTGCTACACGGCCGGTCCCCGGAGCGACCGATTGCGTCGGCGCGGCATCATAGGGATACGCCAACGCGATCACACTGCGGCACCCATCGAGCACGCCACTAGGATGCTTGTACGCGTCCAAGCGGTTTGCGATGTAATCCATCTCGCCCGCGTAGCCCGCTTCGATCCAGCGGGCTAAATTGGAAAAACCATGCGATTGGATCGCCGGAGCGACTCCGACAGCGATGAAACCAAGCTCGGCAGCTTGGTTTCGAAACGTCACCAAAAATTCAGATGGCGACATGGCCGAACTCGATTCACCGCGTTCACTCAACCGGATTTGTCTCGACAGGGTCAATGTCGGCTTTGGCGATATCAACGCCCCGTTCGTGGAACAGCAAGACAAAGCCGATCAATACGGCCAAGGCAAACAGTGCAGGCTTCATCCACAACTCATACCACTGGATCGCCGCCAACTCGGAATGACGCGCGTCGGCCTTTTCTTGCTGCATCAGCTCAATTTCGGATTCGCTCACGTTTGCCTTGGTCGCGTCGTCGATCTGTTTGGTCTTGGCAACCACGACCTCGCTAAATTCGACCGACTCAGCCGTGGTGTGCTGGCCTTCGACGACGCCGGCGACCTGAGCCCCAATCATCATGCCCAATCCAAGCGTCAACATGACCAGCAAACCTTGTGCTTGAGCACGCACCGATTCCGGGGCTTTCTTGTCGGTATAAATTTGTCCGGTAACGAAGAAAAAGTCGTAACAGATTCCGTGCAGCACGATCCCTAAGATGATCATCCAGCGAATTTCATCGGACGCACCAAAGGCAAACAAGGTGTAACGTCCCACCCATGCCAACATCCCAATTGCGAGCATCCATTTGACGCCAAGCCGTTTGAAGAAAAACGGCATGACCAACATGAACACGATTTCCGAGATCTGGCCATACGACATCGTTGTCCCAATCGGCAACCCGGTTAACTCCACCACGCGGCTGGTGATTTGGTAATAAAACGCCAGCGGAATGCAGATCAACATCGAAGAGACCAGAAAGACCAAATACGAACGATCTTTCAGCAGCGCCAACGCATCAAGCCCGAACAGCTGACGAAGCGAAACCTTTTCGTCCGAGCGGACGGGCGGGGTATCCGGAAGCCCAAAGCTGAACACGCCCAGCGCGATCGCGGCTACCGCGGTCATATAAAACATTCCCGAATTGGTCTCGTAACCAGTAAAGGTCAACGCAAAACCAGCGGCAATCCAGCCAATGGTGCCCAGCACTCGAATGCCAGGAAATTCCTTTTCCGGGTCGGACATGTTTTTCAACGCGATCGTATTGGTCAACGCTAGCGTCGGATAATAGGTCAGCATGTAGCCAAGGAAGAATCCCCAGTTGATCACCGATGGCGACGGCGATTCTCCCTTCATAAACGAAACCGCGGCAAACATGATCACGCCCCCGAGCAGATGCAGGATCGCGAGTACCTTTTGGGCCGAAAAGAAACGATCCGCGATCAAACCGACCAACAGCGGTGTTAGCAAACCGGCAATCGGCCCCACCGAATAGGTATTTCCAAAATCAGTCGCCTCGAATCCGATGGTGCTCAGATAATTGGGGGCAGTCACATACCATGATCCCCAGATAAAGAACTGCAGGAACATCATGACGGAAAGACGGATGCGAACACTAGGAGCCATTGCGTGGGACTTCCGTTGGGTGGGAGGAATATAGGCAGGTTGTACGGCGACGTTGGTTCAAGGAAGTGCTTCGAGAACTTGCTTCGCCGGAATCGGATCGATGGATTCAAGCGGACTGTCGTCACGGGCGAAGAACATCAAATGTTGCCAAGGCAGCATGTTATACTCTTTCACCAGCTTGAAGTGGTTCCGCTGATACTCCTTCATGATCTGATTTTTTGACATCTTATGCAGGGGCTTAATCGGCACCGAAGGGTCCTCCTCACGGTATTCCAGCAGCGCAATGACGCCCGTTGGTTTTAGTGCGCGGTGGAGGTGCCACAGCATTGATTCGGGATGCGAGAATTCGTGGTAAACGTCGACCATTAAAACGAGATCCAATTCGCCAAGCGGCAGATTGGGATTGTCGACTTTCCCGAGAATCGGTTCGATGTTTCGCAGTTTGGCTTTGGCACTGCGAACCCGAAGTTTTTGGAGCATTTCACGCTGAATGTCGACCGCCAACACGCGGCCGCTCTCGCCAACCTTTTTCGCCATCGGCAGCGTCCAGTAACCATTGCCGCAGCCAAGATCGCATACGACCATGCCTTCGGTTAACTGCAGTTGAACGAACGAATCCGACGCGTTTTCTTCATCGTCGCGGTTATCACGAATCAGCCATGGTGCGCCTTGATGCCCCATCGGCTGCGCGACAATGCGTCCCAAATAAGTACGCCGCGGCTTTTCGTCCGGGGGGGACGCTGAGTGATCCACCGATTGCGTTGATGGTTCGTCAGTGGTGGTACCTTGAGCCGAAACGCTGTTCGCCGAACCGGCGATCAGGAAGCAGACGAAGCATCCAGCCCACAACCAAGCTGGCACTCGTTTTGGCACTCGTTTTGACTCAGTCTTCGTCGCGAGCGACAAGTTCAAACTGAGGCTCGAACGCGTCGTCAAAATCAAAGACGTCATCAAAATCCTCGCGGCGATCGGTTTCACTTTTACGCATCTGTTCGATGCGAATCAGATTGTACACCAATTCGCCGAGGTCGCTTGTCGAGCGAATGCCCCAATTGGCCAAAACCATCTTGGCCAAGTAGCCATATTGATCAATCGCGTAACGTCGACATGACTCGCAAAGTTGTTGTCCGGTGACGTGATTCGGATTTTCCGAAGCGATTCCCGGCGACGGATCCGCGTCGGCCATCGCCGCACTGGTCGCTTCGTTGTTCTCGTGAGCGTAATGCAGCGACTCGCGGATGAATTGATAAGCTTCGATGCGATAACGTTTATCTTCGTTCAGTAAATCGCGAATCGCTTGAAGAGGAGTCGTCATGAGGGGAACTCTGGGAACACGTCGGTTGATTTGACGGACGATTGTGATGGCTGCTTTCCTGCCGTGTGTCTCTATTTTGACCGCTTACTCGAAAAAAAACAATTCGACTGAGATTGCGGTTGGATAAAAGAGCGTGAATACCAATCACGATCCCAGGACGGCAACGAGAGAACGCGAAGAGGATGGCCGTGAAAAGCGGGCAGTCCACTGCCAATTCCCCAATAAAAAAAGCTGGCGGGCAACACAATGCGTCGTGGGGCAAACGACGGAGTTGGTCACCCACCAGCTAGCTTGTGACGGCCCCTCTAAACAGGGACCTGATAACTATTCGCTGGGGAGAGCTAAGCTCTACGGATAGTAAACTACAAAAGCGGTTTTTCCGCAACGTGGGGGGGCCATGTAAATGCGAAAATCTGCCGCAAATTTCAGTATTTTTGCGCCGTGGGTTTTACCAAGGCGGACTAAACGTTCGCAAAAACCCGATTAAGGGCAGCTCTTTAACGACGGAAGACAGAAGATGTACTCATCTTTTTTTACCGAAATCAGTAAGTGCTTGTGGGTCCAGCAGTTACGTCAATTGGGGGAAATCCAAGCTGCGATCGGCACTCATCAAGCATCTCTTTTGTCCGGCTGGCGCCAACCCGTGTGACACCCATTTCTCGCACCTTGATGACCATTTGCAGGTCACGAATTCCGCCGGCTGCTTTCACTTGGACGTGGCTGGGCGTCTGAGATCGCATCAGCTGGAGATCTTCGATCGTCGCGCCACCGGTTCCAAACCCCGTCGATGTTTTGACCCAGTCGGCATTCAGTTCGCCGCAGATCTGACAGAGCCGAACCTTTTGATCCTCGTTCAGATAACAATTTTCGAAGATCACTTTCACTTTTTGCCCAGCTTGATGGGCAACATCGATCACCGCTGCGACGTCATCGCGAACGTACGTCCAATCGCCGCTGAGCACCTTTGAAATATTGACGACCATGTCGAGTTCTTCGCAACCATCTGCGATCGCCCGCTCGGCCTCGGTTTGTTTCACCGTCGTGCTGTTCACGCCAAGCGGGAACCCAATCACCGTCGATGTCTTGACCGTGCTGCCGGACAATTGTTCCGCACACTGCGGCACCGCACACGGCATGATACAAACGCTTGCCACATCGTAGGCCAATGCCAATTTGATTCCATGATCCAAATCAGACGCCGATAGCGTTGGTGCCAGCAACGCGTGATCGATCATTTTGGCAATGTCAGAGTAAGTGAACGTGCTGCTCATGAATTTCGTTTTTCTGAACGAGTTCTTCGTTTTTGGCGAGTTTGTAACCAGGCAAGGCGACCGGTGTCACCAACACGCCGCTGAGGTGAACATCGTCACCGCAGACGTCGGCAATCAGCAATTCGGGCGTGGATCGCTTAAAATCATTTCGGTTGCTCAACGCCGTCAATTGAGGGGAACGCTGGAGCAATCAAGTCGGCGATGCAAGCAGTTTGACTCGTCGACTCCGATCACGATGTCCAAGTGACGGCCAGCGGTACCGCATCGCTATTTTCCAAGTCCAACAAAAATTGTTTGGTGTCCAGACCGCCAGGGGCACTGAATCCGCAAAGGTGTCCCGAGGATGCAACGACGCGATGACAGGGGATGACGATGGGAATCCGATTGCGAGCCATGCAGCTGCCTACGGCGCGGCTGGCGGCAGGGCTTCCCGCGCGTTCAGCAAGCTGTTTGTAGGTAAGCGTGTTGCCAGGCTGGATTTCACGACACTGGCGATAAACCGCTTTGGCAAACGGAGTCCAATTCGATTCGTCCACCGGGATGGTCTCAAACGTTGTGCAACCGAATTCGAAAAAGGAATTCAAACGATCGTCAAGCGATTGAGCCCAACCGAGAACCGTTTGCGAACCGTCCTGCTCACTCCATTCCGGCGTTTCATTGCCCCATTGCAAACGCCACAATCCACGCGTCGTCCAAACCGAATGGATCACGCCTAGGGGCGAATCATGCGGAGCCACATGAACCGCAGCGGGCACTTGATTTCCCCGCACACGATTTCGCGGTAGCACTGCGGCGATTGGTTTCTGCGATTGCATGATTATTTTCCGATACAGAAGCGACCGAACACACGATCCAAGATATCGTCAGTGTAGACCGCCCCGGTGACCTCACCAAGGCATTCAACAGCGACTCGCAGTTCGGACGCGACAAATTCATGACCGTCGCCTTGCTGCACAAAACGAATCGCCGTTTCGATGCACGTGGCAGCGTGGGCGAGCGAACCGGAACAGCGTGCGGCCGTTCCCATGATCGAGCCCACTTCTTCCTTGTCATGCGATGCGACGAACTGTGATACTCGATCACGCAATCGATCGACACCGTCACCCGTGATCACGCTGGTATACATCCAATCAGGTTGTCGTTGGGTTGAATCAATCAGATCGGATTTCGTAGCGACCCAAATGTCAATCGACGACCGCTTGGATGATCCATCGTGCGTTTCAAAATAACGTCGCTGAGCCGCCAGATCGTCGTGGCACGCATCGACACACCAAATTCGCACGTCCGCATTTTGCGAAGCGCGAAGCGCGTGAGCCTGTGACGCCGCGGTGATCTCAAACAGTGGGTCGTGCTGAGCTCGGCTCTCGATCCCCGCGGTGTCGACCCACTGAACGGCATGTCCGTCGAGCGTGGTTTCGACCGAGACGACATCGCGGGTGGTACCGGCAACGTCAGCGACAATCGCCACCTCGCGGCCCACCAATGCATTGATTAAATGGCTCTTACCCGCGTTGGGATTACCGCGAAACGCTACAATCGCTCGCGAGCGGTTGCCGCCTCGGGATTCCATCGATTGGCGTGTTTTATCGACCGCGGCATGAATCACACTAAGCCGCTCAACGAGCGCTTCGTCACTGATGAATTCGATGTCCTCGTCGACAAAATCGAGTCCTGCTTCGACGTCGGCAAGCAGATCAAGCATCTCGCTACGCATCTGTTCGAGCGGCCGGGATAGATTTCCCGCCAATTGATTCAACGCATGCTCGAGCGACCCTCGTTGTTCGGCTTCGATGACGCCAAGCACCGCTTCGGCTTGCGGCAAATCCAACCGTCCTGCCAAAAACGCCCGCATCGTAAATTCACCGGGACGCGCCGCACGCGCCCCCGCGGTCGTCAACACGTTGACGATCGATTGCAACACAGGCGCCGAACCAATCGTGTGCAGTTCCGCAGACGGTTGCCCCGTATAACTTTGCGATGTCGGCCACAGCGACACCGCGATATCCAATTTACCGAGCGGTGTGCCGAGATCGATCCGGCTTTGGATCACTTGAGCGCGTTTGGCTTGTGAGGACTTGATTCCCACCGCTTCCAAGATCGGCACCACCGATTGCCCCGACATGCGAACAATTCCTCGCATCGCGGGTGTGGTCGGTGACGCGATGGCCACGATGGTTTCATTGGAATCAAGCATGTTAATGAACAAACGCCGTTGATTTCGATGGCGACTTCTTCGATCGCGCGATCGCCGGATCGTCGACACTCGCACCGGCTTGACGCAATGCGTCGATGACTGCGGATTGGCTAACCAAGTCACGCAGCACGATCGGTTGGTTCGGGTTGGATCCGGGGTAGATCGCCAAAACCGGGATCGAGCGACTCTGCAATTCAGCCAGTTTCGATTTGATCTCGGGATTGTGATCAGTCCAATCCGCCAACATCGGCACCGCATCGAGTTCTTCGATCACCTTGCGAGTTTCCTCGGTGTTCAGCGCCACGTTGTAGTTGACAATACAGTTCACGCACCACTTTGCAGTGAAATCGATCATCACGGTGCGGCCTTCGGCTTGCAATTCCTGCAGACGTTCTTCGCTGTACTCTTCCCAAGCGATCGTCTTGACGCCCTCTTGAGGAGCGGGCTCGGCGCCCAAGTACTGAAACGCCATCATGCCGATTGCCGTGGCGACTGCCACACCGCTCACCCAAGCCACCAATCGTTTTTCGATATCGGCCCAATTGGGAACCTTGCCGATGATCCAGCAACCGAACCATACGCCTAACAACGTTACGAAGACCGGCACCTTGTGGTCGTCGCTGAACTGGTTGAAAAAGAATGCCACGGTGGCCAAGAACAAGAACGCCAAAAATTCTTTTAGCGTCTCCATCCAATTTCCTGGCTTGGGCAACCACGCCACCAGCTTGGGCCAAATGCCGATCATGATATAAGGGATCGCCATTCCCAATCCGATGGTCATCATCAACGCGGTCGTTTCCGCGGCGGTCAAAGCGATCGTCAAACCGAAAATGGCGCCGAGAAACGGGCCACTACAAGGCGTCGACAACACGGTGGCAAACGCCCCTTTGGCGAACGCCCCCGGATAACCTTCACGTTTTTGCAAGTCTTGCGAGACCTTGCCACCGGCCATGCCCGGCGCTGGAATCTCCCACACGCCAAGGTAGCTAAGCGCCATCGCAAACATCAGCAGCGTCAAACCGAGTCGAACAGGCAAGTAGGTAAACTGCTCACCCCAAGACAGTGAAAAGACGACGGCCAGTGCCGTTAACAGTGCGAATACCGACATGATGCCGGCCGCGTAGAAGAAATTCAGCAAGAACGCACGCTTGCGATCGGCGCCGGCTTGCTGAACAAAACTCATTACTTTTAGTCCCACCACCGGCAACACGCAGGGCATGAAGTTCAGGATCACCCCGCCTAAGAACGCAAACATCAATACGACCGCAAACGGGCGGCCTTCGGAGTCGTCGCCATCGTTGATCACGATGGGCTGAACCGGAGTGGCTGGATGGGCCGCAGTGTCTTCGGCGTTGTCATCAAGAGATGCTTCGCCGTCGGCGGCAGTCGCTGCGCCGGTTGCAACCGCGTCACCGGTGGGCTGCGATTCGGTGTCGTCGCCGGTGTCTTGGGTTGCGGGTGCAGGCTTGGTTGGCAGTTTGTCGACCCACTGGGTCTCGGCAGCCGCATCAAGTACATCGGCGCGTTTCACGCTAGCGAACTGGACCGCCGCAGACGAGGTCCCAGCCCCGCTTGCGCTGCCGACATTCAGCGTGGTTGAAAACGTCAGCGCCATCGGTTGTTGGCAACTCTTGTCCGTACAAGCTTGGTACGCGATCATGCCGGCGATCTTGTGAGCCCCCGGTTCGGCGTCCTTGGGAACCTGCACAGGCAACGACCATGTCACAGTGCCTTTGTGAAACATCACGCCCGGCAACAATTTGACATCGACCGGCACCGCGACGCTGCTCGCTTTGGGTTGGCCAACGAGCAGTCCCGATTTTTCAGACACCACCATGTTGGTCGAAAAGTCGGCGTCATCCACGGTCAATTGATAAACATGGAATCCAGCATCCGGAATCGCCGTCAGCTTTAGCGTCGCTCGATCTCCCGGAGCCACCGTGGCAGGCGTCAATTCCGCCGTCCACTGCACCTCGTAACCGTCGTCTCGAAATGGTTTGGTAGCAACCGTCTTCGCCGGTTCAACCGCTTGATTTCCCGATTCGGCATCAGCTTGGGTCATCGCGGCGGCAGCGGCGACGTTGCCTGCGAAGGCGGCCGTCAATGTTTCTGAAATGGGGATGCAAGCGCCATCGGGCTTACAAACCTGGGCCTCGACGGCGATCGAAATCGGGTCACGAAAATCAGTGGGGACGACAAGTGGCGCAGACCAGACCACGCGGCCGCCATGTTCTTCGATCGTGATCCCTTTAAAAATCTCCGACACACTTTTGTGCGGCGCTTCGTCGGGAACGAACTTGCCTGCCAATTTCACGGACTCGGGCGACTCGATTGACAATTTCGTCTTCATCGGTCCGCCGGCGGGCTGCGTCACCGAATAGATATGCCAACCCGCGTCCACATCGACGATCACCTCCAAACGTCCTTGCGTGCCGGATTCCTCGACAAAGTACTTGGCTTCCCATTTCGCCGGGTCCCCCGAGTCTTGGCCGAATCCGCCCAGTGAGAAATCGGAGAAGACGCCGCCGTCGTTGCCAAACCCCGACTGGGCTGTTGCAACATGGGGGATGCCGACCACAAAGGCCAGCAACAAACATCCAAGTCCAAGAAGTCCGCCGCCGTTTCTATTTATCATGTTCAGTACGCTTCAAATAAGCTCTTTGCCGAGAATCCAATTCGCTTCGCCAACCGATCATCTACCGAGTTTATCAATGACTCGAATCCATTGATCGATCCGCTGGGCAATCTGCTCGTCATCGTAGGAAAAATTCTGATGGTCAAGCAATAACCAAGTCGCCCAATTGGCAAGGTTAATCCAGGCTGAAACCTGAACGATGCTTTTCGCAATCACTTCTTGCTGTTCATCCAATGACGATTCTAGCCGATAACCCGCCAATACCGAATGCCACGCAGTATGCACATCCGTACACTCACCTAGGAAGCTGGAAATCCAGCGGGCCAGATCGGTGGCAGCCGCATCCATCCGAACCGCGTCAAAATCGATGATCCCGACGACCGAACAAGATTCGACTGCATCGCCCGCGCAGGAATTGGCAAAGAAAATGTGCTCGGCATGAACGTCCCCCAGCACGATTTGCGTCTCAACCGACTCGTGTGATAGCGCCGCCAAAGTCGCAGCCAGCGGACTTGTGACGCGATTCCAATCGGCTCGAAATCGCTCGATCGCCGTCTGCAACGAAAACCGCAGATGCAGATGCTCGACCTGCATCAGATCGCTTGCGATGATCGCGTCCATTTGCGAGCCCAATTCCTTTAGCCGCTTTTGACGCGTCAAGACACATGGGGGTGCTTGCAGCTGCGTTCCCAACGAACGTACCGAGCGGTGAAAAACGGCGATTGCCGATCCGCCACGCAACATCGCTTCGTGGCGTCGTCGTTCGGTTTCCGCATTGGCAGCAAGATCGCCTGCAGCCGCTGAATCGCTGACCAGCAGACCGGTTCCCGTCGCGGGCTCGCGCCATGGTTGGCCGTCAATCCACTGGGCTAGCTCCCAAACGTATTGGCCATCATCAATGGCGTAGCGATTGGGCACTCCGGCATCACCTGGATCGTATCGCTTTGGCCCGCCCAGCTTTGGCCCGCATCGCTTAAGCTCGGGTACCACATCGCAGCCGTTGTTCTTTGCCGTGACCATCACCCTATGAATCTGGTCCACGCGAGACAAAGAAGTGTGCAGCGGATAGCGTTTCAGCGCCCACGTCTGCCCCTGGGCAATCGAGACACGAAACACGGCAGCCCCGCTCAATCCCGACGCAATCGGCTGGATCGATTCGATGCGAGAATGTTCGAACCAATTTTTCAGCACTGAACGGACAGCGTCACTCATGCCGCAGACCAGCCATCGTCAATGCACTGTTGATGAAGCAAGCGAAGCGATTCATGCAGCGCGAGATCCTGAGTCGACATCGTGATTTGACGAAAACGGGCATCCTGTTCGATATCGATCTTGATCCACACGGTTTCCAATGGCATCACCGAACGGACGAGATCCGCCCACTCGACCAGTGTCCAAGCTTGTGGATCGTCAAAGAGTTCTTCGACCCCCAACTCCAAAAATTCATCGTCATCGCTGACGCGGTAGGCATCCAAATGATGCAGCGTGATCGATCCGTGATGGGATTGCAGCAGCGTGAACGTGGGACTTGTTACATCCGCAGGATCAACCCCCGTCGCCGCGGCAATCGACTGGACGATCCGCGTTTTGCCCGCCCCCAACGTCCCGACCAATCCAAAGGAAATCCCGGCGGGCAAGCAATCGACCATTCGCCGCGCCAATGCGTCAACATGCTCGAGATCGAGGTGACGCAAATACAGTGCGGGCTGATTCGTATTTTTGAGGTCCAAGGTCCAACGCTCCGATTCGTAGTGAAGCAAAGCATTTTAGATTATTCTCGGCCCGCCGCGAGCCCGCCGAACATAACCGCCACAGATGGCGGGCCTAACAACACGGGGGATCGGCTAGCCTGCGCGGCGCAACCGAGTGGGCGCGGCAAAGTGAGCCAGCGTCTTTTCGAGGCATCCCAGCGATTTCAGCGTCTGTTTGAACATGGCGGCGGCCTGAGCATTGGACTCGAAACCGAGATCCTCGAGCAGCTCGAGCATTTCGGCGAGCTCAAATTGAAGCACCAGTTCTTCGGGCGTTTGAGGCAACCGGTTCACGGGATCTCTCCGACGGAAAAATCGAACGAAGGGACAAACGCAGGATCACTTCGTCAGTTGCAATCCACGTTGTCGATCCCGACGACCGACTCCTTCTAGATGTTTCGTTCGGAAAATTGCGTAAAATCCGATATCAAAATCGTCCTTGGCGTCACCGTGTTCCATCGCGCCCCGACCGCTGGCGCCGATTAGGTAAAATAGACCACTGCGCAAGTTGCCACTCTCGCCCCGCTACCCATATAACCGGTCGCGAGAAAACGTTCCACAATGCGTTTGGCACGCGGCCAAATTCGCCGTCACCGAGTGCCGATGCGGGCTCGGTGACGGCAATATCCCAAAATGAGGGTCGCTCGTTTTAGCGGGCGCCTTTGTTCAGCGGTTCTTCGACCACGATCGCGGCAGGGAAATCCGCAGCTTCCTCACCACCACGCTCCGCCCAACGTTTGTTCTGCGAACCGCCGCGAGGTTGATTCATCGGGATGTCCATCCCTCCGGCGTCGCCTAGCATTTCGTACAACCGGTTCTCCATCTCTTTGACGACCGACCGGTAGTCGGGATTGGCGATCAGATTCTTTGTTTCGCCTGGATCGCTGGCCAGGTCATACAATTCGTCGACGTCCCACAGTCCGTAATAGGTGATGTATTTGAAACGATCACCGCGAAGCGCAAATTGCGTGGGCGACTGCGGAAAGTTCTTTTCCCAATAGTAGACGTAGAGAAAATAGTCTCGCCAATCCAAGTCGGGATTGTTGGGGAGTTCGAGAAAACTCTTGCCGTCCATGTAGTCGGGCGTTTCCAAGCCCGCAGCATGCAAGATCGTGGGCCCGATATCGATGTTTCCAATCACCGATTCGACCACCGTCCCTCCTTCGTAGAGTTCAGGGCAATGCATCATCATCGGCACGCGAATCGACGCTTCGTACGAAACCCGTTTGTCGATCAAGCCATGTTCGCCCCACATAAAACCATTGTCGCCCATATAGATGACCAGCGTCGAGTCGTGGATTCCCATCTTTTTAAGCTGATCAAGCACACGGCCGACACTGTCGTCCACCGCCAACAGCGATTCACAATATCGGCGGTAGAGGTAATCGAGTCCATTGTCGCTGTGGTAGGAAAAATCGATGCCGTGCCAGCTGTTGCGTTGGTCGCGAACCCAACGAGGTGCGTTGTTTTCGGCGGAGATTTCTTTGCCACGCGGAAGAAAGCTAAGGTCGGCATTGGCGTAGCGGTCGGCATGTCGCTTGGCAGGCGTGAAATTCGAATGCACCGCCTTATGCGACAGATACAAACAAAACGGTTCATCCGAGTCCTTCTGCGATTCAAGCCACTCGATCGCGTAGTCGGTCAATTCATCGGTGATGTAACCTTTCTGCTTGACTCGTTTACCATTGACGTTCAGCGTGTAATTCGGCCCCGGTGGCAAGTAATTGCCTTGGCCACGGAAGCTGATCCAGTGGTCAAATCCAGGGCGTGGGTCGTCATGCTCGCCGCCCATATGCCATTTGCCGATGAACCCAGTGCGGTAGCCAGCCTTTTGCAGGTACTGAGGAAAAAAAATCGTTCCCTCAGGCACCGCACGATTGTTGTCAATCACGCGATGCTTGTGGGTGTACAGCCCTGTCAAAATCGACGCCCGGCTGGGTGAACAAAGGGATGTTGTGACAAACGCATTCTTCAAATGGACTCCGCCCGAGGCGAGCGAATCGAGGTGCGGCGTTTCGAGAAACGGATGCCCCATGAACCCCATCGCGTCATAGCGATGGTCGTCTGTCAAAATGAAAACGACGTTTCGAGGTTGCACGCCGTCAATCTTGCCCACCTCAGGCAGATCAGCCGAGGATGGTTTCGCGGCAGTTTCCGCGGCCGATTGGGCAACAGCACCACCACAGGCAAAGCAAACGAAAAGAGTTCCAGCAATCAAACGCCATTTCATGAAGTCGTCTCCAAAGCAGATCAGCAAAGATGAAGGGGGGAGGGGAGTGTGAGGAAGCCAGGACGAGGAAGCCGTCCTAACTTGGCCAAAAATGCCAGCCAGGCGAGCAATCTCATGGTCAGCAGTGGGCAACGCCAAGGGACCAATGATAACTGGCCCGATTGAGGCCGTGGGAATTTGATTCCGCTGTTCCTTGGCCTACTCGCATGGGGCTACCAGCATTCCGTGGGCTGCTAGCATTCCGCGGGCTGTTAAATTTTGCGGATTATAAGGATTTATTGGACTGAGTCGAATGGGATGGCCGAATTGACAACTATCCACTCGGCAAGACGACGAAGGTCTAAATCCAATGAAACCGACACAACAGCTCTCACTCCTGACTCTCTCCATCGCCCTCCTTTGGTTCACCGGGTGTTGCGGTCCCACGTGCGGCGGAGCCAATGGACCGCTGATGTTCGGCGGCGGAGGCTGCGGTACGCCCGGATGCGGCGAATGTGATGGCTGTGGCGAACTGTACGTCGATCCTTGGATCAACCATCCCGCCGACGCTTGCGATCCCTGCGACAAGTGCGGGAATCACAACGGCCAATCCTGTGGCAAATGCCGCTCGGTCTTCTCAGGAATTGAAAGCCTGTGGGGATATCGATGTGGGGTCGAATCAGGCTGTGATGGCGGTTGCCATGGTGGCTGTGACGGCGGTTGCGATTCAGGTTGCGAGGTCGGCTGCGGTTGCGAATCCTGCGTTTCGGAATCTTACCCGAGCGAATTTCACGTTGGCGAAGAATACATCTCAGGCGAATCGCACTACCCCGGCGAAACCATCGTCGAATCCGAAGAGCCCGCGTACAAACCGGAACGCACTCGAAAGATCTTTCGCTCGAAACCTAGCGTTGCTCGCGGCGTCCCAACTCCGGCGATACGCTAATCTCCGAACGCACCGATTTGCTCGGTGATCACACGGCGAAACCTGACAACCAAAAGCGGCTGCCCTCTGGCGAGGGTTGGCCGCTTTTTTTTGTGAAGATGATTACCGAGGCGATGCTAGTAATCGAACCAGCTACCGATGCCGATTTGCTCTTCGCGTTGATGAAAGAACTCGAACTGCGTGGTGTAGCCGTTTAGATATTGCAGTCCAAAACGAATTCGGCGTTGTGACGCCATACCCTGCCACTGCCAACCGGTTTGCAGCGTCATCGTGGGCGAAAAATCGACTGCTTCACGAACGTCGACGTTGATGGCGTTAAATGGCCCGCCACGCTTAGGCTGTAGCGGAACCGGTACGTGCTCGGCACCGAATTGAATTTGGATTGGCTTGGCGCCGCCGGACGCCTTTACCGCATAGGCAAACTCGCCGTACACCCGCAGCGGATCAGATGCTTGGTAACTAACGCCCGCGATCAGCGATTCCGTCACATAGTTGATTCGCTGAAACAACGGAAAACGTTCCATGTATTCGTCGCCCACGTGCGACGAGATGTGAAAGTAGCCGAGTTTCGCGGACCATGGTCCATCCGCGTACGTGATCAGCGTTCCGAAACGAAAGTCCATCGATTCGACGTCTTCTGAATTTTCGACATCCAACCGAACCATCACGGCTCCTTCGAGATCCCACTGCCAACCTTCCGCTGCGACCGCCCCCGGCGTTCCATAGCGCAACAATCCGACACGTCCGCCGAGCGTCGCGTCCCACAAGATCCCGCTCTCGGTATCGCTAAACAGGACAGTCGAAATACGCGGCTCGTGAGGCCCGGCAAGGTACGATTTATAGAGCAGCCCGTCCGGCAAAATCACCCAATCATGTTGCGGTTGCGATCGATTTGCATTCGATGAATGCACCGACGGCAACCACTCTTCATGTACGGTGTCCTGTTCGAACGTATGGACCTGACCATGCAAACGGGCATGTTCTGACGATGGGGAAGACTCCGTAATCATCCCGTCGGTGAATCCCCATCCTGTCGTTTCGTCGGTGCGATTCCTCGGACGTGTCGCATCGCCGAGCGACGGATCGAACCAACTAGGGCTCGCGTCGCCGCCATCGGCACGCACCGTTCCGCTAGCATCCGTCAATGGAACCGCAGCTTCGCCCGGCGGTTTGCTCCAAGGCAATTCGATCGGTGTTTGCTTTTGCCCATGGCTAGCTAATCGCAGCCACGATGCATCGACTTCGCTGCCACGTGTCGATTCAGGCGTCATCCCCCACAACAACATTGCGAAAAGGATCGCCCGCTTCGTGGATCGAGAAGGCTGAGAACAGAAACGACTAAGAGAACGAATCAAGTGCCACCGGCAGCTCGGAGGTAGATGAAACGCCTCACCTTGAAAGCGTTTAAGACGTTCAGAAATGCACCCGGAAACAAAATCATTCCCAGGGATCCCAAACAGCCTACTCGACTTGTTTCGTCATTTCCAAGAGATCCACTTCGTCTTTTACGCTGAAAATTTCCAGCATTGACACTCAAACGCTAGCAATCAAATGCAAGCAACTGATTGCATCTTGTCGTAGGATTGACGGCAGCGGGCTGAACTCTCGGCGGCTTCGTTGGGATAGGAAGCCGCGACAACAAGTTTCTGTTTGGGTTCGTCTTGTCCAATTCGATGCAGATCGATAGGCTGAAGTTTCGCGCCGCTGAAAAGGATTTTTCAAGCGTTTTCGGCCAGGGAGGGGAATTTTCGTGCTTCGTCGACGATCCATTCGTACAAAACTTTTTGCCGCTCTCGGGCTACTTTCAACAATCATGTTGATCCTTGCCTTTAGCGGTTTCTGGGGGCTTAACCGCTACCAGCAACTCGCCAACGCGATCAGCCGGCGGGCGACGGAGATCCCTTACGCCAATGATATCAATCGTTTGGCGGAAACGCTGCGGGATCGCAATAGCCGGCTCAAGGATTTGCAGCACAACGGGGGCATGATCGATGCCGCGTTGCTAGAAAACCCGCTCGTTGAGATTGAGCGGTCTCGCTACAAGCAAGTGTTGCTCGAACTTGATTTGCGGCTCCAGCTTTACGAGGACGTCCTGAACTCGATTGATGCCGAATCGAACTTGCTGATCGATGCGGCGCGGCAACGACGAAGTCTGGCGGAGATTCGAAAATCCGTCGATGACCTTGATCGTTTTCATCGTCGACCGGTCACGATTGACTACTCGCTGAAAAGCGAATTGTCCGAGCGGTTGGATTCGCTGGTCGAACAGACCCACGAACATCTGTCGCTAATCCACGGCGGGATGGCGGCGTTTAGCCATGATGTCCGCGGTCAATACCGCACGTGGTTTGCGGTCGCATGCCTGTGCACGATCGTATCGATGAGCTTGGTGGCGCTGCTGGTTTGGGGGTTCCACTCGTTGGTCGTCAAACCGTTTCGCACGCTGATCGTCGGGTCGCGGCTGGTTGCCGGCGGCCAATTGAATCACCGCATCGACTTGGGGACCGGCGACGAGCTTAGCGAGCTGGCCGCAGCGATGAACGAAATGACCGATCGTTTTCAGAAAGCGTACAAGAAAGTCAATTCGCTATGCACCGACTTGGACCGGCAAGTCCGCGAACGAACGCGTGAAGTGATCCAGAACGAGCAACTCGCCAGCGTTGGTTTTTTAGCGGCAGGCGTGGCTCACGAGATCAACAATCCATTGGCGACCATTGCTTGGAGCGCTGAATCGCTCGAATCCCGACTCGAGGAAGCGATTTGTTTGACCGGCACTGAGAACAAATTTGATGATGACTTTTTGACCATCGTACGTACCAATTTGCGGCGTATCGAAGACGAAGCCTTCCGCTGCAAAGGGATCACCGAACGGCTGCTCGATTTCAGTCGTTTGAATGAAGTGCGACGCGCATCGACCGACTTGAAAGAGCTGGTCGAAGAAGTCGTCTCGATGGTTAGCAAGGTGGGTAAGTATCGCTGCAAGACGTTGCGCACCCATATCGCCGAGTCGGCCTATGCTCATGTCAATCCGCAAGAAATCCGGCAAGTCGTGCTGAACTTGGTCACCAACGCGCTCGAAAGCGTTGATACCGACGGCGCGGTTGACATTTACGTTTCCGGCGACGACAACACGACCACAGTCGTTGTTCAAGACAACGGTTGCGGAATGAGCCCCGATGTGCTGAAGCATTTGTTCGAACCCTTCTTCACTCGCCGCCGCGATGGCACCGGCACGGGACTCGGTTTGAGCATCACCTATCGCATCGTATCTCAGCACGGCGGTTCCTTGACCGCACACAGCGATGGCGAAGGGCGAGGATCACGAATGGAAGTGTCCTTGCCTGCCCGCGCCGTACACGAAGACAATCCTACAAAAAGTCGCGATACAATTGGATGGAATCATGAGTCAGTCAAAGCAGCCTAAACGCAATGCAATGCATATCCTGTTCGCCGACGACGAAAAGAACTTGCAAGAGTTGATGCGTAGTGAACTTCCTCGCATGGGTTACACCGTGACCGTGTGCCCGGACGGTTTGACGGCCGTCGCCGCACTCGAGAAAGAACCGTTTGATTGCTTGCTAGTCGATCTAGACATGCCGGGAATGAATGGCATCGATGTGATCGGCAAAGCACGCGAGCTGCGTCCTGAAATCGAAGCGGTTGTCATGACCGGCAAACCGAGCCAGGAGACTGCGATCGCGGCGCTGCGTCACCAAGCCTTCGATTACCTGACGAAACCCTGTCGTTTGGCGGACATCGCGGGGCTGCTTGGACGGGTCGCCGAGCGTCGTCAAACCAAACGCCAACTTGCAGCGCTCCAGCACCGGCTAAAGCGAGCCGAGGGTGATTGCAAAATGGTCGGCAACGGCGCTGCGATGGAGGCCGTACGCAACTTGATCGCGAAGGTTGCGCCTACCGAAAGCAGCGTGTTGATTCGAGGCGAAACCGGATGCGGCAAAGAATTGGTCGCACGCGCGATCCACGATTCAAGCTTGCGTGCCGAGCAACCGATGGTCGCGATCAACTGCGGAGCACTGCCGGAAAATTTGATCGAAAGCGAACTGTTCGGGCACTGCAAAGGCGCGTTCACCGGCGCTGATGCTGCTCGCACCGGATTGTTCGAAGTTGCCGATGGCGGCACGATCTTTCTGGACGAAATTGGCGAGTTGCCATTGGCGATGCAGGCCAAATTGCTGCGTGTCCTCGAAACCGGTGACATTCGCCGACTTGGTGACAACCAAACGGTCAATGTCAACGTTCGTGTCGTCTGCGCAACTCACCGAGATCTCGAAAAGATGGTTGAAGATGGCACGTTTCGCGAAGACTTGATGTTCCGAATCAACACCTTCGAAATCCATGTCCCCGCGCTGCGAGAGCGAACCGAAGATATCCTTCCGTTGGCATCGCATCTACTGTGCCGACACCGTACCGATGGCAGCAGTGAACATCTCTTTACACCCGAAGCGATCGCGGAACTCAAGTCGCATCAGTGGCCGGGTAATGTTCGCGAACTTGCGAACGTGATCGAACATGCCGCGATTTTGTGTGATTCACTACCAATTGGAACCGAACACCTGCCGCGTCATTTCGGCCGCCGTCAACTGCGCAAAGAGTTGCGTGATTCGGAACCGATGACACTGCGTGACATGGAAATGCTCGCGATCGAACGAGCGCTCGCCCGGCACGATGGCAATAAACCAGCGGTCGCCGAAGAATTGGGCGTCAGTCTGAAAACGCTTTACAACAAGATCAATTCGGCCGAAGAGAAAAAGCTGGCCAGTTGACCAAGACGTTGCATCACGAGACAGGAAGATGCAGCAAGTGGAATGACCGCCGCGAATAGGATTACGGTGAACAGGATTGCCGCGTCACGCAAGCGCGGTCCTGAATCGCTGGCGGCTAACTTCGCTGGCGGCTAATTGCGTCATCGATCCACCTGATTGATGATCGATATGATTAGCGATCTAGATCCCCGTGCGCACCAATCCCACGGCGACTCCGACCACGGTCGCCGTTTTGACGTAGCGAGGCGGTATCGCTGCGTTGGCTGATTGCAATCGAATGCGATCCGCTTCGGGGTGCCAATAGGCCAACGCGCAATCGCCGTCGGGTGTCTGAGCGACGACCATTTGTCCGGGAAAAGCGTGGTCTTGTCGCTGCACGATCACGTAGTCACCGTCGACGATCTTGGCGTCGATCATCGAGTCGCCGCTGACTTGCAGCACGAAACGATTGTCGCCAAACAGCATCTCGCTAAAGTCAACTCGTTCATTTTGCTCGGCTGACAACGAGGAAGGAGCCCCGGCGACAACCCCGCCCATCGATAGGCTGTTTGGGTTACGGTCGGCCGCCTGCGTCAACTCGATCGCTCGCGACTTATTCGGACTGCGGATGATCAAGCCTTTGCGCTCAAGGGCGCGAAGATGGCACATCACTCCGTTGGGACTTTTGATACCGAAATGTTCACCAATCTCTCGGACGGTTGGCCCGTAGCCTCGCTTTACAATCAGCGAGCGAATCATGTTGTAGACATTCTGCTGGCGGTCTGTGAGTTGAGCCGACATCGAGGGGGCCTTTTTCTAACACATTGGGGGTCGTTATGTCGCTAGCATAACAAGCGAATGCCCACGATTGTACCATGCACTAAACGTGTGTCCACAATAATCTGGCGTGGCCGACCTGCCCCCGTCTGTGCGGGGCCCAGATAGCGGCGAACGTGCCCTCTATGGGGACAGCATCCCCCCTAGCACCAACACTACCGCCGCCGCGCCAGCGGGGATGCACCACCAAGCGAACCAGTGGAGTCGATCCAGGCGGCTCCATCCGATCAGCCATTTCAGCGCGATGATGCCGACGACGAAGGAAACGAGTGCTCCGATGGCGAGTGCGGCGGGCGAGAAAACCACGTCTGTCGCCTCGGTCTGCAGCGCTGGGGAAAGTTGGCGAGCTTCGAGGAAATCCTTTAATTCCAGCACCACGGCGCCACAGATGGCGGGTATCGCCAACAGGAAGGAAAACGTGACGGAGTCTTCATTTTTCACCCCTAGCAGCCGTGCTCCCAGGATTGTGGATCCGCTGCGGCTGATGCCGGGCAAAATGGCAAACGCTTGAAAGCAGCCCACCGCAAAAGCGGCCATCAGGCTCATCTTTTGATATTCGCCCTCACGGGGTTTCAGACGGCCGAGCAGGATCAGGAAGATTCCCGTGACGATCAACATCGAGCCAGCTAGAAGTGGCGAGCGCATCAACCATTCAAAGTTTTTCTTGATCGTTAACCCCACAATGACTGCTGGGATGGTGCCGATAATCAGCAATCCGATGACGCGGCGATCGCTGAACAGAAGGTCGAGGATGCGTCGCCAATAGATCACCAGGATGGAGCCGAGCGTGCCAGCGTGAAGGATGATTTCTAGCGTTGGCGATTCACTCAGTTTGCCCGTCAGAGCGCCGAGCACGACCAAATGCCCCGAAGAACTAATGGGCAGGAATTCTGCAATGCCTTGTACGACAGCGAGAAAAAGAATCTGTAACACGGCGGCGTTGGTCCTTGGCGGGAAGGTCGGGGCGAGACAGCGAGACAGACTCGGAGTGAGCCATGCGGGTTTTAAAGCGCGGTCCGGAGTTGTGGAAGGGCAACGCCCAGTGTTAGAAAATCGGATTATAGTTGTCGCTATGTCCACTGCGACTTAATTCAAAGACAGGAAAGTTTGATGCATCACACCGAAGACTCGGTTGCAGACACCGTTGCAAGTCCGACTGGGACGGACCAAGTCACGTCCAGCGACGCCGAGGGACCGCTAAAGCTGGCAACGAATCCCACCGTTTTGGGCGACGTCATCAATGTGGTTCGCGGATTCTGCATGGGAGCTGCCGACACCGTGCCTGGTGTTAGCGGAGGCACGGTGGCGTTGATTTTGGGGCATTACCAGCGGCTGGTGACCTGTATCTCACAAATTGACTCGCATTTCGTTTCGCTGGTGCTGCATCGAAAATTTCGTGAAGCGGGACGCCACATCGACCTTCGTTTCTTGATGGCGTTGGGCATTGGGATTGCGGCAGGGATTGTCTCGCTAGCGGGGCTGATGCATTGGTTGTTGGATCACAAGCAACCCGAGACGTTTGCGGTTTTCTTTGGCTTGATTCTCGCCAGTGTTTGGATTGTCAAAAGCTACGTCAGCCACTGGAGGGTGCCGCAGGTGGTCGCCTGTGTATTGGGCGTTGCCGTGGCGGTGGCGATCACGTTGATGCCAATGGGCGAGGGAGACATGGGTCTTCCGTTTTTGTTTTTGAGCGCCTCGGTGGCAATTTGTGCGATGATCTTGCCAGGGATTAGTGGCGCGTTTGTGCTGTTGTTGTTCGGAGTCTATCACCCGGTAACCGGATTGATCAAAGATGCCGCGAGAGGAATTGTGTCGCTGGAATCGCTGTTACAGATCGCAGTCTTCGCCAGTGGTTGTGCATTTGGGTTATTGGCGTTTTCGCGATTGCTGCGTTGGATGTTAGAACATCATCGCAGCACCACGATGGCGGGGCTGATTGGATTGATGATTGGCAGCGTCGGCAAACTATGGCCGCTGCAACAACCAACGCCAGAGACGGCAAATCTCGAAAGCAAGTTTCGGCAGATGGAATTTGTATCGTACAGCCAGTGGCCTGGCAGCATTGCGGTGTTGGTGGCTCTAGCCGTTGCCGCAGCCGTCGCCGTGATTGTGATCGAAAGCATCGCCAACAAGATCGACCACAACACCCCCACATAGCGAGGCCCTCCCTCAAACCGATTGTCGCCACTTCCACCACTTCCATGAGGGACACAGCATGTTTTAGGGGGGGGAGCCCAACTGTCATGTTAGCGGAGCATGATTGCAAGCAATCCTGCCGCGCACTTCATCGAGTTCATCACTTCATCGAGTTCATCACTTCATCGAGTTCATCACTTCATCGAGTTCATCACTTCATCGAGGGACAGAGCATGCTATCGGGGAACTGAATTCGCCAGCAGTATCCCGGAGGGACATAGCATTATTCTGGGGGGGGCGTGAGTTTGGCATTTTTTGGAACCCTGTCGCCACGCCGCCCAATCCCGGGGGTTGACTTTCGACGCATGCGGGGAAACAGTTCTTAAGTAAAGTGTCTTGATTCCTTCAACGCTAGCGAGGCCCACGATGGTACGCTTAGCACGCTCGGAGGTCTTCGATCCTGATGAAATCGCAATAGCTCACACCTCGAATCGCACGGTTCGGCGATGTTTCTTGATGGGCGACGACCCCATCTCAGGAAAAAACTTCGATCATCGCAAAGTGTGGATCGAACAGCGATTAATTCACTTCGCGGGCACATTCGGCGTAGATTTACTCTGTTTCTCAATCTTATCGAACCATTTCCACCTCATCCTGCGCTCGCGTCCGGATGTGGTTGCTCTCTGGGACGACAAAGAAGTGGCTCGGCGATGGATGCTGATATGCCCTCATCGCCGAAATGCCGATGGCTCAGCGATGCCACCGACCGACAGTGAAATTCACTCGATCGCGGGCTGTCCGATCAAATGCGCTGAAATTCGCAAGCGGCTCAGCAGCATCAGCTGGTGGATGCGACTCCTTTGCCAACGCATCGCGATGCGGGCTAACCAAGAGGACGAAGAAACGGGGCATTTCTTTCAAGACCGGTTTCACGCCACTCGGATCGCGGACGAAGCATCACTGCTTGCATGTGCAGCCTATGTCGACCTCAATCCGATTCGCGCCGCAATGGCTGAAACGCTTGAGCAAAGTGATCACACGTCGGTGCAGCGGCGAATCCAAGCAATTACCGCCGCCAAAGATGCATCTTGTAATGGAGAGAATCCGATTCCAAAATTGCCAGCCGACGCCATTGATGGCTTTCTTTCTCCGCTGTCGATTGATGAGCGATTTGATCCCATCGGCCCCTGCGTAAGCCAGTCGGCAACTCGCTGCAGCAACAAAGGATTCCTTTCAGTCTCAACCGCGGACTACTTGGAAATGCTCGACTGGACGGCTCGCCAAGTGAGGCCGGGGAAACGCGGCAGGACACCTAGTGGCGTGCCTCCGGTGCTGAAGCGATTAGGACTGGATGCAGCTTCCTGGTGTGAATTGGTGAGTGATTTTGGACGGCTGTTTTCTACCGTAGCAGGGCGGCCGGAGTGTGTCGATTCGATGCGAAGCCATCACACGCGACGCCGCTATCATTTGCGGCAGCGGGCACGCGAGCTACTAACAAGGCTCGATTAAGGCTGCAAGCCTCCTTTCCCTCCCGTGATCGCAACCGGGCCTTGATCCCGAAGATGACGTTGCATCTGCCCTCTCGGATCTTGGGATACCAGTAACTACGAATCCGTGCCAAAGGCGCGATACCGCCGTACTGCTGCCACTTAAATCCACGAAGCTTTTTTCCGCCCCTCACAAGCAAGGCATTTGCGGCACCCCCAACAAGATGCTGTGTCCCTACTTAAGGCTGCTACTTAAGCTGGCGGGAGAATGTCGTGGCAAGAAAGGGATTTGCATGGCCCCCAAAAAAGTGCTGTGTCCCTGGGTGAGAAGGGTGCGGGGGAAACGCCTGAACTAAGATGTCGGGCCAATAAAAAACCCGCCTGTTGAGAGCAGAATGCAACTCAACAGACGGGCATGTCTCGCAGTACCATCGAAGATGATCGCGAGTGGGGTGGCTGCGCCGAAGCATCAGCCCGCCGACTTAAAACTACGGGTTACCACCCCGTTGGCAAGTACAGCAATAATCCACTTGATCACCTCCTTTCACAATCTTGTTTGACGAGTTCAATCCGGGTGCCAACCAGAGAGGATTGAAGATCGTACGGAAAGTTTCGTTGCGACGCGTTATCGCAACACGGCAATCCCCATTATCACTACCTTCACAAGCAAAGGCAAGTAATTCAGAGGACATTTTTTCAGACGATCAGTACCACCAAATGGTTCACCCGATTTCGTCAAATCGGAAACTTTTTCGGCCGAATACGGCAATCTGTTTTCCGGTGGCAATCCAAAGGAACCGAGTGTGTTGTCCGCTTCGCATTGGCCATAATGCACCGGGTGGCGTGTGGGCCCCGGCCGCTGACGCGTCGCGGCTTAATAAATCAACAAGCCTCAATTAACGTTCGCTACGATCTATCCACCCCTCGCAAACCTCACAATCGATTCACTCGGTGTGTGATCGCTGAGCAATTCAAGCAACTCCGCTGGCGGCTGCAACGATTTCGAATCGGCGGCGGCCGCAGCAATGCTGCGACAAATCACATCGCTCCCAATCCGATCGAAACTGGCGTACCATTCGCCGCGCGGGCGATACCCGAGCCCGCCGGCCATCGCAATCTCGACTTGCTCAAGCGTTTGGGCCACCCCTTCGCGAAGTAACAACGCCGACTCGATCCACATCGCCAACCTCAATCGGTCCAGCACTTCGTCGTCACCAAAGACTCTGGTATTTCGCGAATACCGATCCCGAATTTCCATCGCCGCTGCCGCCAGCGTCGTACTACGAACGCCGTCGACATAATCGTAAAATCCACCGCCACTGAATCGTCCGCCACGCCCCTTTTTAATCATTGCCGGCAACATCGGCGAAGGATCGATGCGTGTCGGAAACGATTGCCAATAAACACGCCCGGCATCAAACATCGTTCGTGAACCGATCAAATCGATCAACTCCAGCGGCGATAGCGGCATCCCAAATCGCAAAGCCGCTTGCTCGATCTGCTCCGCTGTCGCCCCTTGACTGAGCAACAACATCGCCTCGTTCAGATAAGGCGAGAGCATGCGATTGACAATGAACCCTGGCGAGTCCGCAACCACCAGCGGCGAACGATCAATTCGCCGAACATGCTCAGTGACCGCAGCCAAGTTCACCGCCGACGTGTCGGCCGTCGGGATCACCTCGACGGCATCTCGCAACGTAACCGGCATGAAAAAATGCATCCCAATCAACCGCGACGGATCGTTCAAGGAACCCGCGATATCACCGATACGAAGCGTGGATGTGTTACTGCAAAGTATCCAGTCCTTACCAAGGCATCGCTCGACGCGCTGAAAAAACTGCTGCTTGACCTGCAGTCGCTCGACAATCGATTCAATCAAAATCGGCCTCGCATCCGACGTAACGAAATCGCGATGCGACAAGTCGATCATCGTGATGCCCTCGATATCCGATCGCGGCGAGGCGATCTGCCAAACCGAGGGATCCAAATCGAGTTCCTCGACGCAGCTTTCCAACGCCTCGGCATCCACGTCGCCAATCGTGATCGAGACGTTGGCGGCCAGGTGAACTTTGGCAATCGCACGTCCAACCACCCCCAATCCAACGAGTAGTGTGTCAGGACGCGACATAATCAATTTCCAAATCGGGGGGCGAGCATTCAGACGAGAGGGCAGTCCAGCACCATGTGCGTATTCTGCTGCAATTTCGCCTCATTTGGTAGATGCTGCATTCCTCGCCAAATCGGTTGCCGCCTACGCAAATCCCAAGAATCGGTTTAGATTGACGCTTTCGATGCAAACCACTGGCCACCACGATCCCTTTCCCGCGAAACTTCTGTTCGATGCGATTTACAAAAATGCATGGCGCTGGCAACGACTACGTTTACGTCGATTGCTTTGCCGAAAACCTTGATCATTGCGATGTAACCGAGCTGGCAAAATCGATCTCGCATCGTCATTTCGGCGTTGGCGGCGACGGTTTGATCCTGATTCGTCCCAGCGATGTCGCGGACGCGCGGATGCAGATGCTCAATGCCGATGGCAGCGAAAGCGAGATGTGCGGCAACGGCATTCGCTGTGTGGCAAAATACGTTTATGACCATGGGATCGCCCAGAAAGAAAACCTGAAAATCGAATCCGGTGGATCGGTACTCGACCTCTCGCTCGCGATCGGCGACGACGGCAAAGTCGACAGCGTGACAGTCGATATGGGTGAACCCATTCTCGAAGCATCCAAAGTGCCGACGTCCATCGTGGAAAGCGGCAAGGTGGTCGAACACGAAATCGAAATCGATGGCCGCAAACTAGCCGTCACCTGCGTGTCGATGGGCAATCCCCACTGCGTGATTTTCGTTCCCGAAGCAACCGACGATTTGGTACTCGGACTTGGTCCCAAAATCGAAACGGACCCGCGATTTCCCAAGCGAATCAATGTCGAGTTTGTCGAAGTCATCTCACCAAACGAAGTACGTCAACGAACCTGGGAACGCGGCAGCGGCGAAACTTGGGCTTGTGGAACCGGTGCGTCCGCCGTCTGTGTGGCAGGCGTATTGACTGGAAAAACCAACCGCAAAATTTTGAATCACCTGCTTGGCGGTGACCTCACGCTGCAGTGGTCCGAGTCGAGCGGACACGTGATGATGACCGGTGGAGCCGTCGAAGTTTTTTCCGGAGAATGGAACGCGTGAGTGATGCTGCACTAGCCGGCGAGTCGGTACACGCGATTTCCGTTTCGGAATTAAACGGTCACATCAAAGCGGTGATGGAAGGAACCTTTCCCGCGCTGTGGGTCGCTGGCGAAATTTCGGACTTGGTTCGTGCACGCAGCGGCCACATCTACTTTACGCTAAAAGATGATGACGCGCAAATTCGCGGTGTGCTTTGGCGAAACACCGCGATGCGAATCAAACATGATCTCGAAGATGGCCAAGCGGTGCTCTGTTTTGGCAACATCGATGTCTACGCTGCACGCGGAACGTACCAGTTAGTCGTTCGCAAGGTCGAACCACAAGGTATGGGATCGCTGCAATTGGCGTTTCAGCAATTGCAGGTCAAACTCGAACGCGAGGGCTTGTTTGCCGCAGAGCGGAAACGCCCGCTTCCGTCACTGCCACGCCGGATCGGTATCGTCACAAGCCCCTCGGGTGCCGCAGTTCGCGATTTCCTGCAGGCGGCATCCAACCGCTACCATGGCGCCGACGTGGTGGTGATCCCCGCTTTGGTCCAAGGCGAAGGAGCGGCCCAGTCGATCGTTGCGGCAATCCGATCAGCACAACGAATCACCCCCAAGCTTGACGTGCTGGTCGTCTCACGTGGCGGCGGCAGCCTCGAAGATTTGTGGTGCTTTAACGAAGAACCCGTCGTCCGCGCGGTAGCAGCGTCCGCCATCCCCACGGTCTCGGCCGTGGGACACGAAATCGATGTCACGCTCTGTGATCTTGCCGCAGACTTGCGTGCCCTGACGCCTACCGACGCCGCCACTCGCGTGCTGCCCGACGGAGTTTCCCTCAAAACGACGGCGGCGAATCTGCGGCAACGTCTCGATCGGGCCATACGCTTGGTGATTCACGAGCGACAGACCGAAGTGGCCGCGCTGATGCAGCGGCCGATCCTGCGAAAACCGATGGAGATCGTCCACTCGCGATCGCGGATGCTTGATGAATTGGACGCAAGAGCAAGACGCGCGATCACCGCGAACTTGAAAGCGGGGCGAAGCCAGGTGAGTGAACTCGCAGCGTCGCTATCGGCACTGTCCCCCGTGGCGGTGCTGTCGCGAGGATACAGCGTCACGCTGGACGCCGACGGCAAAGCGATTGCCGATGCGAATTCGCTTCATCCCGGCGACGTGATGGAAACACGGCTTCACAAAGGCCGTGTCGTTTCCAAGGTCGAATCGGTCCAAGACGGTCAAGCCGAGTGATCACAAACGGCACAATAGCGTTGACAGCTTGCTGAGTTAATTCGCATGCAAATCGCAGCGGTGAGCCGAGGCCCGTAAGGCCAATGCCATCGACTTTGGGTAGCGCTCGCGGCGCCAGCCGTCCGGTTGCGGCGAGTAAACCGTTCGATTTTGACCGGGCGGCTCGCGCCGCACCGCTATAAAAACCACCCGTTTAGCGAGAAACTAAATGGCATTGTCCGTAAGGCACCGAGTAGCGTGTGGGCCCCGGCCGCTGACGCGTCGCGGCTCCGTAAATCATTAACAGACGACCTACGCTACGGCAACCGCTCTAACACGTTGACCACTCGCATAATGTCCGCGGGCAGCGGGGCCTCGAATGTCATCGACTTGCCACTTTGTGGATGCTCGAACGTCAACTTGCGAGCATGCAGCGCTTGCCGATCCAACAGCACCTTGTCTTTGGTTTCGTCGTGCGTCCCGGTCAACATTCCCATCGTGACTTCCGCGTGCCCGGCGTACAGCCGGTCGCAAAGGATTGCAGCGCCAAGATGTGACAAGTGCACGCGGATTTGATGCGTGCGACCGGTCTTTGGTTTCACACGAACTTGCGTGAATCGACCATGGCGGCTGATCACTTCATAGAACGTCGACGCAGGCTTGCTGGTTTCATGGTGCTCGCGGATCGCCATTTTGTCACGCTGGTACGGATGACGACCAATCGGCATGTCGATAATGTCACGATCGCGATCGATCCGAGCCGCCGTGATCGCAAAGTATTCTTTCTCGACAACACGATTCGCGAATTGCTCGGACAAATGCATATGAACGGCGTTGGTTTTAGCCACTACAATCACGCCGCTGGTGTCACGATCCAACCGATGCACGATCCCTGGCCGCGTAGGCCCGCCCACGTCCGAAAGCGATTGAAAGCGAAACGCCAACGCGCTAGTTAACGTGCCGGTCCAGTTACCGCGTGCAGGGTGAACGACCATCCCCGGTGGCTTGTTGACGACGACCAACCCGTCATCTTCGTACAACACATCCAACGGAATGTTCTCGGGAACGGTATCGTCCGTAGGCGGCTCAGGCATACGAAAACGAATTCGCTGGCTCGCCTGAATCCGCACACTTGGTCGGACCGTCCGTCCGTCAAGCGTCGCCCCTTCCGCCTGGATCGCCTGGGTGATTTGAGTGCGGCTGAAGCCGTCACAAGCCTGCGTCAAAAAGAAGTCGATTCGCTGGCCGTTGGCCGATTCGGGCACGACGATATCACGAAAGACCTCTTCGCCAATGCGGACCTCGCCCCCGGTGTCGTCGCCGTCAAGGTCGTCGCCATCGAGCTCCTCGCCACCGAGGTCCTCATTCGGCACGTCCGATTCACTTGCCGCGGGACCGAACACGATATCATCGTCAGAGGAGTCTTTGATCACGACGCGTCCGACTCGGTCTTGGCTTCATCCACCGCAGGCGTTTCGTCCGCTTCGCTGGCTTCAGCGGCTTCGGGTGTCTCTGCTGCTTCATCCACTTCGACTTCCTCTACCGCCGCTTCCTTTTCTGCTTTGTCGGTATTTTCGGCCGGTGGATTCAGCTCCGTCTCCTGCTCGGCTGCAGGCGACTTCTCTTCGGCAGCATCTTTGTCGTCTGCAGCAGGCGTATCTTTGGGCTCAGCCTTCTTCTCGTCGGCTGGCTTCTCGTCCGCAGGCTCTTCCGTAACGGCAGCTTCTTCGCTGGCCTGTTCTTTGGCCTCTTCCTTGCCCTCTTCGGTCATCTCCGCGTCGTCGGGAAGGTTCAAACCGTCACCGGGCTCTTCGTCACTAGCCCCTCCGAGATCGGGCAGATCCAAATCGGGCATTTCCGGCAACATCGATCCACTTGGCAGCGATGGGGGAGCCGAGGGATCGCTTGGCGAAAAATCTTGATCCTTGAACCAAGTCAAAAAGTCTTTGGTGCTTTCTTTAGAAAGGGCGGCAATTCGCTCCTCACACGCATTGACCATTTCTTCGGATTCGCCGATGCGAACACATTCTTTGTAAGCGGCAATGGCCTTATCGAGATTGCCCAGTGCTTCCTCACTGCGAGCAATTCCGAAATAAGCACGTGAGAGCAACAATTCGTTATTGCCTTCGGCGATCGCATTACGAAACGCCTTGCTTGCTCCGTTTAACTGGTCTTCGGCATCCATGCGGTTGACGTACAACGTCCGCGTGCCCTGCGCCAACAAGGCACTGCCTTGATAAAGGTGGGCCCATGCGGCAGCTGGGGTATTCGGGTACTTGACGCTTACCGAGGCAAGCCCTTCGGGATCTTGCGATCCGGTTTGCTGCATCAGAAGCTCAAACGTCGCTTGGCTGCGATCTTCGCTAACTTTGCTGCTGTAGATGGCGTAGCCGATACCGCCGATCAGCAAGACTGCGACCGCAATCCCAATCGGACGCGAATAGGGCTCGATCGATTGATTGATTCGCCCTAAATAGTTGGCGAGGATGTTTTCTTGCAGTTCGTGTCGGCGTTCGCTTTTCATCACTTCGTCTTATTTGGATTAAATTGACACGTCGAAAACGGTGTCACTGATTCACTCGGGGGCGATTGGCGGGCGTAGCCCGGCGACCGAAGCGCTGAAGTATAGAAATCATAATGAGTTAGCGTCAATAGAGTCACATTAGCCTCACATGACGGTCACAACACCCTTGGATCGTCGATTTGCCAGTCCGATCGGGGGCTCTGAGCGTCGCATTCGCCCACCAAAAGACGCCGATTCGGGACGCGGAATCCCCGGGCCAATCCATGCGGTACCATCGCAGACGCCGCTGCAACTTTTTCGCCCGGCGATTTTGACGATTGCACTGCAAGCCGCACTGCACACCGAATGGCGTCAAGGCTGCAGCGATTTAGGCTGCGTCGGCCGCTTGGAATTCGAGCACTTCGTCGAGCGATTTGCAAATCCCTTCGATCGCCTGATCTCGCAGCGCGACTCGGCGGCCAGCCCAAGCTCGATTCAGCAGCAATTCCACACCGATATAATCGTCTGCCGTGAAATGGCTTCTCATCGCGGTAACCAAACTCTCGGTCGTTCCGCGGCGTGGATAATTTCGACGTACGCGAATCATCGGCGCCAAATCGTACATCTCGTCAATCCAGTCGAGACAGAACGCCATTTCGTCCTCACGCGATGGATCGTACAACAACCCCACGTCCGTCCGTCGCAATCGTCCTTCGCTTTTCAGAGCGAAGGAACGAACCGAGACGTGGATGGTGAACCCGTGTCGCCGCGAATTCTGCTCGATCGCAGCTTGGACTCGGTTTCGGTAATCGGCATGCACCTCTTGGATCAGCCGATCGCGAACTTCACGTGGCCATTTGCGAACCTCAGCCGGCATCACACTGCGGTGGCGAGCCGACCGGGTGACATCAATCAGAGCGGAAGTGTATTTGTTTTCAATGATTGGCGACTGCAATAACTTTGCCATTCGCCGAGCCACGTAGCGAGCAGCATCGTCGCCAGGCAACTTTTCAGGAAACCGGCCGAACACCAACTTGCCACCGCTGCACTGAGAATGGTCCTGCTTCCCTGACGAAACCTCGTTTGCCGAAGAAGTTTCCATCACCGAAGCAGCTTCCATCGCCAACGAACCACCGCTTGCCATTGAACTCGTCATCGCTGGCGACTCGGCAACCGAGTCCTCTCGCGCGATCGCCGGGACAACCGTCTCACCGCCACCACTGTTGCTTTCGCATCGTGGCCACTGGCAAATCACGCTGGTTTTCGCAGCTGAGTCTTCGTGATCTGGACTAATTTCCTGCGTAGTCGCCACGACCTCAGAATTCAACGCACATCCGCTCGACATCGGCTGACGAACCAGCCATGGGGGCACAAGCTCGCCTCCCATTTCGCAGCTAATCAGAATCGTCATTACGAGAGTCCTAGCAATAGCATTTGCAACCAAGTCGCGACGGCGGGTGTCGTGGAATGTTTGGCAGGGGAGTTTTTCAAACGTGGGGTGCTTCCTTCCCACCACCACGATCTTCACTACACGATCTTAGCGGGTGTTGCCAAGACGTAAACGGACAAAACAGGCGTGCGGACGTCGTTTACGACCTTCCTCAGCCCGCCCGACCAGGAGTTCAAGTTTCAAAAACGCCCGAAAACCTGATCCAGAAAAAGATTCCTCTTGTCCCCACCACCGCGAAATCGCTAACAACGAGTCAATTGATTCCTGAAATTTTGATTCGTGTACAGAGAATTTGTTCTCATGGGTTCGCCAATGAATGCTACATGGCTAAGCGTTGTCGCACTAAGTGCGGTGGCTTGCGTTGCGGATTGGACTCCGTTGATGGCGGACGACGGTAGCCTGGCATCGGATCCCTACGTCGTCTTTGTTGCTCAAGACGAGGCGTATGCGCGATGCGGCCCCTCGGACGAATTCTACCGCACCGACCCATTACGCTACGGACAAGAACTCGAAGTCTACGTTGAAACCGCCGACGGATGGCTCGGCGTTCGACCTCCTGATGACAGCTTTTGCTGGGTCCCCGCCGACGCGGTCGAAGTCGCCCGCGATGGCGACACGGCCGTGGTTACCGAAGACCGCACCGTGGCATGGATCGGAACACACCTGGGACGAGCTCGTCAGTTTCGTTGGCAAGTCCAACTTGCCGTCGGCGAACCCGTGACGATCATTGGAAAAGGCGAACGCGAAGGAGCGGACGGACCGCGATTGTGGTACCGCATCGTTCCTCCGTCCGGCGAATTTCGCTGGGTGCATCAAAGCCAGATCGCCGAGAGTGCCGAACAACTTGTCCAAGCCATTCGCAAACAGCGAAACACCGACATCGAATTCTTGCCCGGCGGCAGCACCACTCGCCGAGACTCGCCGTCGCGAGACGCAGTCGCCAACAGCGACACTCCGCCCAGCCACCCCCATCCGATCGCCGACGAAGAAGACTCGTTCGCGGGACGCGGCACCCTGAGCTCCGATTCATCAAGCCGACGCCACTCGCATGCCGTCCCTGCATCACTGCAAAACACTCCCTCGGTGCTCCTTCGCGATCCCGACGCTGATTCGCACGCAGGCAACCACCACTCATCGGTCTCGCTATCCCAGGTCACCGATGGAAACTCGCCTCAGCTACGCGAGGCACCTCGGGTAGGCGACGCTCAATCAGCAACCGAAGCAATCGGCAGCGGCGTTAGCGAACAATGGCGTTCGAACCCCACCGACCGTACCTCGGGTGAAACCGCACAAAACGAAACCGTTGGCGAAGCGATGTCAAAACGCGGGCTATTGGCCTCGGTTGAATTCATCGGCCGTCCGCGGTTAGCCGACATCGATGCCGGCATTCGTCAAATCGGCGGCGGTTTGCTCGACCGCACCTCGGCCGGCGGCGACACCGCCAGCGCGGGAACGCCATCAACCGAAACAAACTGGGTAACTGGGTCGACGCGAGGCCGCACCCAATCAATCCAACAAGTCGCGGGTAGCCAACCGTTGGCCTCGGCGACTGCAACAA
The DNA here is from genome assembly GCF_039545035.1 of Novipirellula caenicola. NCBI lineage: Bacteria > Pseudomonadati > Planctomycetota > Planctomycetia > Pirellulales > Pirellulaceae > Novipirellula > Novipirellula caenicola. Next base: position 179,522 of record NZ_BAABRO010000002.1, read on the forward strand.
CCAGCCCACCGGTGTCCCCAATTCCCGCAGCCCCCGCTCCGGCAACACGCTATGTTTCCGCCGCCGCGATCGCCGCGGTCGAAACCGAAGTTCGCACCGCCGACATCGAGAAACTAAGCCTGATTTTTTCACGACTGATGGCGGCCAGCGCATCGGCTGCCGAAATGGGCCCCGTCGCAAAAGCGGCGAATCAAATCGCAACCTCAGCACCGGATCAGGCGACGGCGGAACGAGCGAGATCGCTGAGCGAACGAATTCAAAAATACCAAAACGTCGCCCAACGCCGCGACGGCACGGCGGTAATCCAAGCATCCCACACCCCATCGATCCCGTCGATGACGGTGCCAGCATCGGTCGCGTCAATCAGCCCGATGCAGCCCAGAATCCCAACGCAGCCTCAAACCGCGATGCCCGCCCCCGCCGACGTACCGCTACTGCAAACGCCTCCCGGCATCGCAGCAGCCGACGGTGAGCCCGAGAACACAGACGAATTGACGGCGACCGGATTTTTGGTCCAAGTCTATTCAGCGAGAAAGGACAGCCCTCCGTTTGCAATCACCGACAGCACCGGCCGCACGCTCGCCTACGCGACACCCTCACCGGGGCTGAACCTGCGAATGCACCTTAATAGTGAAGTTCGCATTCACGGTACCCGCAGCTATCTGCAAGGATTGAACACGCCTCACATTCGCGTCGCTCGAGCGGTCCGCACAGCGGAATACTAAAAAAAAGACAACCTCTGCGGGCCCTTTCGAAAAACATCAGTCCGCGCGGTGGCAACCGCGCGGTGGCAACCGCGCGACGAGATCGACGCGGGTTGCGGCCCGTCCAAAAAAGCGAGCGAGCGAACCAACGAACGAAGCCCAACATCACAGCGGCGCTTTCGTGAAACGCTTGGCCCTTTGTTCAGCCACATCGTCGCGATATTGGTGGATCCTCGCTCCGTAGATCCGATCGTTCCGCCAGCTCGAAACTTCTCTCGTTTTGCGGCTTGACCGTCCTGGCACGGATTGCGTATTCGAAGTGCCTGTGCAGCCGTGCGTCTCTTGGAATCTGTCACGAGTCTTTAAAAACCATTTGTATGAACCAACCGAAGTGCCTTTTGCGACACGTTGCAGTCTTTCAGGTCATCGCAGCCCTGATTTTGGCAGCGGCTCCGTCTCATGCCGAGCAAGGCTTTGCGCTTCCAGAAAACGTTCCACTGCCAACGACGGTTGAGGTTCATCTTGATGACGTCGTCGTTCCTGCCGCCTTTACGGAACCAAGCGTCGCACCCGAGGCCAAGGTCGCAGCGAACATCAAAAAAGAGACGATCGCGACCGAGTTGGCCTCGATCGAAGCGGCAACCAATTTGTCCGAAGATGATCGCAAAGCGTACGTCGAGCGTCTGCGTAAAGCAACCGAATGGTTAGACAACCGCGAAGTTGCCAAGAAACGTCTCGCTGAAATGGAAACGTTTCTACAAACGCTGCCCACCGCCCTTGCCGAAGCACAAGCAGGCGTGGCGGCACCGCCCGAACCCGAGGCTTCGGTGGTCCCCGCCAGCGGCACCATTGCGCAGCTCGAACAACAATTGATTGGCCTGCGGACTCAGATCGAAGCCGACGAAAAGGAACTACAGCGCAAAGAACGCGATATCGAAAATCGCACGGTCCGTCTTAGCGACCTCGCCAAAGAGACCGTCGAACTCGAAAAGCGGTTGGGCGATGCCAAGAAACAAGTCGCATCGCTTGGTACCGAAGAGCTTTCCAGTCGCGTTCAATCCATCGAACAACAGGCTCGCATGCTGTGTCTGGAGCAGCAATTGATCACGATGAAGGCGGAACGCCGTCGACTCGAAGAGGTCGCTCCGCTGTTACCGCTGCAACGCGATCTAATCAACCGCACGCTGAACCACCGAAAAAAGCAACTGGTCAGCTGGCAGTCCGCCGTTGATAAATGGCGAAAGGATGAATCACTGCGTCAAGCTGCCGAGGCACGACGTGTCGCCGATGAATCGCATCCGGCACTGAAATCGGCGGCCGAGGTGAATGCCGAGATCGCTGAATCTCGGATCAAGACCGCAGCCGACATCGAGCGAATTGGCAAGATGCACGAGCAACTGCAGGCTAAAAACAAGCACTTCGAAGAAGCGTTTGAAACGCTGCGTTCCAAGGTCGAGCATGCCGGCGCGACATCGTCCACCGGGTTGTTGCTACAGAAACAACGAGGCGAATTGCCCAAGCCTCAGGAGTTTGCCAGTCGCGTCGAGTTGGTCGAAACCGAGATGCCCGCCACGCATCTGCAATTGACCGAATGGAAACAGATGCGGCGGGATGTGTCCGACCCGGACGAGGCGGCCAAATTGATGGTCGAATCACTTGCGGCATCAGTCCAGCAATATGATCACGACAATGTGGTCAGTGTCGTTTCCCGGCTACTTCGTGATCGCCGCGACCTGCTTGATAACGCGATCGCGGATGAGGAATCGCTGCTGCGGAACCTGAACGAACTCGAGTTGATCAACCAGACGGTGGAAACGCAGGTCGACGAATTCCGCCAATTCCTCGATCAACGGGTCCTTTGGATCCGCAGCTCCGACGCAATCGCGGTCAAGGATCTTCGCGAAGCATTCAAGGGATTCTTGCTGTTGATGGCCCCTTCGAAATGGATCGAAGTCGCGCAGGTGTTTGCCGGTGACATGCTTCGTCGGCCCGTCATCATGGTCTTTCTGGCTTCATCGTTTGTGCTGCTGGTTCTCTTTCACGCTCAAATGCTGGCGGCGGTTCGCCGTTTGTCGCAGCCGCCCGAGCCTGGCACCGAAGCGAGCTTTTTACGTTACGCAGCCGCCTTTGGCATCACCGTCTTTCTATCCGTTCGCTGGCCCATATTGTTACTGGCCGCGGGATGCCGCTTGCGAATGGCAAGCGGATCGACCGAATGGACCCAAGCCGTTGGTGACGCCTGCGTCACCACGGTGCTGTTCCTATGGGCTTGTTCGCTGGTCCGCGAACTGTCTCGTCGTGAAGGGGTAGGCGAGCGTGTGTTCAAATGGTCGCCCACGGCATTGGCGAAAGTGCGCAACGTCGTCGATTTGACCGTATTTGTCGGTACGCCCGTCTTTGCCCTGCTGCAGTTGACCCAGCTCAGCGAGGTCGAGGAGATGCGAAGTCTGCAGCGTTTGCTGTTCATTTCGATCTTGGCCTTTGTGGGACTTCAAATCGGTTGGTTGGTTCGACCGTGGGGTCCATTCATGTTGTGTCTGCAACGCGAAGATTCGACGTCGATGACGTATCGATTGCGGCATCCGATTTGGTTGGCCGTCACGGGCGCCCCGATCGCCTTCGCGATCCTGTCGTTGGTCGGATACCATTTCTCGGCCTACCAATTATCAGGCCGCTTGGCCGAGACGGGGATCGCATTGGTTGCGATCATCGTACTGTATTCGTTGGCGATTTGTTGGTTAGAAGTCACCGGATTCAACCGGGCGTTGGCAAAGCAGATTGCAGCGGAGGCCGAACAAGCCAAATCGCTCGAGGTTCATGCGAACCAACCGAACGCCGAAGACGACGAGGATGCAGATGCCGACATGCTCGCTCCGGTCGACTTGCAAGAAACTGTCAATTCTGAATTTTGTGATCTACTGCGTTGGGGCAGCGTGATGTTGCTGATCTGTGGTGGATGGATCATTTGGGCCGACGTGTTACCCGCTTTGCGAGTGCTCGACCGCGTCGTGCTTTGGACAAACATCGAAACGATTGCCGAAACCGTTGTCGACCGCCAAGGCTATCAATCGGTCGTAATGACCGATCGCTCGGTTCCCACGACGCTAACCGATGCAATCGCAGCCATTTTGGTTGTCATGGCAACCATGATGATCGGGCGGCGATTGCCCAGCGTTTTAGCGCTGACGGTCTTGGACCGGTTGCCCCTGGAATCTGGAACCCATCAAGCTGTCTCGATCCTGGTCCGCTACGCCGCCACCATCGCCGGTATTCTTTTTGCCTGTCAAGTGATCCGGTTGTCGTGGAGTAGCGTTCAGTGGTTGGCCGCAGCGATGACCGTGGGCTTGGGTTTCGGATTGCAAGAGATCTTTGCCAACCTAGTCAGCGGTCTGATCATTCTGTTTGAACGTCCAATCCGTGTCGGTGACATGGTGACCGTTGGCGATCTGACCGGCAACGTTTCTCGTATGCAAATGCGGGCAACCACGATTACCGATTTCGATCGCCGCGAGATGATTGTGCCGAACAAAAAATTCATCACCGACAACGTCATCAACTGGACCTTGTCCGACCCCATTAGCCGTATTGTATTGCCGGTCGGGGTGGCTTACGGGACGGACGTGGCTCAAGTACAACGAATCCTGCTGAAAATCGCCGAGCGAAATCCGTCGGTCTTAAAAGAACCTGCGCCAAGCACGTTATTCAAAGGGTTCGCCGAAAGCACACTCGACATTCGGCTTCACGTTTTCATTCCAAAACGCGATGTCTATACGGTCGTGCTGAACGAATTGAATTCCGCGATTGTCACCGAACTGCGACGGGCTGGGATCGAAATCGCGTTCCCACAACGTGATCTGCACATCAAGTCCGTGCAATCACTCGCGGCGCTGATGCCGCGAGAAGTCGAACGCGACCGCGAGCGGGTGCGTGATCAAAACGCCGCGTGATGCGGCGGGGAAACATTTTTCAGTCAACAAGCTTGTGTCAACCAGGTTCTATCAACAGGCTCGGGTCGACGTGCACCGCTGCCCCCCAAGTCACGTGGCCCCCAAGTCACGTGGCCTCCAAGTCACGTGCCCCCAAAGCCGTTTGCCATCAACCATTCGGCATCCAGTGGAACGCGAAACGGCAGGCCTCGCCGCTGGACGATTGAATCAGACCGACAGGTTGGCAACCTGGGCTACTTTAGTGCGAGTTTTTCAACGTGGTTGTTTCAGGGATGAAATCGAAGTGGCGGCGCTGGTTGACGCTGGCGTTTGCTGCTGGCTTCATCTTAGTGCTCTGTCGCAACCACATCGCGCGTGTTGCCGCGGTCAAACTCGGCAGCTACTTTCTATCCACGTCTTTGGAAATTGATTCCGTCCTGCTCAATTGGGGTACGTTCAGCGTCAGTGGCATCACACTGCGTGAACCGCGGACCAGCGAAGACGGTAGCATTGACCATGACGCCGTCACCGCTCACGAAACCGCCGACCCTCAGGTCACCATCGGTGGCCTCACTGTCGACTGGTCCATTCTCAGTGGACTTCGCGAAGGCGTCTGGGCACCTCGCGTGGTGGTCCATGCCCCCTGTTTGCACGTGCGATTCGACGACACCGGAGCGTTGATCTCGCGTTTTCCACAAAGCGAAGCCTCTGGGGGAGATCCCAGCGGCAAGATCCCGATCCAACAATTGTCGGTCGACGGAGCGAGGTTGGTGATCCACCAAACCGGCCGCGAATCCTTTACTGTGCCCGACATTCGAGTGCAGGCCGAGTTTAGTGATGCGATCCAGCTTCGCACCTTGATTCCCGATCTGTTCGGGGGAAGCATCGACATTCGGACTCGAATTCACCCCACGACGTTCGTCGGAAATACGAGCCTCGTGGTTCATGGCATCAAGTTTGACACTGCCAAACTGCAACATCTGCCCTTGGTACCCAAGTCCATCAACCAGCATCCGATCACATCGAGCGGATCACTGCAGGTGGCCTGCAATCACGCGACCGGAATCGCACCTGATTCATTGTCGATAGCGATCAAAGGCAGCCTGTCAAACATCCAATCGCAACACCTAGGTCGTATCGCCAAACAATTCGAATTGAAGGCGGCGCTGCGACACGGCGATCTTCGCATCGAAGCCACCGGCGATCCACTGGACGGACTGGCTGAGATGAAACTGGATGCCAAGATTCAATCCGAATCGGCCACCGTCACCGCGACCAGCAAATTGGAAAATTGCGATTGGAAACGCATCTCAACCGCCTTTCCACAAATCCCTCGCTTCATGCTGGCGTGCCAATCAACCAGCCACCTTTCGCTGCAATGGCAACGCGACCGGCTGGCTTTCCAAGGCAACGTCACCGGGACAGCGTCCGATTTAGATCTCGACGGCATCTCCATCGCCGATGTTCATGCGGACATGCAAACCCAAGGCTCGATCGATCCTCAGCATCCCGAATCGCTCGCCGGACACATTACCGGATCTATCGAATCCGGCGGAGTCAATTTGCGTCAGCTTGGTGAACGTCTCGAAGATCCCGAGATGAGCGGAAACGTGCGGCTTTGCGGATCAATCGACCTCGATCTACAACAGCTTGCCTCGCCCAACGGCCACACAGGCGAGGTGATCGTGAATTGCAGCGGGGTGTCGACCCAGGATGCCACGATGGATGACGCAGAATTCCGTCTTTCGGTTGCCGAGGGAACCGCAACGCTTAGCAGCACGGACGTGCTCGTTCGTGACAAACCGGGACATCCTTGGTTACACCTGCTCGCGTCCGCGACGATCCCGCTGGACATGGACGCTGACATCGATTCACGTGCGACTATCTCGATCACCCCATCCGATTCGCTTCCCACGCTGCTGGGACTTCCGAAAACGCAGCTTAGTGGCCGATTGGCTACTGAAATCACCGCGTCGTGTCCGGTTCGACACGCTGCCCAGGCGGCCGCCTGGACGGCGAACATAAACGTGCGTGGACGTGACTTGATCGTGGCCGGCGAATCCATCAACGATTTCGACATCCATCCCAGCCTTGGTAGCGGCCAGATTTCGGTCCCTGCATTTGCATTGCGTTGGCGTGAAAATCAGTGCCAATTCTCGGCCGATGGAAGCGTGGACGATTCGCTCACCCTATCGGGAACGATTCAGTCGAATACGGTTCGCGTCGATGATCTATCCGCCGTCGTTTCACGATTTTCAGGAAGTCGGTTGCGTGCATCTGGCGATGCATCGATCCGCGGCCATTTTGATTTCAGCAGCTCGCCGCTGAAATTTACCGCAGGGGGTGACGCTTCGCTTGAAAATGCCCGCTATGCCGGAAAATGGCTAGGCGCGGCCCAGCTGCGATGGAACGCCGATCCGTCTTCGTTTGCATTGGCGAGTTCGTCAGACGATCTTTTCGGTGGACAGTATCAACTGACCGCGACGGCTCGCGATTTGGACTGGACCAAAACCATCGTCGAAGGCGAATTCCAGAATATTCAAGCATCGCGGCTGGTCGCTTGCAGCGGTCTATCGATTCCCTCGAGCGGCACCCTGCACGGTGGATTGCGGGTCACTTCGATCGCCGACCTCGAATCGCTAAACGGCCATGCGTGGCTGCAAAGCAAGAACTTGTCAATGAAACAATTGCCGCTGGAAATTCGACAAGCCGCGATCAAGGTGGACGCAGGCGCCGTCTCAGTCAACAGCGACGGCGGCTTGGCGACAGGTCGCTATGCCGTCGCCGGCCATGGCCAACTTGATCGCTTGGTGCGATTTTTCGAATCGGAATCGCCACCGATGCTTGAGCAGATTCCGGTCACCTTCGAAGCCAAGCTGTCGGATTTGGCGCTGCATCGTGTGATTGCAGCAATGGATTTGCCTCGAGATACGCGTCGATTGAGGGCGACAATCTCGGGTGACTGTGTTCGCACGTCCGCGATGTTCGATGGCAGCCGCTTGTGCAGCCTGAATGGATCGCTCGAGAAACTGCGGTGGGATCGCAGTCTCGTTTCGGATCGCGTTGCCGTCAGCATGGCGATTCATCCCAGTCGCATCGACGTAGACAACCTCAGCGGCCATTTCGCCGACGGACGACTATCGGGCAAAGCGAGTGTCGACTTCTCGGCCACGCCGGTGGGACGTTTTGATTTTTCGGCCAACCGAATCAACTTGCGTCGCGCCACGGCGCCGTTTGTTTCCGCAGAAATGTCCGGCACCGCCAATGTCCAAGTCAGCGGACGTATCGGCCCCGTCGTCTCGGGACGTGCTGACGTTTCGGTCGATCACGCGGTGATGGCAGGACTAGTCATTCGCGAAGCCCGATTCCCCGTGGACTGGAGTTATTCTCAGGCATCGCAGATCGCGCGGTGGCAATGTCGAGCGGGTGTGGTCGGTGTCGGCGGCGGACGTGTCCATGTTGCGTCGCAAGGCAATTTTGATCGCAGTTTGTCGATGGCGACCTCGATGCGAATCGAACGTGTCGACACGGCCAAGTTGTTGCAAGGATCCTCGTCGGGCGCGGGTGTGATCGACGGCAAGGTGACGCTGAACGCCAAGCGAGCTCGTGACGCGAAAAACTTTGTCGGTCACTTTGACCTGGAAATGTCAAATATCAATGCGATGGAACTGCCCATCATGGACGAGTTATCGTCGCTGGTGCGTTTGGCCCCATCACGCCCCGGAAATGGGCAAGATGGCGGGTATGTCTACGGGCGAATCGCAGGCGGTTTGGTGCAGGTCGAAGAGCTCGCGATCTCGCAAAGCACGGTACAGGTATTGATGTCCGGGACGGCATCGATGGACGGGCGATTGGATTTCGACGTGACCGCAAGTACCGAATCCAACGGCCCCGCCGACCAACTTTTGGAAATGGCCAATTCGCCGGTCATGATGGCCACCGCGGCGCCGATTGCCGTGGTCGCGAAGGCCAACGAATTACTCAAAGACCGGGTCGTGCATGTGCATGTCGGAGGCACATCGGCACGCCCCACGCTGCGTTTGCAACCAGGAAAACAATTGAGTCAGGACGCCGTGCGTTTCTTTCTCTCAAGCAGTCTGGGCACAAACGTGGCAGATGCCGTCGGCCCGCAAAACCGTCCATCACGCCGTTAGCGTGGCGACTGCGACAACCGCCATGGCGGCCTTAACCGTACACGTTTTTATTGACAAGGATGAATCGATGAAACTGAAACCTGTTGTCTATCGCGCGGTCGGGACGGCCGTTCTAACCACCTCGCTCGTCATCTCGCTGATTTGGACTCAGTCGGGGTGTCGTACCGCGGCATCGATGGGACTGCCCGTTTCGGCTGGTTCGCACACATTGATGTCCGACGCAGCCGAGATTCGCGAAACGGTTGGCCATCAAGGCAATGTGGCAACCGAGCTAGCCAAATTGACCCTTCCGCCTCATCGCGTCGAAGCAGGCGATGTGTTGGTGATCGAACCCAATGATTTTGATTCACCGGTGCGTTTATCGAGCGACCAAACGGTCCAACAAGACGGCACGATTGAACTCGGTTCCTACGGACGAATGCAAGTCGCGGGAATGACGGCCGAAGAGATCCAGCGACAAGTCCAAGGGTTGGTGGCTCATCATGAAACGCAAAAGCGTCAAACCCGGATCGCGCTTGCGTCACACCGTGGGGACACCGAAGAGGAGCCATTGGCCCCGATCGATCACGGCGTGACCGTGCGATTGGTTAACAAAGAGAGTGGGCTGTATTACGTGATGGGCGAAGTCAACGCGCCGGGATCTTACCCATTGGTCGGGCACGAAACGGTGCTCGATGCAATCATCGCCGCCGGTGGGCTTTCCGACCGCAGCAACGATCACAAGATCATCCTGACGCGGCCGCAATTGCCGGGACAACCTCGATTGATTCTGCCGGTTTGTTATCAACAAATCCTGCAACTTGGCGACGTCGCCACGAATTACCAATTGATGCCCGGAGACCGCATTTACGTCCCCAGCATGACGATTTGGGAAGATGTTAAACAGAGCGTTCGCTGGAACGGTGAGAAGAGCTGTCCCCAGTGCCAAGAATATTCGATGAAACCGTAATCGTTATTCGATTCGCCACGTTTCCGATAGCGATATTTCGCCTGAAGATGGTGCTTCGCGATCGACGACCGCCATCCACGCATTGGCAAACGCGGCTACAAAACGTTTTATGATTCGTCGATTGGCGATTCGCTGGCTTCGGTGACCTGAATGTTGGTGGCGAGGTGTTCGTGGGCGGTTCGCTGCACATCATCTCCCGCGATCTGTTTTTCGTGCCGTCTCGCAGATTTTGGATTCGCGAGTCTGCCGATATGGACCACCGGTTCACCGGGCTGCACCGCGGGCAGCGTCGTCATCCCGATCACCACTCCCGAAAACGGTGCTTCCAAGCGGTTTTGATCTTCTGCCAACAGGTTGCTGTTGGTGGCAATCGCTTGTCCTTTGACGACGGTGTCGCCGGGTGCGACGTGCATCGACATAAACCCGCCGCGCTCGGCGCGCAACCAACGCGTCTCGCGAATGATCGCCTGAGTGTCAGGAATATCTGGCTTACCCGGCATCATGTCTAATTCCTTCAAACAATTGAAGATGCCGCGGGTCATACAATCGGCAACGGACGATTCCACCTTCCACACTTCGCCACCTTCGATGATGATCGTCGGGCAGCCCGCCTTCGTTGCTTCGCGTCGCAGCGAGCCCTTGGGGCCTTTGCCATGCAAAATAATCCCAGCGCCAAACGCTTCGGCTAAACGGACACAATCAGGATTCGAAAGATCAGCGCGGACGTTCGGAAAATTCGTGCGACGTACCGCAGCGGTGTGCAAATCGATGCCGTAGTCGCACTTGGTGATCAACGAATCGAAAATCACCTTGGCCAATCGCGACGCCATGCTGCCGCCCCGGGTCCCGGGAAAACAACGATTCAAATCGCGACGATCGGGCAGATAGCGTGAGTGACGTTCGAACCCCAGCACATTCAGCACCGGGATCAACAACAACGTCCCCGACTGCAACACCCATGAACGATCGGCCAACAACGCGCGAATCGCACCGGTCCCGTTCAATTCGTCTCCGTGCAGTGCCGCGGTCACAAACACCGTCGGTCCCGGTGATAGCCCACGTCGAATTTGAATCGGGATCACCACGCTACGACTGCTGTAGCTTTCCGTTACTTCGAATTCGGTGTTTGCCGATTGGCCCGGCGCGATATCGCAGCCGAACCAATGATGGTCAGAATTAGTCATGAATGAAACGTTACTCGATCCGTGTCCACTTGGGTGAAAAGTCTCGTTTTTCGGAATCGCATCTGACCTGACAAAGCGTCATACGATTCCTGCTTTCAAGAAAACACCGCCTTCAAAAAAGGCGTGTCCCTCTATTTTACACTATCGTTAGTGCGATGGTGAATGCGTCGACGCTTCATCGATCCTCGCTTGTTCGAGCGTCTTGATCTTGGGTGCCCGTTTCTTACGTGTCTTGGTCGGCACCATTTCTTTCATTGCTTCGAGTTTTCCAAAGCACAACAACCGGTCACCCGCTTCCATCTTGCGAGAGTATTTCGGGTTTGGAATCACGGTATTGCCGCGATACAACGTCAACACATTGATGTCGCGATCGGTAAAGGCCGCGTCGGTGATCGTCATCCCCACGAACTGCGAGCCTTCGGGTACGACCAATTCACAAACCCCATAACCGCGGCTAACCGTCAAACGTTGACGAATATCCATTTCTGGGAAATCCACGTGCGCGGCACAATATTCGATGATCGCGCCGGCAATGTCCTTTTGCGTCGCCCGCTCGATGCCTTCTAGTCCCGGCGAACTGTTGACCTCCATGACTTGCGGCCCATGTTGCCCTTCGAGCATATCGACTCCGGCGACCCGCAGCCCCATGATTTGAGCCGCACGAATCGCGGTTTCACGAAACTCGTCATTAAGTTCCACCGCTTCGACCACCCCACCACGGTGCACATTGCTGCGAAACTCGTCTCCTTGAGCAACACGCCGCATCGCTCCGATGACTCGATCGCCAACCACAAACGCTCGCACGTCGCGTCCTTTGCTTTCGGAAACGAAGCTTTGCACTAGCACGTTTTGTTTCGCGGTTTGCAATGTTTCGATAATCGCTTCAGCAATTTTGATCGTGTCCGCCAAAATCACGCCGACCCCTTGGGTGCCCTCGAGCAATTTGATGATCACCGGTGCTCCGCCAATCCGCTCAATCGCCGGGATCACGTCGCCGCGATCGCGAACAAAGGTCGTCTTTGGCATCCCAATGTGATGCCGGCTAAGAATCTGAAGACTACGCAGCTTGTCGCGACTGTTGGCAATCCCAGCGGAGCTGTTGGCTACAAACACATTCATCTGCTCCAACTGGCGAACCACCGCAGTACCGAAATAAGTAATGCTGGCACCGATACGAGGAATCATCGCATCAAAATCCGCCAGCGGTTTGCCGCGATAGTACAAATCCGGTTTGCCTCGCTGCAGATCAATCGCACACTTCAGTGTATTGATCACCGAGACCTTGTATCCACGTTCCTTTGCCGCGGCGACCAACCGGCGAGTGCTGTAACACCGCGGTGCGCAAGAAATGATGCCAAGTTTCATAACGGCAAAACCTTCGTCGAGAAAAGAGGGAATGCAACGCGAAAGAACATCGCGCTGTCGCGATAAGCTCTAAGTTACGCGACTTTGGCAACCAGAGCCAATGAATCATCCAAGAAAACATGCAATCAGCTTGAATGGCTGGCATAAATGCATTCTTGATACCAAAGAAAGCCCGCATTGGTGATCGCGATCGATTGCCGTCTGCGATACTCACTCGACCTAGCCGTTCTTTTCAGCCCCACTTCCTAATCCCAATTGTTTCAGCCGACTTCGTAGTGTCGGCCGACTCATTCCCAACCGGCTGCTTGCCGCGCTGACGTTGCCCTGAGTGGCACGCAGAATTTCGGGCAAAATTTCTCGATCAACGGCATCGTGGATATCCGCAGCAATGTTATGCGATCCATCTTCGAGTAACGTAGAGGCCCAATTCCTCAGATTTTCTTGCCACGTCCCCACGTTTGCGGGTTTCGTCAAACCATCATCGCTAAGTGGGCTAAACGTTTTTGGCAAAAAGGCCGGCACGATCACGGGACCACTTGCCTTCAGTAGCGTTTGCTTGATGACGCCTTGTAACTCGCGGACATTGCCCGGCCATGAATGAAGTTTCAGTGACGCCATCGTTTCCGGTGCGATCGAGACATACTCTTTCCCCAGCGTTTTAGCGAACCTTGCAAAAAAGTACTCGGCCATGATCTTGATGTCTTCGCCACGTTCACGCAGCGGTGGCAACGAGATGGTGTATTCGTTCAATCGGTAATACAGGTCACTGCGAAAGCTATTGTCCAAGATCGCGGCTTCGACATCTCGGTTGGTTGCTGCGATGATCCGAACATCGGATTTGATCGTCTTGGTACCGCCGACCCGCTCGAACTCTTTCTCTTGCAGCACACGCAGCAGCTTGGTTTGCATCATCGGACTCATGTCACCGATTTCGTCCAAGAACAACGTGCCGCCGTTACAGACTTCGAATTTACCGACATGCCGCTGATCAGCCCCTGTGAACGCCCCTTTCTCGTGACCAAACAATTCACTTTCGAGCAAATTCTCGGGAATCGCGGCGCAGTTGATCGCATGAAACAATTGATCACGACGATTGCTGTGCTGATAGATCGCGCGGGCGACCACCTCTTTCCCGGTACCGGTTTCTCCGAGAATCAACACGGCCACATCACGTGCCGCCACACGTCCGATCGAACGAAACACTTCGACCATCGCTTGGCAGTCACCCAGCACGCGGTCGGTGCTCGAGTCATCCGCATCGCCTTGCGTTTCCGATGGCAATACCGCTGGCTTCCTCGCCATTCGGCTGGTTTCTAACGCAGAATCGATCACTGGCAAGATATCGTCCGGTTCGAACGGCTTGGTCACGTACTCAAACGCGCCGCCGCTCATCGCGCCAATCGCCGTTTCGGCAGTTCCGTGCCCCGTCATCATGATCACCGGGACTCGGCGATCGAGTTCACGGAATTCGTGCAGCGCCGCCAACCCGGATTGATCCGGCAATTGGATATCCAACAGCACAGCATCGGGTTTGTGTTCCGCAAACAGCTGCAAACCTTTGCTTGCCGAATCAGCCGTGATGACGTGGTAGTCCGGCGCCGGCAAACATAGTTTCATGACCTGCAGAATCAATGAATCATCATCTACCACCAACAAGGTGCTCGGATCATTGGACGTCATTTGGCCGAATCGCTTTCATGGAACGAAGAGGAAAGAGCAGGGAAGATTACCGAGATTCGCGTTCCTTCACCGACCGTCGATCGCACGTCGACCACCCCCTCGTGGCTTCGCACGATACCGATCGTCGTGCTCAAACCAAGCCCCGTGCCTTGGCCGCGTTCTTTCGTCGTGAAAAAGGGATCGAACATCCGTTCGCGAATCTCTTTGGGGATCCCGGTTCCCGTATCGGACACCGTGATCGACAAGTATTGACCTGGTTGCAGCGTTGCGTAGGAATACGATCGCTCGCTTGCCAACGTCATCGGAACTGCGGAAATTGTCAATTCGCCGTGTTGATTCATCGCATCGCGAGCGTTGATGGCAAGATTCATAATCACTTGACTGATTTCGGTTTCGTCGCCGAGGATGTCAGGCAGATCCGAGGCCACTTCGGTCTTTAATTCAATGCCTTTCGGCAGCGTCGCCTGCAAAATTGCGGCAACTTCGGGGATGATCGTTCCCACATGGATCGGTTCGTGCTCACCGTCACCCCCGCGAGCAAAGGTCAACAATTGAGCAATCAGATCCGCACCCCGGCTGGCGCCACTGCCGATCGTTTCAAGCAAGGCATCGCGATCAATGTTGGCGTTTTTTCGCTGCAGCATACGGCAGCTCATCAAAATTGGCGTCAGCAAATTGTTTAAATCGTGAGCGATACCGCTGGCCAAGGTACCCAAACTCTCCAAGCGTTGCCGTCGCCGTTCGACTTGTTGCAATCGTTTGCGTTCACCAAGATCCAAATCCAGCACGACTTCGCCAATGGTCTCGTTCGCTTCGCGGATCCGTGTACGACGTCGCTCAATGCGAATGCCACGACCTGCTTTGGTGGTCGCCACCAATTCGCCCGACCAACGCTCGGTTTCAGCATATTTGACCGCGTGGATGTTGTTGTCGTTGCCTTTGGGGGGAACGATTTTCAACAGATCGTTTGCGGTTTGCCCGATCACCTCTCCGGCTTCGAAACCAAACAACCGCTGGGCTCCGCGATTCCAATACACCACACGGCCGACCGCGTCCAAGATATGCAGTGGTTCGGGAATCTCGCTCAATAGCGCCTCGTGTTGCTTTAACCGCAATCTCGATGCCTCGCGTTCGGAGACATCACGTACGGAAATCGCCAAAAACTCTTGATCACGGATGGTTTGCGGCGTGACGGTCAATTCGGTGTGCAGTCGTGTTCCATTGGGCCGAGTGGCTTTGACTCGCCGTGACAACGTGCTCTCACGATCATTTTCGACCAAGCGATTGGCCAACCACTCGTCGATCACGGTGGTGGCGAATAACGATCCGACCGTCATCCCCTTGAGCGTCGCTTCGTCGGACTGAAACATTTCATCCAGCGCAGGGTTGGTCATCTGGATCCGGCCATTTTCGTCCGTCAACAGAATGCCGTCGGACGATCCCCGCACGATCAACGCAAACCGCTCGTCCGCTTCGAGCGTCCTTAAATCGGCGAGTCGTCGCAACTGTTGCTCGCTGCGTCGCGCCGCATACAGCAGCCCAACCAACCCCAGCATCATTGCATGGCCTCCGATCAATACCCATGCAGCACTACGCCGCTCGCGGTCAGCCGACTTTTTCATCGTCGTCAAACGCTGATGATGCTCGGACAAACTCGTTTCCAAGCGAGCACGCAAATTGGTGGCTTCGTTGCGCAGTCGTGTTCGCTGCGGCAAATCCAACGAAGTCGCGATCGGGGTCAGCGGTCGAATCTCGTTGAGATAGCGTCGGGAATCAAACAACAAAGGATCAAGTCCTTGTAACACCGCCGCCTCGTTGGACAACGCGACCTTCTGCAACTCTTCGATGAGTTGTTCACAGCGACCGATCGCTTCGACCATTTCACGGCGATCTTGTTCGTCGCCCCCCAAAGTCAATGCCCTCAGTCGTGAAGCAGCCGTACCAAGCGTGAATCGCAGCGTGGCAAGTCGCCCAAGTTGTTCTTCGGTGTTGACAATACGACGATGCGAGCGTGGCAACCCATCAAGCGCTCGATAGGTGATCAAGCACGAAACCATGATCGTCAAGACGGCAATCGCCACCGCAATTGCGAACGCGTTATTCCGCAACCAACGCATCGATGGTCACTTGGGTAATACAGTGAGTGATGGAACAAGTTTCACAGTGAATTAATCTTTGCCAATCGGCACATCGTTTGCTTACGATTGTTTGCTTACGATCAGGTGACCCAAAGGCGTTGGGGGTTCGGCGTCGTCAGGGATGACGTCAATTCGGTAGTGTGTGAGATTTTTCTAGCTACCGACCGAATCCTGTGTCATCAGCCCCGCGTCTCGATCCGATTGGACATTCCCATTGGCCGTTCGGTCCCGTATCGAGTCGCTCACCCGTTTGCCGCTGCTATTCGCAAGAGTCTAAGCTCGCTGAGCATTTAATATCAGCAGGCTTGTGATTGATTTTCAACAAAATTTATGAACGAACCCCAAACTTTCCAAGACGCACTTCGCCAAGCAAAATCGATTTGGATCGGTTGCCAATGGCCGACGCAATTTGGAAGTTCGCGGTTAAATCTCGAGGGATTGCGGAGTCGTCAGGCGGGGATTGCGGAAAAGGCGACTCGCGGCGAGGAATCGCGATGCTGGGGTGGTGCCGCCATCTGGTTGGCTGCGGTCGAACAGGATGCTGCGCTTGCCGGAGAACTTGCCGAACAAGCGGTGCGAGCGGTCGAAGCGGGCGAAAACGGCGAGGTTCACCGATTGCTCGGCGAGGCCGTCGCGTTAGAGCAGAAGTACCGCGAACCGGTCGTCTACCAGCCGCTGCTAAAACGCTTTGAACAAGCCATGGCTCTGCAAAGCTGTTGCTCATAGCGGCAATTAGTTTTCCATTGGAAACCTTCTTGCCACCTCAAACGCCAGCCGTGCTATCGGTTACCGAGTTTTTTCGTCAAGCTAATCACTTGCCGACCCTGGCGGCTTGAACGTCAACGCCCCGGCGGCTATCAAAGCCAGTCCTTTTGGAGAATCGACGTGTGGAATGGTCGATCCTTCGAATTTGCTTGCAAAGCTGTCACCCATTTCTCCATCCACGAAAGAGTCGTCGATGCCTAGCTCTGAGGATCTATCAACCGGTGCACCCCAATTGGACGATCGTCCGTGGGAAGAAATGCTGCGATTGGCCCAAGAGGGAGATCAAGTCCAGCTCGAAGATTACGTCTCGCAGCTTTCGACGGCCGATCAAGCCTTGGCGCTGAGCCGGTTGGACGAAGAGGAAGAAATGCAGGTATTGGAGGCGATGGATGCCGCCGACGCAGCGGAATTGATCAGCCATTTGCCCGAGATCGAAGCCGCTCGGATGTTGGCGCTGCTCGATTCGTCCACCGCCGCGGCGATCGTCCATGAATTGCCCAGCGACGAGCAGGCCGATTTGCTCGGCGACCTGAGCGACGAACAGGCCGAAGCGATTCTAGAGGAACTGCCTCAGGACGAGGCGGCTGCGGTTCGCGAGCTTTCGTCGTACGAGGATGACGAAGCGGGCGGGATGATGGTTCGCGAAATGCTTCGCTTCAACGATCAAATGTTGGTGCGGGACGTGATCCAGGACCTCAGCGAACACGGCGAGGATTACAGCGACATTGACGTTCGATACGCCTATGTCTGTGATTCGCAGGACCGGCTTGTTGGCGTTTTGCCAATGCAGAATCTATTGTTCGTCAAACGCGCCGAACAGCTTTCGGACCTAATGATTCGAGACCCGTTATCGGTGCAGGCGACCGCGTCGTTGGACGATTTGGTCGAATTGTTCGACACCCACAACTACCTCGCCGTGCCGGTGGTCGACGAACTGGGCCGACTGCAAGGCATCGTTCACCGCGAGGCGGTGCAATACGAAGAGACGCGGGCAGCCGAAAGCGATTACCTAAAAAGCCAAGGGATCGTTGGCGGCGAAGAACTGCGGACGATGCCGTTGTGGCTCCGAGCCCGGCGACGATTGAGTTGGTTGAGCATCAATGTGTTTTTGAACATCGGCGCCGCCGCGGTCATTGCCTATTTCCAAGACACGCTTCAAGCCGTGATCGCGTTGGCGGTATTTTTGCCGATCATCAGTGATATGAGCGGATGCAGTGGTAACCAGGCTGTCGCGGTCAGCATGCGAGAGCTTTCACTCGGGTTGGTGCGGCCCACCGAAATGCTACGTGTTTGGTGGCAAGAGGTTTCGGTGGGGCTGATCAATGGCTCGGCCCTCGGGCTGCTCGTTGCAATCGTCGCGGTGCTGTTTAATGGGAATCCGTATCTCGGAATCGTCGTCGGAATTGCCCTGTTCGCGAATACAATAGTAGCAGTGTCGATCGGCGGCGTGGTGCCATTGGTACTGAAGCGATTTGGTTTTGATCCCGCCGTGGCCAGCGGCCCGCTGCTAACGACGGTCACCGACATGTGTGGATTCTTCTTTGTGCTCGGGCTCGCCACGACGATGCTTTCGAAACTGATTGACTAACGGCCGTCCTCGGCAGCGGCCATTCCCGCAGCCCCTCGGCCACTTGTCGCCGATTCGCCGATTCCCCAACAAAACCAATAGCCGACCGAACCAACAAGGGACGTCAAACATGGAACCGCTTGATCTTACTGAATTTGAATGGAAGATCGTGGTGCGTCAGTTGACCATCGACGACTACGATGCGTTGGTCGAAATTGCCAAACGTTGTTTTCCTGGGATGGAACCTTGGGGTCGCGATCAGATTGAAAGCCAATTGGCGATTTTTCCCGAAGGCCAGATCTGTGTGGAAATCGATGGCAAACTGGCGGCATCTTCGTCCAGCTTGATTCTGGAATACGATTCGTCGCTGGAATGGCATAACTGGAAAGCGATTGCCGACGGTGGCTATATTCGCAACCACAAACCCAAGGGAGACACGCTGTACGGGATCGAAATCATGGTCGATCCTGAATACCGCGGCATGAAATTGTCTCGGCGGTTGTACGACGCACGGAAAGAATTGTGTCGCCAAAAGAATCTGTCGCAAATCATCATCGGCGGCCGAATTCCTGGTTACCACAAACACGCCGACAAAATGTCTGCGCGGCAATACATCGATTCGGTGGTCGAAAAAGAGAACTACGATCCGGTGTTGACCGCCCAACTGTCCAACGGATTTATCGTTCGCGGACTGACCCCCAACTACCTGCCCTCGGATACCGAATCGTGCGGCTACGCAACGCATGCGATTTGGAGCAATATTGAGTACGTGCCTGGCGCGAAACGGCGTTTTCACAACGTCGTCGAACCCATCCGGGTCTGCGTCGTGCAGTACCAATTGCGAGCCATCAATGGGTTTGACGAGTTTGCGCAGCAGTGCGAGTTTTTTCTCGACACCGCTTCGGATTACAAGTGTGACTTTATCTTGTTCCCCGAATTGTTCACAACTCAACTGCTTTCCTGTGTCGAGTCGAGTCGTCCTGGGCAAGCCGCCCGCCAATTGGCTGACTTCACGCCGCAGTATCTCGATCTGTTCACCGAGTTGTCGGTCAAGTACGACATCAACGTGATTGGCGGTTCACAGTTCGTGATCGAAAACGGCACGCTGTACAACGTCGCCTATCTGTTCCGCCGCGATGGATCGATCGGCAAACAATACAAGATTCACATCACGCCAAGCGAACGCAAATGGTGGGGCGTCAATCCAGGTAAATCGGTCGAAGTGTTTGAAACCGATTGCGGACCGATCGCCATCCAAATCTGTTACGACATCGAGTTCCCTGAATTGACTCGAATCGCTACCCAGAAAGGCGCTCAAATCATCTTTGTGCCGTTCAACACCGACACTCGTCACGGCTACCTACGCGTGCGATATTGTGCCCAGGCTCGCTGTATCGAAAATCATCTGTATGTCGCCATCTCGGGCTGTACCGGCAACCTGCCTTTTGTCGAGAATTCCGATATCCACTACGCGCAGTCGGGGATCTATACCCCGGCCGACGTCGAGTTTGCGCGCGATGGGATTGCCGCAGAATGCAATCCGAATGTCGAAACCGTGATCATTCACGACTTAGATTTTGAACAGCTCCGCCGCCACCGCGAAACCGGTTCGGTGCAAAATTGGAACGACCGCCAACGTGGACTCTACAAAGTGGTCTACGAACAAGACGGCACATCACACGAAGTGTAACCAACGGTCTTGCCCCCGTTCCCGCGTCCCTTCGATCGACGATCTTGCTGGTGATTTTTCAGTCATCAGCGGATCTACCCCGCAAACCGGTCCGCCTAACCGTTGCGGCTCATGGCGACAAATTCAACACCTGGGTTTCCGCGTCCGCCAACTCGGTGGGCAATGCAACGATCTGCAACGTAGTCGACTCGGTCGTTGCGGGTGGCAGCTCGCCGCGACGAATCGCGACCTCGCGAGGGGCGACGATCCCAATTTGAACTCGGCCACCGGCGACACGGTTGATCGTCAACAATACGTCCGATCCGATTTGAATGGTTTCGCCTACTTTGCGGCTGAGCACTAACATGATTCGATCCTTGAATGGGTTGTTTTTCGAAGTCAGATTTCGACTTGATACGCGGAACAAAGCAACCGCCGGACCAATCGTGCTGTGAAACTAAGAAAATCTCGCGACTTCGTCATTTTGTCTCACCAATCTACCCCACCACACCGCATTCACCCCTCCTGTGAGCAGGAACAGCGGTTCTCGATGGCGGCGGATGTCCAGAATCTTTCCAAGCCCTAAAACGAGATGGAAAGAATGTTTCCACAAAATGACGACACTACGTCTACTTTGGGTAACGGCGCGGCGCGGGGCCAATGCTATCCACTCCGGTAGCGGTGCGGCGCGTGCGACCCGGCCGCTGACGCGTCGCGGCTCATTAAATCAACAACCCGTTCACGGCTTGTTGATTTAGTGATGTTTCCAGCGGCAAGGGGGGCATGATGGACTTCCAAGTCCGTCAATGGTGTATTCGACGGACTAGGAAGTCCATCGTACGACTAAATCAACAGCCCGTTAACGGTATCCACTATCCGAGTAACTGCAACGTGTCGTCGAGATCGGCCATCGCCTTATCGACCTGCGACGCCGTCGCTTGGACCGTCTCCAATTCAGCGGTGTCGCCAAGGGCCGGCAATTGGGCGAACGTGGTGACCTTGCTCGATTGAACCTCGGCAACCGTTTGCGATGATTCGGCGACGGGCTCATCGACGGGATCGGAACCCGACGTCGGCAATGCCAACGCAGCGGCGGATGATTCGCCACCGTCGCGGTTCGCAGCGCTACGTGACAATTCGTTGATCACTCGCAACGCGTCCATCGCCGTAATGCGTCCATCCGCATTGACGTCGTAATAGCGTCCCGGAGCCACCATCGTCTCGCCTTCCGCACCGCCTTGTCGGTCTAATTGGTTGACCACCAACAACGCATCCATGGTGGTGGTTTCACCGCTGCCATCGACATCGGTGGACTCAATCAAATTAGTAGGGCTGACCCCCGTCACGGCATCGCTTCCAGCCGAGGAACGGACGATCAAAATTTGGTCTTCGTCGGACGCGTTGACAATCAACGCGTACAAGTTTCCGGCGGTCAGATTCGCCGTCAAAACGCCGCCCGCGTCATCGGCCAGCGGATTGAGATCCTCGTCATACAGCACCACTTTCGCGGTGACCGATGTTGACCCGACGTGCCCCACGGTCAATGTCGTATTCTTGACCGCGCCGAACAAGATTGCCGTCGACTGATTGCTGGCGGGGATCACTTGCGGACGTGCGATGTTGGCGGTGATCACCGAACCGCCGCCCCCACTTGTGTCGTTGTCCAAAATCGAACCGGTAAACACGGTGCTCTCGCCAAGATTGGCTCCAGACGGTTGATTCAGCGTCACCACCACCGTTTCCACGCTTTCGACGATTGCATCATCCACCAAATTGATCGTGATATTGCCAGCGGTTTGCCCGGCGGCGATGGTGATCGGGTTCGCCGCCACGGTGTAGTCGCTTCCCGAGGTTGCCGAACCTGTCAGCGTAAAGGGAACCGTGATCGCCGAATCGCTTGGCTTCGATAGCTGCACCGTCACGTTGATCGCCGAAGATGCCTCGCTGACCGACTGGGTCACATTGGCGATCGTGACGATGGGCAGGCTTGGAACCGACGGATCGGTATTCTGCAGCGTGATCGTATGCGTGGTTGCCGTGCCCAAGCTGGCTCCGGTTGGCGGCTGCAAGGTGATCGAGATCGATTCATCTGCTTCGCTCTCGGTGTCACTGATCGCCGTCACCACGATCGCCCCCGAAGTGGCTCCGGCGGGAATCCGCAGCGGACTGCTGCTGATCGTGTAGTCCGTTCCTGCCGTTGCCGTTCCGCTTACCTCAAACGGGATGACAACTTCCGAATCCGCAGCAGCCGACAATAAGACCGAAATTGAAACGTTGCCGCCATCTTCGCTGACCGTTTGGGCAACGATTGAGAAATCGACCACGGGATCGGTGGGCACGGTCGAATCATTGTCCGTGATCGAAATCGTCAACGTCGAGTTCGTCCCCAGATCATAGCCTGCCGGAGGCGACAAACTGATCAAGATCGTCTCGACCGATTCGACCAAATCATCGTCGATGATTTCGATCGGCAAACTCGTAGTGCTGGTTCCTGCTTCGAACCTTAACGATTGCTGTCCGATCATAAAATCGCTTCCATTGGACGCCGTACCGATAATCGTCACTGGAACGGTGATCAATTCGGGAGCCAGAATGCTCAATCGCGCGGTTGCCAATGCGGCCATCGACGACTCGGACACCGTGATTTCGTCGGTCGTGAATTCGACGGTCGGATTGCTGCCCTCGACGTCGTTATCGGTGATGGTGATCGTCGTCTCGGTCACGCTGCCTAAATTGCCAAAACTCGGCACGCCGAGCGTGAACACGATCGTTTCATCCAATTCGATCAAACTGTCTTCGAACAAATTTATCTTGATGGTTCGAGAGGTTTCGCCCGCGGCAAATCCCACGACGTTGGTCAAACTGGCATAATCGTGACCGTTGATCGCGGTGCCAGAAAGAAAGAATGGCACTTCGACAAACGACTCAGTGACTTCCGACAAACGCACCGTAACGAAGATCGCCGGGTCACCTTCAGAAACGCTAAGCGTGGATTGTTCGATATTGATCGTCGGCGGAGGCGATTGGTCATTGTCGCTAATCGTGATTTGCTCGGTCGGAATATCACCGAGGACGGCACCGGTCGGCGCTGCCAAATTCACGAACAACACCTTATCGCCATCGACAACGGTGTCGTCATTGATTTCCACCGTGATCGACGCCGCGGTTTGTCCAGCGGCGAAGACAAGCGGGCTCGACGAGATCGAGAAGTCGGTATTCGGGCTGGCGGTACCACTAAACGTAAACGGCACCGTGATCGGCGCATCGCTCGGCTTCGACAAAATCACGTTTAGCGAGATCGTGCCAATGTCTTCACCGACCGTTAACGACGAAGCACGGAAATTGACGGTCGGCGGAGGGACTTCGTCGTTGTCAATAATCGTCAACACTTGACGATTGGGCGTACCAAGTTTCGCGTTGGTCGGCGGGTCGAGTTTGACAATCACCGTTTCATTGTTTTCCAGTGCAAAGTCGTCGGTGATCGCGATCGCAATGGTTGCACTTGTTTCACCCGAAGGAATGATCAGCGAATCGCCGCTGATCACAAAATCGCTGTTCCGCGAAGCACTGCCGGAAACCGTATAAGGAATGATCACATCCGATTCCGTCGGTCCAGAAAGCGTGACGGTCATCTCTGCCGTCCCCGCGTTCTCTTGAATGGTCGATGTCGCCAATCCGAGCGTTGCGATCGGGGTGCTGTCATCGTCATCAACGATATTGATTGTGTGCGTCTTTTGAACTCCCAATAGGGCGCCAGTCGCATTGCCCAGGGTCACCACAATGGTCTCGGCGGGTTCGGGCGACAAATCATCATGGATCGTGAACGTGATGTCGGCCGACATACTGCCCGCCGGAATGATCAACGGCGACGCGTCCACAGTAAAATCACTGCCTTCGGTGGCCGTTCCCGACACGGTAAACGGAACGATCACGTCTTCGTTGGTAATCTGCGAAAGCGAGACATTCACGCTTACGGTTTCGACATCCTCAAGCTGTGATTGCGTCGTGGTCGTTGTGCTGACCACCGTTTCACTTGCGTCACTGACTCGCAGAATGACGTCGCCATAGTCCGTGATTGGTAGTGAATTGGATTCGGCGTCAACAACAAGCGTTCGCGTCGGCGAACTGACTCCGGTCGCATTGAGCGTCAACCGATAATCACCGGCCACGTCGGGAACGGTCACATCGAACGTGCCCAGGCTGCGAGTCGGCGGGACGCCCAGCGCCGCAGTGGCTGAGCTCGAAACCACCGAATCGCCGGCCTCGCGATTGATCACTTTGTCAATGAAAACGGGGAAATCCTCGGACTCGAAAAACTCGTCAATCTCGAGCGCCGAAGCACTGCTGGCAAAATTCAACTGGAAACCACGAACCGCTTGCTCGGCCGCCGTCAACGACGCTTCGAAACGAATGGTCGAACCCCCGCTCGCACTGACGACCGTCGTCCCTTCGGTTTCCGTTGCACTTCCCACCACTGGCAATAAATCGATCACCGCGAGCAAACGACGATCCTCGAGCGTTTCAGCAAAAAGACGTCGGCGTTTTACGTAGCGACTCGTGGTTCGACGGCTCATAGGGGAAAATCCTCGTTGCATCAGAATTTGTCGGGGGCAGGAAAGTCTGTGGACTATGCTGGAAAGGCAGGGTGTGGGTTAATCTTAATCCACCCAATCGGTGACTGCCACTATGATCCCCGAGGAACCGAATTCTTCGATTTAACAAGTGATTTCGCCCGCGTTTTGCGAGAGTCGACATCGCAAAGCACCACAAAACCGCTATGCAACGGCCTGAATCGCGAATCGATTCTCCAAAAAAAAAACGCCTCATTCGGTTGTGAAGGTCACAAACCGAGTGAGGCGCCAATGAATCGGAGTTTGAGCAATCGCGGCGGGTTAACGCAGCAAAATTTAACGCAGCGAAATGGCGTCCTGCAGCGGCTTCAGCACGCTTGCCACTAGATATTCGTCGATCAAGTCGCGTCCGAGCGCAACCAGTCGATCGTATTCTTGGACATACGTCTCGTCCGGTCCCAGGCTGTCGTAACGGCGGACCGTCAAATAAACGCTGATCGGATCCTCGCTGTAATCCCCCGTGCGAACTTGGTAAGCATTGGTTCGCGATTCAAAACTGATCCGGCACTGCGTCCGGCACTCTTCGTCCAGCGCAAATTGAATCGCCGGCTCGTGTGATAACACCTTTCCGAAGGGCAGGTTCATGAACCCTTGTAAACCCGGCGCGACCCCAACGACCTCGGACAAAATGTCGTTGTGATTGCCACGGTAGGCGAAATCGAAACCGAACATCACGCTCAGCGATTCGCAATCCAGCGGACTGGCGGACAATTCGTACGGGATCAATTCCAACACGCTACGGTGCAGATCGTCGATCGCTTCGGCGGATTCGGGATTCACGACTCCCGAATTGACCCGTTTCAATTCAGTCGAAACCCAACGATAGGCTCCAGCCTCTTTTTCCTCTTCTAAAACAAACTCGTTTTTTTCGCGGCCGTAGAAGTTTTGCATCTTCGGATAGCGGCGGCGGATTTGTTCAAAAAAATGGAGGATCGATTCACGACCTTTGGGCAAATCCATCTCGGTCGTTAGAACCATGTTCAAGTAATAGTCGTCGCTAAACGCACCATATCCGTTCATTCGTCACCTTTCGTGTCGCGTAGATGCTTTTTTTGGAGTGGCTGCCAGCACGGTGAATAGACGGGCAACCATGAAATGGGTTCACAAGCAAGGATGTAAGATCACCAGCGAACCACGACGACTTAGTGGCTAATTCAATAAGATGATGTGTTCCTCTCTTGCATACGGGTCGCGTCGAAATAGAGATACAGTCGACATCATTTAGTTTAAGCGTAAGCCGCCAAGGATTGAACCTCCGAAAGGTCGGATTTTCCCGCTTCGACCGTGGGCAAAGCCGCCTCGAGACGCAATTTCCCCGTCGTAGAGCTGTAAAATCCGTACTGCATTGGCTAAAATCATGCTTCACGTTCGCTAGAGAGACGCCCTACCCAGCTGCATTGGGGGGCTGGATTCCACGTTACGAGCCGATTCAAAGCACGCTGGGCTTGAATTTCCAAACGCGAAAAAACATCTCGACGAGACTTTCCCTCATGATTCTCCGTTCTTTTGCAAGTTTCATTTTTGCCCTCGCTGCCACATCGGTCATCACATCGGCCGCGACGGCGGCGGAAAAGCCGAATATCGTCTTCATCTTTGCGGACGACATGTGCTTTGACACCATCGCCAACTTCGGCCATCCCGAGATCCAAACGCCCCATCTGGATGCCTTGGCGCGACGCGGTACCACATTCACCCACGCCTACAACATGGGATCGTGGAGCGGTGCGGTTTGCGTGGCCAGCCGCACGATGCTGAACTCGGGACGCTACGTGTGGAACGCAAACGCGATCCACAAGACGAGCGAAAACGAGCGGCAACAGGGGCGATGGTGGAGCGAGCTGATGAAATCCGCTGGCTATCGCACCTACATGACCGGCAAGTGGCATTGCGCCGCAAGTGCGGAAAAGTCATTTGACGTCGCGCGAGACATTCGCCCGGGGATGCCCAAAGACACTCGGGACGGATACAACCGTCCCGCCCCCGATGGCAGCGATCCCTGGTCCCCGTCGGATCCAAAGTTTGGCGGATACTGGCAAGGCGGAACGCACTGGAGCAAGGTGGTCGCCAACCACGCCGAAGATTTTCTGCAAGAAGCAGCATCGCAAGAGGATCCGTTCTTTATGTACCTTGCGTTCAACGCACCGCATGATCCACGTCAATCGCCGCAAGAATACGTCGATCGTTACCCCAGCGATTCCGTGGCGGTTCCCAAAAATTTCCAACCGTTCTATCCCTACGCCGAATCGATCGGTTGCGGCAAGGGACTGCGTGACGAGCGTCTCGGACCGTTCCCTCGCACCGAGCACGCGGTGCAAGTCCATCGCGGTGAATATTACGCGTTGATCACGCACATGGATGATCAAATTGGCCGGATTTTGAAAGCGGTCGAAGCGTCAGGCAAATCGGACAACACTTGGATCTTCTTTACCGCCGACCACGGACTTGCCGTTGGCCAACACGGATTGTTCGGCAAACAAAACATGTACGATCACAGCGTCCGTGTCCCCTTTATCGCGGTCGGCCCCGGAGTCAAAGCGAACGCAAAAATCGATCAGCCGATCTACTTGCAAGACGTCATGCCCACGACACTCGAATTGGCCGGCACTGCGAAACCGGATTTCGTCGAATTTCACTCCGTGCTGCCAATCTTGGCAGGCCAACCGGGGACGCTCGAAGAGGTCTATGGATGCTACCTGAATTTGCAGCGGAGCATCCGCACCGACAAATACAAGCTGATCGTTTATCCGAAAGCCAAGACCGTGCGGCTGTTCGACATCAAAAAAGACCCGCTGGAGATGCACGATCTAGCAGGCGAAGCGGCGATGCAGCCAACCGTGAAAGACCTTTTCACACGACTGCAGGCGTTGCAAAAATCGATGAACGACGACCTGGTCTTGGAACTTTAACACAACGGTGTTCCCAAGCACTCCTCACTCCTCACTCCTCACTCCTCACTCCTCACTCCTCACTCCTCACTCCTCACTCCTCACTCCTCACTCCTCACTCCTCACTCCTCACTCCTCACTCCTCACTCCTCACTCCTCACTCCTCACTTCCCTGGACTGCCGAATCAACAGGTAGCTCGTCAGCATGATCGCCGCGATTGCACTTTGCGGCGTCCAACTGAGGAAGATTCCCATCAGGACTTTGTCGAATTCCATTCCCAGCCCTCGCCCTACCGCAATTGCCACGGCGATTAGTGAGAAGGCTGCTGGAGTAATGATCACGACACGCTGCTGCCACGATAACCGCCGCGGCAGCATCGCCAGTGCGACCAGGGTGACGGGGCCAAGTGTATAGATCGCGATCAACGTCTCCGGCCGCACCGCCAACTTGCTTGCCACCGTCGCGAACACCGCTGCGATGGTGGTCACCACCATCAATCCAAACAGACTGAACTGGATCGGCTGAGTGCGGGAGTTTGCGCTGTCGCCCTCGTCGAAATCGCCCACCAACTGATTTAAATAATCGCGATAACGCGCCGCGACCATGCCAATCAGCGAACCGACGGCCGCGGCTACTAGAATATTGACGCCCATGTTGGGATAGTCCGCAAACAGACCGCCGTAAGTATTGCCGGCCTCCCACACCGTCAGTGGAAACCCGATCGATTCGTTTTGGGATTGAGGTTTGCCGACCAGACTGCTCCAGTCGCTTGAACGCACAAAATATGACAGCGCGTTGACGGCGGCCATCAACAGCATGCCGACCGCGGTGCCGCGAAGAAACCAACGCGTCGACGAACCGGCCAAGGAGAGTGTGTTCATGCAACAATCCGATGCGAGAAGAAGAGATTGACCGCGTCATGCAAATCCATCTCTATCATAGCCAACCGGCCAATGCCATCGACTTTAGTAGCGCTCGCGGCGCGGTGCCCCGCCCGGTTGCGGTGAGTAAAACGTTCGAAATTTACCGAGCGGGACCCCGCGCCGCTCCACTCTAACGCCCCCGGCTTACCCGAAGCGGAGCCAACAACTGGCAAGTCGACGCATGCAAGCATGAGCAGACCGAGCGTGCGACTGGATGCGGCCGATCGTCAGCTTTTCGCGGGCGAAGGCAAAGAGAGGAAGAGCGTAAAATCGATGCGTCGCAACGCGACATCGAGAATCAGCAATACCACGGCTGCGGCTAGAATCCATGGCCATAGCGGAGTCGGGCGGTTCGCTCGCACCGCAGTCGGATGGAACAGTTCAGCGGGCGTCGGATTAAATCGTCCGCCTGAAGCATTGGCAACTTCACGGAGCAGCGTTTCATTGGTTGGACGAATACGCAGTTCGTCACTGTAACCTCGTATCATGCCGCGGGATTGGCGGTAGATCGTCTGGCCGTTTTGCTTCACAGCAAACTCCATGTGGTAGGAACCCGGCTGTGACAATTGAAAATCGCTCGAGTAGCGACCAGGAGCCGATTGACTCATCCGCAACGATTGGCGTTGCAATTGCGGGTTGATCAACGTCAATTCGACCTCAGCATCGTTGATAAACTGGCCCACTTCGTTCACTGCGTCAACGGAAACGGCGGCCTGCTCGGAATGCCTCGCCATTTGGACCTGAATGCCCCGAGTGTCGCTCTTTCTCATCACTTGGCGAACGACGTGAGTCCAAAATTTGCCATACCCGGGCCACGTCATCCATTCGGCAGCCCATCGCGATTTCGCATCCGATGTGAACGCGGCCGACATACCCAGACCATACCGCCACCAAACCAACAGTGGATCCCCGCTTTCGGTCGCCAGAATCACTTCGGACGTCGGCTTTGGACGCGTCATCACGTAACCCAACAAGAACGGGGCCGATTCCAGTTCGAGATCGGCGAGCGCATGCGTCGCTCGAATCACCTGCGGAATGAATGGCTGCTCGTCGATCGCTGACTTACTGGCAGTGACGGTTTCTTTGGCAAAGATTTGGGGCACTTGGGCAGGATCGCTCGTGAAGTAGTAGCGTCCTTTGCCGACTCTCGCGATCTGTTCCAGCAATTCGGTGTCCGATCCGTCTCCGACCGCAACGGTCGAGACCGTGATTTTGGCAGACGACATCTGTTGAGCCATCCCTTCAAAGTCACCGCCAATGGAAATCCCATCGGTCAACAGGATGACATGCTTTAGTTTCGCTGACGTGGTGAACAACATCTCGAACGACATTTCCATCGCAGGGTACATATTGGTACCGCCACCGGCCTCAATGCGTGAGATTTCGTCGCTGATTTTCAATGCGCTGTTGGCGGGCTGCATTTCACTGATGACATAGGTATCGCCGTCAAAGGCCAGCACCGCCACTTGATCACGACGCCCCAATAGTTCAACGGCGGCTCGGGATGCAGATTTCGCCATTTCAATTCGATCGCCGTCCATCGACCCTGACTTGTCGATCACCAAAATCATGCCGAGCGACGGTTTCTCTTTTTCCTTCTCAAAGTCGCTACGTACGGGCAGCACTTCTTCGAGGGTGCTCTTGTAATAACCGCCCAAACCGAACGACTGTTCCCCGCCGAGCATGATGATTCCGCCACCAAGCTCTTGCACCCAAGTGCGGGCAATCTGCATCTGTTGTTGCGTGATCGCGGTCGCCGGAACGTTCGAGAGCATCAAGCACTCGTAGTTTTGTAAATCCGCAAGCGTTTCCGGCATTCCTTGTGGCGGACGAACATCCACCTGAATCCCTTCGTCCTCCAACGCGTACGCCAATTCGCGAATCAGATTCGGATCGCTTTCGACAATCAAGACTCTGGGTTTGCCCGACACGTAGACCAGCCCCGTGTCGCTATTGTTATCTAGGAGTGTATCTCGGCCGACCCCCGAGATTCGCACGCTAAACGCTGCCAGGCGATCACGCTGAATCGATTGCTGAAAACGAAAACGATTTTCACCCGCCTTCAATTTCCTGGTTTCGCTGATCACTTTGTGGTCACCACGAAACACTTCGACGAGACCTTCGTCTTCGTGATTCGACTGAATCACCACATTGACATAGAAGGGCTCTCCTTCGCGGACTTCGGCCGGCACGTTGACCTCGGCCACTTGCACTTCGGGCTCCGTTAACGTCGGCAACGGAATCGTCGTGATCGGGATATGGCTTTGCGCGGCCGCCGCAAGCGCATCACCCGCTGTCTGATTTCCATCGGTCAACAAGACAATCTGAGGCACATACCCCGGCGGCATCGAGCCAGCGGCGGCTTCGATCGCTGCGGCCAAGTTTGTTCCTTCGAGCTGCTTGCGTTTCTCATGTGATATGGATGAACCGCTTGCCGAAACCTCACCGATACTTGCGGTCTCGTGCACCGCTTCGTGTGGCGAATCATTTCGCAGTGGCCCGGATTGTTCGCTTGGCGGCGCATCCACATCGCCGGACTCGTTCAGCTCTTGGACCTTCTCGGCGGCTGAGGCAAACCTCAACACCGCAAGCTTGTTTTCACCCTTCGCCTGGACGGCTTCGCTTAAAAACTCCTTCGCCTTCGTCGCTCCCTCGTCACCGATACTGAGGCTTTGGTCAGCGAGCACGATCACAAATTGCTCGTCTGTTTCCTTTAGCAACGTGAGATCGGCGAGAGCCAAGACCAACAGCAGCAGCATGGCCAATCGCATCGCCATCGACACGATCCGCTGCGATCGCGGAAAATCGCTCAGGCTGCGACGAAAAAAATAGGCCACCACCAATGCCATTGGCACCAGTACCAGCAAGATCCACGGTCGAGTAAGTTCAAATGGAAACACGAAGAATATCTAGCTAATGAAACGTCGTTGATAAAGGAACCACTCAAGCGTCGACACTAGGCAGGCGACCACAATCAAATAAAACCAAATCGGACGCGTGAACCATTCACCGGAAACTACCGGCAGGCCGTCATTTGATTGCGAAGTGTCCACAGGACGCAGATCAGACTCGTTCGCGTTGGCAAGATTCACGGCGACACGTTGCACTACGGGGGAATCGACTGCATCCGTCACGGGCTGACGGTTCGGCACAGCGTTTTTGTGGTCTAAGCTTTCGTGCACGCTCCAAACACCGACCTCGTTCAGGGGACCGACTTGGTTGCCAAGCAGCGGCGATTGGTTCTGCGATGGCGAGAGCAACGTGCGATGAACGATTTGCGGCTTCACCGCTGCGGATTGCACAGCGGTATCGGGCGTTGTTTCGCCGTCCGGTACCTCGACAAAGTCCAAGTCGTCGGCAAGCGACAGACTCGTCAATTGCCCCGCCGAAACCGACGGTTGCAGTTCACCGGGCAGCCCAGCAAACCAGCTCAACGCATTGGTGATCAGAATCGGAAACGCCGTTCGGAACGCCAAGTCACTTCGTTCCAAGTTCAAATTCAACACCAAACAATCACCCTGCGGACGAGGAACGACCGCATACACGGGCTCACCCGTGACGGTTGCCGCGAGACTCTTGAATGCCGAATTGAATTTCAAACGACGAGCTTCTGGCATCAGCACGTTGTCCATTCGGAGATGCGTCATCAACTCGGACGTGTCGTCTTGCTCGGTGACAATCGGATGTTCAATCGTATCACCCACCTCCCACAGATCGCAACTGGTTTCGGGGTCAACCACCAACACTTCTCCCAGCGGCATGGTTTCGGGAACGATTCGATGACAAATCACAATCGTGTCGGCCGGCCACGGGTCGGGCAGATCGTGACGGACGCTGACTTGGACCAACGGATTCGCCTCAAAAACCTTTTGTAGAAACAGGTTCCCGGGCGAGACAATCAACACGCGTTGCACCATTCGCGGCGGAATGATCGCCCATGCGGTGTCGTCGGTCGCAAGCCAGTTGATGTTCGCATGCGAGTCCTGTTCGGCATCCCCAGCGTTATCGACATCCCCAAGGTCCGCCGTGATCTGAGTGAGCGTGGCCTTTAGCAGTCCCCCTTCGAGCGATGTTTTCTCGATCACGCGGGTCCATTGTTCTTCGGGTTTTAGATTCAGCGGCAAGACATCAATCGTGACGTCATCGAGTTCTAACTCCAGCCGACCTTTGACTTGCCGATCGGATGCATTGCGAACCTTGACTAAAATCTCATAGCCGATGGGATCAACGAGACTACGTCGCGATTGGAACTGAGTTATTCCGACGTTGCCTGCGGCGGTCGCAAACGTCTGATATTGAACGCCGATGCTCGGCGTCGATGCCGCTGTGACAATCTCGCTTTGTCTCACCCTGTTTTGCGTTGACACAAGCGTGTTCTCGGTTGAAATTTCCGGTGTTGGTTCACCCGGTTTGATTTCGGCGGGTGCGAGTGGCGATGGGTCCGCTGCAGCATTCGTTCGCTGAGCACAACCGTCGGTAAAAACGACGACTTGGCCGTGTGGATGATCACCAATCAGCTGCTTTCCCAACTCGATGGCCGCATCCAACGAGGCCGCAGCATCGCTCAACCCAATCGACTCAACCGCACGACGCAGTGTCGGCACGTGTCCGGTCATCCCAAGCGCCACCTCAGGCCGACTGCCAGCCGAGACAATCGCGACTTGATCACGACTGCGGAGACCATCAAGCATTTGGTGAGCTGCAGCTCGCGCGGCCTCGAACCGCGACGGGGCAACGTCACCCGCACGCATGCTGGCAGACGTATCCAACACGAAGACAAGCCGGCGAGCTTGAAGCGACTGCCACGGAAAGTAAGGATCCGCAATCGAGAGCACCAAAATCAGCAGCAATATCAGCTGAGCCAAAAGCGAAACCCAATGACGCAGTTGTTGCCACAACGAACGAGGCGGCTTTTCGTCATACACTTGTTTCCAAAACAAGTTTGTCGAGACCGGAATCCGCCGCAGCCGAACCTTCAGGATGTACAGTGCTACGATCGGAATCGCAACTGCGACCAACAAAAACGCGAGAGGGGCTCCGAATAACATGGCGACTACCTTCCCACCGCGGACGCACGCATCATGCTGAGCACAAGCGTATCAAACGGGACTTGCGAAGACGATTGAGTGCAGCCCAACCCATAATTGCTGCAGTAGTCGCGGACCGACTGCTGATGTTGCTGAAACAGTTGCTTGTAAGTTCGCAGGTTCTTTTCCGTCACGGTAACCATCCGCAGCGAGTCGGTCTCGATGTCGACAAATTCCACATCGCCCAACAAGCTTGGATCGGCCTCTTTGGGATCATGCAGCTGCAACACATGCGCATCGAAACGTCGAGAACGCAACTGATCCAACCCGCTTTGGAAACCGCGTTCGTCGAACAGATCGCTAATCACCACCGCCAATCCCGCGCGGGTTCCGCGATGCAGCAAACCCTGGACGGACCGAGCTAGATTCGTATCTTGCCCTCCGGTAGAAAGATTCTCGAGAAATCGCATCAGCGCAAGAATGCGTGCCTTGCCACGGGTGACGGGAAATTCCTGCACAATGCCATCTGCGTAAGCAACGACCGCGATCCGATCAAGATCAGCCAACGCGATATAGGCCAGCGCTGCGGTCAAATGGCAAGCCAATTCAAACTTGGCTGGTTGCCCAAACGCCATGCTGCGAGAACAGTCCAACATCAAATAAACGTGTAAGTCCTGTTCCTCTTGGAAACGCTTGAGCAGCAAGTCGCCGTGGCGAGCATAGATATTCCAGTCGAGGTAACGCAGGTCGTCGCCAATCGAGTATTCCCGGTGATCCGAAAATTCGATCCCTGAGCCCATCTGAGTCGTTCGCCGCTGAGCCAACAGCGTCCCTCGGAAGACGCGTTTCGACATAATCGAAAGGTATTCCAAGCGAGTCAGAAAGTCGGCGGGAAACAGCATGGAGCACTCACCAAAGAGTTAAAACAAAGATCCTTCGACAATCTCTCACGCAGCCGCGAGTGCATTTTCGGAAATGCTCGCGATAATTTTGCTGATGACGTCGTCCGCACTGATCCCTTCGGCCTGGCCTTCGAAATTCAAAATCAGCCGGTGTCGCAGCACTGGGGTTGCCATCGCTCGCAGGTCTTCGCGGGCAACATGGTAACGGTTATCCAGGATCGCACGGATCTTGGCTCCTAGAATCAACGACTGCAAACCGCGCGGACTGGCACCGTAACGCACGTATTTTTTCGTCGGTGCAGCGGCCAATTCGTGTTCTGGGTGCGTGGCGACGACGATCGCGATCCCATAGCGACGCACGTCCGATGCAATCGGAATCAGCCTCGCCAGCGCGGACATTTCTAAAATCCGCTCGCCCGTCATGACTGCTTCCACATTCGTCTTGACCGATTCGGTGGTGCGATCAAGAATCGTTTCTAAATCGTCCACGGTTGGATATTTGACCAGCAGCTTGCAAAAAAATCGATCCAACTGGGCTTCGGGCAGCGGGTACGTGCCCTCCATTTCCAATGGATTCTGGGTTGCCATCACAAAGAACGGCTCCGTCAAGCGATGCGTGACGCCCGCAACCGTGACGCAGTGTTCCTGCATCGCCTCAAGTAACGCGGACTGTGTTTTTGGCGTCGCACGATTGATTTCGTCCGCCAACAACACGTTGGCAAACATCGGGCCTTTTTGAAACTCGAACACCTTGTGACCGTCGCCCGCTTCGCCAATCACCTGTGTTCCAATCAGGTCCGCCGGCATCAGGTCAGGCGTGAATTGAATGCGACGAAATTCGAGGTGCAGTGCATCGGCGAGCGTCCGAACCGTTAGCGTTTTCCCGAGCCCAGGAACCCCCTCCAACAACACATGCCCCCCTGCGATCAATGAGATCAACATGTCGTCGAGGATCTCCTGCTGCCCCACGATCACCTTCGCAATTTCTGACTTCAAACGCTGGAAGTCTCGCCGAAAGTCGTCGAATTGCTGCTTCAGCTGTTCATCATTGTTCATCCAGCGGCTCCGCAGGTTTTATCAGGCGCGAACGTATGACTCGTTCGAAAATGGTAGCCGGATTATCCGTTGGTGCGAACGCGTTGTCTAGCTTCGCACACGTTCGAAACTTGAATGTTTTCAAATTTTGCACCTTTCATGCTCTTACACTCCCCGAACCACAAACTCGACAGCCGCATTTCACACCGCAATCGACGACTCTATAGGTTTGCAAGCACAAGCCTTCGAGGGCCAAACGAACGCCCCAAAACCAATCGCAGACGCCATGGGGCTTAACGGCAACACAGACCGCAATGCTTCATTCGGAGCGTGTCTGTCCTGCTAAAAACATGCACAAACAGTTTCGCAACAAAGAGTTGCGTTACGGCAACTGACACATCTCATGCAGACAACCGAGTCGCCGACAACCGCTTGGCTGTCGCATACGAGGACACCAGAACCCCGGCAAATAACGTGAAAAACGCCGCTATTTGACGGCGTGACCGCAAGTTGCAGATTGCCAGAAAAATAAATCAACAGAGACAAATCCCCCAATGACAAACGTCGCTCACACAAAGTCAAAACATGACAAATCGGCAGCGGAGTGGTCTTCAGTCATTTGAACGGGTTATTTCGAAACAGACACTAGCCTGTGGCATTGCACTGCGGTATTTTCAGTACAACAACAGTTAGCGCCATCGGCCCTGAACAACAATCGCTTGCGTCGTTTTCAATGCAAAGCGAACTAAAAAGGCAAGGTCGATATCGCGGTTTGTGAACGACGAAAACATCTCCTTTGGGGTCCCGCTGTGAAACAGGTTAACGGTTCATTTGTCGGTCGTGTTTGCCTGGTCGTGCTGGCAGGCTTGCTCGGCGGCCCGATAGTTTGTGAGTCGATGTTTTGTGAGTCGAGATTGAATGCGGCTCCCCAGATTCAATCGGATACGCCGTACGACAATGAACTGAGCGAGGAAGAAGCTCGGCAAATCAAGACAGCGGAGAGGTTCTTCAGTATTTTGGAGAAAAACCCTCGTCGCGGCACTGCACTGGACCGCGTGTATGGACACCACGTCGAGTTCGGATCGCTCGACGAATTCCTGGATTCACTACGAGAACGCTCGCAGCAGTCAGCCGATGACGGCGCCGCGTGGATGTTGCTCGGCTTGTTTGAAGCTCAGCGGGGCAACGACGCAGCAGCCGCGCAGGCGTTTGTCCAAGCAGAGCGACTTCGGCCAACCGACGCGATGGCCAGCTACTATCTCGGCCAATCGCAATTGCGAATTGGCCAATCCGAAGAAGCGATCGCATCGTTTGAACGAGGCATCGAGCGAAATCCGCCGCGGGCGGACGTACTGGAGATCTACCAACAACTCGGCCGCGTGCATCAACGGGCCCAGCGAACGGATGAAGCGTTAAATGTTTGGCAACGATTGGAAGCGTTGTTTCCCGACGACCCTCGGGTGCTTGAACAAATTGCAGTCACATTGGCCGAAGAGGGTCAGCCGGAACTTGCATTACCGCGGTATGAAAAATTGGCAACCCTTGTGCGTGACGACTATCGCCGCGTCATGTTTCAGGTGGCTGCCGCTGAACTGAGAATCAAAGCCGGTCAGCGAGATGTCGGGATCGCAAGTTTTGAATCGGTGCTAGGGAATCTGAACCCAGAAAGCTGGCTGTATCGCGACGTCAGACGCCGAATCGATGATGTGTTCCTGAGATCGGGCGACCAGGATGGGCTGGTAAAGTATTACCAAGCTTGGCTCGAAGGTCATCCCGAAGATGTCGAGGGGATGTCTCGGCTAGCTCGCTTTTTAGCATCATCGGCCCGAGTCCCCGAAGCGTCACAGTGGATGGAAAAGGCCTTAAAACTCGCTCCCTCGCGAACCGACCTTCGCAAGACTTTTATTGATCAACTCGTCAATGATCAACGTTATCCGGAAGCAATCCAACAATATGAACAATTGGTGTCCGTCGTTCCGGGGAATGCAGACTTCCTGCGAGATTGGGGCAAACTCGTCTTGCGAAACAAAGAGCAACCCGAAGAGCAAAGACGCAAAGAGGCTGCTCGCATTTGGAACCAAATTCTGCAAACGCGTCCGGACGACGCGCTGACCGTGTCACAGGTCGCTGACCTGTATCGCCAAAACAATATGTTCGATCAGGCCGAGCAGTTATATCGCAAGGCGGTGGAACTTGCTCCGGCGGATCCTCAATACCGCGAGTACTTGGGTGAATTCCTGCATGTTCAAAAACGGCCCGACGAAGCGATCGTCGTCTGGTCCGGAATCGCAGCAGGGGATCGCCGCAACGCGATCAACATGACCCGTTTAGCTGAAGTCTACAACAGCTTCGGTTTTCCCGAAAAAGCGGTCATCGAAATCGCAGAGGCCGTAACGCAGGCTGCCAAGGACTTTAGCTTGCAACTGCGTGCCGCTGACTACCACAGCCGTGCTGGCAAATTTGATGAAGCACTGGCGTATGTAGAAAATGCCGAGCAACTTGTAAGTAGCGATGACGAACGAGACGCGGTCATCCAACAGCGGATTGATATCCTGCAAACAAGTCAGCGACTTGACGACGAAGCTGAACGCTTGGCCGAGCAAATCCGCGCGGACGAGAACGCGACATCGGCCCAGTGGTACCTATTGGCAAGGTACCTTGAATCAAATCGACGATGGTCCGATGCATCCGCTGCGATTGACAACGCGATTCGACTGGATCCAAAGTCGATCGCGGCATTCACCGTCGCGGCTCGAATCGCCGAGGCTTCGGGCGACTATGGCCGCGCCGCCGAAACCAGCCGCAAATTGGCTAAGATCGATCGGCGTTCCCGTGGCGATCACCTGATGAACGTTTCACGCTTAGAAACACAACTCGGTCGCGCCGACGAGGCACTCAAAGCGGCCGAAGAACTGATCCTATCCGCCCCAGGCAATACCGATAACTACGAATTCTATGCGCAGACTTGTTTTCGACTCGGGAAACCGGAGGACGGTTTAGAGGCACTGCGGAAAGCGGTGCGTATCAATCCGAATGAGCCGCATTTGATCACGGCATTGGCATCGGCGCTGGCGGATCAGTTGCGTACCGATGAAGCGATCGAAGTCTACTGGCGCGCATTCGAAAAGACGGACGAGGTCGAAGACAAAGTCGGTCTGACGATGAAGCTCGCTCCCCTGTACGAACGCCTCAATCAGTTCGACAAACTCATTGAGCGGTTCGAACGTGATCGTCGGTCGGAGGACAAACGACGAGAGCTGACCATTTGTCTGGCCCAGGCCTGGCACACGACTGGCGACTTCGGCGCCGCGCGGCAAGAACTTGAAAGTCTACTGAGTGAGGATACCCGCGACACGAACTTGTTGAACCAATTGGCGAAACTGTGCCAGGACGGCGCTGATCTGGACGCTGCGATTGGTTACCAGCGGCAACTGGTCGCGATCGCGCCCGGGCACGAAACGGAATTCCCGTTGGCCGGCATGCTAATGTCCAGTGGCCAAACCGACGAGGCAAGGGAAATCTTCGTTAAATTGACCCAGCGTGAAGAAGATCCCGTACGACAAATGAAATCGCTGGATTCGTTGCTGACGCAGGGCAATTACGAATCGGTGATCAACGTCATCGAACCGCTGCTTGCCCAGAAACGTGACGATTGGGAATTGTTGTATCGTGAAGCCGTTGCCTGGGCTTCGCTCGAGAAATTCGACGAAGCCAAGCTGCGGTTAGAGCGACTGTTATCGCTGACGTTGCCCTACGATTCGCTGGGCCGTTCCGCGGAAGCCAAGTTGAAACAGGCTCGAGCTAAAGCAAAATCTGACAATCTACGTGGCGTTGCCACCGTCTCGCCGCAGCGACAGTCACCGTTGGCAATGCGTAGCATGTCAAACCAAGTACAGCGTTCGTGCGGTTTGATTGCCGACAATTACTACTACGCTCAGAGATCAACGCCTCCGGTGTGGAGCCCCGACGCCTACGGCGTTGCTCGCATGGCCGCGTATGGATGGCTATTGAAATTCGAAGATGACGCAAATTTCGCTGCGACCGTAAATAGCGACGATCACACAACTAACCAACACTCAGGTTCCACTGCGTCATTGGCGGCGACAGTGCACGAACGCGCCCAAGCAGATGATGCATCACGCGAGGCCATCTACGATTCGCTCTACGTTGCACAATTGAAGAATGATTACCCTACGATATTCAAAATCGCCCGCCGACTAGCGAAGGATGGCGGCGCCGAGGAACAGCGATTCTTTCTCTCCTCGCTCAACACGCGGCAGGTCGATCCAGCCCAATCCGGGCGATCTTCGTCTCAAGCCGCAACGGCCAACAAGAAACCACTTAGCGAAGACGATCTGGAACTCGCAAGAACGTGCTACGAAGCGCTCACTCGCGAGGACAACCAAGTCGATCTCGCGGCGATCTATGGTGGGAACGTCGCCTATGGAGCAAATGGGCAAGTCTATGTGATGATTGGCGGCGGCTACACAATGCTGCCCGGTGTATTCCGCGGTGAAGGAGGTTTCTTGACCCAATTGGCCGACGAACTTCGCTTGGCGGGCAAAACGGATGAAGCGAACCAACTGCTGATCGAACATTTGCAAAAGGCGGGATCGGCAACGCAGCTCGCCGAAGCAATGTCGTTACTACTGAAGGAAGATCGACTGAATGAACTTGAGCAGTACCTTGGCCGCTGGAAGGAGGCGGCACTGAAGCAAATCGCCGAAGCTCCGGTGAAGCCGCCGACTCGAGGTTCATCTCGTCAAGCCAAGAACCAGGTCTCGGCTTCGGTTCTTCCGTCTGCCTTGAATTCGCTCCAACAATGGATGGGTAGATTGGGACCGGAAGAAGAGAACGCGCAAGTACTGGCGGTGATCGAAACCGCATTGGATGTGGCAGTTGCCGAAGCCAAACATCGTCGGCTTGTCGAGGCGGCACAAACGCGAAAATCGACTTCGAAAACATCTAGCCTGCAACCGGTTCGAATGACGATTTACTTCGGCAAAGAAGCGACCCAATCGACGATCAGCTTCCCGCCAGCAAGCACCTACATCGATCAATCCGCGATCACATTGTTAAAACAAGCCCATGAGGTCTTGCAACGAAATGACGTGGCTAGCGATCTCGTTGACGCGCTGAGGAAACGGTTGTCGACCTCATCCAAATCTGCGATGGGCGAGTCGCAGGAAAACACGAACGGCAATGACCAAGCCGATCGAGATGACGAAACGCTCTACAACCAACTCTATTTGGCGTCCGTGCTGTGGTGGATGGAAGAGCAGGACGAAGCGGTTGAATTGATGGCAAGCGTGGTGAATCAACTTCCAGATGACTTGGACATACGCTTCAACATGGCGCAAATGTACGAGTCGCGTGGCGATTTCGAAGACGCGATGACGCTGATCGAATCGATCACGCCGCGAGACCAACAAGTGTTACAGCGGCGTGAGCTCATGGCACTGCACCTCGCAGAACGTCTTGGCGACATCGATCGCGCCCGCAGTGCCGCCGAACGGCTATTCGGTCTGCGGCTCAGTTCTCAAATTCAATTGACGCTCGTCGATCGAATGCGACGACTCGGATTAAATGAGTTGGCGGACGCCGTATTGGCTCGAGTAGAAAGAACGTCCAGCAACCAAACCTCCTCGCTGGCGTCGTTGATGATGCTGTACCAAGGGCAGGGCAAGATGGACCAAGCCAACCAGCTGGCGCATATGCTGCTGCGCCGCACGACGTCACCTTTGTCGGTCAATTCGCGATCGTCTCGCAACCCGCTGCGATATCGCACCAGCGATAGCAGTCAGCGGACTCAAGCGTTGCAGTTGCTGCAACGTAGCGGCGAATTGAAGTCATTGATCGAGCGACTGCAAGTCCAGTACGAACGGTCTCCCGATTCAGTCCGTTTGCTCGAACAGCTGATTGAGTTTTACGGTGTGGCCGGTCAAAAGGCCGAGGCGGTGACGTTGCTGCAACAGGGGATTGAGCACAACCCCGACTCTGCAACCTTGCGATTGCAACTTGCCAAACACTACGAACAAACGGGCAAGATGAGCGAAGCTTGCGATCAGTATCTCGAGCTGTTGAAACTGCAACCCGACTGGGTGACTTCGGAGCTCTATCAAGTGGAGCGAGTGTTCACGCAAGCGAAACGCAAGCTCGATCTTGTCAAGGCGATCACCAAGATCAATTTCAAGTCGATTTCACAGCCGTATTATCTCGCCAATATCGCCTCGAACTTGCTACAAGATGACGAGAATGCCGATGTGGCGATTGCGCTGCTGGAACGGGCATTCGACGCCTTTCCACAGTATCGCCAGAACTTGGTGAGAAACGTACGCAACGAAGCGATTTGGAAGAACGAACGCTTTTACCGGTTTGCCAAACGACTTGTTTTGCCAAGCGAACTCGATGTGATGTCCAATCCGTGGGTGGGGCTGAGCGAAATCAACTCCTATTCCAGTAACGGTGAAGTCAACGTGTTCTTTCACAAAATGATTGCAGGACTGAAATCCTCGGATCGGTTGGCGGATCTAGAGAAATCCATCGACGAATTGGCGAAACAACAGCCGCAGTGGATGAGCGGCCGAGCGATGTTGGCATTGATCGAACTTTCCACCGACCGAAAAAAGGCCGCGCGTGCTCGACTGCAAGCGTTGATCAGCGATGAAGCCGCAATGGAGTCGATCACCACAGAAGCCTGCTGGATCATCGGACAGGAACTTAACCGATTCGAAGAGACTCAGCCGACTGCGATGATGCTGTTCGAGAAAGCCGTTGCGTCACCGTCGCAGAACTCGATGAACCAAATTCAGTATTCACCCGTGGTGAAGCTCGTTGACAGCTATGCCAAAGCAGGCCGTAGAGACGAGGCTCGAGAATTGCTGATACAGCAGATGAAGGGTTCGGGATTGCAAAACTATGATCCAGGCTATGCTGCTTACCAACGGCTTGAGAATGAGAAGTGGGTTGCCGGCAAAATGCTAGAGATGAAGTTTCCGGTCGACGCAATACGAATTTACCGCAAATTGCTTGATCACCCCGAGGCACTTGCATCGGCAAAACAATACAGCGGCCGCACCGCCGAGTACCATGTCGAAATGCTCGAAAAGGGCATGAGCAAAGCGGTCGCATCGATGGACGGCTCCAATGCAAACGAATTGGTTTCACAGTTATTAGTGGATCCCGAATCGAGTGATTCCAGTCACTCCGCAATTGATTTGATGCTGTCGATTCCCGACGCCAAGGACTTGGCGAACCAGCGGATGAAGAGTTCGCTTGTCGAACTGTTGACCACGCTGTCAAAAGAGTCGCAAGTTTCCAGTGTGATTACCGATCGGCTGGATCAGCTAGCGGAACAATATCCGCTGGATCTTTCCATCGCTGTCGCTTCAGCCGCGTGGAAGTTGAGCAGCGAAGACGACGAAGCGGTTCAGGCGGTACGTCAATTGACGCAGATGGCATCGAAAAATCCTCTGGAACAAATCGCCGAAGGACGTCGACCCAATTCGCGGCAGCGGCGCGAAGCAGCGATGATGATTCCTGTGTGGATCGTCGCCCGCGATTGCATCAAACACGACGAACTGCAGGACCTTGGACATCAGCTCGCGGAGGTTGCACTGAAGGCGGCACGACGTCAGATCGGCATCAAAGAACAGTCGGCGATTCTATACGAATGGGGAAGGGTGCTAGTCGAACAGGGCAACAAGGCACAAGCCGAAGCACGATGGGCGGAACTGCTGGAGATTGCAACACAGCGGCCCACTCGTTCAAAAGATCCAAAGGCGAGTTTTCGACGGCAAAATGGCGTCATGTCGATGCTCGCGTCGATATCGATCTTCCACCGGATCGGTTTCATCGCGATGCAACTCCCCCCCGGACTGCCCACGCAAAGCCTAGCCGGTGATGCCAATCCCGCGGCTCGATCCTCACGCCCCAAACCGCAGAACAGCGCTAAATTGATTTCGCCGCTAACGCTGTCTCAATTCCGCACGGCAGTCACGATCGCCAAATCGGCCGCGGAAAATGACATGCCTGAACTTTCTCGTAGAGCGGTTTCAGAATCGCTGAAAGGAGGTTTCCCCGTTGCCGATCCCGTTGCAGAGAGCCCCGACAACTCGAGAGGATCCTTTATAGTACACTCCTCGTCCTCCGAGCCGAACGATGCCGACCCGATCGAAACCGAAGTGATCACGTCGTTAAAA
Organism: Novipirellula caenicola; assembly: GCF_039545035.1. Taxonomy (NCBI): domain Bacteria; kingdom Pseudomonadati; phylum Planctomycetota; class Planctomycetia; order Pirellulales; family Pirellulaceae; genus Novipirellula; species Novipirellula caenicola. The sequence continues at coordinate 223,228 of NZ_BAABRO010000002.1, forward strand.
GAAATCGTCTCGGTCTGGAACGGCAATGACTATCCCGTCGAAGACACCTACGACGTGTTGAAGGCGCTCGTAATGCCTGCGAATCGTCCCTCTGAAATCTTGATGTATGTCACCGTTACCGATCTGATGGACGTGAAGATTGACAGTTTGGCGTTTCAACTTGTGATGGCAGCCAAAGGTTCCGATCGACTGCCGGAACTTCTCGAGGCGGTGAACCAACGAACACGCGAAACGGCGTCAACCATTCCCTCGATCGCCATGAAAACGTTGATTGCCGCAGCGCAAAACGATCGCGTTGATGATTCGATCCAGCTCTTGAATGACTTGACAGCAAAGGTTAGCACCGGCGCCGCGTCCGCCGACAAGCACGTCGCATTACTCGCGGCACTCAAGGCATTTGAAAACGAAAAATTAAAAGCAGCCGCGTTTCCCATCATTCACCAAACGCTGCAGCAATCCATCCAGCAAGCTACGGCAAATTCAAGTGGTCAATTCGACGGTGAAGGGAAACTCCCTAGATTGGTCAACACCTACCTTGCATCCACCGGAGACGAGCAATCGGTCAAAGACTATTTCGAAAGCCTGCTGATGGGACGCCAGGCTTACTACAGCCGTTTCAGTGGCGACCATGGTCTTTACCAACAGATGCGTGACCTCGGCACCATCACTAGCCAAGCCGCCGAACTGGGAATGCCACAGCTAACGCTCGACCTATTGGGGCGTCTGGTTGATTTCGAATTACCAAACTATTCTCGGCCAAGATTACCAACTCCCTTAGCAATCGTTAGCCAGCACTTAAAATCAGGCTCGGCGGATCAGAGATACAGCGCGTGGCACGAATGGACAATGCCAACCGCAGGACGCGAGGCAATCCGATTTACCGCCGAGCTCATCCACCACGCGGAAGTCCCAAAGGTCTTCCTCGAACAAACCGAACGCAAAACCCCCGCCAACTCGTCCGTCTTGTTAAGCAATTTCACGGAACTGGTTAACGCAGCCCGCGACGCTGGCACTCTCGACCAACTGCGATCCGAGGTCGATGTATTAGCGGAAAAGAAATCGGAGCACGCGGAATTCCTTCAGACGCTCACGATGATCGCTCAGAACGATGTCGAGCTCGGCAATAAGAACGTCGAAAAACTACTGTCGTCAATGAAGGAGCGTCTGAAGTCCGGCACTTCCAGAGTACGCCCAAACGCTGCCGCTGAATACCTTGTCTATCAGGCCTGCTTAGCATCCGAATCGTTCGCCCCCTTGTTTGAGAACCGCTTGCCGGCGTTTCGCAAGCAGTTGTTGGATGCTTCACAGACTGCCTACGCGAGGTTGGCAAACGTCGATTGGTCCAATCGCGTGACTGCGGCGACAAAGCAATCGGATCTGCCGCTCGATCGCCCGTTTGAACATTGGTTGGTGACGTCATCCGAAGACGCCGGCACCAACGAAAAAGCTTGGTGGGCTGGCTACGAAGGCCAAATCACTAATCTCAGCGGCCGCAGCCATGACCTGCTGTACTTCAACTATCCGTTGGCCGGAGACTTTACCGTGTCAATGGATTGCATTGGAGATCCCTCGGCCGAAGGTGGGGTGGGCTACGGAGGCATTGTCGTGTCGTCGAATCGCAGCAACACCGCCATCCGATCCGTAAGCGGTCATGATTCGATTACGCATTCGGGTGGAAGGAAACGAGCGTCTGCTGGCGTCAATCGAGTGACCGTGCAAGTCAAGGACGGGCAAGCGAAGTATTTCATGAACAAATACCTCGTTTATGAGGAAGCCGTCGGGACAACAAGTCCTTGGCTGACGCTGGCATCGGAAGGAACGCGAGTTGTTTCCTTTCACAACATCCGCATTGAGGGATCTCCGGTCATTCCCCGTCAAGTCGATTTGTTCAGCGCCGATCGAATGGACGGATGGGATTGCACGAAGTTTAGTGAATCACAGCCTCGCAAGCGTTTGATGGCTGAGAATCCTACACCTGAGAATAGCGCGTTGGCCTATTATCAGCAGCAAGAGCCGTCCACCTTCGATTGGAATGTCCAAGACGGCGTCTTAGAGGGTCACGCAAGCGAAGCAAGCGGTGATCCGGCTGAACAAAGCTGGATCTATTACCATCGTCCGCTACAGAACGGCGATTCGGTTCAGTACGAGTTCTTCTATACCCCGGAAAAATCAGTGGCTCATCCCACGATCGGTCGCATCGCATTGATGCTGCAACCGGATGGCGTCGAGACCCACTGGATCGCCACGCCCAAGTGGGACGACGATTACAATGGCGTCGAATTAGACAACTCCCTCGTCGAAGCATCCTGCCGGCGTGGCACTGCCCCATTGCCATTGAAGGTTGGTGATTGGAATCAGGTTGAGTTGACGCTGCGAGACGGCGCCGCCGTTGTCAGTGTCAATGGCAGTGTTGTTTTTGAGCGACCGCTCGATGCCGAACTTAGCACTCGCTTCGGTATCTATCGCTCGAAGCACCAATCGAGCAAGGTCCGAAATGCGGTACTTACCGGCGATTGGCCAACCGAACTGAGTGATCAAGTACACCAGCACCTGACTGCACTCGCCAATCCCCCCACGGACGAACAAGTGCGAGTCGTCGCAACCATCGTCGACGACGCCACGGTTGAGCCATTAACTGCGGAAATCGTCCGCACAACTCGCGACATGCCGTCGGACCAAGCGTTTGGCGTTTTACGAGACTGGGTGCTGCCGTCGGCGAGCCATTCCAATCTTCGATTGTACTACGCGATCGACAATCCAATGGCCGATTCGGCTGCGGTCGTCAACCAAGCACAAAAAGCGAATGCTTCCGTGCCCACGACGCGATTTGATACGGTGCTCTGTCCCGCGATTGAGTTGGTTCGTCTGGCCAAGGCAACCGGTAAACTTGACGACCTGAGGACAATCATCGAACAACTTCACGACGACAGCGATCTGCAATCTCGCAATCGCCAAGCGATCGAGGCTCTGATCGCAATCGAATCGGGTGACAAAGATGCAACCAAGGCTGCCGTGACAGAAGTTTGGAAAACGCTGATCGCTGGCATTCCGCAATCGTTGTCGGCGGCCGACCGTGCCGCAGAATTTGTCGTCGCATGGCGTGCGGCGCAGGATGAAAGCACCCGCACAACGGCATCGGACATCGTCCGTGAGCTGCGAAAGATCGAACGCGACGAGAAGCGACGCTCTAACGACCAAATTTTCTCTAGACACGTCCATGCGTTATTTGGCGACATTGAGAACGCAGAGCGGCTCACTCCGTCACGCGTGACTCAATCCATCGCCCGCCCGTTGTCTCAGTGGACGCAGGTGCCGTATTTCAAGCCGGACCTGAAGTCACAAGGCTGTCGCCCCTCGACATGGATCGCGGCAAAAGGATCCTTGCAACACATTCCTGGAGCGGCATGGAGCCAATTGTATTTTCAGTCGCCGCTGCGAGGTCAATTCGAAATCGTGGCTGAACACTCCACCTATGGACATCGGGAAGTCTCCATCGCTTATGGAATGCACGCGGCCCAACCTCTTCACGATTTATCGAAGACTCAAGTCACGACGGTCATGCATGACTCAAAGAGGGTAGGTGAAAAAATTACGTTACCTGCCTGGGATCCTACCGCCGAAACTCGCATCAAGGTTGACGGCAACAAGGTAACGACTTGGACCAACGGCGTGCAAATTCACGAACAGACATTTGACCATCCGCCGGCACCTTGGTTAGTCCTTCAATCATCCCATCCATCCAACTACTCGACGGTCAACAACCTGCGAATCATCGGCACACCCGAGATACCATCCGAAATCAATTTGATTGACATGGAGCGTTGGGCGGCTTGGCGGGCCGATGTTTACGGCGAGTTTTTCTCGACGATCGGCGATGGCAAGGCGCCATGGAAAAGAGTGGGCGATGAATTGACGGGGCAACTGCGTGAAAATACGTCCGTCGAACATCTCGAGAGCTTGTTGTTGTACCAGCGTCCGATGCTCGAAGACGGCGTCATCGAGTTCGAAACCTGGTACGAGAAGGACAAGTTTGAAGTTCACCCAGCGCTCGGTCCCAACGCGTACCTCATCAGCCCCAGCGGTATTCGGCTTCATCGTTTGACCAACGCGCAATACGAAGCTTCAGATCTGAATCCTGGAAATGAATCCCCCCTGCCAGCATCGGCAACAGAAGTTCCGCTCAAGGAGAAAGCATGGAACAAAATTCGAATGACGCTGAAGGGCGACGCGTTGACGATTTCGGTCAATGACGTGGACGTCGCTAAGGTCGCAGTCGAAGTGGTCATCAATGAACGTCAATTTGCGCTGTTTCGCTACTCGAATAAAACGGAGTGTCGCGTCCGCAATCTGGTTCACCGAGGCGAATGGCCAAAGACGCTCCCCACCGTCAACGAACAAGAGTTGGCCTATCCAGCCGAAGGCCCATTCGCGCTAAATGCCCCTTCGTCCACATTGGATGTGTCACTAGATCAACCGCTCGAAAAACTCAAATCAATAGGGATTAATGTCTTAGGCTCGGCAAACCAATTCGCCGTTGGTGACGACGGGCTTCGAATCACACAGCAAGATTCCGACGGCTATCCAACTTGGCCCGGTATCGCAAGATGGAAGAAAGTCCATGGAGATATGGAAGTGACCGTCGATTATCGCGACGTCGAAATATCACCGAACCAAGACGGTTGGGGAATCAACACGGGGTTGTCTTTGTCGATGGACGATCCTGAAAAGACGCGAGTGGATTGCCAACTGTCGCTGAACAAGGACGCTCAACTTGTCTACAGAGCTCAAATCGCGCGCTACATGGCTGATGGAAAGAACCATACCTACGATTCGGTTACGATCAGCAATGCGTCCAAATCAGGACGTTTGAGGATGGTTCGCGAGGGCGGCCAGATCCATTGTTTGGTCGCACCGGCTGAAGCGGCCCCGTTTCGTTTGTTAGCCAGCTTCGCCGTGGGTGACACAGCGATCTCGGGCACTTTTTTCCAGAGCAAATGTTCCGACAGCGTCGGTCGGTCCGAAATCACGCTCGAAAAGCTAACCATCCACGAGAAGTCGCCCGTTGAAGATGTCAAATAGCTGCACGATTGGCGACAAATTGCAACGATCAATTTCCTGAAAATCTCTAGTTGACCGAGCGTCGGCTCGATATGCTAAGACTTGCGTCGGAATACGTTTCCTCGTTCTACAAAGGACTTATCCGTGACTCGATTACAGCAGCAGATCGCAGCCGTTCAAAATCGCCAACAGCGGCAATGGATGGGGAAGTGTGTGATGACGGGGATGCTCATCAGCGGTGGGATGGCGTGCCTAGTGGGTCTCGCTCGGCTATTGACTCAGGGTGCATTCGGCTGGGGATGGATCGCAGTCCTCAGCATTTCTGGCCCGTTGATCGGGTTCGCCTACTCGTACCTTACAGCTCGTTCGCTGCGTAGCGCGGCCACCGCGATCGACAAAGCGTGCAACTTAAAAGACCGTACGGAAACGGCACTGCAGTTTCATCACACAGCTGCGGCAACGGAGCCCACTGCGCTGCAACGCTTACAGCTCGCCGACGCCGAAGCACATGCCGAATCGGTACAGCCCGATCGTGTCGTCCCGCCGCAACGCCTACGCGCATGGCCTATCGCTTTGTCGCTCACTGCTGCTGCGGTCGTACTCGCGTTCATTTCAGGGCCTCCCGCTGATCTCACTGCGGCCGAAGTTCGCAACGACGTGGTCGATCGACAAGCATTGCGAGTGGAGGATGGGCTCGAAGAACTGAAGTCGCTTCAAGAAGAACGCCAGGACCCTGAACTGGATGAACTACTGAAGGACCTTCAGCTGATGGTCGAGCAACTGAAAGAACCGGGAATGGATCCCAAAGAGGCACTGGCCAAGCTGTCGGAAATGGAAGCCTCGCTGCAGGAGATGCAACAAAAGCTGGATGATCCGCACGCTGCGGAGGAACTTCAACAAGTCGGTGATGCACTTTCGTTGTCCGACGCGATGGCGATGGCGGGACAAGCACTGTCCAAGGGCGAAATGGAGAAAGCCGCCGATGAACTCGAGAAACTCGAAATGCCCGAACTCGATCGCAAAACCGAAAAAGCCATCACCGAGCAACTGAACAAACTGAACCAAGACGCTGGCGATGGTAATCAAAAGAAATCGATCCAAGAAGCCGCAACTCAAATCAGCCAGGGGCTCAGCCAAGGTAACCGCGGCAAGTTCAGTGACGGCATGAAAGGCCTCGCCAGCGAAGCACGAAAGCAAGGACAAAAAAAGAAACTGTCGGACTTGTTGCGAAAACAGTGTCAATGTCTGGGTGAATGCAAATCGGAATGCGAGAGCGAATGCCGCAGCCAAGCGATGAGCAACAAGAAGGGGGGCAACAAGGCGGGTTCAGCGGCTAGCGGAAATGACCCTGGGGACAAAACCGCCAAGCTAAAAACACAACCTCAAATGAATCTTAAAGGACAAGAATCGTCTCAGGGGGATGTGGACGTCGAAACCGAGGCAAGTGATCAACAGCAACAGGCCGCTGTGCGAGCCTATCGCGAAAAGGCCGACGAATATGAAGCACTCAGTGAATCGGTCTTGGAGTCTGAATCGATCCCGCTCGGCCATCGCCAAACCATCCGCAAGTACTTTGAAATGATTCGGCCCAACGGAAGCGAGACGGATGCTGTCAACGAGCAGACTCGGGGCGCAGATCAGTGACGACCGAGTCGCTAGAATCACGCGAATCCCAACCGCGTTGGCTCGTCTCGCTTTTCTGCTAGTATCGCAGTGGTGAGCCGTAGCCCGTAAGGCCAATGCCATCGACTTTAGTAGCGGTGCGGCGAGTGGGCCACGGCCGCTGATGCGTCGCGGCTCTATCGATCAACAAGCCGGATCGCTGTCCCGCTACACTGCAAGTGGCCTCTAGTGCGACTTGCGGCTTTCCTTGATCTCGTCACGCAGTCGCCCCATCTCATGGCGAATTTCGTCAAGCTGCTTCATGATCTCGTGGATTGGATCTCGTTCGTGATGGCGTTGCTGGTCGTGCAACTGCCGCTCCGTGGTCTCAGCCCTCTTAGCGACACGCTCGGCTACGTCATGCAGACCAGCATGCCGCAAGTGCTCGACTGCGATCCGCATGTGTTCTAAGCGACGAGTCATCTCAGCGTGTGGTCCAAGTTGTTCACGTTCGGAGCCATCCGACAACTCGTGCAGCTCTCGCTGGATTCTCTCTGCTTGATGCCGAACTTCGACGAGTCGTTCTTCATTCCCGCCATCGTCTTCAAGTTCCCTCTGTTCTCTGCGTAGCATCTGCAGCCGCTCTTTCATTTCCACGATCTCAGCATCACGGTGATTCGGCGGTCGGTGTTCGCGATGCTTGATTTTTTCGAGCATTGCTGCCGCTTTGCGTTCCAGGTTTTCAGCCTCCTTTTGGTGTCCACGTTCAGCGAGTTCCGCGGCCTCCCGCTGCATGGCTCGGGCATTTTCACGAAGCTCATCACCTTCAGAGGCCACGACAAATGCAGCGAGTACCAGCGATGCGAATAGCGTTAAAGCGATCTTAGACTGCGACATCGGATTTCCCTGTAAATTTAGGTCAGCAAATGCATTTTGAACCAGATTCATCGTCAAGCGGTTGCCACAGAGGTTTGGACTAGCCTTGATTTTAGAAAAGCGAACGAAACGCTCGCTGGGTTTGCCTGCGAGCTCTCTCTCAAGTCGTCATCGATCGATACGACCAAGTCACGGATCCAATCTAGAAGCAGGATCACCTTTCATGTGGCTGCTGCGATTCTACACGATGTGACATTGCCGGTTCGACAAAAACCAATTCGACAAAGGCGTTGCTTGAAACCGTCGATCCGATCCCATCGCCCTTACTTAGCGGTCCGCCGCGAATCCGATTACGCCAAGTCCAAACGTCTCAACGGCTTGTTGATTTCATCCAAATGGAAATCGCGACGGTGAGCCGTGGGCCGTAAGGTAATGGGTAGCGAGTGGGCCCCGGCCGCTTACGCGTCGCGGCTCAATCAATCAACAAGTCGTCGACGACATCCGCCACAGCAAACCAGCACGAATTCGACAACCGAAAATGCTTCACAGCGTTGCGGAAAAAGGACTTGATGGTCACTTCAAGAGTAAAGTGAACGGGCGGAAGATTCTGCTGTCGGCAACTCTCATTGGAAAGTCCCGGCAGCGGCCGCAGAAGAAAAAACAGGGTGAGTGAGGGGATTCGAACCCCCGACATTTGGAACCACAATCCAACGCTCTAACCAACTGAGCTACACCCACCGTCTGTCGATGCACGGGAATTTACTTTCCCGCCGCTTTACCGTCAACGGCTGATATTAAAGGGAATCGTGTTTCCTGAAAATGGTTCGCTTCAAAAACCAAAAACAACCAAGTTATGCGGATTAGGTGAACTTTCTGGCAGTGCGAATCAAACTGGCGATTGGCGGAAAACCAAATAATTCGCCATCAACAATGGGATCCAAAGCGGCAGAGCAAAAAATTCACGACTCCCGTCGCTCAAACCAATCACAACTCGACGCGTTAGTTTTGAAGTTGCGTGTTTAGACGTTCTTCGGGCCAAAGGACCGGCCATTTACTAGCCGCCCTCATTGAGTCCCAGCAAACGGCCGGGCCGTTGGCCCTACAATCCATCGATTTTTTTGCCCCAGCCCGTTGGGCTGGGCTTCAAAACTTACGCGTCGGGTTGAGAAAAACACGATCATCAAAACGAACGCGTCGGTCTAGGTTTCCTTCAAACACGGCAAGCGAGCCTCTTCTCATCTGACGCCACCTCATCACCGTACGCCCCGAAATTGGCTTGCTGAGCTGTGATTTTGCCGGGTGGAACAGAAACGCGGGGCGTGCAAGGGCTGCCATTCTGGAATTGGCACTTTGCTGGAGCAACGCCACTTTGCAGATAAGTTGTTTACCCCCAACGACTTGCGACGAAAATAGAGCGATCGGCACGCGGGTTGCTCTCAAAGCGATCCAAGTCGTGGCTCCCTGCCATTTGTGCATCGATTCGTTTTGACGCATGGCAAGGGTGTGCCTCAATAACAACTCAAATTTCTGTCCTGATAGACGAAAGGTGTCACGGAGATGGCGACTGCCACCAAGAAGAACTCGAAGATTCGCTTGCAACCCCTCGGCGAACGTATCGTGATCCAACGTGAAGAGAGCGAGCAGATGACGGCTGGCGGCATCGTGCTGCCTGATTCGGCTCAAGAAAAACCAGCTCGCGGCACCGTCGTGGCGGTCGGCAACGGCAAATTGCTCGACGATGGAACCCGTGCTGCATGCCAACTCAAGCCCAACGAAAAGGTTCTGTTCAGCAGCTACGCTGGCGAGAACATCGAAGTCGATGGCGTCGAATACCTGCTGATGCGTGAAGACGACGTCTTGGCTGTCATCGAGTAATTCTCCGGTCAAACACAGTACCGGCAAAACAAAACAATCCCTCGAAAAACTGGAACAACCTCTCCCATGCCAAAGATTATTGCCTACGACCAGGAAGCTCGCGAAGCGATCCGCCGCGGTGTTTCCAAATTGGCTCGCACCGTCAAGGTCACTCTCGGTCCTAAGGGCCGCAACGTTATCTTGCAAAAGAGCTTCGGAAGCCCGACGGTCACCAAAGACGGTGTCACCGTTGCCAAGGAAATCGAACTCGAAGACGTCTATGAAAACATGGGCGCTCAAATGGTTCGCGAAGTCGCAAGCCGCACCAGCGACGTCGCGGGCGACGGAACCACGACCGCAACCGTGATGGCCGAAGCGATCTTCAACGAAGGCCTCAAGGCTGTCGTGGCGGGCGTGAACCCCGTGCAGTTGAAGTCGGGTATCGAGCGAGCGGTTTCGGATTTGACCGAAAAACTGCACTCGATGGCGACCAAGGTCAAAGACAAAGAAGCAATGGCAAACGTTGCCACGATCGCCAGCAACAACGACCGAGAAATCGGAAACTTGCTTGCCGACGCGATGAGCAAGGTGGGCAAGGACGGCGTGATCACCGTCGACGAAGGCAAGAGCCTTCACACCGAGCAAGAGTGGGTCGAAGGGATGCAGTTTGATCGCGGCTACCTGTCGCCTTACTTCGTCACCGATTCGTCCACGATGGAAGCGGTTCTCGAAGACGCCTACATCTTGGTTTTCGAAAAGAAGATCAGCAACATCAAGGACATGGTTCCGATGTTGGAAAAGGTGGTTCAACAAGGCAAGCCTTTGTTGATCATCGCCGAAGACGTCGACGGCGAAGCATTGGCCACTTTGGTCATCAACCGTCTGCGTGGCACGTTCGCAGTCGCCGCCGTGAAGGCTCCTGGCTACGGCGATCGTCGCAAGGCAATGATGGAAGACATCGCGATCCTGACCGGTGGTCAAGCGATCTTCGAAGCGTTGGGTGTCAAGCTCGAAAGCGTTGACCTGCCACAACTTGGCCGCGCCAAGAAGGTCATCATCGACAAGGACAACACCACGATCATCGAAGGTGCTGGCAAGAGCTCGGACATCAAGGCGCGTATCGACCAGATCCGCCGCGAAATCGAACTGAGCACCAGCGACTACGACAAAGAAAAGCTCGAAGAGCGTTTGGCCAAATTGGCTGGCGGTGTTGCAAAGGTCAACGTCGGTGCAGCGACCGAAAGCGAAATGAAAGAGAAGAAGGCTCGCGTCGAAGACGCCCTTCACGCTACCCGTGCTGCGGTTGAAGAAGGCATTCTGCCGGGCGGTGGCGTGGCTCTGCTGCGTGCATCGAGCAAGGTCAAACCTGGCGACGATCTGAACGAAGATCAAATCGTCGGTTACAACATCGTGCTTCGCGCTTGCCGCGCTCCAATCACGATGATCTCGGAAAACGCCGGCCAAGACGGCGGGATCGTTTGCGAGAAGGTTGTCGGCATGAAGAACAACGAAGGCTACAACGCCCTCACCGACACCTACGAAGACCTCGTCAAAGCGGGCGTCATCGACCCCACCAAGGTAACCCGAACTGCACTTGGCAACGCTGCGAGTGTTGCAACGTTGCTTTTGACAAGCGACGCGTTGGTAGCCGAGAAGCCGACTGCGAAGAAGGCAGGCGGTCACGGCGGCGATCACGACATGTACTAGTGTCACCCGATCGCAAGATCAACGCTTCATCATAGAGCGACCGGCGGAGCAATCCGCCGGTCGTTTTTTTATGCGCGGCCCAAAAGGGGGGACGCCATTAGGACCGCAGCGGTTGCGGATTCGCTGCCCTTACCCCACGGCTAAATAAATTTCTCTTGATCTGGCCGGCTAACTATACTAGATGTTGAAACAGGTCGCGAAAGCCTCGCGTCCCCTTCCGATGCTCTAAATATCGCGGAGGCTAAGATGAAGCCAGATCCGAACGAGAATCCGACCCCGGAACACTCGACTATCGAGCGTTTCTTTGCGGGTTTAAGCGAGTGCATCTTTTTGTCGAAGTTAGGCGTCGCCGACGTCCAGCTGGTCGACTATCTCAGCGAGTTGCTGCTGCGATTCGTCCGCGTCGAGTCGTTACACCGAGTGCGACGGCCCAACGGAAAACCGGTGACCGAAGTGTTCCAGATGGTCGTCGAAGCGGATCGTCGCGTCGGAATTGCTCGCCGCGAGGTGCATCGTCATATCGGGGACTTCACGTTGTTCTGGTCCGGAATGTACCCAGAAAGCCTGCGAAGGATTCAACCTGAAACATCCCCCGATGGCTTCGTCGACTATTGCCGTCAAGGCAAGCGCGCCTACGCAATCGCAGCAGAGATTGAAGGGGGCGAAGACCGTCCGTCCTGCGATTTGCTGTACCGATTGAGCGAGCAATTTGAGCTTTGTGCCTACGGACTTCGCGAAGTCCGCCGCGAAATCGAAGAAGGCGACCAGGGCGGGAACCTGCTGATCACCTAATGCGGATCAGCAAATCAACACGCCCGTATTGCCGTTTTTGCGGGCCCGCGAGATTTTAGCGGACCACGGGCAAACGCTTCGGAGCGTTAGTCGCTGGTTCGGGTTGGGCCGCCACTTCCGCATCCGTTTCAACGAAATGATTGACATAGACGTTGGTGGGTAGCGGATCTGAAATCGCAATCCGTGATTTCTTCGGCATCGACACGGGGGCTGGCTTCGTCGCGGCCGTCGCAGTCGATGGTTTTGCTACTGTCGACGAAGGCGATGGTTTTGCCGGCGTTTTTGCTGACGTTTCGGCCGGCACGGTTGGTAACGACCTTTCCGCAGGCACCGACATCTCGCTGGACCTTGGCTTGACCTTGCCTTGGGCAATCCGCACCGGATGACGAACTTCGGCAACGGGTTCGGAATTGATTTGAGGTGCTGCCAGCACCGAGACAGCCACCTTCTTCTCGGGTTCAACCACCGACGTCGCGAGTGATTCGACAGTCGAGACGAATTCTGGATTCGCATGCGACGGGTTCATCACCGCATCCGCAGGGAATTCGGCGAGCGGCGAATCGGTAACGGCGTCCGATTCCGTGGACTCAATCGAGTCACCCGAGTCGTTGTGATATGCCGGAAACGGGTAGGCGGGGCCAACATTCACGTCACAAGTGGTGTCACAAGCAGGCTGTGGGGCCAATTGACGGAAAATGGGAGTACGAAAGTGGGGACGAGGCAATGAAACATTGAACAATGGCTTGCTGTATCGAGCGGTCCCGGTGGCCTTCAGCGCAAGCCCGGTTTCGTTGACGTTGCCCTGCAATTTCAGCTTGCACGTCGGCGATTTGCAACGCAAATCGTTACAGGGAACGCTGCGACAAGCGGGTAGCGTCCCTGCTTTTAGCGCCACCCCGGTCTCGTTCACATTGCCCAAGATGCCGTGAGGCAAGAATCCAGCCGGCTTTGGCAAAGCGCAACCGGAATCGCACTGGACGATGTCGCTAGAACGGTTGGTTCCGCACGCATCGCAATTGCCGTGTCCGCAGTTTCCTTCGCAATAGGGTCGTGGCGGCATGTCGGCGCACATCGAAGCGTCCGAGCACTTGCAGGCGTGATAGCCATCGCCCCACCCTGCGCCGACGATGCGACCAAGTTGCTGCAGCGAGCTGTGTTTATGTGAGCCCTGTTTCATCGAACCGGGCACCTCTGCCGACACACTACCACCGCCAAGCAGGACGGCGGAAACCCAGATCGCGACAAGGGTCGATTTCGGCTGACTTCGCCAGCGTCCAAGATGGTTAGGCCCTACGGAATTCACCGGTCGAAATTCGAAAACAAATTTGCTCATCGGACGGACGCTCGGTTCGGAGTGGTTGGCGGCAAAAAGATCAGCGAGTTCAGAGCTTCTCGCTCCATCGATCCCTTAGGCGTAGATTCGGTACTCTTGCCCGCCCCATGCCAAACCGGGATGGCGACATGCATCCAATTGGGGTCGGCATGACGGGTAGGAGAGCCGAAGCTACGTTCGGATTCATTGCGAGATTGCGGACGATTGCTGCTACTGGGGTAATCGGTTCATTCGTCACCAGCGTTTGACCGTGCATCTCGGTGCGGTTGCGATTCCCCCACTTCTGGCGTCGGTCCTAACGATCAGGATGACCTTGCCGGATATACCCGGCACCAAAAGGGGTTTGCCTGGGTGAAAAGTGGTAATCGTCCAGAGCAGCAACATTTGCATGCTAGATTGAAAAGGTTCCAAAAACAGTTGGGGGGAGTGTTTCGTCCTATCGAGGGAACCTTAGCGAGGATTCCGATAGCGAATTCCTATAGATTCCATCCGTGTTCCTACATAGCGACAAACATTATGTCCAAGCGAACCCGCTTCCTTGTGGATCCCAAAGTCCAATGGTCGATCGCCGCCCGTGTAGCGGCTCACTGGGCGATTTTTCTGATGTGCCTGGTCTCGATCAACGTCTGCGTCCGCGTTTTCGCGAACGTGATTAACCAACCGTTCTGGGATGCGGTGCAATCGGCGATCATTGCCCAAGCACCGATTGTCGTCGTCATGTTTGTGCTTTTACCCGTATTTTTGCGGGACACGCTGGTCATGAGCAATCGATTTGCTGGACCGATGTATCGGCTGCGAACCGCGATGTCCGCAATGGCACGCGGCGAGTCGATCAAGGCGATCAAGTTCCGTACGGGTGATTTTTGGTTATCCGCTGCGGACGATTTCAACCTCGTTTTGGTGCAACTGAACTCGCTCAAAGACGAGAACGAGCAGTTAAGAAACGAGATCGACGCGCTGCGAAACGAACGCGTCGGCGTTTAACCGCCGTACATTTGTTCCGCACCGACTTGGCCATCGTCGAGCTTCCGGCCGCGGTGCGGGGCCTTTTCAGGCCGGCAAACGCGAAAACCGCCGAAGCTGCAAATCTAAAGAATTCTTTTCTCGCAGGCGGACTCTGTCTTCGCGGGACGAGCAAATCACGTCATAATGGGCCCTGGGTGGAGAGCTTTTCTTCACCATCGATCAGCCTCGGATAATGGATTTGCGATAGATGGTTTTTCAGCAACGAGTCGGGATTGCGATCCTTGCAACTCTCGTCAGCTTGACGCATACACTAGGGGATGCCAACCAAACGGTGGTGGCTCAAGATGTGGCCGTGGCGGACGACATTTCGGCCCCGCAGGTCAAAGGCGGCAGCGGCGGAAAATCCGATGCGGGGGAAAGCGAAACCACGGTCGGAGCGGGCCAAGCGGAATTTGACGATGCCGTGATCAAACGGATCGATGCCGATACCCCCGAAGAACTCGCTGCGGTCACGACCTTGCTCGAATCGGCCTTGGCGAAGGGCCTGAACGAAGAAAATAAATCGTTTGCCGAAAAAATGCTGGCCAGTGTCCTGGTTCAGCGGAGCCAGCACTTGGTGGCGCTGATGCAGCGGGTTCGCGGTCGCCGCATGCTGCAGATTCGCGACGAAGCGCTCGAGTTTCTTCGCAAGGCAACCAAAAGCGACGAATCGATTGTCGAAGCGTATTTGATGATCGCTCAATTGAACATGTTGCCCGAAGGCAACCGCGACGAGATGACCGAAGCGACAAGCAAGGCCATCGAACTGCTTCAGGACGAACCGGTTCAGCAGAGCCGAGCCTATGTCTTGCGTGCGGTTGCCCAAGAAGACGACGAAAAGAAAATGGCCGATTTAAATTCGGCCATCGAAGCCGATTCCACCAACATCGAAGCATTGCAGGCCCGTGCCGGTTTGCGAATGCAAAACGATGACGTCGATGGTGCGATGGCGGATCTCGAGAAAATCTTGGCCGTCGATCCTGGAAATCAGGTGGTCGCGCAAGCCGCGGTGCAACAATTGCTCGATGCCGAGCGAGTGGATGATGCGGTCGATTTGATCACCAAAACCTTGGAAGCCAAACCAAGCGAAGGGATGTACCGCATGCGAGCGATTCTGTACCGCATGCAAGGCAAAGAAGACGAGGCGTTTGCCGATTTGAACAAAGCGCTCGCGATGCAGCCGAAAGATCCCATCTCGTTACTGCAGCGTGCCGAGATCGCACTTTCACGCGGCGACATTCGCGCTGCCAAACGAGACCTGAAATCGGCCATGGGAATCGCACCACAAATCGCTGATGCAGAACAAACCATCGTCGTGCGTGTTTTGATTGCGGTCGAGGAAGGCCGAATGGCCGATGCGATCAGCGATATGAAAACGCTGGTCGACCGCGATCCCACCAGCATTGTGCGTCAATTGCAACTTGCCAATCTGTACTTACAAGACGACCGGCCTCGCCAAGCGATCGAAACGCTTTCGGCCGTCTTGGACCGCGACCCCAAGAACGCAGCCGTCCTGCGATCCCGCGCCGATGCACTGCTCAGCGTTGGCGAACATGCTGACGCTGTCGCGGATTACGAGCGAGCGGTGAAAGTAGCCGAAGAGGACAGCTTGGAACTGCCGGGCATCCTCAATAACTTGGCATGGGTTCTGGCCACCTCGCCCAACGATGAATTGCGAGACGGCGAGCGAGCCATCAAATATGGCACACGAGCCGCGGAATTGACCGAGTTCAAAGAAGCTCATATCCTCAGCACGCTTGCGGCCGGCTACGCCGAAAACGGCGACTTCGAAAAAGCGATCGAGTGGAGCAGCAAGGCGGTCGAGCTTGGCAAGGAAGAGGAGAACGAGCAGCTTGAACAGCTCAAAGAGGAACTCGAAAGCTATCGCAACAACAAGCCTTGGCGTGAAAAGCAAGAGGTCGAAGAGAACAAGGTGCCCATCCTGTCGCCCGAAGACTTGATTGATACCTGATTCGCAAAGCGTGACGGCCGGCGACTCGGCCCGACTGCAGTTTGTCACTTAAGCTGATCGAACGGATTATTGAGCGGGCTGATCGGGCAGGCACATTGGGCAGGCTGATCGAGCGGGCATGTTCCTGCGAGTCAGCTTCCTGCGGGTCACTGCTGAATGATCCGTTGATCGATTCGGCGACCATCGCAAGCCGCAATCTTCGGATTGCGGCTTTTTTGTTGGCGAGCGATGACAACAGGACAACCATCCTTGTTCGCGAATCGTTTTGTCGATTCGCGGCCCCCCGGTTAGCTGGATTTGCCGGGCTGAGTTGGCAAGTTCGTAGGACAGCGACACACCCCGCCTCGTCAAAAATGCAAAAGGTGTTTATTCTAAGGCTATCGGAATTTTGTTCCCTTAACCAAAAACACTCTGCATCTGATATGCCCAAACCAGCGAAACTTGCGCTCGAAGATGGTACCGTTTACGAAGGATACGCGTTTGGTGCCGAGGGGGAGGTGGCTGGGGAAGTCGTCTTCAATACGGCGATGACTGGCTACCAAGAGATTTTGACCGACCCAAGTTATCGCGGTCAAATCGTCACGATGACGTATCCCGAGATCGGAAATTACGGCGTCAATTCGATCGACATCGAGCACGAATCGCCGTCGCTTTCGGGCTTCATCGTTCGCTCGGACAGTCGAATCTTCAGTAACTATCGGGCCGAGGGCGACCTGCAGTCGTACCTGCAAAAAAACAACATCCTCGGATTGACCGGAATTGATACGCGAGCACTCGTTCGCCGGATTCGGACCACCGGAGCAATGCGGGGGATCTTGTCGACGAGCGACCTGAATGACGAAAGCTTGGTCGAGAAAGCCAAAGCGTCGCAAGGGCTGGTTGGCCGTGATATTGTTCGCGAAGTGATGCCGAAAAAGGCGATGTCATGGGACGAAAAGCTCGACGACTGGACTGAAACCGAAGTCAGCAAACATGATCGAACCAACAGCGGGGCGCATGTTGTTTGTATGGACTTCGGCATGAAATGGAACATCCCGCGTCACTTTGCATCGCGTGGAAACCAAGTCACGGTAGTGCCCGGCGACACGTCTGCCGACGAGATCATGAAGCAGAACCCCGACGGCGTGTTTTTGTCCAATGGCCCCGGCGACCCGGAACCGCTCGAGTACGCACACAACACGATCCGCGAATTGTTGGGGCAAGTTCCGGTATTTGGGATCTGCCTTGGCCATCAACTGTTATCGCTGGCCTGTGGCGCGAAAACATTCAAGCTGAAGTTCGGACATCGCGGTGTCAATCAACCGGTATTCGATATTCAAACCGGCAAGGTCGAGATCACGACTCAGAATCACGGCTTTGCGGTCGATGAGAAATCGCTTCCCGATTGCTTGGAAGTCACCCATCGCAACTTGAACGACGACACCGTCGCTGGTGTTCGACACCGCGAACACTCCGCCTTCGGAGTGCAATATCACCCCGAAGCCGCCTCGGGACCTCACGACAGCCACTATCTATTCGAGCGATTTGAAAAGCAAATCGCCAAGTAGGTGATGGCAGTGCCGCAGCCCGTAGCGAAAGTCGTGAAGACTTTCGTCGGTTGCACACGTGTTGTCGGAATTCCGCTCTACCATTGTCGCTCGGCTTTCCAAGCCGATTGCGGGCGTCGTGATTCGACGTCGCAGCGAGAGTGATGCCTGCGTTGCAAATGGTGCGTACGACGCGGGCGGTTCCAGCTTGGAAAGCTGGCCGACAATCGTGGCACAGCTTACGGTGCCGAAACTTTTGACAAGTTTCGCTACGGCGCACCATTGTCGCTCGGCTTTCCAAGCCGATTGCGTGCGTCGTGGTTAGACGTCGCAGCGAGAGAGATGCCTGCGTTGCACATGTTGCGTACGACGCAGGCGGTTCCAGCCTGGAAAGCTGGCCGACAATGGTGCCCCTGCTGACGGTGCCGAAACTTTTGACAAGTTTCGCTACGGGTACGTGACGCCGGTATTGTGCTTCACCTCCCCGAAACTTGTTTTGGGGAGGTCAGAGCGAGCGGAGCAAGCTCACCGGTGGGGCCTCGGGGTGTTAGAGATAGGTGGTTCGATTTAGCCGCCACGTAGCCCTCCCCGGAAAACTCGCTGAAGGCTCGTTTTCCGCCCCTCCCGTCTTCGCCGGGCGGGTGAGTTCCTTAGCGGACTCCCAAATCGGATCGAAACTTTCGACAAGTTTCGCTACGGCGCACCATTGTCGCTCGGCTTTCCAAGCCGATGGCGGGCGTCGTGATTGAACGTCGCAGCGAGAAAGATGCCTGCATTGCAAACGGGGCGTACGACGCGGGCGGTTCCAGCTTGGAAAGCTGGCCGACAATGGTGGCACAACTGACGGTGCCAAAACTTTTGACAAGCTTCGCTACGGGCACATGACGTCGGTATTGTGCTTCACCTCCTCGAAACTTGTTTTGGGGAGGTCAGAGCGAGCGGAGCAAGCTAACCGGTGGGGCCTCGGGGTGTTAGAGATAGAACGTTCAATTTAGCTGCCACGAAGCCCTCCCCGGAAAACTCGCTGAAGGCTCGTTTTCCGACCCTCCCGTCTTCGCCGGGCGGGTGAGTTCCTTGCGGAAAGATTGAAAAAGTTAAATTGACAATTGCAAATTGAAAATTGGGTGACGGCGCACCATTGTCGCTCGGCTTTCCAAGCCGATTGCGCGCGTCGTGATTCGACGTCGCGGCGAAAGAGATGCATACATTGCAAATGGGCGTACGACGTGGGCGGTTCCAGCCTGGAAAGCTGGCCGACAATAGTGCCCCTGCTGACGGTGCCGAAACTTTTGACAAGTTTCGCTACGGGCACGCGACGCCGGTATTGTGCTTCACCTCCTCGAAACTTGTTTTGGGGAGGTCAGAGCGAGCGGAGCAAGCTCTGGGTGGGGCCTCGGAGTGTTAGAGATAGATTGTTCGATTTAGCCGCCACGTAGCCCTCCCCGGAATACTCGCTGGGGCTCGTTTTCCGACCCTCCCGTCTTCGCCGGGCGGGTGAGTTCAATGCGGAAAGATTGAAAAAGTTAAATTGACAATTGTAAATTGAAAAATGAGTGACGGCGCACCATTGTCGCTCGGCTTTCCAAGCCGATTGCGTGCGTCGTGATTGAACGTCGCAGCGAGAGAAATGCCTGCGTTGCAAATGGTGCGTTTGACGATGGCGGTTCCAGCTTGGCGAGCTGGCCGACAATGGTGGCACAGCTGAGGGTGCCGAAACTTTTGACAAGTTTCGCTACGTGGAGGTCGACCCTCCCGTCTTCGCCGGGCGAGTGAGTTCGTTCGTGCCGGAACTCCGCTCCGATGTCTACCTAACTATCCAGTTCGGGGCGTTGGGGTCGCTTGGGACGGTTGTCTTCGCGTTGACCGCGACCGAAGCCACCACCGCCGCCAGGGCGTCGATCGCCGCCTCCGCCACGGAAACCGCCAGGCCGACCACCTTCGCCGCCGCCAGGACGTCCGCCACCGAATCGGCCGCGTCCACCGGCATCGTCATCCGCTTCCGATTTGGCAATCAGGTTGTCTGCAGGATTGACGCTCTCCCCTTCGTCCATCACGCAGTACAAATGCTTGTCACTTCGCAAAATCATACGACCGTCGCTGATCGCGGGAGTACCGCCGAACGATTCCGCATCCGAGGTAACGCGGTTAACACTGATCTGCTTCGGTTCGTCACCGAGTTCGAAGACGAACATTTGCCCTGGACCGTTGAGGTAATACATCTTCTCGCCTGCGATCACAGGCGATGGATAATCGAGCGAACCAAACCCGCCACCACCGCGCACCGCACCGTCAAGTCGCACTTGATCAATCTTGTCGCCTGACTTTGCATCGATGATGGTGACGACGCCATTGGCGATCGAGTACAGTCGTGACTTGTATTGAATGGGGGATGCAAACCTCGCTGAATCACTACCGCTCCATAAAATCGCCTCATCAGTCGTATCGCCCTCGCCGCCGACTTTCACTGCCACACTGCCGCCGCCGCGACCGGTCAACGCAAACGCCACTGGACCATCGGTGACGATGCTGGATTGAGCCTGATCGGCTCCCGTGGCGGCGCTGTACCAACGCAATTTGCCATTGCTGGGATCGAGCCCCCAAACTTCTTTCGCCACGCTCATCACAAGGTCCGTTCGCGAATCGTCAAGCTTCACCAGCGCGGGAGTTCCCCACATGCCATCAAGCCCCGATGCTTCTTGACGCCACACTTCTTTGCCGGTCGCTTTATCCAGTCCCACAATCGCTTGGCTTTCCGCCGACGCGGTTACGATCACCGTGTCTTCGTATACGATCGGACTTGACGCCGATCCCCACGCCCACGGGTCCGACTCTTTGCCCACATTCACGTTCCACAACTCGGTCCCATCAAGGCCGTAAGCGTGCACTCCGCTTTTACCGAAAAAGGCAAACACGCTTTTACCGTCCGAAACCGGAGTGTGTGAGGCGTAACCATGTGACGGCACCCCAACTCCGGTGTACGGGTCTTCGGGTAGCGTGGCGGCGACGTCTTTTTGCCAAAGCTTGGCACCCGTTTTCACGTCATAGCAGACCAGATGCCGCACCAAGTCTTTGAGGTCACCCGGATTTTCACGGCTCAATCCGTAGCCCGAATAACAGGTCACAAAAACCCGGTCACCAACGATGATTGGGCTTGAGACTCCCGCCCCGGGAAGCTCGGCCTTCCATGCCACGTTGGCTTTGGGGGACCACTGGGTCGGAAGCGGATCGGTATCGAGGCTGACGCCGGAGCCTTCGGGACCGCGAAAACGAAGCCAATCCTCCGCCGATAGCGTCGAACTGCAGGCGAGAAGGATAAGCGACGCGAGGAGTTTTCGTTTCATAACTGAACTTGAATAGGTGTAGAACGGCACTGCGGCGACCCTGGCGGCCAGGGTTTTAAACCTCGGTTATCACGCAGGGTTTCGCAGTGAATTCAAGTTCAATCGATAAAAACCTCGGATAGAGATGCAACGGTTGCCGGTTAGAACGCCGCCGCCAATCAAATGGACACGGAGGCCGCGCCGCCAATGACTTGCTCGGTAACCTTCACCCGAGCATCGCTAAAGGCTTGCTCGACCTCTCCCAAACTGCGTTTGGGAGAGGTGACAGAAAAGCCTGTGCAAACCTAGAAATAAAAGGCACTACGCCTGCTGACCTACTCGGCGTCCCACCATGCGTTGATCGCATCGGTCATCGATTTGACCTTTTGGGGATGCTCAGCGGCGAGATCGTTGTTCTCGTGCGGATCTTGCTTCAGGTTATACAGCTCTGGCTTCTCGCCCCGCATTCGGCTCGAAGGCAGAATCAACTTCCAATCGCCTTGGATCATCCAGCGGTAACGCAAGCTGGCGGCCGGATCGTCCATCGATTGAATGTCGTGCTCGAAGATTTCACCAAAGAGGGTATCGCGCGACTCGCGTTTGCTCTTATCCAACAAATTGATACCCGGCAAATTTCGGTCGGTCTCAACGCCGACCGCCGCCAACACGGTGGGCACGAGGTCGATCGACGACGCCAACGTTTCCTTGTCCATTTTGGGTGCGACGTGGCCTGGCCACTTGATCATGATCGGAGTTCGAGTGCCGCCTTCGTTGGGACTTCGCTTGCTGCGAGGTGCATAGCGGCTGGCGCTAAGCTCGTTGATCCATCCATTGTCGGTCACGTAGATCACGATTGTATTTTCAGCGAGCCCTCGCTCCTCGAGCGACGCAAACAACTGACCACAAGTTTCGTCAAACCACTCACACATCGCCCAGTACTTGGCCATTGGCAACGAGTCGGTTTTGGAGGTGTACTTATCCAAAATCCGCTGCGGTGGGTTGTGGGGTGTATGTGGCAAAAACGGTGCATACCAAACAAAGAACGGGTCGTCGTTTTCTTTGCAGCTGTCAAGAAACGAATCGATCGGTTCCATGCCAGTGCGTCCGATATTCAATCCTTTGTCGCCATGACGTCCATCTTTGTTGAAATCGCCCTGCGTCATCCCTTCGCTAAAGCCACCACGCCTGTAGTTTCCTTCCCACCATTTGCCGGTCTGCAGCGATCGATAGCCCAGCGGTGCTAAGTAATCCGGCAGCGTCTTCATATTGTCGATGTGCGACAGATAGGCTTCGCGATTCTTGACGTATTCGGGTTGCGTATGATTAGGGCGCTTTTGGCCCTCTTTCATTCCTTTCCAAGGTGGATCATTGCCAACGACACCATGTTGGTGCGGATACAGCCCCGTGATGATCGTCGAAAGCGATGGACGACACAGACTGGTGGGAACGTAGCCACGCGTGAACGTCAAACTCTCCGACGCAAGCTGATCCAAATGAGGCGTCTGAATCGCGTCGTGCCCCATGAACGAATAATCGCCCCACGCTTGGTCGTCGGATAGGATCATGACCACGTTGGGCTTGCTTTCTTGAGCAAGCGATATCGTGGCGACAAGTGAGAAGAAAAGCAAAGTTGCAAATCGAGAAAACCGAGCGAGCATGAACAAACCTAGCTACTGGAGGGAAACGGAAAGGGGGAGGAAGGGAGTGCGGCCAAACGAGGCCGGTGTTCTAAGGTAAAACTTCGACGATGATCGGATGGGTGGTCACGCCGCCATTGACATTGGCGTTCAAAAAGAACGAGCGGCGACCGGGAACCGAGGTGGGATCGGCGGTCAAAAAGAACTCTCGTTCGTTGCTGCCCGCCAAAATCAGCAAACCATTTAACCCGATGTTGTCAACGTAAACGCCTTGAGTGGCGTTTCGCCCCGAGTCTTCTTTGCCAAACGAAACCTCGTTACCAAAACCTGGCTTGCGTCTCAAACGCACACGCGCTGAAACGGTTTCACCACGGCGAACCTGCAAAACCCAAGTTTCATCTTCTGCCACATCATGATCCAAAGGATGCAAGCTGGGAATCACACTAGCCGCATCAGCAAGCTTGATTTTGCTCAATTGCCCCGCCGAGCGTTCGACATGCTGCCCCAGCACGTCTGCGGTCGCGACCACATCGACGCTGAACTCGCCGCTCCACTGGGCCACGTCCTTGTCGCTGATCGTTTCGGGGACCCACAGGGTTCCGACCGCTGATCGTTGGCCGGATTCAATCACAATGGGCGAGTTCGAAACCACCGAATTTGGTAAACCGTCGAGGGTGAACGTAACAGGGCCTTCAAAGCCGTCGACACGATCCACGCGAACGATAAATTCGCGACCAGTACCTTTGAAAATGGGGCCTTTCAATGGAGTGATCGACGGGCGGAAGCTCGGCGATGCCGCACGCACCGCCAACCGGTACTGAAACACCTCGCCTCCTTCGCCTCGAGTATCGGACAGCCGCACTTTGAAGGTACCATCATGGGGCGCCGCGAACAACAATCGACTGGCATTGCCGGCGATCCGCATGGGATCGTCATCATTTTCGTAGTACACATCAAACACGGGCAATCCATTCGCAATCGGGGTCTCATGCAAATCCAGTGGACGGACGACATATCCTGGTTCTCCCAACGCATGCGTGGTTCCGCTGGTCCCGAAATAGGTCCATCGTTGGCCTTCGCCCGGATACGTGTCGAACCCTGAATCGGGACCGCGTGGATGTTTCCACAATCGCGACACTTCGCCGGAGGAATAGAAGTAGTCACCCAAATTCATATCCTGCCAATTGAACACACGAAAATCATTCGACTGCATGCTGTCCTTACCGCGAAACGTGAAATACGATTCGCGAATGGCTTGCAACCGCGTTCGCAACACGGGTTGGTCCTCGTCGTCAACGATTGCAACGATCGGATCGATCGGACTGTTTCCAATCTTGTCCGCGTCAATCGCCCAAACTTCGCCTGCGTTGGCATGCCAAGCGTAAACGTCAACTTCGCCCGCCGCAGAGATCACTCCGCTAACCTCCGCACCGCGAGGAAGCGTTTTGCCATCGGATTCGCTGCGAACCGCAGGCGGATCAAGATCCATGTAGATCGGCGTGACCGGTTTTGCAGCAATGATTTGTTTGTCGGTCGACCGGGGCAACTTCCGGCTGACCAACTGACCGTTCATCAACGAGATCAGCACGGAATCGGATGCCGCGTCGAACGCGATGTCGGTCCCGGTATCGGGGACCGATTCGAGCGATGCGACTTGTTTCCATGTCCGAGTGTCAAGCAGTTTTACATTTCCCGATTGGCTCAGCACTGCCAAGTGATGCGAATCGGCTGAGAACGCGAAACCGACCAGCGGCGAATCATCAACAAACCGCGTGACAAGTAGCGGATTGATTGCAGCCGTGTTGATGCTCTTGAGTCGCCAAACACGCAGACGATTATCCGCACCGCAAGCGACAATCGACTTGCCGTCGGCGGTAAAGCCGACGGCCAACATCTCGTCTTCGCCCTGGCTGAGCGTGTCCAGCCGTTTTCCGGTTTCGACCTGCCAAACT
This sequence comes from Novipirellula caenicola, assembly GCF_039545035.1. NCBI lineage: Bacteria > Pseudomonadati > Planctomycetota > Planctomycetia > Pirellulales > Pirellulaceae > Novipirellula > Novipirellula caenicola. The sequence continues at coordinate 247,862 of NZ_BAABRO010000002.1, forward strand.
TTGATCGTGGCATCGCCACTAGCACTGGCCAAAACCTTTGAATCAGGCGAAAACGCCAAGTCATAAATCGCGCCGTTGTGCCCGGTCAATTCATGAACGACCTTCGCAGTGTCACGACTCCATAATTTAATGACACGGTCATAGCCCGCCGTCGCTATCCACTTTTCATCAGGCGAAAAGACAGCCGAATACAACACATCGCGATGGCCGAGCATCTCGGATTCCAAGCTTCCATCGTCAATGCGATAAATCCCGGCGCGTCCATAGGCCCCGGTTACCCCGGATGCCACCAGAACCTGTTTTGCATCATGACTAAACGCAAGTGAATTGACTTTGCCGGGCAACGAATCGAGCTGTGACACCATCGCCCCGTCGGCACGCACGATCTGGACCGACGAAAAGCGAGCCAGTGCACGCAAACGCCCATCATCCGAAACCGCGATCGAGGTGATCGGACGTGCCGTGTTCGGATCGGGTTCGATTTGTGGTGTACGTAGCGTCGCTTTGATTGGCATGTCGCCATCCGGCCCCACGGCGCCCTGATCGATCCATGCGGCAATCGTCTCGATCTGATCCGCGTTCAACCCCGGCTCACCCTCGGGCGGCATGACAGGATCGATTTCGCCCTTGATCATCAACAACATCCGGCTGCTAGTCGCCGCCCCCGCTGTTACCGCCAAACCGGTATCGCCGCCATCAAGCAGCGCTGCATGGTCATCCAATCGCAAACCACCTTCGCTGTCGTCCGCGTTGTGGCAACCAACACAGTGCTTGTTCAAAATCGGCAACACGTCCGAGACAAAATCCACTGTGTCGGCAGCACTGACCGCGACACTCAACGAGATCAACAGCAAGAGAGAAAATAGGAAACGGATCATAGCGGTTCAAATGGCGAAAAGAACTTCAGGTCGTGTGGGCAGATTCAAGCAGTCTTCGGTAGTCGAACGGCCGTCAATGGTTGAATGTAAATTCGGTGCTCGTCAACACGCTCCAGGCAACGTCTTGCATCGCGGTACTAAGATCGTCGCCATATTCCGCTACAACGCTTAGCACACGCTCTCGCTCTTGATCAGATGGCGACCGCGACAGTGCAGCGACGAACAACGTGTCAATCATCTCGGACGGCGATTTTCCGCCAGCAATCATCTTGGCGATTCGATTGTTGGCGTCCGCTAGTTTTGGGTTTAACGTTTCGCCGTTGGACAGATGCAGCACTTGCACCATGCTCTGACCATCACTGCGTTCGCATTCACAAGTGATCTCGCGAGGATTGCGGCCAAACGTGTCGAGAAAATACGATGCGACGGCGGAATCATACAGCTCGATCGCTTTGGTTCCTGCGGGATAAAAGTCGGTCTTTTGCTTGTCGGCCCCCGGGAACGCGACCTGATCGAAATTAGATGCCGTCTGTAACGTTTGGTCGATCGCATCGAGCATCACTTCGGCCATCAGGCGGCGGGGGTAATAGCGACTCAGGTACTTCTGTTCGAGTTCATTTTCAGCGAGCGGGATACTGCTGCGTTGGTACGTCTCACTTTGCATGATCAGACGCATCAACTTCTTCAAGTCAAAATCGGCATCGATCACGTATTGGGCCGTCGCTGCTAACAGCGGTTCGTTGCTGGCGGGATTGCTCAATCGCAGATCATCCACTTGTTCGACCAACCCGCGACCGAAAAAGTTTGCCCACACACGGTTGGTGATCGAGCGAGCGAAATAGGGATTCGCAGGATCGGTCATCCAATCGGCAAGAACGATGCGTCGGTCCGATGGATCGTCGAATTCCAAGGGAGCCGCATCGAGCGGCGCGGGCTGCTGTGGCTTGCCACGATTCGGCTGGATCAGATCCCCAGACGTCGCCACGTACAGCGTACGCACACCGTCTCCGTTACGACTGTCCCCGCCCCAACCCTTGGCACGCACCCGCGCGAACAAATTCGCCATGGCGTAGTACTGGTCGTTACTCCATTTTTCAAGCGGATGGTTATGACATTTCGCACAACCGATCGATAACCCCATGAATGCTTGGCAAGCGTTCTCGGTCATCTCTTCAGGTGTTTGGTGCAACGCGTAAAAGTTGGTCGCACCATTTTCGTTACTCAATCCCGAGGCCGTCAGGATCTCGCGAACCATCTGATCCCACGGTTTATTTTGTTGAACCTGGTCGCGGATCCATTGGTAATAGGTTTTGACCGCGATCGGACGCAGCCGTGTGCCATTGACGAGCAAGATGTCACACCATCGATAGGTCCAATAGTCAACATAATCATCACTGGACAACAATCGCTCGATCAAACGATCGCGTCGTTCGATATCGGGGTCCGCCAAGAAGATTTCGCGTTCGGCGAGACTTGGCAAACGCCCGATTGAATCGAGCGTCGCGCGGCGTAGGAATGTCTCGTCGTCACATCGCGGCGAAGGACGCAGGTTCAGTGTTTTCAATTGGGCAAGGTTCAGATCGTCAATGAAATTTCGCCGCTGCGACGTCACGTACACCTCGTCGGCAACTTCGTAAGGATAGGGCACGGTCATTCGCGCCAATGCGACTTTGCTGCCAAACCACACCAACACCGCGGCTTCACCACAGCCGACCACGTCGACGATGCCAGATTCATCCACCGTCACGATCGCTTCATCGGTCGCCGAGAAGACGGCCCAATGAGTCACGTCAACGACGCGACCATCGTCGTAATGTGCATTGACAAGCACTCGCGTTCGATCACCGGGTTGCAGCATGCTTGCCGCCGGAGTCACCGAGATGCTTTCCAAACGTGGATCGTCCTCGCGTGGCCCCGCCGCCCCCGCTGCGATCCAAGACGACAAAACTCGGTAATCACGTGACTCGGTATCGATTCGCAGCCCCCCTTTATGTGGCAACGCGCCACTCGGTTTGGCGATCAACAAACTACGACCAGGATCCGACAACTCGACACGACGCCCCTTGGCTTCTCGTGTGATACTGAGGAAGTCCGATTGGCTGTCGTAACCACGCAGCGAAAGCCGGAATCCCCCCTTGCCTGCCAACGCGCCATGGCAAGCACCGGTGTTGCAGCCCAACCGAGACAACACCGATTGAACATCGTTGCGAAAACTCCACTGGTGAGGATCATCGAACCCATCGACGGTGACTTCGGTTGTCGACACCGCATCGCCAACGCGAGCGGTGATCGTTGTCGATCCGTTGCCGGTCGCAACCGCGACGTTGTTTTTGATCGCGACGACCTCTGGATCACCAGAAGTCCACTGCACATGGTCATCGATGATAGCAGCGGGGAATGGATTGGAATCGGACCGCTGAACGACCATCAATTGTTGCCGTCCTTCGCTGCTAGAGAGCGTGAACGATTTCGGCAGCACCGCAATCTCATCGGCCGCCATCGCGATCTGCGAGACCACGGCAGCGAGCAACAAGAGGTGCAAGCGATTCGGGATGATCATGGTTGCGATAGTTTTTTTATGAACTGGGTGGATTGCCCATCGGGCCGGTTTAAAACGTTGGAACAAATTCGGAGCGTTGATTTCCGCCGTCATTGCGACGCCAGCGACCTCGAAATCCGCCAGCCATTTTCCATTCGAACCGCGAGTCGTCGTCTCGATCGCAAAGCGACTAACGACCATTCGCCGGCCACGGTTTCTATGCGAACAGCTCTTTGATCTCGCGGACTCCGAAATCAACCAAAGGAAACGGTCGTCCGGCGGGGCCGGGCAGTTCGGCATGCAGTTTGAGTCCTAGACTTTTGAAGATCGTGGCGATCACTTCGCCGGGATTCGCCGGTCGATCTGCGGGCACCGCTCCCATCGGGTCACTCGCTCCGATCGCACGGCCGCCCTTGACGCCACCGCCAGCAAAGGTGCACGAGAAACATTGGGGCCAATGGTCACGTCCGCCTGCGGGATTGACTTTGGGAGTCCGGCCGAACTCAGCCAAACCACAAACCATCGTGTCATCAAGCATCCCCCGCTGCGCCAAATCGGCGATCAATGCCGAGTAGGCCTGGTCGTACATTGGGGCGACGATGTTCTTCATCCCTTCGATCGTTGTGAACGGCTTGCTTCCGTGGATATCCCAAGTGACTTCGTTGAATACCGTTAAGAAGGTATTGATCGTAACGAATCGGACTCCGGCTTCGATCAACCTTCGCGACAACAAACAACATTGTCCAAAGCGATTCATTCCGTAGCGTTCACGTACCGCCGTCGTTTCCTGCGTCAAATCAAACGCCTCGCGAGCTTGCGGACTGCTCATCAGCCGATAAGCCGATTCAAAGTTTTTGTCCATCATCTTGGCCGACTCAGACGCTTCGAGCTGCATCATCCGTCCCTCGATCGCATCGCGCATCCGACGACGGCGATCGATTCGCACATCACCCAGAGTCGAAGGGGGAAGCAAATCGGGGACCTTGAAGTTCGCCTGACTGGGGTCGGCCATCAGTGCGAAGGGATCGAACGCTTTGCCCAGAAATCCGCCCGCTTGGCCGTTTGGCAAATTGCCGCCACCGCGGCCCATCGTTTCAGGCAAAACGACATGGGCGGGCAAGTCACTACGGCGGCCTTGTAGATACTGGACCACCGCTCCGGCGTGAGGATAGTTCACGCCGCCGCTGAATTGACGTCCGGTTTGCATCATCTGCCAACCCGCGTCGTGAACCGCGGCAGAGGTGTGGTAACACGACCGCACGATCGAGAACTTGTCCGCCACCTCGGCGTGCTTGGGCAGGATCTCGGAAAGTTGAAAATCGCCGCGAGTGGAAATCGGTTTGAACGGGCCTCGCACTTCGGCGGGGGCTTCCGGTTTCATGTCGAATGTGTCGACTTGACTGGGCGCCCCGAGATTAAAAATCATGATGCAGCTGCGTTTGTCACTGCTGCGATCGACCGCTCCGATTTCTTCCGCCGCCAATAGCTCGGGCAAACTCAACCCGATCGCGCCGAGCGTGCCGACCTGCAAAAAGTCGCGACGCGATATGCCGTCACAAGTGTGTGCGATACCACGCGAGGTTAGATTTAACATCGGAAGTCGTAGGGAGGTGGGAGATTGGGGAAGGAGCAATCTGTGTCACACCACCGCAACGTTCCTGCATCAACGACAACGACAACATCGCTTGCAACGCTAACTGCAACGACGTTAAGACGCGAGGTACGGCCGCGTGACGCACCTTATTGTAATGCCTGTCCTCACTCGTCTGCAAAGTGCTTTCGCAAAGATCGCGAAAATCTGCCCAAATAGTGCCGTTTTGACCGGGCCGGAAGGGGCCTGCCGCCTATGTTTGGCTGTCCCTGGGATCCTGCTGGGATCCTGGCTTGGAAAGAGCGGCGTTTGCGTTGCGTCATTACGCTCGCCCGAGAATGGAGGCTTGACGTCCCATTCGAATCACCACCTTCTAGCGAAGGTAGCTACGAAAAAATGTACGGCACAGTGTACGCCACAACCTACGCCACGAGGCCCGGCCGGTTGCGGCGGGCAAAACGTTCGAAATTGACCGGGCGCCGCCCCACGCCGCTCCGCTATAAAGACCCCGCGGTTCGGGCGAAAGCCGACGGCGTCTCGAAGTTGCCTGCCGGCGAGACTGCGTTCCCAGACAAATGCCTGGGAACGAACGTCCCGCGGTCGAATTAGGCGACTTCCCAGCCTTTGCGATACTCTTTCTTGATGTACTGGTCCGCTTCGGGGCAATTGGTGGCCTTGAGGGCCTTGGCGTCCCAATCGAGTTGTTTGCCAGTACGATAGGCAACGTTGCCTAGCAGAACCGATTCAGTCAACGCGCCCGAGTAATCGAAGTTACACAGTGTTGGCGAACCGTCTTTGCACGCCTTGATCCATTCGGCGTGATGTCCGATCGAATCAGGAATCGTTTTCGGCGGCGGAGTGAAGTCCGAGAACTTGTCTTGCGGGAACAACTTATAGTTCGAGTAGTTCGCGTACATGTGGCCGTTGCTGCCGACAAACATCACGCCACTGCCAGGAACGCGTTCGCCCGCAACCTCTTTCGGAGTCAGGTTGCCGTCGTACCAAGTCAAGTCGACGCCGGGCATATCGCCTCGAGCCGGGAACTTGTATTTGACTTTCAAACCCAGCGGGCAGGTTTCCGGATGAACCTCGGGCCCTTCGGCTTCACACGAGGTGGGGTGACGCAGATTCAATGCCCAGAATGGCAAATCCATGTAGTGACATCCCATGTCCCCAAGCGTTCCTTGGCCAAAGTCCCACCAACGACGCCATTGGGCCGGATGGTAACGACCGGCTGCATACGGACGCTCTGGAGCACCGCCGAGCCAGAGATTCCAGTCGAGATTCGCAGGCGGCTCTTGTCCCACTTCGGGACGTTCGCCCCCGCCCCAACCTTTGCCGACCCAAACGTGGACCTCTTTGATGTCGCCCAGCACGCCGGCTTGGACGATTTCGACGACACGGCGATAGTTCGGTTCCGCATGGATTTGCGTTCCCATCTGCGTTGCCACCCCCTTGGCCTTGGCCGCTTCGGCGATCACGCGTGCTTCGTGAATCGTGTGGGTCAACGGTTTTTCACAGTAGCAGTGAAGTCCCGCGTTGATGGCACGCAGTGCCGCCGGGGCGTGATGATGGTCGGTCGTTCCGATCACGATGCCGTCGGCTTTGTCAGCTTCGTTTGCGATCATCTCGCGATAGTCGGCATACAGTTTGGCATCTTTGAATGATGCCGCTGCGCGATCGAGATAGTTTTTGTCGACGTCACACAAACCGACGATGTCCTGACTTTTGACACCATCAATATCCGCAGCCGCACGGTTGGCGGTTCCAACACAAAGCAATTTCAGTTTACTGTTGGCCGAGGTGGATTCGGCTGCAGGCAATTCGCTGAACACGCCCGCTGCCAAGATGCCGGCACTGGTCGTTTGCAGAAAGCGACGACGATTCGGCGACGCCACAGGCGACGGTTTTCGAAACGCAGGAGTGTTGGGCGTTTTCTTCATTTCAAAAAATCCTAAGGAAGTGGTGGGCTGGTCTGGAGGGTCTGTGGAACGGTACCTCCGAGCAAGATACTCGAAGCCAAACTTCAATTCCACATTATTGTATCGCCCAAATCGACAACGATGTTGGCTTTACGATGAATGTTGACTTGGCGGCTGAAAATCAACCCACCAGTGCTGTGTCCACGCGTCGCCACCCGCCCCGCCAATGGGGGCAAGGCGAAGTCAATAGACTTCTGCGGTCCATCGTCCAAGGGCGTTCGCTGCGGAAGGCTAAGGTCGCGAAACTTGCATTCAGGGGTCGCAGAAGGTTGGCGACCGCAGCGTAACCGCATCCCTTTTGATCACGCGGGACCATAAACGCGGGTAGTGATAAAAACGGAGTCCCCCGCCGCCCGAGGGTGTTGTCGCAGCCCGTGACCATCCGCGTTTTTGCGTGGAATAACAAAATCGAAGAATGCCGAAAAAAAATTTCGGCAGGGGTCGATCCACTTGGTCTCGCCCCGCCACGATCCGCCACTCCAGCGATTCTTTCCCGTTACCCCCCTCGGTTTGTAGAACGACGACACTCATTCAGGTACGATCCAAGAGGAACACCTCGTCATCACCGCTCCCTCATTTCGTGTGGTTCTTATCAATGCGATCACTCCTAGCTCATTCACTCGTCGTATTCATTGGTCTCACTGCGGTCCTTGATCGGGCTGGCGTTTTTGCCCAAGAAACTCCAGCGAATCCGGCGACGCAAACGGATACCGATTCAGGAGAAGTGGAAACGCAGTGCGAATACACCGCCACGCCTTCGCCCCTTTTCTATCAAATCAAACTGAAAGCGGATTACGGTGCATCGTCGGAAAAATTGGATTTGGAGGGGATCCTGGTTTACGAGCTGACGCAAACCGATGGCGATACGTTGTCGATCGAGTGCGAGTGTCAATGGAAACGCAATTCGAACTACCGCGGGGTTTACCGAGATCGTGTGTTCCGACTTTTGTCACGGTTGCCCAGTGGTCGAGCTGCCGCGTGCGAGATCGACAGCAAGGGCAAACCGATTCAGGTCTCGCGGCCGGCTTGGATATTTGGTCTGCCAATCGATCTCGGACGAATCGCGTTTCCGCAATTGAGTGCCGATGACCAATGGAAGATCACCCAACCTGTCTCGCTGGTCCAAAGCATTCACGTTTACAACCAACTTCAACTGATTGAAGTGTCACCGGAAATCAAAGATCCATTTCGATCGCATCGCGCCGTTTCGCGAGCAGACACAACGTCCGAGAAAATCGCACTCGCTGTGATGCAGCGACAATGGATCGACAAAGACGATCCGGTGCCGACGTTTCGAGAATCCTATTCGATTGACGGCAGCGGACTGAATCCTCAAATCGAGGTCACGGGGGATCGCGAAGTCGCCTTCGCGCGAGAGCGTGGATCGGTGGACTCGCTGAAACTTTCGCTTCGCATTGTCTGGAAGGAACCCAATCACGAGATCACCGTGCCTTGTTCACTCGAGTTGCAACGGCTACCCGAAGAGGAAATCGTTGCGTACAAGCAAGCGAAGGAGAAATCGGCAAAGGAACAAGAAAAACGACTTGCCGAACACGCGGCAATGCAGCAGACGGTGCCCGACGTGACCGAACGAGACCGGGTGATCACCACGCTGAAAACGGCAGACCAGTCTGTCTTTGATTTGATGGTCAGCAAGTTGTATGGCGAAAAAGTGGCTGACGATCCCGAGATGGCACGGGTGCTGTACGATCAATTCTTTGAACGCGACCGCCTGCCATATCATACGGTCAATGTGATCAAAAATCTCGATCCTTCGTTAGAAAAAGCGGCCACGATCGCCTCGAAATATGCCGCCTCGTACAGTTCGTTCGATATCAGCTTGACGGGCGATTTGATTGACGAGGATACCCCACTAAAACGAAATCAAATTGTCTGTTACCCCGACAGCAGCCGCTACAAAGCGGCACGTTTCTACGGGGCCGTTGACGAAGTATTGGTGCTGGAAACACGGGACCGCGACCCCAAATTGATCGCGATCAAACGAGCCGTCTGCCGCTTGCCCGCTCCGGCCATGATCGACCCCAATGCGGCAACCAGCGAGTGAACGTGATCGTTGTCGACGATAGTTGACGGCGCTCGCTGACAGCGAGCGCGGACGAATCGCCCCGCTGCAGCACCGCTGTAGTACAATCGAACGCATCAAAACTTCCGCCTGCGAATTCATCCTATCTCCCCAGGGATCACAGTTATGGTTGCTCTTGTTCGTGTGTGTCTGCTTGCCGTCTCGACATGGCTCGTGACGGTCCCGTGGGTTGCGGCAGCGGATCCTGCGCGACCAAACATATTGATCGTGACGGTTGATGACATGAGCGCCGATTCACTCGGTGTGTACGGCTGCGAACTATCGGAAACGTCGCCCAGCATCGATGCGTTTGCAAAAACCGCGTTGCGGTTCGAGCATGCTCATGTGTTGGTCGGCAATTGCATGCCAGGCCGCAACATCATGTGGTCGGGACTATATTCTCACGTCAACGGTGTCGAAGGATTTCGGCAAAACAAGTCGCCCGACTATCCGGTGTTGTGCGATTTGGCAAAGCAGGCTGGTTACTTTGCCGGCATCCGTGGCAAAGTCCCCCACTCGACTCCGTACACCCCATACGCCTGGGACGCGGTTCTTGACACCGACGCCAACGGCAAGAAGCACCATAACAAAGATGCCGCAAGCTATGGTAAATCGACCGCCGATGGAATTCGGATGGCAGAGCAAGCGAACAAACCGTTTTGCTTGATGGTCAACATTTCGGATCCCCACAAACCGTTTTACTCGGGACCACGCGATGCGAACCAACCCTCGCACACATTCGCCGCCGAAGAGGTTCCCGTTCCTGGGTTTCTGTTTGATGACCCGTTGGTGCGAGAGGAACTCGCCCTCTATTACTCGTCGGTTCGTCGAGCGGACGATTGTTTTCGCGAGATCATGTCAGCGCTCGACGAATCGGGGAAAGCGGACACAACCTTGGTCATGTTTTTGTCGGACCACGGCATGCCGCTGCCCTTTGCCAAGACACAGCTCTATTATCACAGCACGCACACGCCGCTGATGGTCCGATGGCCCGGTGTCACGCGCCCCAATTCGAAAGACTCCACTCACATGGTTTCGGCTATCGATTTCTTGCCGACGCTGCTTGAAGTGATGCAGCAGGATCATCCTACGCCAGAGATCCTGCACGGACGCTCCTTTGCTCCGCTGCTGCGTGGCGAAACGCAATCCGATCGCGACTTCGTCATTTTGCAATACAACGAGAACGCTGGCCGGAACCGACATCCAATGCGAGGCATCCAGACTCGCGAGCATTTGTACCTGTTCAATCCATGGAGCAATGGCAAGCGAAAATTTGCCACCGCAACCACCGGTACTGTGACGTATCGCCAAATGATCAAACGTGCCAAGCAGGAATCTGACATCGCGGCAAGATTACATATGTTTGACCATCGAGTCCTCGAAGAACTGTACGACTTGAAAAATGATCCCGATTGTTTGGTCAATTTGATCGACAGCCCTGCAGCACAACAAACCGTGCAATCATTGCGAAACCGATTGACGTCGTCTCTGAAACAGATGAACGATCCGGTTGCCATGGTGTTGCAGTCGCACGACGATGTCTCGATTCGCGAAGCTTTCATGGCAAAGGAAGACCAGCTAACCAATGCATCGAAAGGCAAGCGAAAATCGCAATCACCGCGTCAATGACGGCAGTTGCGTTTCGTACGTTGGGTTCGTTCGAGTGTGGATTCTTGCGTCCTGTGTAAATCACACGTTCTGGCGAAAGTTGCATGCGATAACAACGCTCAGCGATCGTCTGTCGATGTCAGTGCCGCGCCGCAATGAGGACAAAACGCACTTGCATGTGGGATGGCAACATGACAGCTCGGACAATCCAGCGACAGTGGCTCGTGCGTTGGTTGCGACGTTGCATTCGTCCTGCGGACGAAAATCACCATGGCAATCACAAGCACGAGCGGCAACACCAGCACGCCCAAGATCAACATGATAATGACGATTTCAGCGGCGCCCGGCATTCCAAATGAAGTCACGAAGAGGATCCTTATTTTAGTCGAGTGTGAACCGCGGTCCGCCGTGGGTTATCGGACCCGATGAAGCCGGCTTGGTTTATCCGCGTGCTCGTCGTGGCAATGCATCCGCGATGCGTGTATTACGCAATCGTTTCCTAACGCACGGACGCTTGTGCGATGCGAATGCTTTCCCGCCATCGCATTTCCCGCGATGCGGGACATGCCGCTTTGCCTTGCGACGGAGCGGCTGCAATCAGACTACACAGCGGATGCCCCTTGGAAATGAACGCGGCATGCTGGGGAACATCATAACACTGGATGCCGTCCATTTCTGCTCGCGCAAGTTCTTGGCGATCCAAGTTTCCTGATTTGCGTGCGAACACAACTTTTTTCAGAAACCGCGGTGTCACTTCGACGTTTTGCAATAGCCGCGTTCTTACCTCGGCAAGCGATGGCGAATCGATTTCGTTTTCAAGATGAGGAAACTGGATTCTGCATGTCGATCCGATCAACGATTGGCATGGCCCAATCACATTTCGGCGAATTAGACTTCGCTCGATCAATTCGCTTGACGCGGTCCAACGCGGATTGATTTCCAGCAACCACAGCCGCTGCCATGCATCAACGATCACATCGATACCGAACAATCCCTTCAGCCCTGTGTTAGTGACCAGGGTGTCGCCCAGCTTGCACAGCGTTTCGGTTTGCTGGGCGGTGAGCGAAACGGGACCATACGAGCCACCGTAAACAAACGGGAACGGCGGCTTTCGCGTGTGTAGTGAACGACACACGCCGAGCATGATCGTTTCGTTACCGTCACTCAGGTAGGATGCACCGAACCGCTTGCCGGCAATCCACCGCTGATAAATATGCGAGTCAGCGTCGGACGCTTGATCGGCGTCGACGATCCCCGAAGGCGGGCAATCTGAACCTGGGCAATCTGAGCCAGGGCAATCTGGCGATGCACAATTTGGGTCGGGGCGATCCGAGACCCAGCGGACGTGGATGCCGCCGCTGCCCGAAGCATCTTTCCAGAGCCATCGCTCTCCCGTCGACGTAATCCGCTGGCGAACAAACCGCGTGGACGCTTTACCGGCTCGCAGCGTTAGGGGGAATTTTATTCCTGCCGCAGCGACCAAATCAGCCAAGAAGTCGGGATCCCGTAGCCGCATGTCGGCGGTCGAGCGAGCGATTAGGGAATCGACAGCCGGATCGGAACAAACCTCGCTCGACAAACCGCCGACCTGAAGCACCGACGAAGCCGCCCCGCTTGGCACATCATGAAGACGTAACGCGGCATGAAGACGCAACGCGGTGGCACCGGCAGCGGTGGTGGCACCCGCGGCTGCCGTCTCGATCGGAGGCGAAATCAACTCAAATTGATCGCACACGGATCGACAATCGCTATCTCCGAACAAATCGAACCCGACGACACTCAATCCGGCTCGGGCGGCCGATTGTGCGGCCGCTCGCACACTAGCCCCGACAAGCGTTAGATTCGGCCGCGAGCTGTGATTTTTCAAGGGTGTCGTTCCAGGCGAGCGAATGGGGGGAGTGGTCCTAAATCAGTGGATCTGGTACCGTTCCCGTTGCTTTGGATTGCCGTTGCGAATTGACTTCGGCGTCCCAAAACATCAAATACATCACATGGTGTCCTTCCTCAACCCTACAACTTCCCAACGGAGTCCCCTTCCATGCAGTTTAACATTGGAGAAGCTTTAGTCGGCGATGGTAACGAAATCGCACACATCGACTTGATGATCGGCAGCAAAAACGGACCGGTTGGAGCTGCGTTTGCCAACGCATTGTCGAACCAGAGCGAAGGGCACACGAACCTGCTAGCCGTTCTCGAGCCCAACGTTGCCGTCAAACCGTCGACCGTCATGATCACCAAAGTGACGATCAAAGGGATGAAACAAGCAGTCCAAATGTTTGGCCCGGCTCAAGCCGCCGTCGCCAAAGCCGTTGCCGATTCGGTCAGCGATGGCGTGATTCCGAAGGACCAAGCCGAGGACCTCGTTTGCGTTTGTGGCGTGTTCATTCACCCCCACGCCGAAGACGACGAAAAGATTTACAACTACAACTACGAAGCAACCAAGCAAGCACTCGTCGCTGCAATGAACGGAAAACCGACGGTTGACGAAATGCTTGCGAAAAAGGACTCCGCTGCTCACCCTTTCAAAGGCTTCTAGTCACTCGATCTAGGACAGCGTTTCCCATAGCGAATTCGGTCACGGAATTCGCATTTTCGCACACCAAAACTCCTCGATTCCCCATGAATCGAGGAGTTTTTTGGTTCTCCTCTGTTTTGTCCCAAACGCTATTTGACGCTTGGGAACGCCATTGCAGTCTGGTATGATCGTTTAAGGGCGTCATCGCCGAAGGCAGGATCGTGCATCCTCACCCCACTTTTTTAACTTGTGCAGCGACAAGTCTAATTTTCGAGAATGATCTAATGCTTAAACAGCAAAAAAAATTGATCCTGGACGAGGCCCAGCGAGATTCAATGCGACGCGCCGGTCGAGTCAACGCCCGCCTGATGGACTTTATCCGTCCCCACGTCGTTGCTGGAGTGACTACGCAAAGCATCGATGACCTTGTCGCTCAATGGACGCGAGATCATGGCCATGTTCCTGCCACGCTCGGCTATCAAAACTATCCCAAGAGCTGCTGTATCAGTGTCAATGAAGTGATCTGTCACGGCATCCCGGGCCCCTACGAATTGCAACCAGGCGACATTGTCAACGTCGACATCACCACAATCGTTGACGGATGGCATGGCGACCAAAGCGAAACCTTTTTGATCGAAGAAGTCAGTGAAGAACGCCGAGCGGTCACCCAATGCGCATTTGATTGCCTGTACCTGGCCATCGACGCACTCACCCCGGGTTGCCGCGTCAGCGAGATTGGTGAAACCATCGTGCCCGAGGCGCATCGACGAGGATTCACCGTCGTGCGGGAATACGTCGGACACGGCCTTGGTCGCCAATTCCACCTCGATCCCTCGATCCCTCACTACCCCAACCGCGAAAGCCGCAGCGACCGTCTGTTTCCCGGAATGTGCTTCACCGTCGAACCGATGATCAACGCCGGAACTCGCTACACCCGCTGTGACAAGCAAGACGGCTGGACCGTGCGAACCAAGGACGGCTTGCCGTCGGCACAGTTCGAGCACACGCTGCTGATGACCGAAGAAGGTCCCGAGATTTTGACGTTGACCGAAAACGGCCCCCGCCGCGGACACCAGTTCTAGCGGACTGCCTGAAAACCGTAGCGGAAGTCGCGGGCTGCTTGTTGTTTTAGTCGTACGACGGACTTCCTAGTCCGTCGAATCCATCATTGACGGACGAGGACGTCCATCATACATCCCATGCCGCAGGAAACTTCACTAAATCAACAGCCCGTCAAGGCTTTCGGTAGCATGCCATAACCCACTGCGAAATCGAAATTCTTCACGGCTTGTTGTTTTAGTCGTACGATGGACTTCCTAGTCCGTCGAATCCATCATTGACGGACGAGGACGTCCATCATACATCCCATGCCGCAGCAAACTTCACTAAATCAACAGCCCGTCAAGGCTTTCGGCAGCATGGCATAACCCACTGGGAAATCGAAATTCTTCACGGCTTGTTGTTTTAGTCGTACGAGGGACTTCCTAGTCCGTCGGATACATCATTGACGGACGAGGACGTCCATCATACACCCCATGCCGCAGGAAACTTCACTAAATCAACAGCCCGTCAAGGCTTTCGGCAGCATGGCATAACCCACTGGGAAATCGAAATTCTTCACGGCTTGTTGATTTAGTTGTACGACGGACTTCCTAGTCGGTCGGATACATCATTGACGGACGAGGACGTCCATCATACATCCCATGCCGCAGGAAACTTCGCTAAATCAACAAGCCGTCAAGGCTTTCGGTAGCATGGCATAACCCACTGGGAAATCGAAATTCTTCACGGCTTGTTGTTTTAGTCGTACGATGGACTTCCTAGTCCGTCGGATACATCATTGACGGACGAGGACGTCCATCATACACCTCATGCCCCAGGAAACTTCACTGAATCAACAAGCCGTCAAGGCTTTCGGCAGCATGGCATAACCCACTGGGAAATCGAAATTCTTCACGGCTTGTTGTTTTAGTCGTACGACGGACTTCCTAGTCCGTCGAATCCATCATTGACGGACGAGGACGTCCATCATACACCCCTTGCCGCAGGAACCTTCACTAAATCAACAAGCCGTTCACGAATTCCGCTACCAAGTTTCCGCCTCGGATGCGTTCTCAGACAGTGCCCAGCGGCCAGAGACTGCGGAACGGCACCGCGGTGAACGGTGCCGAAATGAATGCCACCGAAGCGGCGGTGGCACTAAATGGGCCTGATGACATGTGGGGCCATCCGCACAACCTTTCTTGACTCCCACATGCCTCTGGATCTGGAGGCAATCTGTAGTGGGGCGACCACTCGGGTCGGGACCATCGTTTCTGTACCCACCTCTTCTGGGCTACAGGCAACGCAACCTTGCCCCCCCTGTAAACGTCCATCCGTAAACGCAAACAACCTGCGGTAGCCCCTCTCTATTTTCTGGACTGTCAACTTAGTAGCAACCGAATAGGCCGGAGTCCGACACACCGGCCGATAGTGTGTCGCCCGCTGGGATTTGTCTTCCCAACTCCGCTGCATTCTAGCGTTGCCTTCCAGTCATCGGCACAAGACCACCACCCTATACGGGGGGCGCTAAGCAATGCCAAAGCACTGCACCGGCTGGTGCTTCGCTGCCAATTTTGCCCCCCGGTGCTGCATAAAACGCCAGCGGTGCTGCCGTTTTTGTCAGCAACCATGAGGTCTCTTTTCGAGCGTTTTGGACGCGTGCAACCTTAACTTGCAGCGAAGGCGGCTTCTGACACCCAAACAAAAACAACATCCAGGTTGGTGTATCAGTTGCTACGAGTCTTGCACCGTCGCCCGAGTGTTATCCGTCTTCGTATTCGATAACCACACTCGATTGGCGACATCATCATCGACACCTGCAACGCAATCCGTCGACGCCAACGACCTCGAACGAGTGTCGATGCACCTCGACAATTGATAAACGAATCAAGACAAGGAAGACCAACATGGTCATGAATGCAACCCCAGGGAATCAATCTTCGTTTCAGATGGACGACGTCGAAGAACTCAGCTGGAAGATGCTCGACAACAACATCTCCGAGGCCGATCTTCGCCGACTCGAGCTGCTACTGCAAAACGATGCCGAATGTCGACAACGGTATCTTGATTGCGCGAAGCTGCATTGCGAACTTAACGCTTTCTTCAACCCCGCTTCACAAGAGCGAGAAACAGGATTGCGCACGCCAATGGGAATGCTATCCCAAGGCTTGACGGCGTCGAACCCAAGCAGTCTCCAGCGATAACCATGGCTTGCGGCAGCATGGTCTTTTCATCGCTCCCGGCATCACTGGGAATTCCATCAATGCAGATTCGATCGCGTTGATGGGGGCATACCGACATTGCGGATCAACTTCGCCCACGATTCGGGCTCGCCCAGCATTCGAGCTAGGCACACGATTCGGAACTGGCGTCTGCTCAGGAGCTAGCCGGGACGGATGACAAAACGATCCTTGTCCTCCTGCTGGGTCAACCCGCTCAACACCAGATGCGGCCCCCCAATTAATCGAGTCTCGATCAACAAAAAATTGCCACGACTTTTCGGTTCATCAGCGATGCATTGCGCATCGAGCGAGTTCGTTACTTATACTGCGATTGCTATAAAAATTTCTCGCCGGCCTCGTTGCCATTGCGTCCACGCCATCGCAAAAAAACCTTATGAATCGATTATTTCGTCTGCGTCCTTCGTCTCGCTCGTCGCAACACCAATCCAACCACACCGCTGCGGCGGGGCGATCCCCCTCACGTCGATTTGCCAGCTCGTTGCTTCGGATCGTCTTTGCCATCGCGGTACCGCTTGCGGCGTCCGGCGTTGTGTGGGCGGACTCGACCGACCAACCGAACATCGTGTTCATCCTGGCGGATGACCTTGGCTATGGCGAACTAGGGTCTTACGGCCAACAAAAAATCAAGACTCCCAATCTTGACCGTCTCGCCAGCGAAGGGATGCGTTTCACCCAGCATTATACGGGCGCCCCCGTCTGTGCGCCGGCACGCTGCGTGCTGATGACCGGCCAGAACCTGTCGCATGCCCAAATCCGTGGCAATCGCGATTCAGGAAACGGACGCATCTATCCAGGCCAATGGCCGATCACCGCCGACGCCGTCACCATCGCGGAAGTCTTGAAAGAGGCAGGCTATGTCACCGGAGCGTTTGGCAAATGGGGACTCGGCCCTTCTAACACCTCCGGGTCACCGATGAAACAGGGGTTCGACCGCTACTATGGATACAATTGCCAACGCAACGCCCATAGCTATTACCCGCCGTTTCTGGACAGCGACGAACGCGAAGTCCAAATCAACCTTTACCCGATTCCTGGACACGACCGCAAACCCGATGGCGAAGTGATCGCCAACGACTACCGTGCGAAGAATTATGCTCCGGATTTAATCCTTGCCGAAGCGACCAAGTTTATCGACAAACACAAAAACAAACCTTTCTTTTTGTACTTGCCGTTTGTCGAACCTCACGTTGCGATGCAGCCTCCGCAGCAATGGCTAGATCAATACCCCGAATCGTGGGACGAAGAAAACGGGCCCTATCGAGGCGAAAATGGCTACTTGCCACACCCTCGGCCACGCGCGGCTTATGCATCGATGATCTCGGATCTCGATGAACACGTCGGCACGATTCTGCAACAATTAGAAAAGCATGGGCTAAGCGAAAACACGCTAATCGTTTTCACGTCGGACAATGGCCCAACGCACGGTGGCCGCGATCCTCGCTTTCATGTTGGCGGGGCCGCTTGCACTTTCTTTAATTCGACCGGTGGACTACGAGGATTCAAGGGCAGTTGTTACGAAGGCGGTATTCGCGTGCCGTGCATCGTGAAATGGCCGGGGCACATCAAAGAAAACAGTGTTTCGGAACTGCCGTCTTATTTCCCTGATTGGTTCGTCACGCTTTGCGCGGTCGCAAAGGTCGATTTGCAAACCAACGACCTGACATCCAACTTGATGCTCGATGGGATCAATTTGTTGCCGGAATTGAAGTCCACATCGACGCCAACTCGAGAGAGCCCGATGGTTTGGGATTTCCATAACTACGGAGGCATCGTGGCCATCCGTGATGGCCACTGGAAAGCGATTCGGCGAAATTTGCTGAAAAAGAATCCTGGCGATTGGGAACTGTACAACTTGGACACCGACCGCGACGAACAGCACGACGTTGCAGCAACGCATCCCGAAATCATCAAGCGACTCGAGGCAACGTACGTCGAAACACGATCGATCGAGCCCGATTTTGCACTTCCAATCTACGACAAACTAACTCGTGAAAATGCGAACTGATCATCCGGCGGGTGAGGCATCCCTTCGCATTTTATTGTTCACTGAACCCCAAATCTGTTCCTACTGAATTCGCAAGACAAAAAGCAACATGACAACGTGTTTATTGAGATCGCTAACGATCGTCGCCGTTTTGAATCTTGTCACGATCGTGACGATCCATGGCAAGGAAGCAAAACGCGCCGCGCCGGTTTTCAAAGACGGCGAAGCCCAAATCGTCGACGAATTCAAGGACCCTGATTTCTGGATTCGTCATGACCTGTGGGTCGAAACTGAATTTGATTCCGACGGCGACGGCAAACTCGATCGCATGCACGTGGACGTCACACGGCCTCGGCAAACGGATACCGAAGGGCTGAAATTGCCAGTCGTCTATGGCTCGAGTCCCTATTACTGCGGCGTTGGTGATTCCGACGAAAAGTATTTCTGGGACACACGGCATGAACTCGGCGAGGTGCCGCCACCGCGAGAGCACATGCCGGAGATCGAACTGAAGATCCAGCGACCAATCATCTCTAAAAAACATGTGGCCGATTGGCTGCCTCGTGGCTACATCGTGGTCCATTCTTCGTCGCCGGGAACAGGACTCTCCGAAGGCTGCCCGACGATTGGTGGTGATAACGAATCGCTGGCTCCCAAAGCGGTCATTGATTGGCTGTGTGGTCGCGGCAAAGGTTACACAACGGTCGATGGCGACGAACCTGTGACGGCGTACTGGAGCACCGGTAAAGTCGGAATGACCGGGACCTCCTACAATGGCACGATCCCACTAGCGGCCGCTACCACAGGTGTCGAAGGACTCGAAGCCATCATCCCGGTCGCCCCTAACACCTCGTACTATCACTACTACCGATCCAACGGTTTGGTACGACACCCAGGCGGCTATCTGGGTGAGGACGTCGACTACTTGTACGACTTTATCCATAGCGGCAACGCGGCCCGACGTGAGTATTGCGATTGCGAAATTCGCGATAAAGAAATGGCGGAAGGCATGGATCGTGTGAGCGGAGACTACAACGATTTCTGGGCGAAACGCGACTACATCCATGATCTCGGTCCAATGAAAGCGGCGCTGCTGATGTCGCATGGGTTCAACGACTGGAACGTCGTGCCGGAGCACAGCAACCGAATTTATCAAGCGGTCAAAGCGAAAGGGGTTCCAGTACAAACCTACTATCATCAAGACGGCCACGGTGGCCCGCCGCCAATGAAATTGATGAACCGTTGGTTCACTCGGTTTCTGCACGGGATCGAAAACGGCGTCGAGGATGATCCACGGGCCTGGATCGTGCGAGAGGGTGCCAAACATGAAAATCCGACTTCGTACGAAGATTACCCGAACCCCGCCGCGTCGCCGGTCACGCTGCGACCAACCGCCGGCGCCCCCGAACGTGGATCGCTGGTCCTCGAAACCGAATCGAGCCAAGGGACCGAGAAATTGGTCGACAATTTCTCCTTCAGCGGAGACTCGCTGGCTCAAGCCGAATGGACCGAGCATCGACTGATCTATGTTTCAAAAACTCTAACGGAACCACTGCATTTGTCAGGGACGCCAAAAATCGAATTGAAATTGGCCAGCAGCAAGCCGTTCGCGAATTTGTCGGTCTGGCTTGTCTCGCTGCCTTGGAACGACGACAAGAAGGCGCACATCACCGATAACATCATCACACGCGGTTGGGCGGACCCTCAGAACCAGCGATCGATTCGCGAGAGTGAACCGCTCGAACCAGGCAAGTTCTATGACGTGAAATTTGATCTTCAACCGGACGACCAAATCATTGCCAAAGGGCAACAGATCGGATTGATGATTTTTTCGAGCGATCGCGATGTCACTCTATGGCCGACGCCCGGTACGGAATTGACCGTCGATCTCGATGCGACGCGGCTGAGCTTGCCGGTGGTGGGCGGAGTCGAAGCGTTCAAAAAGTCGACCGCAGCCGACGAAAAAGCGGAAGGCGAGACCGTGGCGAAAACGGCAAAGCCATCACTTCGGTAACGGTCCCTCATTCGCATGTGGCGGCTTAGAATGAACCCAACCTATGACGATGTCATGGCGGAACTCGAATCGCTCGGTTCCGCACAGACTCGCAAAACCTATTTGCGACACGGGGCATCGGAGCCGCTGTTTGGTGTCAAGTTCGGTGATTTGCGTCCGTTGCAAAAACGCCACCGAGGTGATCAACAGCTCGCCGAACTGCTGATCGAATCGGGCAATAGCGATGCGATGACGTTGGCGCTACTGATCGCGGATCCGAACCTGATCCGTTCGCGGCAAATCGACGATTGGCTCAAGCAAATGCACTATTCGCTGCTGGTCGGAATGCTGGCAGACCTGGCGTCACGAACGTCGTTTGCCGCGGCGAAATGGAAAAAATGGTCGCAAAGTCGTCAAGAGCGAAGTTTGGCTGCCGGCTACACACTGCTGGCGAGCTGGATGGTCCATGATTCGGCCAGCGTGCCCGTTGAGTTTGTCGAAGCAGCGCTCGAGCAAATTGAAACGACCATTCACGACAAGCCAAACCAAGCAAGACACGCGATGAACCAAGCTCTGATTTCGATCGGAATCTGCTTGCCCGCGTATCATGACCGAGCGATTCGTGTCGCCAAGGCCATCGGCAAAGTTTCGGTCGATCACGGCGAAACGAGCTGCAAGACGCCTGACGCGGCCGCGTACATCGAACGGGCGCTGAAATCGCCTCGGCGGAAACGACCGTGCTAAAATGCTGGCATTTGCGATGGTCGATAGGGCGTTGTTCACTCCGGACTTTACGCGAACCGCCCTGCACGTTTAAATCGTAGCACAGTGACTTCAGTACAGACCTAAATTACGCGTATGAGGATTGGAAACGAATGGTTTCTCGATTGGCTTTGATGATGGCGTTGCCCGCTTTGGTTCTTTGCACCAGCACGACGGTCCGTGGCCAAGACCCCGCTGCTCCCGTTCACGTGAAGGTCGACACGACCGAAGGAGCGTTTGTCATCGAATTGAATCCGGCCAAGGCCCCCAAGACCGTTGATAACTTCTTGAAGTACGTCAAAGAGGGACACTACACGAACACCATTTTCCACCGTGTGATCGATGGTTTCATGATCCAAGGGGGCGGGTTTACCGCCGACATGAAAGAAAAAGATGCTCCTCGTATGGTGCGAAACGAAGGCGGAAACGGTCTGAAAAACGATCACTATACCGTCGCGATGGCACGCACCAGCGCTCCCCATAGCGCGTCGAGTCAATTCTTTGTGAACACCGCCAACAATGACTTTCTTAATCGCGAGAATTCGCAAGACGGTTTTGGCTATGCCGTGTTTGGACGCGTCGTCGAAGGCAAAGAGGTGGTCGATCGCATTGGAAAAGCGGCAACCCAAGCAAAACCGAATCCGCAGGTCCCCGGTATGCTGATGCAAGATGTTCCGACCACGCCAGTGGTCATCAAGAGCATCGAAGTGGTTGAAAAGAAATAAAATCGGGAATTGCGTATCCAACTGAATATTGTGCAGCACGCGCGCCTCGGGTCTTCGAGAAAGACTCGAGGCATTTTTTATGCGCCGCGCAAGCATCGGCGATGAACGTGCGCCGGCAACGGAAGACTCAGCAACGTAAGACTCAGCAACGAACCGCACGCGGTTTACCATGCGACAGGCTCAGCGGTGTGGAGCGATGCAACCAGCCGAGCGTGAATATCCGGCAATATCGTTAACGTGCATTCGCTCGATCGCGGCGAACTCAAAAATCGTCTCATTGCGACCGGCCAACCCGTCTGTTTTCAAACTACGTTTGCAGTGGACGGTGGACCTCGCGCCGACTTCGTTATTTTGCACTCGCTGTAAACTTGAATGCCCGAATGAAATTGCCCCTCTTCATTCTTCGCGTCACTTACACCCTTGCGCGTCGGTTACAAATTGCCGATGCCACGCGGCTGATGTATCTGAAATCAGCGGATTTCCGCTCCCCGGTCTTGGCCGACGGCTACAGCATCCGCTCGCCGGATGAGGGAGAACTCTTTGAACTGATCCAAGCCGGCAAGGCCCCCGCACCGATCGGCAGCCCGCGAAACATCTCGGGCCAGCGGCGTGTGGTGATCACCACGAACCGAGACAACCAAGTCGTTTCGTATTTGTGGATTGCGATCGAATCGGTTGACGCGAACGAGAACTTTTCGCGTGCCCGCCATCTAGGCACCTCGATCGACTTGCCACCCCGTGCGGGATTTCTGTTCAATGCATGGACCCATCCGGATCACCGTGGCCAACGACTGATCGGTTGCATGATCTCGCACGTCTTCGAAAACCGGTTATCGGAAACCGATGTGCTGGCGACCACCATGGACTGGACCAACGAGCGTTCCTGCCGGGCGTTTTCTCACGTTGGCATGAAACCGATTGGCACGATCATCCGAATGGGGCGTGGGCCGTTACAGCTGAGTTTGCTGCCACAAACCGCAAGCCAATTTGGATTGCAATTGGCTAACCAAGTCCCCGGATACAAGTTCGCCTGCTAACGCAGAGAAGCGATTCGAGACCGGGAATGACCGCGTATGCGTCTCGTAGCTGGCCAGAAAACTCGTCACAGCGATGCGTTGGCGTGCGAGCGTGGCTGAACAAATCGTCAGCCGAAACTCTTACGCTGACATGCCTTAGGCCGCAGCTTGTTGCGGCATCTGCACAAACGTGTTCTCTTGAGCGATCACTTCTTCGGCAAGCGCCTGGTAGTCTGCTGCGCCGTTGCTTTCGGGCGAGTACTGGAAGATCGATTTGCCGAAACTTGGCGCTTCGGCCAAGCGGACGTTGCGTCGAATGCGAGTTTCGAAGAATTTGGCACTTCGATAAAACTCTCGCGCGCCTTTGCTTGCTTCAAAGAACTCGTCAATGTCGGTACTGACTTCGGCAGCCAATCGCGTGTTGGAGTCGTACATGCAAAGCATGACCCCCGACAACCGCAGGTCGCTGTTGAGTCGTCGCGAAACGACTTCGACCGTCCGAAGTAGTTTGCTCAATCCATGCAGCGCCAAAAAGTGAGGCTGCAGCGGCAAGAAGACTTCGTTCACGGCGACCAAGGCATTGACGGTCAAAACACCGAGACTCGGAGGACAATCGAGAATGAAGTAGTCAAACGGTTCGTCGTCAGCATCAAGTTTATCGCGAAGAATCATTTCGCGGCCCACTTCGCTGGCCAATTCCAACTCAGCCGCGGCAAGATCCAAATTCGATGGAATCACGCACAGATTCTCGTTGACCCAGCAACGTGCTTGCGCGATGGTCGCTTCGCCACAGAGGACCTCGTACATGCTTGCTTCGCCGTCGACCGCGGTGATGCCGAGATGCAGTGAAGCATGAGCTTGAGGATCAAGGTCGAGCAAGCAAACGCGACGGCCTTGAGCCGCAAGAGCCGACGAAAGGTTGACGGAGCTGGTCGTTTTGCCAACACCACCTTTTTGGTTAATCACAGCGATCGATCGCATGGTAAAATCATCCTTGATGGGGCGAGTTAGCGTTTGGAGGTAGCAGTTACAGGTGGTTCGCAGGCTTGTTTGCTGTCACGATCGCCCGCGTCCTGCGACAACACGGATGAAAGTTTCCCGGTTCCGTCTTCCATTCGACTCCACTGCGGTTGCATTCAAAATGGCGACTCCGCAGCGGTAAAATTTGGTGTGCTAGCTAGGCAGCTTCGCGTTGACGGTACTGTTGGTATGCCAATAACACATCGTACAGGTCCGAGTCGATACGAACTGTGTCGTCCGCGAAGTCCGAAAGCCAAGTTCGGTTCGATTTTTCCGCATCGATCAACAGCGGCACAATCTGCTTGAGTGAAACGTCGACCGTTTTGGGGGCGGCAGCCCCGCTGATGCGGTCTAATTCGCGTTCTTTGCGTTCTTGGGAATGTTGAACGGTCAGCTTTCGGCTCGCCGGGCTCGCCATCGAAGAACCATTCTCAGAAACAACGCGAAATCTCGATTCAGGCATCAGCTACATCTCAGAACGTGGATTGGAAAGGAACGCTTCCTCTCGTGGACAACCTCGGTTTCACGCACGGCGGCGGACAATCCGATTTTCAACTTCTATTTGCTCAGACAACCGACCGCTAATACGCGTTCAAACGCGGCTGCCGGTTGTCTGCTAGTCGATTCATCGACTTTGACGGTTAGGGGACTTAAACCAAATTTAACGATTTTTTCAGCTGGCTCGTTTCACTCGTGTTTCACTGACACACCCGCAATGTGGGTCATCAATCAGGGGGCTAAAATTGGAAATCACGATGATCACTTTGCAGGGCAAAACTTCTTTCGCAGGACTTATGACATAACACGCCACAGCTCGCCACCACAACCTCGCAGCAATCTTCTCCGCTGCCGCCGCCCAACCTACCGCTCACCCAAACGCGATGGCATTGACCGCTCATCCCTGGACGATTGATATGGATTTGGCAACTGGCCCGTTGCTATGCTTCGGTGGGCTGGCAGACTCTAGAAAAAGTGAATCATCTCCTCGCCAATCGCGATCCTGCTTCGCAAGTTTTTTGCTCGCCCGGTTTACGTTCGTCCCGCCCCAAATCCAAAAAATGGTTTGATGAAGATCGCACTTGCATTTTCAGGAGGCGGCGTCCGTGCGACCGTGTTTCACCTTGGCGTGCTCGCTCGATTGGCGCGGCACGACCTACTCAGCAACGTCAAGATCATCTCCAGTGTTTCAGGCGGCTCGCTGGCGGCAGGACTTGTCTTTGCCTCGGCCGGATACCGCTGGCCCAGTAGCGAAGAATA
This sequence comes from Novipirellula caenicola, assembly GCF_039545035.1. Taxonomy (NCBI): domain Bacteria; kingdom Pseudomonadati; phylum Planctomycetota; class Planctomycetia; order Pirellulales; family Pirellulaceae; genus Novipirellula; species Novipirellula caenicola. Next base: position 273,099 of record NZ_BAABRO010000002.1, read on the forward strand.
CTTGCACGACATCGTGCCCAAATGCCTTTCGCTCCTGACAAAGCGAAACGTCCAGCACACCTATGTACTGAAATCGCTGCTCCTGCCGTGGCGACTCGCCTCTGGCCGAGCCTCGGTGCTAGGCGATGCTCTGGAGAGCAAGTGGGGCATCACCGGATCGCTGGCCGATTTGCCGATCGCGCCGAACTGGATCATCAACGCGACCTGTTACCAGACTGGAAAGAACTGGCGATTTCAGCGTGACTTGATGGGCGATTACCAAACCAAATACATCACCGATCCTGATTTTCGATTGTCACACGCGCTTGCGGCATCCGCGGCAGTCCCCGGTTTGATCGGCCCGTTAATGATCCGATCGCGACAGCATCAATGGAGCGAATTCCGCGAAGATGACTGGCAAACGATCGCTCCAAAATACAAACGTCTGCATCTTTGGGACGGGGGAGTCTATGACAATTTGGGAGTCGAATCGCTGTTCAAGCCCGGCGACGGGCTACGCGAAGGAACCGATTTCTTGATCGTTTGCGATGCGTCACGCCCGCTTTCAAACGAAACCCGTCAATCCCGTTGGCGGCCGGGATATTTAAAGGCATCGATGCGGTTGGTGGATGTTGCGACCGACCAAGTCCGCAGTCTACGTGCGCGGATGCTGATGGAATATTTTAAGCAGAATCCTGGAACAGGAGCCTATCTGCGACTCGGGCTGAGTACGCAGAAGGTGTATTCGCGAAGTCCCGTTGGCGGCAAACCCGCATTAACCGATAGCGAAGTTCGTTTGGTCTCGCAGCTTGAAACCACACTGCGACGGTTGACCGATCACGAATTTAGCTTGCTATTTCGACACGGCTTCGAAGTCGCCGATGCGACGCTTTCCACCTACGGCCATGAAGCGATTGGCCGAGTGCCACGCAAACAAGTGCTCTTCAAAGCAGCCTGAGCAACCGTGAGCTTCGCCGGTTCGCTTGTAAATGCGATTGTTGTAAATGCGGCACTCGTCATCACCGATGATGTCATTTTCAACAGACCAGCAAACGTGAGAGCGACCAAACGCTTCGTGATTGGATGATCAATCCTTTAGCACCGGCGCTAAGTAGATATTTTTGTATTTGACCGAGGTATGGTCACCTTGCAGATAGATCGGCCCCGGTGCGGCGGCGTTCGTGTAGATGGCTCCTGCGGTCGGGGCGTCGATGGGTTGGTTGTCGATAACTTTGACGCCATTCAGCACCACGGTAACGTGCCGATCGACCAGAGTCAGATCGTACGTTTGCCATTGGCCTCCCGGTTTCCCGGCGTTGCTCGATGGCGCGATCGCACCGAAGATCGCCCCCACCCCCTGAATGCCTTGCATCCGGCTGTCCCGATCGACCACCTGAGCCTCATACATTCCTCGTAAATAAATACCGCTGTTGCGTGCTTCTTCCACCAGGAATTCGATGTGCAACCAAAAGTCTTCAAATTCAGCTTCGGTGCGTAAATTGGCGTACGAGCCAGTGGGACTAAAGTCGGTCTTGGTGGTGGTGTTCACCAGCATTCCATCAATCACGCTCCATCCATTCGTCTTGTCAGATTCGTGAGTTCGCCAACCGCTCATGTCTATTCCGTTGAAGATCATGATCGGATGGCCAAACCGGACCTTCGACAAATCGGGTGCCGATGCGGGCATCGGTGGGACTCGGGTTCCCGTAAACGCATCGCGCTGGGATGTTCCATCGGCGAGCTGACGCTCAAGGACACCTTCAAGCTTGCCCTCCTTCATCCCCACGTCCACCTTCGTGACCGAGGCGTGCCCATTTTTATTTTTTGGGTTTCTTCGAATCTCAAACTTCAATCGCCCTTCTACCTGCTCGGCGACATAGGGGCCGGTTGGGCCTATATACAAACGCATGTAGACTTGCGTCTGACCGTCCTGCTGAACCACACGCATCCACGCTGGCATGCCCGATTCGAGGTCAAGGGACCAATCACCGGTGATCTCTTCGGCCTGCAGCGTTGAAAAAAACAGGCTTGCGACGACGACCAATGCGGCAAGCCTGCCATGAGTCCAAATGTTAGTGCGTGAGAATCGATCAGGATTCGCCATAATTCGTTGCTCGTGTCGTGATGAAGATGAAGATCGGCTGGACTGGCGGAAAGCAAACCGTGGACGCTAACGCCGGGTCTGGAAGCCACCACGCTAGCCCTTGCGGCGCCCGCACCGAGTGCACCGCCTTTGAAGGACAGAGTTGCCATTTGCGGTTATCCACAGGCAAAGTTTTTGGGATGAATGTTGGCAATTTAAAACGTAAGTCTTGTTCGTTTCGCTGGCTTCCCTTCCGTTCCATTTTTTCGGGCGACGGAGTGCAGCTAGAGCCATCTTAACAGACCGCGATTTAGAACGTTCCTTAGAAATCCCGAGTCGACGTTTTTGGCACTTACCGCGTGTCACCTATCTTTTTTGTGCGCTCTCACTCACGGCTTGCTACCGCGTTTTTTTGCCACTAACGGCGAAAGCCGTACGGTCAGCATGGGATCATCCACGACCCAAGCTTTGATGATGAGACGCTGCGAATCAGCGTCCCACCGTAATGCACTCGCTTGTTCACGAAGCGTCGCAGCGTTGACGCTGGAAGTCGAAAAATGAGATTCGCCTGGAAGCATTTCCAGCACCAACTTCGAACCGATTTCAACGCGGAATCCATCCTCATAGAAACGTTCCTGAGGAACAAAAATCACACTGCTGCCCAATGTCGCGTCCGGCTTGAGTCTTATTCCCAAAACGCGAGTGGCGAAATCATATCGACAGTCTTCTAGATCGCCCGCAATCGTTAACGGACGCGGGCGTGCGAGAACATCTGTGACGAACTTTCGTTCGACGATCCCAACCGGGGTTTTGTCCGAAAAGATTGCCCATGTAAACGGATCACGCCGCACCTTGGACCTCAGCTCCACTCGAGAGCCACAGAACCATGCTTTGATTGCCCCGATCCCGTGGCGGTCTAATTCGCTGGCCGTTACTTGGTACACGTTCCTATACCGAGACTGCAGCGTCTCGTCGGTGTCCGCCGCGATGTCCGTCGCCGGCCCCCATTCGCCTAGCAGCAACGGTGCCTCAGAAATCACGGCCTCGCGTTCATAACGCCGCAGTGTTTTACGCATCCGATCCAAATTCATTTGATACAGATGAGGCGCATAGACGACGCGGCTGCGTCCGAACGGAACGTTCATCGGCAGAAAAGGCCCTTCACCTGCTCCCGTCTCTCGATACAACGGTTGGTAGAGTGCCCATTTATTGGGGCTGATCGCCTGCATCGCGTCAACCAATCGCCGCTGAGTCGGAAGCAATTGTTCGCGAAAGCAACGTTGTAAGTTGGGATCCAAGCCGTGTTGGGGTTCATTTAGGATGTCATAGCCGAACACCGAGGGGTCGTCTTTGTAGCGAGTCCAAATTTTGGTCCACGCACGGATCAGTTGGTCTTGAGCGCCGTTCGTGTTTTCGTAGATCGCATCCCACTGCGGATGTCCAAAAGGTCGGATGTCATAGACCACCAATTTGAAGATTGACTGCATTCCAGCGGCGTCAGCCAATCGAACCATCTCGTCGAGTTGTTCCAGGTAGGCAGGGTCTTCGTCTTTGCCTGGCCAACCGCCCAATCGCCCCAGCGCCGTGCGGATGACTTGAAAGTTGGCTCCCATTCGAACCATCCGCCGATAATCGTCGGCGGTGTAACGAACCGTCCCCTGCAAGTCCTCGGTAATCGTGACAAAGCCTGACACAACAATTTGGCGACCCAGATCATCGCGAATTGCCATCGGCATCGCGACGTCGTCTGCGTAGGAGGTGCCGAGCGATCGAGTGAACAAAGCGAGCAGCAGGAGTGTGATTCGAAGTTGCATTTTTATGATTTCGCGTTTGCTTGGCCAAAATTATCCGTAGCCAAGATCGAGAGACAGGGAGGGTGAGGACGCAGGCGGGCAGGTCACGACGGTTGCTAATTGATGCTTGCGATGTTCTGACCTGTTGGTTTTCAGAGACGATTCTGAAGGATTCGTCTGCAATCCGCTAGTGATGGGTTGATGCACTGCCTGTGACCGAGACGCAATGCGATGCGACGGCAAAATGTAGAACAACGGAAGAGTAAGGTTAGAAAATGGGAGGTTAGAAAATGCAGAAGCGGATTCGACTCGTAAGCTTCCGACATTTCCGTATGCAACGCCGGTGGAGGCATTCCTAAAATTGGGGCTAGCAATCGAGCCGCTCATGTCGTGTTCGCACAAACAGCTCGGCTCCGTTACGATTGAGGCAAGGTTCTGATGTTTTTGACAATCCAGTTAGGATGAACGCCATGCCGCTGGGAATTCGGCCGACCGTTGATTTCGCATTCAAAAAGATCTTTGGCTCGCCACAAAACTCGGCTGCCCTGATCGGATTGCTCAACGCCATCCTCGATTTTGAACACCCAGTCGTTGCGGTCGAAATTCTCAATCCGTTTAGCTACCAGGGATTGAGTTTGAAATCGCGATTTCAACCATGGAAATCATATCCGCGAAGACGGAGGACAAACAGATGTACGACCAACGCGAAAAAGCTCAACGAGACTACGAGTGGGCCATCACCGGTGCCCGAGAAGAAGGACGAGAAGAAGGACGGGAAGAAGGGAAATTGGCAGGTCAGATTCAGCTACTGCAGCAGTTGCTCGGAGAGCCACTTACGAATGATACGGAGCTGCTTCGGCAAGAGATCAGCGTACTTACAACTCAGCTCGAAGAACTGCAGAAGCGTCTCCGCGACCGCGACGTATAGCGAGCAGATGAAAGGGGTCAAACCTCATTGACGACCGATCCACCATTTTGCACCCGAGCAAGGCAACATTGATAAGGTAGCTTTTTAGCTACCGTTTTTCCTTGGCGGGCGCGATGCCGACCGGCAGAGTGTCGTGGCAACCGGAACATTCTCGTTCAAAGTGGGGCCTTATCGGAAACGCTATCGGAAACTCGAGAGGTTCCGCGAATAAGCGAACGTCAGGATCTGCTGACGATCACCGTAAGGGCAATAGAAAAGGCCACTTAAGTCAATTGACTCAAGTGGCCTTGATGGAGGCGGCGGGAATTGAACCCGCGTCCCGCGATGCATCCACGACAGCGTCTACATGTTTAGTCAAACTATTTGTGTCTCCTCGAAAGAGACTTTTCGCTCAGCTTGGCGCTGCCTGACAGGCTCCAAGCCTCGCTAACTCGAATCTTTTTTAACTCACCGCGTCTCGAGTAGGACGGCAAGCGATCCAGAATTGTGACGGGCATTCAGGCGACTCTGGCGGCCCCCATCAGCCCGGGCTGCCTGTTCTTAGGCGGCCAGTGCGAAACTTTCGTCTGCAACTAAAAATTTTGATCAGCTTTTTACGTGGCCAACTGATCAACCACGACATGCAACCATCGCTTCAAAACGTCCGGTCGAATCCAGATCGCCCCCGGTTCCGGGTACGGGCCATCGTAAAATGATGATCCATGAAGCAACCTGCATTCTAGCAGGTTTCGGTGGTTTGACAATTCGAGAACGACGAAGACGCAAAATTGCGGGGCAGAACAGCATTGCTCCACGAAAGTCTTGACGACTTCCGCTACGAGGGTCCCCTAAAACTGGACGCTGAGCGATCACTCGTCTTCGAACATCTCGTCGGTGATGTTCAAGTTGGTGCTGACGTTTTGCACGTCGTCGTGATCATCAAGTGCCTCGAGTAGTCGCAGTACCGACTTGGCCGTTGAGCCCTCGACGTCGACCATCGTCTGAGCGATCTGGCTAATCGACGACATCTCGGGGACAAGCTCCGCTGCGGCGAACGCGTCAGCAAGCGTTTGATGCGAATCGGGATGACAGGTCACTTGGATCTTGCCATCGTCAAGCGGCTCGACATCCTCGCCTCCGTTTTCCAGTGCGATCTCGGTCAGCTTTTCTTCGTCGGCCGTTGCGGGATCAAACACAAACAATCCCTTGCGGTCAAACAAGTACGAAACGCAGCCGGTATTGCCTAGGTTTCCGCCAAATTTGCCAAACATGCTCCGCAGCTCGGGGGTGGTGCGATTGCGATTATCGGTCATCACCTCGCACATCACCGCGACCCCACCGGGGCCGTAGCCTTCGTACAGCAACTCTTCGACTTCGCTGCCTTCGAGTTCGCCGGTACCTCGTTTGATGGCGCGCTGGATATTGTCCTTGGGCATGCTGACCGCTTTGGCGTCTTCGATCGCCTTACGCAATCGAATGTTTGCATCGGGGTCGCCCCCGCCCATTTTTGCCGCCACGATAATGGCTTTACTCAGCTTGCTCCACATCTTGCCGCGTTGGGCGTCCACACGGCCTTTACGATGCTGAATGTTCGCCCATTTTGAGTGCCCAGCCATGATTGCTCAGAAAAGGATAATTGGAGTGATGGGATGAAAATGCAGTTCAAAGTGAAACGGCTGCGACACACACTATCGCGGCTTTCGCTTGGAAAGTTTTCGGCTAGCCGATTTTTTTGTCGCTGGCTTTGCGGCGTCGCCTGTCGATTCGCTCGCTTTAGCCGACTTTTTCTTGGTCCCTTTACTGGACGTCTTCTTCTTGGACTCGGTGCGTTCGGCAGCGATCTCGGCGGCCTTCGTCGGCAACGCCTTCTTGGATGCTGATTTCTTGGACTTGGTCGCTGACGTATCTTCGGCCGCCGCGGCCTTGCTGTCCGCTTTCTTCGCCTTGGTCGCAGCCTCGGCCGACTTCTTAGTGGCCGGTTTTACGTCCTCGGTCTCCTGCTCTGCCTCTTCGTCCTCAGCCGCTTTCGCCTTGCGATCCGCGACGCGTTGCTTGGCCGCCTTCAGATTGCTGTGCCATTCATCCAATCGCTTGCTCGATCCTTTGGCAACATCGTCCACCAACGCACGCGACTTTTTGTCTTTGGCATTATTGTTCAACGCCACCGCGGCTTGATGCAACAGATCGGAAAACTCAATTCCCTTGCTCTTCGGAATCGCTCGTTCGAGTCCAGGGACCTTACCCGCCGCCGCTTCGGCTTGCGAGGCAATGTCGGTGACCATCAAAATCACCATGGCGGAATAGTCCACCGGGATCGAATGACCGCCGAGTCCATGTTGGATGGTGTAACTGAGCACGAAAGGGGTCATGCCAGGCATCTTTTCGAACTTCGCAACCGCCTTGCCCAAGTTCTCTTTCTTCAAATGATCGAGGTCAAAGGTATAAAACTCTTCGAACACCGATTGCAAATTCGATTTTAGCCGTGTCGCCGCTTTGGTCGGATCGGGCAGCCGGGAAAGCACTTGGCTCAACTCGCTGATCGTGGTGACCCGTACTTCATTCCAATCGAAGAAGTCTTGCTCGCACTTTGCCATACCTTCATCCGCAAGCTCGGCCGAAGCGTCTTGCAATAACGAGGCGTACAAAATGTGCTCGAGCAATGGCCGAGCAGGCTGTGGCGGCGTTGGTTTGTAGTGCTTCTTTAACGCAGCGTACAGTTTGGTGATCAGGGCAGCGCGGTTACTTGCGGACATCTTGCGGCAATGAAGAGGTATTGGGTGTTGTCAATTTGTAGGGCATTCGCCAGCGACCATCCTTGGCCAACGATCCAGACGCCGGAGGGCATCGAACACGTCAAAAGCGACGAGTCCACCATCATCACGATGGCGATGGCCCGCCTTGGGACGGATTCGAATCGTCCTCCGAAGCTGCTTCGGCTTGCTCCTGCGATTGAGCGTCTTCGGCTGGCTCGTCATCTGGATCCGCAGGGACGGATTCGGAAGACGTCGCTCCCGATTTTTCTTGTTTTATCTTATTTAACAATTCGCTCACGACCAGGGCGTTTTGCAGTCCCTTGTCCAGCTTGAATGTTAATTTCGGCGTATAGCGGGCGTCGATCCGGTTGGCGATCTTGGCTTGTAGAAATCCCGCACAATTCTGCAGCCCGCGGATGGCAAGTTGCTGCTGGCTGTCGTTCCCCATCACGCTGACCGACACCTTGGCTTCGCGCATATCAGGCGACACCTCGACTCCGATCACGGTGACATCTTTGACACGCGGGTCACGAACTTCGGTCAAAATCGTCGACGCGACGACTTCGCGGATCGCTTCAGCAGCTTTTAGTAAACGACGGGACATTAGGAACGAGGGTTGAGAAAGAAGGTAGAAAATAGAGGGGGGATAACGCAGCCTAAACGGCAGCGGGTCGAAAGAACGTTAAAGCAGAAACAAACTCAGTGGGGGATCGCCATGGTCACAGCCCAATGCGAGCTAAATCGCAAGGTTGATTTGGCCGCATTGTTGATTGAATCACACGGTTGATTAAATCGTATGGCAAAGCAATCATCCGACCGCCAAAAACCGCTTACCATTCACCGAAGTGTTTCGGTAACCGGTCGCTGACCCACGGATACGTCTCGCGGACGCGGTCGGTTTGCCCCCGCAACTTTTGGCTGCGACCAATCCAACTGCGACTCGATCAACACGATTGAACTCGGCCACCAAAGTCAGCCACTCCGCCGTTTTGCCACCCGCTCGACCACGAGCCAGACAATCACGTCCGGCTCGATCGGTACAAGGCAGGGGTGTCACACCGGCAGCGATGCGGGCGACACCTGCCAGCGGTAGGGTCAACCGCGACCGACTTAATCCAATGTTCGAGCAACCTCTTCAATGCGATAGGCTTCCAACACGTCGTCTTGCTTGATGTCGTTGAATCCACTCAGACGGATACCACATTCCATCCCGCGAGGCACTTCTTTGACATCTTCCTTGATACGCTTGACGGTTTCGAGCGGGTAATCGCCGATCGTACGACCATCGCGATTGACTCGGATACGACATCCACGCTGGATCACTCCTTGCGCGACATAGCAACCTGCGATCGTGCCGACTCGGCTGATTTGGAAGACCTGTTTCACCAGGGCCCGCCCCAGTTCGACGATTCGTTCTTCGGGTTTCAAGCGACCTTCGATCATCGCCTTGATGTCGTCTGCCAGCTTGTAGATGACTTGGTAACGTCGTATTTCGATACCACGTTCTTCGGCCAACGAACGAGCTTGGTCATCCGGGATCACGTTGAACGCCAACACAACCGCCTCGGATGCTGAGGCCAGCGTGATGTCGGCCAGCGATACGCCACCGACGCTCTTCTGCAGCACTCGCAACTCGACTTCGGGGTGATCGAACTTGCTGAGTTCTTTCTCGATTGCTTCGAGCGAGCCTTTGACATCGGCGCGGATGATCAAGTTCAATTTGACGCGATCTTCGACTCCAATCTTGCCGCCTGCCAACATCTCTTGGAACGTATCGAACGACACCTTGGTGGTGCTGCCCGACAAGTTCTCGCGGCTCGAATTGGATTCGCGATTCTCAGCGATCTCTCTCGCTTGAGCGATGTCCTTGAGCACGTGGAAACGGTCGCCCGCCCCCGGAGCTTGATCCAATCCGGTGATGTTGACCGGAGTACTTGGGCCCGCTTCTTTGATGTTTTTGCCAGTCAGTGTGTCCTTCATCGAACGCACGCGTCCGTGTGACGGACCACATACCAACACATCGCCGACTCGCAGCGTTCCGTTTTGCACAACAAGTTTGGCAACCACACCGCGGTCGCCTTGCTGTTCGGACTCGATACAAACCCCAAGCGCTTGACGGTCAGGATTCGCTTTGTACTCGTTCATTTCCGCGATCGTCAGCAATGTCTCGAGCAGTTCGTCCATCCCGGTGCCCTTGGTGGCACTGGTGCGGATGACTTCAACATCGCCGCCCCATTCGCTTGGCGTCAATTGATGTTCGGTCAATTGCGTCAACACGCGGTTAGGATCGACCCCTTCGAGGTCAATTTTGTTCAGCGCGACCACGATCGGAACGCCCGCCGCTTTGGCATGGCTGATCGCTTCAGCGGTTTGCGGCATGATGCCGTCGTCGGCCGCGATGACAAGCACCGCAATGTCGGTGACGTTGGCACCCCGAGCTCGCATTTCGGTAAACGCTTCGTGACCCGGCGTATCGACAAAGGTGACTTTCCGTCCGTCTTTGTCGATTTCATAAGCACGAATGTGCTGGGTGATCCCGCCAGCTTCGCCGCTGACGACATTGATCCCGATCAGGTAATCCAACAAACTCGTCTTGCCGTGGTCGACGTGGCCCAAGAATGTCACGATCGGAGCACGAGGCACGAGCGATTCTTCGTCGTCTTCCTTTTCTTCCAGCTCCGTGATCAGCTCTTCTTCGAGCGTCTCGGAAGCTTTCAATTCGATATCAAGATCCATCTCCGCGGCAACCAGTTCCGCGGTTTCGTAATCAAGTTGGGCGTTGATGTTGACCATGATCTGCATGCCCATCAACGTTCGCAACACTTGCGCCACGGGCACCCCGGCGGCTTCCGAGAAGCTTCGCACGGTGCAGGGCAGTTCCAATTGGATCTTGTCTTTACGCGGGGCCGCCGTGTTGGTGCCTTTTCGCTTTAACGTACGACGACGATACGGTGATTCGCGTCCGGTGCTTCGATCGAACGTTTCATTCTTGTGACGACGTCCGCCACCACCGCCACGCGAGCGTTCGGCGCGGGCGCTGGCCATTCCGGACAGCCCCTTCTTGCGTGGTTTATCCTCGTCTTCGATCGACTTGCCACCCTTGTGCCCCTTTTCACCGGTGAAACCACTGAGGCCACCGCTGCCGATTTTGCGAGTTCCGCCACGCTTGCTCTCGGCGTCGTCCTGAGCGATTTGCTCTAGCGGCGCCTTCATGCCTTGCTTGTGACCGGCGATCACATCCTTGCTGAGCTTGATATCGGGCTTTTGTGCCTTCGGTTCACCCGGAGCCGATTTGGGGACCACCTTCTCAGGTGCATCGCCGAGCGCTGCCATCTTGACGTTGATTCGTGGCTCGCGACGTTTGGGCTTGGAACCCTTCTTTTCGCCGCTTCCACTCGAGGCAGGACGATCGAGCGAACGGATGCCTCCGCCACTCGTTGCTGGCGATTCTGGACGCACTGCGGCAACGGGTGCACTGCGATCGATCGCTCCGGTTGGAATCGTACGCTTGCTGAAGCCGACCTTGTCCGCAACCCGAGCTGCCAATCCACTGACGCCACTTTTTCGCTGCGGCGTTTCCTTGGATTTGTTTCCCGAGTCCGCAGCGGGTTTCGCTGCAGGCGGTTTGGGGGCTGCGGGTGCCGGGGGAGCCGATTCGGCTGCGGGGGCCTTGGCTGCCGATTCTGCTGCCGCTTTTTTGCTCGATGGCGAATCGTCAAACAACGGCGAACGAATGGGCGCCGGCGCCGCAGGCTTGGATCCACCCACGCTCGCTGGTTTTGGCTTGTTCGGCCGGCCGATCTGAATGGCAACCGGTTTGCGTTTCTCGGGAACCACCGAGTCGCGGACCGCCGCGACGGGGGCGGTCGAAGATGTCGTTGCCTTGGCAACCACAGGTGTTTTGGGAGCAGCAGGTTTGGCAGATCCGGCGAGATGATCGCGAACCTTCTGAGTTTCTTCGTCGGTCAGACTGGCAAGCGCCGAGCCTTTGCCGGTAATACCGACTTTCTTGACGATATCGACGAGATCTTTGCTGTCTAAGTTCAGTTCTTTGGCGAGCGCGTAAATGCGTGCGGGCACGGGGTAGAAATCCTGTCAGTTTCGTTTGGGAATCGGTACGACCAACTACGCTTTCCTTATCAACACGACGGAAAGCACACGCGACCGCATCCGGCGGACAACATGTCCTGCTGAATACGTGCAACGCTTTGCGTGTTTCACTAACACGCCGTCGGCTCAAACGCATTTCTTCAATCGCGTTCAATTCGACTGTAGGTGATCAAATAAAGTTTGGCGGATCACACCTGGATTGATGGCATACCGATTCGTTCAATGTGGTTGAAGTTACATAAATGATTTCCTCCATCGCCATCATCGGATCCCACGGAGTGAATAAAACACGGGGAAGATGATGTCGGGGAATGATTCAAGTGATGCTTTGGACCTGCAAGAGGCCCTGTCTGGGGTTAAGAATAGCGAAAATTGTGCTTGTCGCAGAGTGGCACTTCGCCAGATTCTGCCGCAATCCGAAAAATTTTAGGACTGCCAGCCACATTGATCGCCGCTGCAAGCGGCAAACAATGACGAATTTGCCAGCAAAAAACAAGCCCACCTCACCCCCACCGGCATCGACACGCGGTCCGATGCGGCAACAGCGATGAAGGAACTCCGCAGAAAACACTGCGAACGAAGCCTTCCTCGCGGGGGAAGCAAGCACCCGCTAGACGCAGGGGCCGCAAACGATCGCGAAGACGAAGGCCTCGGCGACCCTCGCAGCAATGCCGTTAACGGCTTGTTGCTTTAGTCGTACGATGGACTTCCTAGTCCGTCGAATACACCATTGACGGACTAGAAAGTCCATCATACACCCCTTGCCGCAGGAAACTTCACTAAATCAACGAGCCGTTAACTCGACTTGCTCGCGGAGGACTCGGAATCGGCGGCTTCTGGCTCGGCAGTTTCCGCTTCGGCGGCCTCGGGCTCAGCAGCCTCTGGTTCAGCAGCTTCCGCAGCTTCGCTATTTTCAGTTTCGGCGTTTGCCGTTTCAGTCTCGGCCGAAGCCGCTTCAGGAGCCGCCGCTTCGGGAGCTGCCGATGTTGCTGCGGACGCCGCGGCACCTTCGGGCTCAGCGATCCCCGCCGCTTCGGCTTCACGCATCAACCGATCCTTCTCTTTACGAGCACGACGCTCTTCGTTGGCAGCCTGCTCGGCTTCTTCGGCACGTGCCTCCGCTGTTTCGACAATATAGTCAACTTGCTCGGCCGTCAAACCGCTCATTTCCATGAACAAGTCCGGCTCGATCACCGACAGGTCGTCGTAGGACAAGTAACCTTGTTCGACAAGTGACTGGGCGATTTCTTCGGTCACACCGTCGATTTGACTGAAACCTGCGACCGCACGTTCGATTTGCTCTTCGAGCTCGGCACCGGTCATGATTTCGATGTCCCAGCCGCACAGTTTACTGGCCAGTCGAACGTTTTGACCACGCCGACCAATCGCCAACGACAACTGATCCTCTTGGACCAACACAATCGCTCGGCCGATCATATCGCAAAGCAAAACTTGCTCGACGGTCGCCGGTTGCAGCGAGTTGGGAATCAAAACCTCGGGGTCTTCGCTGTAGCGAACGACGTCAATGTGCTCGCCCGCCAACTCTTCGCGAACCGCCTTGATCCGGCTGCCGCGGAATCCGACGCACACGGCGATCGGGTCGACTTGCGAATCAACGCTGCTGACCGCAACCTTGCTGCGATAACCAGGCTCGCGGCTGATCGATTTGATCGAGATCACTTCTTCCGAGATTTCAGGAATCTCTTGTTCAAACAATCGTTGCACCAATTGCGGCCGGGTGCGACTGAGCACCACGCGAACTCGGTTGCCTGCGGCCTTGACCTCAAACACCACCGCACGAACTCGTTCCCCGGCGTGCAACGACTCACCCGGAATCTGCTCGCTGCGAGGCAGGATGGCTTCGACGTTACCTAGATTGACGGTGGCCACACCGCCATCGGCGCGACCAATGATACCGGCAACGATCTGTCCGACTTGCTCGCGATACTCGGCCATCAACGAGTCACGTTCGGCTTCTTTGACTTTTTGGATGATCACTTGCTTGGCGGTTTGAGCGCCAATACGACCAATCTGATCTTCGCCTAACTCTTCGCCATTATGACGAGCGGTAATGCGTCCGTTCTCGCGATTCAGCGTAATGGTGATGTCGGCATCTTCCCCATATTGCCGCTTTGCCGCAGTTTGCAGCGCCGCTTCGATCGCAGAAAAGACAAGCTCCGTGTCAATGTTCTTCTCGCGGTGAAGCGAATCAACGTAACGAAGGATGTCTTGGGGATTCATAGTCGTGGCTTCGATAAGGGCTCTATAAAAACTGCCCGAACCTTTGGGGGCCCGGGCACAGCGAATGCTCGATTGTTTAATCTAGGTTATCGATACTAATCCGGAGTGTCAACCAAGACTGAGCGTCACAAATAAGATCACAGCGACGTTAACTTAAGGCCTGGATTGCCTTGACGGCTTAGCGCAAATGAACGGGAATTGCTGACTAAAACGCCGCTCGACTTGACCATTCGTACCATGCCGTTTTCCGCTCGCTGTCGAGACTCGGCGACAATCCGGATCAATTAATCACGTTTCCCAGCAACAAGGCTGCCGGCATTGCTGAGACGATTTTTTCGACTGCTCCCCCCACCTGTTTGGCCTTCGCGACGCAAGCCGACCGATTCGCCAATCGAACCTTCGTTTCGCAACCGACGCCCCGCAGAACCGTCACACGGAGTCCCGACTGACACACGCTGGGCGTACACCGACTGATGCGAACGGGTCAAGCAATTTGCGTGCTGGAAACCGGCAACGGCGTCAACGCTTAAGCCGACGCGAAACTTGAAAACACCAACACGATCACAAGAAACAATCCAAACCAGCTGTAATTTTTAATGTCGAACGAATCGGGTCGCATTGGCAACGAGGCCGTCGAAGGCTCACTGTCCGCGGCCTGAACCAGCCCGCTTTTGTTTCCCACGGATTGAGGGATACCAGCATCAGCAGCAAGCAATGACACCCCGTTTGCGCCCGCGGCCGGCTTGCAATCCACTGGCGGTCCGCTGGCCCTTTGATCACGTTGGTGCTTGCTGTTTCGCTGCAAGTCCGTGCCAGCTTCTTGGCTTGCCTGTCGGTTTGCATCCTGCGTTGCGGCCGGGGTGGGAACCGCGTCTTCGGGATCATCGACTTGTTCAGAATGCAACACGCGTAAATGCGAGGATGCCACCAAAGCGTTCCCCCACTTTCGCTGCACCGATCGACCACCGCTGCGGCGGGCTGGGGCGTCGACCAGTGTGTCTTGGGCAATACGAATCGATGGGCGGTGAGGGAAGACGCTCAAGTGCAGGCTCCAGTACCAAATGGAACGATGGTTCTACCGTGTGTTGCGTTGCGGGGTCCGTGCGAGCGAAGCGAACATCAAGCGAATCCAAAAGTCGAAATGCAAACGCATCGGGATCCGCGGTCAGCCACATCCCGCCCACACCACGCTACGGATTGAATGAACTTGCAAATGACACGCCACAACGATTCGGCGATCGAGCACGGCCGGCCGGCGAATCACTCGGCCGACGGCGATACTGAAACAAATCGCCGTGCACGCAGGCTGTCATTGCAACTTTCGCCAAGTTGCGTAGAACGACGCACCGGTTTCGGGCACGTTGCCATCAAGCACCACATGATGATTCGCCGAGACATTCATTGGTCGCGAAAAAACAACACCTGCGTGCTCGCCCCACTTTGACGGTTATGCGGATTATGGCTACCGATCCTTTCGTTCGGATCAGCAAAGGGGTTGGTTGGCTCATCCCAAGGCACTCGGATATTCGATCTTGAATCGGGCACGCGACCTGAGAACCGGGCTCTTAAACCGAAGCGCGTCCCATCATGTTTGCCACGCCAGCGTCATGTTTGCCGCGTTATTCGCAGTGAGGTTGCGGGGCAGCGATGAAGTCTTCGCACCGCAGCCGACGATGACGAGAAAACGTAATTGGCGGTGTGGCCGCGATTACAGACCAACGGCGTTACCAACTCAAGGACGACACAGCATGCTACCGATCGACCGCCTCGCCGCCGCTCGCCGCGGTTTCACTCTGGCCGAAATGACGGTGATCGCCCTGTTGATTGGGATTGTCGTGACGCTTGCCGCCCCACGGATGCTGCCCGACGGCGACCCCGTCAACGATGTCCCCAGTCGCCGACAGTTGGCGATTCTGCGAAACGCGATCGAGATGTATCGTGCTCATGCGGGATTTTATCCTCCGGCGAACAAGTTACCCGAGGTAATGGAAACGCTACTGCACGAGCCGCTTGCATCTCCCGTCTACAGCCCACTGCAAGGTCGCAACACGGTCTATTACGACCTGGACCGCGACGTGGCTGAAGAAGTGGTCCCTCAGCCCAACGCCAAAGCGGGATGGGCATACAAACCCGCAAATGGAACGCTCAAGTTCAACGTGTCGTCCCACGATGTCTCAGCCAATTGGTAGCGAGGCAACGAGACTCGCCAAGAGTTTCGTTCCGCTTTGGCAGGGCGCGACCGAATTCACCCGCCCGGCGAAGACTGGGAGCGACAATGTTCCCCGTAGCGAAACTTGTCAAAAGTTTCGGCACCATTGTCGGCCAGCTTTCCAAGCTGGAACCGCGACCGATGTCACCCGCCCGGCGAAGCGGGGAGGGTCGGAAAACGAGCCACAGCGAGTTTTCCGGGGAGGGCACCGTCGCAGCTAAATCGAACCTTCTACCTCGAACACACCGAAGCCCCACCCAGAGCTCACTCCGCTCGCTCTGACCTCCCCAAAACAAGTTTCGAGGAGGTGAAGCACAATACCGGCGTCACGTACCCGTAGCGAAACTCGCGAAGAGTTTCGACACCATTGTCGGCCAGCTTTCCAAGCTGGAACCGCTAACGCCGAACGCACCATTTTCAACGCAGGCGACTCTCACTCACTGCGACGTCCAATCACGCCCCACGCACCCACATTTATAAATTTACAATTGTCAATTTAACTTTTTCAATCTCTTCCACCGAACTCACCCGCCCGGCGCAGCGGGGAGGGTCGGAAAACGAGCCTTCAGCGAGTTTTCCGGGGAGGGCAACGTCGCAGCTAAATCGCACCTTCTATCTCTAACCCCCCGAGGCCCTCAGAGCTTGCTTCGCTCGCTCTGACCTCCCCAAAACAAGTTTCGGGGAGGTGCAACGCGACCGAACTCACCCGCCCAGTAAAGCTGGGAGCCCGGCGGAAAAAACGCAATCAGCTGATTTCGGCGGCTAACCGGCGAAGCACGGCAAGGTTGATGCGATCCCAATCGTCGCCGGTTTCTTCGTCGGTCCCCTTTTCCGTTTCCAAGTAACCAGGGATCACGCTCAGCATGTCATCGGCCAATACGTGGCGGAATCCTTCCAGTCCGATTTCGCCACGCCCGATGTGCTCGTGACGATCCACTCGGCTGCCTAGCGGTTTCTTGCTGTCGTTCAAGTGCAATGCCGCGATCGATCCGGCCGGCAACCGATCCTCAAGCTCTTGCCGAAAATCGGCAAACCCTTGCTTCGTGTTGATTTCGTATCCTGCGGCAAAGGCGTGGCAGGTATCGAGACAAACCCCCACCCGTTTGAAATCGCCGCCTCCTTCGATCATCGCAGCAAGCTGTTGAATCTGATGTCCAAGACAAGAGCCTTGGCCGGCGGTATTCTCTAGCAGCAATCGACACGATCCTGGTTGAACGCGGCCGAGGATTTCGACGATCGCGGCAATGATTCGCTCAATCCCTTCTGCTTCACTGCTGGTCGTGAACGCACCTGGATGCACGACCAACCCTTCGATCCCCAGTTCGTTGGCTCGTTCCAGCTCCATCACCAACGAATCGACCGACTTCTGAAACAAGTCATCCTTGGGCGTGGCCAAGTTGATTAAATAGGAAGCGTGCGCAATCGGGCTGAGAATCCCCGAATCCGTTAGCGCCGTTTTCCAAGCCTGGACATCGGCAGCGACCAGCGGTTTGGCGGCCCATTGATTGTTGTTCTTTGTGAACACTTGGATCACGTCACAACCAACATCGACCGCACGCGCCACCCCCTTGGCCAATCCCCCCGCAACCGAAACGTGAGAACCAAAGCGGTGACGAGCGTTCACTTTTGCGGAGTTTTTCTTGGCCATGAGCAGCGTTTTTTTGGTGGAAGTGAGCCAGAGTTGGAAGGGGACAGGGGACAGAGCACAAGTATTGCAAGCATTCACGCGATTGCGAACCCAACGTGTCGTCCGTTTGCCCAACCGCCGCATAGCCCCCCAACGCCACTTCAATAAATCCAGAAAAAAGAATTGATCTTGCAATCAAGACTATCGAAATGCGATAGGCGAGGTCGATACTTTCGTTACAAGCCCACCCTCGGTCCGCTATCTCGTCTGCGTCGCAGTTGGGGTACCGATGGATCGAGGAAGGTTAACTGAAACTGATAGCACTAGGAGATTCAGGGATGAATCAGGCTACGACAAAAATCGCCGTTAGCGTGATTGCGCTCGTTTTGGCTTTTAATATCAACACCGCCAAGGCTCAATCGCCTTCGTCCACTTCGACCATGCCGACGATGGGCGAATTCATGAGCGGTTTGAACCCGATGAATTGGAAGATGCCGAATTTCAAGAGCCTGTTACCGGGGCAAGACGATACGGCACGAATTAAGCAGAAAAAGGATGGCTTGGTCAGTGATGTTACTGCCACCGCGTCCAAGAGTTGGCAGCGAACCAAAGAGGTTCTTGACCCACGTCGCTTGATGCCATCGGGATCGAGCGAACCGAAGGACGATTCTCCAGGCTTCTTCGCTTCGATGTTTGGCGGCGGCAAAACGGCCGAAGAAACCGAAGCGGAACACGTGGCAACGGTCAGCGACTTCTTGGCTCAGCCGAAACTGAACCGCTAGACGTTTGCTCCACGGCAATCGCGCCGCTTGCGGAATCAACAAGCACGGGGAACGGCAGCCGCCATTGCCCCGCGATGGACCAAGTGAAACGTTTGCCGGTCTTACCAAACCGTCAATCGACGTCGCGTTGCAGCCGGCCCGAACCATTCGCCCGGCGAATGCTCAGTCGAACGCTTTCGCCGGCCCCCAGTTCATTGGGATTCAGTCCACTGGGACTGAATCCGATGGCACTCAGTCCTCTGGAAACGGCTCTTCTCGCGGAGGGTAGCGAATACCGTTCGGTTCCCAGTTCGGATCAACGGGGGCTCGGTTCAAGTTGACTTCGTTTCGCATCACGCCGACCGCGCGATACGCAAACACGCCGGCGCCGATCAGGATCAACATCAATACGGCAAGTTTAGCGGCACGAAACCGCGTCGGTTGCCGAGCCTCCTTGACCTCAGGCGGCGTTTGATAAGGTTGCGGCTGCGGTGGATCAGTCATTGGTTTTGCCCAAACCTGAATAAGATGTTGAACATCATCATGTAGGGACCAACCAGACACCGTGAATTCGGCGTCAGCGTTTCGGTCCGCTTCAAAAAAATGATGACGACTACCGCCCCTGATTTTACCCGCCCGGCAAAGCCAGCAGGGACCGCCCCATAGCGAAACTTGTCAAAAGTTTCGGCACCATTGTCGGCCAGCTTTCCAAGCTGGAACCGCCAGCGATATCACCCGCCCGGTGAAGCGGGGAGGGTCCGAAAACGAGCCTTCAGCGAGTTTTCCGGGGAGGGCACCGTCGCAGCTAAATCGAACCTTCTACCTCTAACACCCCGATGCCCCACCCAGAGCTTGCTCCGCTCGCTCTGACCTCCCCAAAGCAAGTTTCGAGGAGGTAAAACGCAATACCGGCGTCACGCGCCCGTAGCGAAACTCGCGAAGAGTTTCGGCACATTGTCGGCCAGCTTTCCAAGCTGGAACCGCCAGCGTCGAACGCACCATTTTCAATGCAGGCGTCTCTCTCTCGCTGCGACGTTCAATCACGACGCACGCAAACGGCTTAGAAAGCCGAGCGACAATGGTGCGTCCCCACATTTTTCAATTTCTTCCACCAACTTCACCCGCCCGGCGCAGCGGGGAGGGTCGGAAAACGAGCCCGCAGCGAGTTTTCCGGGGAGGGCAACGCGACAGCTAAATCGAACCTTCTACCTCTGACACCCCGAAGCCCCACCCAGAGCTTGCTCCGCTCGCTCTGACCTCCCCAAAACAAGTTTCGAGGAGGTAAAACGCAATACCGGCGTCACCTACTCGTAGCGAAACTCGCGAAGAGTTTCGGCACATTGTCGGCCAGCTTTCCAAGCTGGAACCGCCAGCGTCGAACGCACCATTTTCAATGCAGGCGTCTCTCTCGCAGCGACGTTCAATCACGACCCACGCAATCGGCTTGGAAAGCCGAGCGACAATGGTGCGCCCCCACATTTTTCAATTTACAATTGTCAATTTAACTTTTTCAATCTCTTCCACCGATGTCACCCGCCCGGCGCAGCGGGGAGGGTCGGAAAACGAGCCTTCAGCGAGTTTTCCGGGGAGGGCAACGCGACAGCTAAATCGAACCTTCTACCTCTAACACCCCGAAGCCCCACCCAGAGCTTGCTCCGCTCGCTCTGACCTCCCCAAAACAAGTTTCGAGGAGGTAAAACGCAATACCGGCGTCACCTACTCGTAGCGAAACTCGCGAAGAGTTTCGGCACCATTGTCGGCCAGCTTTCCAAGCTGGAACCGCCAGCGTCGAACGCACCATTTTCAATGCAGGTGACTCTCTCTCGCAGCGACGTTCAATCACGACCCACGCCATCGGCTTGGAAAGCCGAGCGACAATGGTGCGCCCCGACATTTTTCAATTTACAATTGTCAATTTAACTTTTTCAATCTCTTCCACCGATGTCACCCGCCCGGCGCAGCGGGGAGGGTCGGAAAACGAGCCACAGCGAGTTTTCCGGGGAGGGCACCGTGGCAGCGAATGGTACCCGGCCGCTCACGCGTCACGGCTCAATTGAATGTTCTATCTAACACTCCGAGGCCCCACCCAGAGCTCGCTCTGACCCTCCCCAAAACAAATTTCGAGAACATGAAGCGAGCCCAAAAAAGTCGTGACGGCCTCTGCTACACGCTATCGCTCACATGACCTCGGCATTCACGCCTCTAATCCCCACTGCCGATTGGCGTTTCGATGGAAATGGGACTATCGTTTGGAGATGGGCCACGTAACAAAAATTGCTCGATGGTGCGTTGATCGCTTTGACCAGATTCTCGTCACCACGGTGCTGGCGTGGGTTTCAGCGATCGCGGTCCTTTGGACAGGGTTGCTGATCCTGAAGGCCTATCCGTTCTATTTCCCGCCCAATTTTGAAATCGGATTCTTACGCGGTCGCGAATCCTATTTTTATGGTTTGTACGCAGCCGCGTTCTTCTTGCACATCGTGACCACGCCGCTGGTCCTTGTCTTGGGACTGCTACAACTGAACCATCGAATCCGCGTGCGATGGCCTGCGCTCCATCGGCGAATGGGCAAAACCTATGTGGGACTCGTCCTTGCCTGTGTTGCTCCAAGCGGATTGATCATGTCGCTACGCGCTCCCTATGGCTACGGCGCGATCAGCGGATTTGCGGTGCTGAGCGTAGCGACCTGGATCGCCACCATGTTGGGCTGGAAACGTGCCGCCAGTGGACGATTCGATTCACACCGACAATGGATGTGGCGAAGCTACCTGCTGATCTGCTCCGCCGTCTTGCTTCGCATCCTCGCGGTGCTGGCTACCGATTTGCAGCTCACTGCATCTACCGCGTACCCCATTGCCGCGTGGGCCAGCTGGCTACCGTCGCTTGCGATCTTCGAACTCATCACGCGATGGCAAACGAACGAGATCAGTAGAGCAAACGAATCGAGTGATTGAAAAAGAGAAGGAAAACGCTTAGGACGTCAACGGCAGCGGGCTGGCGCACAACTTTGCGTACAGCTCACTCAATTCAGAGTCCGCGACGCCGGAGTCCGAAGTCGACAAGACGATCCAAGGACGTGCCTTGCGAATCACCCCCTTCTCGAGAAACTCGCCAAACAAACGCAGACGAAGCTCATTGTCGCTGGAATGATTTGCCGTGAACGGAGCATCGTGGGGCCCCAGCAGCACGGCAACCGAAAGACCTGAGGATGCTGCCAACGAGATGGGGTCGCAACCACGAAACGGCATTGTTTCTTTTGGCGCCGCCGATTCAGCAGATCGCGAAGCCACCAAGTCAACGGTCGGATGGGTGTCCAACAATCGCGTTTCGAGCGACAGGATCACCTCGATCACTAATCGCTGATCGGTCGAAGCAATCGGTTTGAAAACCGCTTCGATCGAATACGATCCCTCTTGCTGTGGATACGAAACGTGCAAGTCATCACCGCGGACGAATTGCTCAGCCGCCTGCGGGAACACCTCGTCGCCCACCGAGCAAAACTGGACTCGCTTGGGATCCGAGCCTGCTAAACCGAGCTGAATCCCTTGGGATCCTCCCGTCGCATTGAGCTGCCACGTCACATTGGCACTAGACCATGTTGCCTTGCCGAGTTCGCCGGTCTTCCACATCAGCTGTTTTTCTTTCGTACGTTTTGAGGGCAGAGCACAAGGTTAAAAGTGGACCATCCCGTAGCGGAACTTGTCAAAAGTTTCGACGACTTCCGCCACCAACTTCACCCTCCCAGCATCGCTGGGAGGGTCGGAAAACGAGCCTTCAGCGAGTTTTCCGGGGAGGGCACCGTCACAGCTAAATTGAACGTTCTAACTCTAACACACCGAGGCCCACCGATGAGCTTGCTCCGCTCGCTCTGACCTCCCCAAAACAAGTTTCGAGGAGGTGAAACGCGACCGATGTCACCTTCCCAGCATCGCTGGGAGGGTCGGAAAACAAGCCTTCAGCGAGTTTTCCGGGGAGGGCACCGTCGCAGCTAAATCGAACGTTCTAACTCTAACACACCGAGGCCCCACCCAGAGCTTGCTCCGCTCGCTCTGACCTCCCCAAAACAAGTCTCGAGGAGGTGAAACGCGACCGATGTCACCCTCCCAGCACGCTGGGAGGGTCGGAAAACGAGCCTTCAGCGAGTTTTCCGGGGAGGGCTTCGTCACAGCTAAATCGAACGTTCTAACTTCAACACACTAAGCCCCCACCGATGAGCTTACTCCGCTCGCTCTGACCTCCCCAAAACAAGTTTCGGGGAGGTGAAGCATGCTACCGTGGAGCCCGTCGCGTCAAAGGCAACCCAAGTTAGCTGGCGTATTCAGCGCTGAAGAACTCTTTGCTCTCGTTGACGCCTGGCTTGATCGTGCGGCTGCCTTCTTTCCAGTTCGCAGGGCAGACTTCGCCGTTTTTCTCGAAGTACTGCAGTGCTTGCACGATTCGCATCGCTTCATCGACGCTGCGTCCGAGCGGCAGGTCGTTGACGACTTGATGACGCACGACGCCGTCCTTGTCGATCAAGAACAACCCACGAAGCGCCACGCCGGCATCGATCAGCACGTCATAGTCGCGTGCGATTTGCTTATTCAAGTCCGCGATCAACGGATAGTCGGTCTTGCCGATTCCGCCTTCGCTGCGTTTGGTGTTCGTCCATGCCAAGTGAGTGAACTCGCTATCGACCGAAACGCCAAGCAGTTGGACACCCAGCTTTTCGAACTCGGCCGCGCGGTCGCTGAAGGCAATGATTTCGGTGGGGCAGACGAACGTAAAGTCCAAAGGCCAGAAGAACAGGACGACGTACTTACCGCGGTAATCCGACAGCGAAATTTCTTTAAATTCGCCGTTGGGCATGACCGCTTTGGCTGTAAATTCGGGGGCTTGTTGCTGAACCAACACACTCATCGTTTCGCTACCTTCGTTTTGAGATTGCGGCGGATTGGAAATAAAAAGGGAAGCAAGACAGGGCCTATTTTTCGCCTGCCTGCATTAAATCCAGAAATCGACTTTCGTCAGGCCGCACAGTTTAGGCTTTCCACCGCAGCATCGAAAGGAGATGCAATCCGCGTTATCACCAAGGCATTCGAGACCGCAGAATCCTGTCGCATTTTCCGATCATTGCGTCGTCGATGACCGCGGCGTGGATGACGGAGAGCCCGCTCGGTTGCGGCGGGTAAAACGTTCGATTCACACCGGGCGGGCCCTGCGCCGCATCGCTACAAATTCCAGCCGGACAAGGAGGCATTCGCCCACCAGCGATTCCGCTGTGGATGCGTCTCGATTCCCCCCATGACGCAAATCCGTTGCCAGACCGCAATGGTGGCTCCGGGGAAACGCTAGCCGAACTTACTCAATCGTCGCCGGCGAGGCCTAGTTTGGCCAACCATTTGCGAGAATGACCTTCGCCGCTTTGGTTTTGCGCTGCTTCACGACGAAGCCGATCCAATTGCTCGTCGAGATCGGCGATCTTGGTGGCGACTTCCTGCCGCTCGCGCGATAGCTTGGCTCGCTCGAGCGACGCTTCGATTTCCGCTTGCCGGAATTTCTCTTCCCACTGCGTCTGCAGTGCCTGTAGCCGCTGCCGTTCCTCCTGAATCAACTCGTCCGCATCAATCATCTCGGCGATCGCGGCCGCTCCGATGGCCATCCCGCCGGCGGATTGAGGGCGATTTTCGAGCAGATGATTCAGCTCACTGATCTCTTTCTCGAGCCGCTCGTTCTGCTGCTGCAACCGAGTGACTTCGCTTGTCAGCTCCTCGACAAACGTAACCGGATCCACCTCACGCTCGTCATCCTCATCAGCATCATTCAGTCGAGACTGAACCGTTTGCGTCAAGAATGTTTCGGCGTCAAAGCAATCCTCTTCCATTTGACGCAAAATCAATTGCTTCCGCTCTTCCCACGACAATGCCTCGGTGAAGTCCGATGGCGTATCGCTGGTCGATTTCTTGACGTTCGCGTTCGCCACCTTTGCCGCGAGGTCGCTGTTTTGACGCTTCAGCTCGCAGAGTTCGTCTTCGAGCGTCGCAATTTCGTCTCGCAGCAAGGTGATCGCGGTTTCATGATCGCCACGTTCGATGCGTTCACTGTTGTCGCGAAGCGCCGTATCACGTGAACTGCTGTCGGACGCTGCAAGCACCTGACTTTGCAGCTCTGCAAAATCGCTGATCAATTGGCGAAGCAACGATTGGTTGCCGTCGACCGCATCCAAGATCGCTTGCGATTGAGCCGACGTCGCCACCTGCGGCGAAGCCCCTTCGGACTGACCACCAACCTGCCAATCTTCTTCAGCGTGCAACTCCGCTTCGGGCGACTCTGCTTCGGATAACTCCGCTGGCTGCCATTCGGATTGCCACTGCGATTCGTCCTGCGATGACGATTCGTCCAAACATAACGATTCGTCGATGGATGGAGATTCGTCGATGGATTGCAGCTCGCAAACTTCACCGGCCAATTCATCCACGGCATCACTGGGCACCTCGCTTGCCGCTTGCGGGATCGGCCCGTCGTCAGCTTGCGGTTCCGGCGTTTCCCAGTCGGCGACTTCGCGCTCGATCGCATCGAGCGAATCCCACATCGCTTCGATGGGGGACGATTCGGACGATTCCGAGGGTGACGCCGATTGTCCGGCTAAATCGGAATCAATTGGTTCGACGTTATTTAGCGGTTCGACGTTCAGCGGTTTGGCGCTGGATGCGTCCGAGTGGATCGCATCGTTGTCGACGATTTCCGAACGATTTAATTCAGCAAGCTTCAATCCACCGCGGTCGACTTCGGCGCAGGCGACACCCCGAGGCTTGTTGTTTGCCGTTTCACGACCAGCCGCAGACGCATTCGCATAGTGACTTTTCTTCCGTTTTCGAGTCTTCCTGGCCATAGTGGTTGTGTATTTGTTAGCATGCCAGCCGCGTTTCGCTTGCGGGCCGAAGCGGCTAAAATTTCGGTTCGTACGCGGCTGCACATCCAATGAGGACCGCAGGTCGTAGCGCACAGAATCTTTCCCCGTACTGATTCCTACGTCGAAACACTAGGTTTGTCAAAAAGACACATGGCTAAAAAGAAAAGCACCGCGTCGGATCCTGCGAGTGAATCCGATTCTGCAGAGATCGACTTTGAACAAGCGGTGGGCGAGGTACAGCAGATCGTCAGCGAATTGGAAAGCGGCGAACTGGGGTTGAGCGAATCGCTGAGTCACTACGAACGCGGAATCAAGCGGCTGAACCAATGCCATGGACTGCTCGAAGCCGCCGAACGCAAAGTCACGCTGCTGTCGGGATTTGATGCCGACGGCAATCCGGTGACCGATCCGTTCGAAGGAGCCGATGAGAAGGATTCGGCCCCGGCGAAGGCAGGCCGACGCGGTCGCGGCACCGCCAAACGGAAACCTGACAATGACGACGAAATAGGTGGCCTGTTCTAACCCCCCGCTTTGCTCTCGCGTGCGGCCCGTTTTCAACGCCGCAGCTTTCCGCTGCCCCCTGCTTTTTTCCAATGGACGCTGATTCTTCGCTGACCTGCCGTTTCTCGATAACCACCTGATTTTGCTGGTTGAGCAACAATTTCCATGGGCGGGGGGTGATCACCAACTTCGCGTTGCGGTAATTATTGTAGGTATATCGTACGATCGCCCTTCCTTTTTACGTTTTCCCCGACAACGGAAACTCTGTTGATGAGTTGCCAACCATCTGAGCGAACTTATGGCTAATTCCCCCTCCGTAATGGAGGATCTTCGTCCACTGGTCCAACAAGCGCTTGAAAATGCGTGCGATTTCGGCGATGGTTGCCCCCAACGTTTGGGTGATGCGATGCGTTATGCGTTGTTGGCCCCCGGAAAACGGCTGCGACCTGCGTTGGTTTTGATGGCTGCCGAGGCGTGTGGCGGCGAGTTGCAGGAAGCATTGCCGGCAGCGGTTGCCGTCGAAATGATCCACGCCTACTCGCTGGTTCACGACGATTTGCCCGCGATGGATGACGATGATTTGCGTCGAGGTCGGCCAACAGTTCACATTCAATTTGACGAGGCTACTGCGATATTGGTCGGCGATGCACTTCAGGCCGAGGCGTTTCGCCAACTCAGCGAAGGCGTCCGCGATCCGTCGCGTGCAATCGAGGCGATCCACGTGCTGGCGTCCGCTGCTGGTGCCTGCCATTTGGTGGGGGGCCAGTCCGACGATTTGTCAGCCGAGCGGGACCAGGCGGCTTGGGCCAATGCCAATCCGAATTCAACCGAAACCGCAGCCCCACCCCTGAGAACCGTCGAACACCTTGAATCGATCCACCGGCGAAAAACCGGCGCGTTGTTCTCAGCGTCGCTGGCGATGGGAGCGATCCTGGCGGGTGCGGACGAGAAATCCAAGTCCGTGTTGGCCGATTATGCCGCAGATCTTGGGTTGGCGTTCCAGGTAGTCGACGATTTGCTTGACTTTACCGCCAACGAGCAAGAATTAGGTAAACGCACCGGAAAGGATGCAGACCGAGGTAAGCTGACGTACCCTGGTCTATTGGGCATCGAGGCGGCCCGCGAAAAAGCGGACCAACTTGTCACGTCAGCACGCAACCATGCAATGTTTTTTGGCCCCGCAGGTTGGCGGTTAACGAGTTTGGCTGATTTTGTTTATGAACGAACCCAATGATGGAATGACATTTCGAGTCTCGACCACGTCGAAAAAGCAATCGACCGCGTCGAAAGAACATGGATGAATCGCACAATAGGTGCTGCGATCGATTGAGCCAGTGTGACAACCGAGTGGATAAAATAATGAGCGAACCGGAACCAACAACCTCCCAACCTTGCAGCCACCCTCTGCTTTCGAGCTTGCCCGACGCGAGCCCGCTGAGGTCGATGTCACGCGACCAATTGCAGGATGTGGCCAGCGAGATTCGTGATGTGTTGTGCAACCTGTTGGCCACACGCACGGCTCACTTTGCATCGAACTTGGGCGTGGTTGAATTGTGCATCGCGTTGCACTGCGAATTTGATTTCCGCCACGACCGGTTGATCTGGGACACGGGCCATCAAATCTATCCACATAAATTGGTGACCGGACGCTACCATGATTTCCCTTCGATTCGCACCCGCGGCGGATTGATGGGATACCCCAACCCGGTCGAAAGCGAGTACGACTTGTTCATGACCGGCCATGCCGGTTGTAGCGTCAGCACCGCGGTGGGTCTCCGCAGCGGCGATGTGCTCTCGGGCAACGCCGATCGGCGTACGGTCGCGGTGATCGGCGATGGTGCGTTCCCCAGCGGCATTGTGTTTGAAGCGATGAATAACGCTGGCGAACTCGAAGACGATCTGACAATCATCTTGAACGACAACAAAATGTCGATTTGTCCTCGTGTTGGCTCGGTCGCCACGTACCTGGACCGTCTTCGTTCGAATCCCTATTACACCGGATTGAAACACGAGGTCGCACGGCTGCTGGATCACGTGCCGATGTTTGGTGATCCCACCGAACGACTGTTGGCGCAGATGAAAGAAGGGGTCAAGGCCGGATTGCTGGGCGGGATGCTGTTCGAAGAATTGAACATCCGTTACGTCGGTCCAATCGATGGCCACGACATCCCGATGATGCGAAAATATTTGGCGATGGTCCGAGAGATGAAAGGGCCTGTGCTGCTGCACGTTGTCACCGAAAAAGGACACGGCTACAAACCTGCCGCCGAAGATCCGGTATTCTTTCACACGCCGCCTGCATTCAAGGATGATCGTGGCAAACCCGTCTCGACCGCGTCCTCGGGATGCCCTCCGTTCACCCTACACGCTCGCGATGCAATCCGTCGTCAAATGGCCGATGACAAACGTGTCACGATCATTACGGCCGCAATGTGCCAAGGCAACAAACTGGAACCGATTCGCGAACAATTTCCCGATCGATTCTTTGACGTCGGCATTTGCGAATCGCACGCCGTCGCCTTTGCCGCCGGTCAATGCAAAAACGGGATGCGACCGATCGTCGATATCTACAGCACGTTCTTGCAACGCAGCTACGACCAAATCTTCCAAGAAGTCGCACTGCAAGATTTGCCGGTCGTGTTCATGATGGATCGCGCCGGATTGACCGGTCCCGATGGTCCGACGCACCATGGCATTTTTGACATCGGCTACCTTCGCGTTTTCCCGAACATGGTCATCATGGCGCCGGGATACGCGGGCGAAGTCGACTTGATGCTCGCCAAAGCAATCGAACATGACCATTCGTGTGCGATTCGTTATCCAAAGGCATCCGCATTGGAACTCGATCGCACGCCTGATGAAATCGTGATCGGAAAGAGCGAGCGAATTCGCGAAGGCCGTGACGGCACGATCGTGGCCTATGGCGCGATGCTAGACCAAGCTCTCGCTGCTGCCGAATTACTTGGCGACGATCTCGACGTCGGCGTCGTCAACGCACGGTTTGTCAAACCGATCGACCGCGAGATGATCCGCGAAACGATGGCCGGAGACAAGTTCGTGGTGACGCTGGAAGAACATGTCAAAATGGGCGGTTTTGGTTCGGCATTCCTGGAAGCGGCTGCCGAAGAACGCCTAGACACTCGCAAAATCCATATCCTCGCCCTGCGTGACGAGTTCATCGAACACGGAGACCGCGAAGAGTTGTTGGCCGAACATGGGCTCGCTGCCGAACCGATCGCTGCAACTTGCCGCGCGGCCGCCAACCTGCAACCAATCTCGCTACAATAACAGCAACGTCAACGGTACCAGATGAATCCTGCGGCGGATGGGCTAGGCTGATTTACCGGCCCAACGCGTCCGGCCCAACCCGTCCAGCTCGCACGGTTCGAACACGGGATTGGCTTTTCCGAAGCATTCCGTGTCACGCGTACGCCCGCTTGATTCAACTTACCGCAACTCCGCTGTTCTCGACGTCCTCGGCCTCACCCTATTTAGTTATTCTTTTCGTCGAGTAGATCTACTGATGCCTGCGAACCAAGTCGTTCAATGGGTCCAGGATGGACATCGCCCCAACGTCGTGATCCTAGGAGCACCCAATCGCGACCGTGTCCGCACGGAGCTACAGCGGCTGAGGCCTGTGATTGCCGAATCGGCAAACATCATCGCCGAGGATCTCGATTTCACCTACGACTTTGACGATCAATTGGTCGACTTGGTGATCGTACTCGGGGGCGACGGTTCGATTTTGCAAGCCGCACGCCAAATGGGAATGTCACAGTCGCCGGTGTTGGGCATCAATTGCGGCCGACTTGGGTTTCTGGCCGCGCTATCGCCCGACGACTTTTTGAACGTTTGGCCCGAAGTGATGCGAGGCGGCTCGGACGTGATCGATCACATCATGTTCCAGGTTTCAGTGCTACGCAGTGGCGAAGTGGTTGCCGAACAATTGGCACTCAACGAGGCCGCGATTCTTCGGGGTGCTCCCTACCGGATCCTTGACATCGATTTGTATGCCGACGGCCATCTAGCGACTCGCTATCGATGTGATGGATTGATCATCGCCACTCCGGTTGGATCGACCGCGCACAACCTGTCCGCTGGCGGGCCTATCCTGAGACGGAATCTGCAAGCGATCGTGATCTCGCCAATCAGTCCCCACACGTTGACCTATCGCCCCGTCGTCGATTCCGCCGAAACCGTGCTCGAGTTGACAGTGACGGAACCGTACGATTCCACCAGCGTGGTGGTGGACGGACGGATTTTAAGTGCCCTGCAGCCAGGCGATCGTGTTCGCGTCGAACGTGCCGAACAGACATTCAAAATGCTGGAGGTCCCCGGCCAAAACGACTACCGCACACTGAGAGACAAGTTGGGCTGGGGAGGCTCGGTGAATTCCAAAATCGGCGACGATTAAAAATCGAAAGCCCCGTCCTCGTAGCGGAACTTGTCAAAAGTTTCGGCACCATTGTCAGCCAGCTTTCCAAGCTGGAACCGCCAGAGTCGAACGCACAATATTCAATGCAGGCGTCTCTCTCGCTGCGACGTTCAATCACAACCCACGCAAACGGCTTGGAAAGCCGAGCGACAATGGTGCGCACTCGCATTTTTCAATTTACAATTGTCAATTTAACTTTTTCAATCTCTTCCACCAACTTCACCCGCCCGGCGAAGCGGGAAGGGTCGGAAAACGAGCCTTCAGCGAGTTTTCCGGCGAGGGCAACGCGGCAGCTAAATCGAACCTTCTACCTCGAACACACCGAGGCCCCACCCAGAGCTCACTCCGCTCGCTCTGACCTCCCCAAAACAAGTTTCGAGGAGGTGAAGCACGATACCTGCGTCACGCAACCGTAGCGGAACTTGTCAAAAGTTTCGGCACCATTGTCGGCCAGCTTTCCAAGCTGGAACCGCCAGCGTCGAACGCACCATTTTCAATGCAGGCGTCTCTCTCGCTGCGACAGCAAACCCGCCCCACGCTATCGGCTTGGAAAGCCGAGCGACAATGGTCCTCGTATCGAAACTTGCCAAAAATTTCTGGGGACAAACGCCAAGGAACGAAAGTCCGAACGATTTCCGCTACGCTAAAATAGCACTACTAATCGTGTTCCCACCGCCCCGCCCCATCTTTCCCACCAATCTCATGACCTCATCGCATCCGTCGGCGCAGCGTTTGAAATCGCAATATGCGACCGACGTCGCTCGCCGCACCTTCTTGACCCGATCGTTTGCCGGCATCGGGGGACTCGCCCTGGCCTCATTGACAGGTTCGGCCGCCTCAGGCGTCTCCCCCACGGCAAACTCACCCCAGGGCGACGCTCCTTGGCCCGCACTCGCTGGGCTGCCGCATTTTGCCCCCAAGGCCAAACGGATCGTTCACCTTTGTATGGCGGGCGGCCCGTCACACGTCGAATCGCTCGATCCGAAACCGGAACTCGATCGCATCGACGGACAACCGTTTCCCAGTTCGTTCACGCAAGGACAACAGCTTGCCCAATTGCAGGGTTCTGAACTGAAAGCACGAAAGTCGTTCGTCAAGTTCAAGAAGTGGGGCGAGTCTGGATTGGAGATGTCCGAGCTGTTTCCGCACACCGGCGCGATGGCGGACGAGCTGTGTGTGATTCGCAGCATGACGACCGAGCAAATCAATCACGACACGGCTCACGCGTTCATGAACACCGGCTCGATCATCAAGGGGCGCCCCTGCATGGGATCGTGGTTGCTTTACGGATTGGGCGCCGAAACTGAAAACCTGCCCGGCTACGTCGTGATGACATCATCCGGGCCAGGGGCCCAGCCCGTTTCGGCGCGGCAATGGAGCGCCGGCATCTTACCGAGCCGCTACCAAGGCATCGCGTTTCAAGCCAGCGGTTCGCCCGTGCACTACATCGGCAACCCCGACGGCGTTTGCCAATCGACTCAGCGGCAAGTGATTGACGAGGTGCAGCGGCTCAATGGCATGTTGGCCGAACGTTACCTCGATCCCGAAATCGATACGCGTATCTCGCAGTACGAGATGGCGTTCAAGATGCAGACCGCCGTGCCGGAGCTGACCGACATGTCGACCGAAACACAAGACACGCTTGATGCCTATGGTGTCAAACGGCCTGGCGACGGTTCCTACGCATCCAATTGCCTGCTGGCCCGCCGACTGCTCGAACGAGGTGTTCGCTTCGTTCAACTCTATCACCGCGGTTGGGATCACCACAGCAATTTGGAAAAGAACTTTCCGATCTCCGCTCGAGACACCGACCGTCCCACCGCCGCACTGTTGGCGGATCTGAAACGCAGCGGACTACTCGAAGACACATTGGTGCTGTGGGGCGGCGAATTTGGCCGCACACCGATGGCTCAAGGCAGCGGACGCGATCACCACATCAACGCCTTTAGCGTATGGATGGCTGGCGGCGGAGTGAAACCTGGCATGACTTACGGAGCGACCGATGAACTCGGCTACAACTCAGTCGACAACATCGTCACCGTCCATGACTTGCACGCCACCCTGTTGCATCTGTTTGGCGTCGAGCACGAACGCTTGACTGCACGCTTTCAAGGCCTCGACCTGCGATTGACCGGGGTCGAACCGAGTCGCGTGGTCAAAGATATCCTCGTGTAAGTCGGCGCGCTCTAAACGCAGCAAATGATAAAACGCAGTAAACCAAACCACATCGTCGGCACGCACTACCATGCCCACACGGCAAACGATCCATTTAGTATTCCCCATGAATTTCAAACTGACCTTCCGCATCCTTGCCGCATCGACGCTGATCGCTCTCGGGCTGGTGGCCACGCGTATCGTCACCGCAGACGAATCGCCAACCTTGGTCAGCACGTCCAAAACGCCGGCACTTCCCGACCAAGTGACGTTCAACGCTCATATCCGTCCGATCATGTCCAACACCTGCTTTGCCTGTCACGGACCGGACGAGCAAGAAAACCCCAGCGGGTATCGGCTCGATTCCTTCGCCGCTGCGACAAGCGGGTTGCCGTCGGATGACGAAGCCGTCGGGATCAAACCCGGCGATCCGATGCATAGCGAAGCGTTTCTGCGGATCATCGACGAAGGCAACGGCGAACAAATGCCGCCCGCCGAATTCCGCCATCGCTTGACCGATTACGACAAAGCATTGTTTCGCAGGTGGATCGAACAAGGAGCCCAGTACGAACAGCATTGGTCATACGCTCCGATCGTTCGCCCCCACGTCCCCACGCTCAACACGTTCGCGGACAAAGTACACAACCCAATCGACGCCTTCGTGCTGGCTCGACTCGAAGCCGAAGGGATCTCGCCCAGTGGCGTTGCCGACAAACGCACAGTGCTGCGCCGCCTAAGTCTGGATCTGATCGGTTTGCCACCGACGCCAGCGGAACTGCAATCGTTTTTGGATGATCCATCCGCCGATGCCTACGCGCGGCAGGTCGAACGATTGTTGTCGTCAAAACATTTTGGCGAACGAATGGCCAGCTTCTGGTTGGACCTCGTCCGTTTTGCGGATACCGTCGGTTTCCACGGAGACCAAAATCAACGCGTCGCTCCCTATCGCGACTATGTCATCGATGCGTTTAACTCCAACAAACCGTTTGATGTTTTCACACGAGAGCAACTCGCCGGTGACTTGCTCGACAATCCGACGCCACAACAATTGGCCGCCACCGGTTTGTTGCGACTGAACATGGTCACTCGCGAAGGCGGCGCTCAACCCGAAGAGTACCTGGCCAAATCCAAGGCCGATCGCGTACGGATGATGGGCACCGCGTTCCTCGGCAGCACGCTGGCGTGTTGCGAATGCCACAACCACAAATACGATCCTTTCTCGGCGAAAGACTTCTATTCGATCGGCGCGTTCTTTGACGACATCCGGCAATGGGGCGTTTACGCCGACTACGGATACACTCCGAATCCAGAGCTGCGTGGCTTTAACAACGACTTTCCCTTTCCGCCGGAAATCCGCATCGAAAGTGAAGCGGCACGAAACGAAATCAAATTCCTGCAATCTGAACGTGACCGCGATCTCTATTCCGAACTCGCGGATTCAGTATTGCCAGATCCGGAATTCGCAAAATGGACGCAGTCGCTCGCGACAACGTTACAGTCCAATCCGTCCGGCTGGATCGTGGCCGACGTGGTCGATGCCGTCGCCAGTGGCACGACCAAGCCGACGCTGAAAGACGATGGATCGGTTTTAATGACAGGACCGGCCAACAAGTCCGAGCAGATCACGCTGGACACCAAACTTGACGATACCGTGCTGGTCAATTCGATTCGTGTCGAGGTATTGCCCGACGAAACGCACGGCAACCGCGTCGGACGCAGTGACGAAGGACGCTTTTCCTTGAGCGTTTCGGTCGACCTCCAACGTGGCGGCAACGAACCACCCCAACCGACCGCGGTTACACCTCGCTTCGTGCGAATCGAGTTGCCGGGCAAGAACAAGATCTTGTCGTTAGCCGAAGTCCAAGTGTTCACGAAGGACGCCGAAGGGAAACTGCGAAACATCGCCGTCGCGGGTAAAGCTCGCCATTCGTCGAATTACAAATCGGGCGACGCGTCGCTTGCGATCGACGGTAACACCGATGGTCATTACTACAACGCTCAATCGGTCACCCACACCAACCCTGGTAACGATCCGTGGTGGGAACTAGATCTGGGTGCAGCGAACAAGGTCGAAAAAATCGTCATATGGAACCGTACCGACTCGGCCCAATACGCAAAACGTTTAACGCGTTACCAAGTTAAATTGCTGTCCAGCGACCGCAACGAATTGTTGTCGTTTTCTCCGGCAACGCCTAATCCGTGGGTGGAAATCGCGGTTCCAAACGAAATCGTCGCGGACACCCGCGAAGCGATCAAAATCGCCTGGGGCGAAGCGGATCGCAAGAATCCAAAACGCTACACCGGTGGCGACGAACCACTTGTGTTGGAGGACGTTTGGCGAAGCGGCCCGGCAGCGTGGCAATTACCTGCGAACGAGACCGAGTACCCGCACACCGCCGTTTACCATTTCGCCAACCCCGTCTGGGTCACGCCGAATGATCGTTTGAGAATGACGCTTCACAGTGGTGATGTCGGACGCGTTCGCATCTCTGTCACCCCCGTGCCACACTCCATTGCTGGCTGGGACGCCGCGACGCCCGAATTGAAATCGGCGATCGAGACACCGGCGACGAAGCGTAGCGAGCAACAAAACGCACAACTCGTCAGTGCATTCCATCGTGCCACGGTGCCCTATTCACAACAGCGACCGAGCAGCCATTTTTATCGCGACCAGATCCTAGAACTGCATTCGGCGATGGCAATGTCGGTGGTAGTTCAAGCGGTGCCGGAGGACCGGTTGCCCGAAAGTCGCGTGCTGCCTCGAGGGAATTGGCAAGACAAAACGGGCGAGCAGGCACCGCCTGCGACACCCCACTTTTTGCCGCAATTGGAAATTGAAAGCGAGCGCCGGTTAACTCGACTCGACCTAGCCAACTGGGTCACCTCGCCCGAAAATCCGCTCACCTCGCGGCATGTCGTTAACCGAACCTGGAAACAATTCTTCGGCACCGGATTGTCAAGCAAGCTGGACGATCTCGGAAGTCAGGGAGAATGGCCGAGTCATCCGTTGCTGTTGGATTGGATGGCAGCGGAGTTTATCGACAGCGGCTGGGACGTCAAACATTTAGTCCGCTTGATCGTCAACAGTCGCACCTACCAGCAAACGGCGGCTCAGCGGCCGGATCTGACCGAGCGTGATCCGTACAACCGGTTGCTCGCGAGTCAATCGCCGCGCCGACTCGAAGCCGAAGTGATTCGCGACAACGCATTGGCGATCGCTGGTTTGTTGGTCACCGACTTTATTGGCGGATCAAGCGTCTATCCCTACCAGCCGGCTGGGCACTATTCGAACTTACAGTTTCCCAACCGGACCTACCACGCCAGCCGCGATTCGCGGCAATACCGACGCGGCGTGTACATGCATTGGCAGCGAACCTTCCTGCATCCGATGCTGGTCAATTTTGACGCGCCGTCGCGAGACGAATGCACAGCGGACCGAGCGCAATCCAACAGTCCGCAACAAGCGTTGACGTTGTTGAACGATCCGTCGTTCGCCGAAGCCTCACACGTGATGGCGGATCGACTGATCGCCGATCACGAAGAGGGCGAGTTTGACGATTGGCTCAGCGCAGCCTTTGTCCGCAGCTTGTCGCGGCTGCCCAGTGACGATGAACGAGCGGCACTGCGTGGATTGTACGACCGGCAACTCGCGTACTATCGGTCTAACGCACAGGAGGCAACGAAGTATCTCGAGGTAGGCCGTAAATCGCCACAGCAATCCCAAGCCGAGCCAAGTCAAATTGCGGCGTTGGGGCAAGTCTGTCGCGTGATTTTGAACCTGCACGAAACGATCTCTCGTTTCTAGCCCGCTGCGCCCGTAGCGAAACTCGCGAAGAGTTTCGGCACCATTGTCGCCCAGCTTTCCAAGCTGGAACCGCCACCGATATCACCCGCCCGGCGCAGCGGGGAGGGTCGGAAAACGAGCTCGCAGCGAGTTTTCCGGGGAGGGCAACGTCGCAGCTAAATCGAACCTTCTATCTCGAACACCCCGAAGCCCCACCCAGAGCTCACTCCGCACGCTCTGACCTCCCCAAAACAAGTTTCGAGGAGGTGAAGCGAAATACCAGCGTCACGCCTCCGTAGCGAAACTTGTCAAAAGTTTCGGCACATTGTCGGCCAGCTTTCCAAGCTGGAACCGCCAGAGTCAAACGCACCATTTTCAATGCAGGCGTCTCTCTCGCTGCTACGTTCAATCACAACCCACGCCATCGGCTTGGAAAGCCGAGCGACAATGCACGCACCCCCATTTTTCAATTTACAATTGTCAATTTAACTTTTTCAATCTCTTCCACCAACTTCACCCGCCCGGCGAAGCGGGGAGGGTCGGAAAACGAGCCTTCAGCGAGTTTTCCGGGGAGGGCATCGTGGCAGCTAAATCGAACCTTCTATCTCGAACACCCCGAGGCCCCACCCAGAGCTTGCTCCGCTCGCTCTGACCTCCCCAAAACAAGTTTCGAGGAGGTGAATCGCGTTACCATCGTCACCCACCCGTAGCGAAACTTGTCAAAAGTTTCGATCCACCATTGTCGGCCAGCTTTCCAAGCTGGAACCGCCAGCGATGTCACCATTTTCAGTGCAGGCGTCACTCTCGCACTATCGTCCAGCCCCGCCCCACGCCATCGGCTTGGAAAGCCGAGCGACAATGATGCGCACCCACATTTTTCAATTTACAATTGTCAATTTAACTTTTTCAATTTCTTCCACCGATATCCCCCGCCCAGCGAAGCAGGGCGCCGCCCCTTCCGCTACCGAACTCATGCCGCTTCGATCGTGGGTACGGCGATTTCGCCGAGGATCTCTTCGACGATTTTTTCCGCCGTTACTTTCCGTAACCGACTTTCGGGCCGCACGATCAAGCGGTGATTCATCACCGGTGCGACGATACGTTTCACATCATCCGGCAACACAAACGCACGGCCGCGGATCGCTGCCATCGCTTGCGAACAACGGAACAACGCGATCGTCGCGCGAGGACTGCCGCCAAGCGCCAAATCCTCGTGCAATCGTGTTTGATGCACGATCTGCAGCAGGTATTGCCGGACGCGAGGATCCACATGGATCTTCTTGATCTCCTGTTGTGCCTGCACCAACTCTTCGGCCGCCGCTACCGCGGTCAATCCGTCCACCGGATGCGCCCCTTGCAGCAACTCTAACATTCGAAACTCTTCGTCCATCGAAGGGTAGCCGAGCGAGAATCGCATCATGAATCGGTCTAGCTGCGCTTCGGGCAGCGGAAAGGTCCCCTCGTGATCGACGGGGTTCTGAGTCGCGATGACCAAGAACGGCGGCTTCAGCGGATGCGTCCGCCCGTCCACCGTCACACACGATTCCGCCATCGCTTCCAACAGCGACGCTTGCGTTCGAGGTGTCGCCCGGTTGATTTCGTCCGCCAACAGAATCTGAGTGAAAACGGGGCCAGGGCGAAACTCGAACTCGGCCGTCTTCTGGTTAAAGATCGAAGTGCCGGTGACGTCCGATGGCAGCAGGTCGGGTGTACACTGGACCCGCTTGAAATTGCAGCCCACGCTGCGTGCCAAGGCCCGAGCCAGCATGGTTTTGGCGACCCCCGGCACGTCCTCTAACAGAATATGGCCTCCGCTGAGCCAAGCCACCAGCGACAACACACATTGTTTGCGTTTGCCCACAATCGCCAGCTCGACGTTGCCGATGATCCGTTTAGCCAGTTCGCCCACCGCTGCCGCCGCGGCAGGCGACGTATCCGAGCGGGTCGATGGAGTCGTCACAGGTGGTTTTGGCGGAGAAGGACTCACAAGCAGCCTATTCAGAACGACGCAAAGGGAAGCCGCCAGCGGATTAAAATGGCACCGGCATCAAAGTTGCTAAGCTATAATAGTGTACCGGCTGGCTGCCCGTTTGGCAGTGCCCCGTTGGCGTGTGGCCGGCAAGGGTTTGAAGCCGGCAAGCTTGTAGAGCGAGGGATCGTGCAAGCGGAGGATGTTGTGATGATGATTGTGCCCAACCTGCTCGTAACCGATGACGACTCGGCATTCCGACGTGTCGTTTGTGAGGGGCTCACGCGCCGCGGATTCCAAGTCAGCGAAGCGAGTGACGGCGACGAAGCCCTGCAGGTGATCCGCACACGACGCGTCCATTTGGCCCTATTGGACGTGCACATGCCTCGCGTGACCGGGCTCGATTTATTGCGTCAGCTGGTCGACACCCCCGACCGCCCGGCTTGCGTGTTGATGTCGGCCGAATTGGACGAGCAGATCCGCCGCGAAGCCGAATCGATGCAAGCCTATCAAGTGCTCAGCAAGCCAATTCGGCTAAACCAGTTATGCGACGTCGTCGTCGGAGCCCTGATCGACATCTACGGCTGGACCCCCAGCAAACCCCGCTAAGCCCCCGCCCGTAGCGAGACTCGCGAACGGCTTGTTGATTTAGTGAAGTTTCCTGCGGCAAGGGATGTACGATGGACTTCCTAGTCCGTCGAAAGTTTCGGCACCATTGTCGACCAGCTTTCCAAGCTGGAACCGCGACCGATGTCACCCGCCCGGCGAAGACGGGAGGGTCGGAAAACGAGCCTTCAGCGAGTTTTCCGGGGAGGGCAACGCGGCAGCTAAATCGAACCTTCTATCTCTAACACCCCGAGGCCCCACCCAGAGCTTGCTCCGCTCGCTCTGACCTCCCCAAAACAAGTTTCGGGGCGGTTAAACGCAGTACCGGCATCACGCGTCCGTAGCGAAACTCGCGAAGAGTTTCGGCACTATTGTCGGCCAGCTTTCCAAGCTGGAACCGCGACCGATATCACCAATTTCAGTGCAGGCGTCTCTCTCGCACTATCGTCCAAACCCGACGCACGCAATCGGCTTGGAAAGCCGAGCGACAATGCACGCACTCCCATTTTTCAATTTACAATTGTCAATTTAACTTTTTCAATCTCTTCCACCGATATCACCCGCCCGGCGCAGCGGGGAGGGTCGGAAAACGAGCCACAGCGAGTTTTCCGGGGAGGGCAACGTGGCAGCTAAATCGCCCCCTCCACCTCGAACACCCCGAGGCCCCACCCAGAGCTTGCCCCGCTCGCTCTGACCTCCCCAAAACAAGTTTCGAGGAGGTAAAACACTACCGATGTCACCCGCCCGGCGCAGCGGGGAGGGTCGGAAAACGAGCCACAGCGAGTTTTCCGGGGAGGGCAACGCGGCAGCTAAATCGAACCTTCCACCTCGAACACCCCGAGGCCCCACCCAGAGCTTGCTCCGCTCGCTCTGACCTCCCCAAAACAAGTTTCGAGGAGGTAAAGCACAATACCGGCGTCACGCGTCCGACGAAGCGGGGGCACAGGCAGCCCACCAGGCAGCGTGTAGACCCCGGCCGCTTACGCGTCACGGCTCATTAAACCAACGGCTCATCGAAAGTCTTGACGACTTCCGCTACGGCGGCTGCGCGCGCTTACATGCTCTTGGCGGCGTAGACTTCGGCGTACTCGATTGCCCAGGAGTCGATTAGACGTAGAAAATCGACCTCGTTGACTTCCGCGATCGTGACGAAGTGATTGCGATTGAATAGCTCGCGGTTCATCACCGTCCCCTTGCCCTTCAACTCCAGCACATTCAAGTCGCTGTAGGGGCGAATCATCATCTCCAAACGACTGTATTGGTTGCTTCGCTTGCCCGCTTCGATCCGTAGATCGTCGCGGTAACACGCGGCACCCCAGCCGTTTTCGCCAAACAACGCCTCGGTCCGGAACCCCGGGAAATGATCGGCAACACGATGCACCGCCTTTTCGATATGTTCCGACAGCGACAACCGATACGACGTATGCAACCGCCGCAGCTCTTCCGCCGACATCTCCTGCTGTCGCTCGGCCGACGCTTTGCGTTCCGCTCGCTGCTTCCCACGCTGAATCGCTGACTCGAGTCGCTCGTTAAAATCGTCGCTCATCTAATCAGACCGATGTGTCCGTGGAGGTGGAGGTGGGGTCGTCGCCAGCAGCGGTCGATGATACTTCCGCCGACTCCGCTTTGACCGTTTCCGATTTCGCTGCCTCGGGTTTGGCAGTTTCCGACTTCGCGGTTTCCGCAGCGGGTTCGCTACTTTTCTCGCCGCCAGCCGACGCAGTCACTTCCTTCGGCTCGGCAGCCGCCGATGCTTCCGGCT
Organism: Novipirellula caenicola; assembly: GCF_039545035.1. Classification (NCBI taxonomy): domain Bacteria; kingdom Pseudomonadati; phylum Planctomycetota; class Planctomycetia; order Pirellulales; family Pirellulaceae; genus Novipirellula; species Novipirellula caenicola. The sequence goes on from NZ_BAABRO010000002.1 coordinate 313,665, forward strand.
TCGCTTCTGCCTTTTCCTTCTTCGGCTTCACTTCCTTCGCCGGCTCGCCTTTGTCTTTGGAGACAAACTGCAGCAAATCGCCAAACGAACGCAACGGCTCATCGCCCTTCAGCATCGCATCGCTAATCGGTTCAACCGGCTTGCTGCTGACAACCCGGTACGTTTCGGCCTGCTTGCCACGTCCGCCGCCGCGATTGTCGCGACCACGGTGATCGCGTCCGCGACCGCCATCGCGACCGCCGCGTTGTCCACCGCCGCTTCCCGCACCCGCCTTGCCGCGGCCACCGCGGTTATCCGGACGGCCACCCTTGGCAGCCGGTCCGCCGCCAGGCCCCGAGTCGCTGCGACGCGCACCACCACCGCCACCGCCGCGGTTTGCACCGCCACGATTCTGCGATGGCTGTCCGCGATGAGGCCGATCGCTGCGTTGACGACGTAGTTCTTCGAGTTCGATTTCACGCTCAGGCGAAATCGCGCTCAACGCGACCCGACGACGCTTGGTATCGATTCCGGTCACCCAAGTCGTGATCACGTCACCCACTTGAATCGCCTCGTGCAAATCTTCGACAAACTGCTCCGAAACACGGCTGACGTGGATCAATCCACTGCAATCGGGTGCCAGTTCGACGAACACGCCAAACGGCATCACTCCGACCACCACACCAATCACTTGGTCGCCAGGCTTCAGCGTCTTCAAGTTCGGCATCGACGTCAAAACGGCGTTCGAAGCCCCATCAGCAACATCGCTATCGCCAAACGGGTCGCACAACCAACTGACCAATTGGCGAGCTCGGCGGGCACCGATCTGCCATTCCTTGATGCACTTGTCGATCTTGGCCTTTTCAGGTCGCGGCCGAACCACTCGCATCGAAACCGCAGCCTCTTCGGCTGGCTTCGCCGCGTCGGTCGCTGCTGGAGTTTCGGCTTGTTCGCCTTCAGACTGGCCACCGTCGGTCAAGGCCGCTTCCGGTTCGGAAGCTTCCGCAGCGGATGACTCGGCATCCGCCGTTTCCGATGCCGCGGACGCTTCGCCCGCCGACTCTGCTTCCGCCTTGTTTTCAGCGTCACTCGCCGCTGGCGATTCGGTTGCCGCCGCGTCGCTGCCGGCGTCTGCCGCGTCCAGTTCTGCGGTCAAGCCAAACGGTTTCTCCTCGGTCGTATCTTCACTTGGCGATTCCTCGCTCGCTTCGACCGGCTCGACAGCATCGCTCAACTTCGGCAACGCGTCTTCGTCAAAATTCGGAGTCTCGTAGCCAGGCGGTGTCGCCGGAGGCAATTCGATCTCGAGCGCCGTCGCCAACTTTTTCGCCAGCGGGTAATCCTCGGGGTGAATCAACGTGCCATCAAGCGTTTCGTCGCTGCCAAACACCCGCAAAAACGGCAGTGCTTGACGCGTCGAGGCTTGGTCTCCCCATGCATCAAGCTCTTCGATTTGCTCACGTGACTTGAACAACTCTTGGCGTCGAGCCGCATCCAGTGCGTCGGCAACTTGTGGCGTTACGCCAGGCAATCGGCACAACCACGATGTCGGTGCCGCGTTAGCATCCACACCGCCGCGGGACGCACCGCTGACCATCACGTCATCCAGCACCTCCATCAACGCTTGGTCCGACAGCTCGCGCTGGAACGAACCCAATCGCAACTTCAGCGGATCGACCTTGGCGATTGCACCAGCAGGCTGCAGCACCGAAAATGCCACCCAAGCGGCACTGCGGAATCGACGTGGCGTCGTTCGCATCTCTTGGTCGGCAACTTGGCTGCCCGCATAGGTATCGGCACCACTACGGTCGGCCAACGTCCAGCGGATCGAATTTTCAGGCGATTGTTTGACCAATTCGCTGACCGCCACCAAACAACCTCGGCGAGCCGGGCCGTTGCTGATCACGATCAAATCCACGTGATGAGCGTGAATCAGTTCGCCCATTCGCAATACCGCTTGCGAACGCATGCCAGCGGACAATTGGCAAGGCAAATCTTCGCAGTGCAGCAAACGCCCATCGCTTGCCACGATCGCAGTAGCTGCGGTGCGAGGTCCGACCGCATCGATCGACATCACCACTTTGGCTTCGACGCCGCTGCGATTGACTTGCATTCGCAGATGGTCCGCCGCGATGCCCAGCAATCGAGTGGACGCACGCTCTTGCAGTTCATCCCACCACGCCGCTTCGGCCGCGCCGCGGATGTCCGCTTCGTTCTCAATCAGAATGCTTCGCAGCATGTCGGCCAAACGCGGATTGATTCGCTCGGCAGTGCTCTGCAGCTCGGCAACCAAACGGTTCGCATCGTACTCGAACGAGCAGTTTGCGACCTGGCTGCGAAGAGCGCGAGCCAGCATCACGGTTTGGAACGAACTGAGCTTGTTGGTCGGAATTCGCTTGCCTTCCAGCGGCTTCAATACGCTCATCAACCAACGACGACGACGTTGTCGAGGCGACACTTTCTTTTGTTTCTTAGCCGGAGCCGGCTCGGACTTCTTCTCGGCCTTGGGCTCACTGCCCTTCGCCTCAGCTGGCTTGTCGCCGCTCGCCGCAGCCTCTTCGCCGCTCTTCGCTGGCTCCGTTACGGCGGGCTCGGTTGCGGGAGCCTCGGTCGTCGCAGATGCATCCGCCGCAGCGGTAGCTTCGCCTGCTGCGGAACCTGCGGACTCGGGTGCCGCGGTTTCAGCTGGTGCAGTGTCCGTGCTCGCTGCTGTCGCTTCGCCGCTGCTGGCCTCAGCCGCAGGGGATTCCGTAGCCACTGGCTCAGTCGCAGCGTTCTCGGTCGCGGCAGGTTTGTCCGACGTTGTCGCCGCGGCGGGATCCGCTGCGGTTTCGCTCGTTGCCGCCGGCGGTTCGGCCTTGGCGGTCTCGCCATCGGCAGTCGTTTCCGCCGCGACTTTTTCTTCAGCCGCCTTTTCCTCGGACGCTTTTTCCTCGGCGACCTTGGTCAGCGCCGCTTCGTCCTTGGTCGCTGATTTGGCGTCAACCGACTTGGTGCTCTTTGCTTTCTTGGACTTCGTCGACCCTGGCTTGGCCGCATTGCCAGCCGCGTCGTCGTCATCGTGATCGGCACTGGAGTGGGGATCATGGATTTCGATGACGTGGATTTTGGCATTTTTGCCCAGCCACTGGACGGCCGCATTGATCATCCGCGGATCGCCAGCCAACCGGCCAGCCAACGATTTTTCCAGCTTCGCACTGGCTTCGTTGGCATCGTCGATCGTTTCCATCTGTTCGGCGATCGCGTGCAAGTCGTCGCCGTCACCCTTTTGTGGGTTCAGCACCCGGACAGCCAGCCGCGTCGCGGAATCGACCGCCTCGCTCGACTCCAGCTTGATGCGTCGGCCCAAACGCTCGAGCATCCGTTTCGAATTGGCTTTTTCGATCGCCCGCCCCAGTGCGGGGTCGGCAATCGGGGTTGCCCGCCAGCTTTCGAGCAACTCGGCGCGGCGCGCGGCCAGTTGACGGTCCGCCTGCAGCGCTTCGGCGAGCGCCCACAAGCTGGCCTCGTCCAAACCACCCAATTCATCACGCCGATACCGCGCCAAAAATGGCGGCGAGTATCCTTGTTCAATCAGGGGCAACGCAATTCGTAAACTTGATTCTTCGCAACGCCCGCGACGGGCAATTGCTTCTAGATCGACAGTCATCGCAAGTCGGTCTCATTCATCGGTACGCCCGAACTCAGCCAACGCATCCCGGAAAAACGACTCCCAGGACACCTAACTTCACGTCGAAACGATACCTTCAATTTTGGAAGCCAGCAGTTTTGGGTGTTTCACAGCGGCTCTGCTGGAGTTTCAATCAACAGGTCCACCAAAGTAGACCCGCCGCGGAGGGCGAAGATAGCGCCGAACAGCGGAAATGTCAACCTACGAGCCGCCCGCCAAATTTGCTAGCCGATCAGGTTTCCGAAGTTTCGCCCCTGCAACCGGTAAGGAAGGCAGGGGAGGGGGGAGGGGGAGGGGGAGACAAGGAGACAAGGAGACAAGGAGACAAGGAGACAAGGAGACAAGGAGACAAGGAGACAAGGAGACAAGGAGTGAGGAGACCGGGACGCAGCGAAACTCGTCAACGGCTTGTTGTTTTAGTCGTACGATAGACTTCCTAGTCCGTCGAGTCCACCATTGACGGACTAGGAAGTCCATCCTACACCCCTTGCCGCAGGAACCTTCACTAAATCAACAAGCCGCCAAGAGTTTCGTTCCGTGCTGGAGTGACCGCGACGTTAGCCGTGTTGGCCAACGCTGTGAAGAATCGAGAAACGGCAAATGACGGCATTTGCGATCCGTAGCTATGCTCGCCAGAGCGTGGATCGCTGCCGGCCAATACGAATCACCACCTTCTGGCGAAGGCAGCTACAAGAAAATGCTTCCCGGCGTGGCGTTTTTGGCATACGCCACCCTTCGCCGACATCCGCTACCACGCCGAGTTTTCCCGGGGAGGGCTTCGTGGCTGCGGGAACCCGCGTGGGATCGACAGCTCGGCCAGGCTGGCAGCCTGGACTACAATTTCTGCGAAGTATCCGCCGCTTCGGGGGCTCTTAGATTATGAACGCCACTGTCCGGTTTCTGTTTCTTTGGCCGCCGTGCTTCTACGCAAACCGCCCCACTTCACCCCCAACCGAGCTCTCGACCGATGAGTCACCCCAGTAAACTGAAAAAGCCGCTGCTGTATGGCCTGATCGGCTCCGTCTTGTTTGGCGCCGTCCTGGGCATCTTCTTCGTCTTGCGGAACACCTGGAGCTGGTTTGAGGTCCAAGTGGTGATGACGACGGTCGTGATTGCCGCAGCCAGTCTGTGTGGTCTCGCCTGCGACATGACTCGCACTCCGCATGGCCGCAATTTGCTGCCCTCAGCCGGACTGATCCTGACCGGGATCGCCGCCGCGTTGCTATTGTTGGGCATCTGGACCACCAACGACTCGGAAATGTACTGGAAAACCACCACTTGCTTGTCGATCCTGGCCGTCACCACCGTCCACGTCTGCCTGCTTTCGATCGCGAAACTGGCCAGCCGATTTCGCTGGGTCTATTTCATCGGCAGCCAAATCATTTTCGGCTACTCGCTGCTATTGTGCGGCGTGATTTTGGGCGAGATCGATTCGTCCGCCGTCTGGCGACTGATCGCCGCGATGTCGATCGTCGTCGCCGCGATCAGCTTGGTGATTCCGATCTTGCACCGCATTAGCAAACTGGACCGCAGCGGCACCGCGGTGCTCGGCCCGATCGACCAACGCAACTTCGCCTCGATCGACGAAGAAATCGAGCGACTCAAAAACCGCATCGCCGAACTCGAACTGCTCAAATCCTCCAGCCTGCCGCCCAATCCGTTAACCTAAAAACCCAGCATCCCCACTGCGCCACGTCACCTGCTCGGCTTCGCCGAAAGCAAACCGAAAAGATTGAAAAGGTTAAATTGTAAATTGACAATTGAAAATTGCTGACTCCTCAGCCACGGACGTGGCGGCAGCACGCAGCGAAACTTGTCAAAAGTTTCGGCACCATTGTCGGCCAGCTTTCCAAGCTGGAACCGCGACCAAGTTCACCCGCCCGGCGAAGACGGGAGGGTCGGAAAACGAGCCCACAGCGAGTTTTCCGGGGAGGGCAACGTCGCAGCTAAAACCGACGTTCCATCAGCAAGCCGCGAAGAGTTTCGACACCACCAGTATTTTACGAAACCGACGCTAGGTGTTAGTAAACCGAAATATTGAAAAGGTTAAATTGTAAATTGCTGACACCTCAGCGACGGACGTGGCGACAGCACGTAGCGAAACTTGTCGTAGCGGAACTTGTCAAAAGTTTCGGCACATTGTCGGCCAGCTTTCTAAGCTGGAACCGCGACCAACTTCACCCGCCCGGCGAAGACGGGAGGGTCGGAAAACGAGCCCCAGCGAGTTTTCCGGGGAGGGCACCGTTGCAGCTAAATCGAACCTTCTATCTCTACCCCCCCGAAGCCCTCAGAGCTTGCTCCGTTCGCTCTGACCTCCCCAAAACAAAATTCGGGGAGGTGAAACGCTACCGGCGTCACGCGCCCGTAGCGAAACTCGCGAAGAGTTTCGGCACCATGGTCGGCCAGCTTTCCAAGCTGGAACCGCCAGCGTTGATGTCACCACTTTCAATGCAGGCGTCTCTCTCTCGCAGCGAAGTCAAATCACGCCCCACGCCATCGGCTTGGAAAGCCGAGCGACAATGCACGCACTCCCATTTTTCAATTTACAATTGTCAATTTAACTTTTTCAATCTCTTCCACCAACTTCACCCGCCCGGCGCAGCAGGGAGGGTCGGAAAACGAGCCACAGCGAGTTTTCCGGGGAGGGCACCGTTGCAGTGGAGACCAACGCATCATCGAAAGTCTTGACGACTTCCGCTACCCATCAAACGCTACTCCATGCTGCGTCTCCATCATCCCCCGCACGCCACTCGTTGCCACAACCCGCCTCACCCGAGTCAGCAAACGCCCTTTTCGCCATCCAAACAAACTTCACGGCAAATCGCTCGCCCCAAAACGAAAACGTCTAATTCGCATTGGACTACTAAAAAAACGCTGCGAGCCATCGCGGGATGCAATACATTGAAACCGTTGATGATGATTCCAATCCAAATCGATGGGGCCGCAGGAGTGAAGCGATGAAACATTCAAGCGTGTGGCCACTTGGCTTGGGCGCCCTCTGTGTTGCGGTGCACGGCATTTTTGCTCTACACGGCGTTCCAGCCGCCGCGCAAGCCCCCGAACCAAAGTCACCTCCGGCACCGAGCGACCTGCTCTCGCTGGTGCTGATCCAGTCGGATCTGTCGGACGCGACGCAAACGATGACGATTTGCGATGCCGACGAAGACGGATTCATCGACTCAGCAGAACGCAAAAAACTGGCGTGGCGTGACGAACATGCCACGTTCGACCTGAATCACGACGGCAAACTAACGCACTTGGAAGTCGCCATCTATCTTGCGAAAAAACGCGACGCGTTGGGGATCACTCAATTCGATCGCAACAATTCCCAGGTTTTCATCAAGCGGCACGACAGCAATCGCAACGGGCAATTGGACGCCGATGAGATCGCCGCCGGCTGGCCGCCGGATCCGTCGAAGTTTGACAAAGACGCCAACGGCATCATCACGGTAATCGAAATCGCCGAGCAATTCGCCTTCAACCGCGGGCTCCGCCGCGAACTGGGGATCGAAGCGGTCGACAACATGAGTGCGATCAAGGTGATGAAGAAGTTTGATAAGGATGGCGACCAAAACCTGGACGCCAAAGAATCGGCGGCCGCCGGATTGCCGCTCGATGCCCGCGGGCACGATGACAACGGCGACGGCAAGCTGAATAACATGGAGCTGGCGCTCTTGTTTTCAAAGCATCGGCGAGAACTAGGGCTCAGTAAATCGGACGGCGTCAAAGCGAAACGGATCATCGCGATGGCCGACTACAACCAAGACGGCAAAATCAGCCAAGACGAAATGGGAGGCGACGTGTTCACCACGGACGGGCCAGCGTCCTCGCAGTACACCCGGTTTGACGCCAACGGCGACGGCACCGTCACGCTTGGGGAAGTGCAATCGTTCATTGCCAGCGAGCGAAAGCAGCTCGGGTTCAGCGACGAGCACATCGCCAACGCCCGCCGGCTGCTGTTGCGTCACGACACCGACCGATCAACGTTCATCGAAGCCGCCGAGTTGTCGTCTGACACCTCCGGCCCCGGCAAGTTGCCGGCTTCCACATTAAAAGCAGCCGACGAAAACCAAGACGGCCGCCTCTCGCTCCAAGAGCTCGCCAAGCATTTGGCGAAACAACAATAACCCGCAAACCCGTAGCGAAACTTGTCAAAAGTTTCGATCCACCATTGTCGACCAGCTTTCCAAGCTGGAACCGCCACCAAATTCACCCGCCCGGCGAAGCGGGGAGGGTCGGAAAACGAGCCCACAGCGAGTTTTCCGGGGAGGGCAACGCGGCAGCTAAAACCGACGTTCCATCAACAAACGTGTCAAGCGTTTCGAAACCCTCGACACCCCACAAAACCGGGGTGCAGGTGTTAGCAACACCGAGAACATTGAAAAGGGAAAATTGTAAATTGACAACTGAAAATTGCTGACTCCTCAGCCACGAACGTGGCGACAGTTCTCAGAGCCCCCAACCTCTCTCGCTCCGGCATCTAACCACACCCCGCGCAAACGGCTTGGAAAGCCGAGCGACAATGCACGCACTCCTATTTTTCAATTTACAATTGTCAATTTAACTTTTTCAATTTCTTCCACCAACTTCACCCGCCCAGCGAAGCGAGGGAGGGTCGGAAAACGAGCCCACAGCGAGTTTTCCGGGGAGGGCAACGCGGAAGCTAAAACCGGCGTTCCATCAACAAACGCGTCATGCGTTTCGAAACCCTCAGCACTCCACGAACACCCAGGTGCACGCATCAGCAACGCGGAGAACATTGAAAAGGGAAAATTGCTGACTCCTCAGCCACGGACGTGGCGACAGCTCTCTACGCCCCCAACCTCTCTCGCTCCGACCCCCCCCCCCCCCGCGACATCCGCTTGGAAAGCCGATGGCGTGCGATGTGATTGAACGTCGCTGCGAGATAAACGCCTGCATTGAAATTGGTGACATCGATGGTGGCGGTTCCAGCTTGGAAAGCTGGCCGACAATGTGCCGAAACTCTTGGCGAGTTTCGCTACGGGGTAGGGGAGACCGTGCCTTGCACACGATGACAGGCTGGAAGCCTATCCCACACGGTTACCCGTTGACGTTTGCTTGTGATGATATCATTTTTCTTGTGTCTTTGCGGCTCAGGTGCTTTCGCTTGCGTCTGCTAATGGTGGTGACGGGCAGGTTGATTGGGAACGCGACGTGCAGCGGGTTTTGGGACGTTGGCCACGACGCGGTTGTTGTGGCAATCGCTTCCTTCTTCGATCTCAGGAGTTCCCCCATGTCCAAGCTACGTTTCTCGGCCGCCGCGCTTTCGGTTGCGGCATTTTCGGGTCTTTCGACCGCCGCGGCGCAAACGACGCTCGACCAACCGGGCGTGCCAACCAGTCCGCCGATCGTTCAACCCGATCAGCCTGGTCAACCCACGACACTGCCAAGCCAGATCACCGATCAGCCAGCGGGATCGCAAAACGATCAAAGCAATCAAAGCGATCGCTATGAAGCACGCCGCGTCACAACAAATTCGCAGCAACAACAAGGCCCCACGGTCACGCAAGCCTTGGTGCAAAAATTGATCAAGGCCAACGAAGCGGAGATCGAACTTGCGAAACTGGCTCAGCAAAAGTCCGATAACCAAGAAGTCCAAAAATTCGCCCAAATGCTGATCCAAGATCACCAAGCGCTGAACCAAACGCTGCAGCAACATGCAAGAAGTTCCCAATCGGGCCAATCGCAAACACAGCAATCGACCACAGGCCAGTCGCAAACGGACCAATCACAGCCTGGGCACACCGCCCGCACGGGCAGCCAACCTGCCACTCATTCGCAAACCACCAGCGACCGGATGACCCAATGGGGCTCTCAAACCGTGCCAAAAGAGCTGTGCCAAATCGGCGAACAAGCCTACGACAATGCGCTGAAAATGACCAAAGAGATGCTGAACAACTATGAAGGCCAGGACTTCAACATGGCCTTCTTGGGTCAGCAAACCGTGGCTCACACGATGCTGTTGGCGGAACTGCAAGCGATCGAAAGCAATGGCCCGCAATCGCTGCAACCGATCGTCCAACAAGCTTCGAGCAAAGTCCAAATGCACTTGGACAAAACAAAGCAGCTGGCCAAGAAGTTCGAAGATGACCGAACCAACCCCCAATCGAACTCGCGTGACGCTTCGCGACAATAACGCGGCGGGGTAACCCGTTGGTCACGTCAATGTTCCCGTGGGGTCAGTCGCGCGGCACCGTCCATTTTCAGATAAATGGCCTAAGACGCCACGCGGCTGGCCTCGTTTTCATGAACGGCATTGGTCGGACTCGCGGACGACTTTCTCGAAGCCTGCAGCTGTGGCGCGGTCGATGGAACAGCGTTTGCGTTGGTTGATTCTGGAAAACGACCACGTAAACCTATTAAAGGAATCATCATGAGCCCCAAAATCGAAGCTCCCAAGATCGGCGACATGTACCGCTGTGCAAAATGCGAAATGGAAATCCACGTCACCAAAGGCTGTGACTGCGACGACTGCAAAACCCAATTCCTCTGCTGCGGCCAAGCGATGGAGAAAGTCACGTCGCCACCGGTCATGAACGACTAATCGAATGAGCCGTAATGCATTCGCGGCCGGACACGCGTGAGGAAGCATAAAACGCAGTGCTGCAATGCGCTGCGTTTTTTCGTAGCGGAAGCCGGCAACGGCTTGTTGATTTAGTGAAGTTTCCTGCGGCAAGGGTCGTATGATGGACTTCCTAGTCCGTCAATGGTGTACTGGACGGACTAGGAAGTCCGTCGTACGACTAAATCAACAAGCCGGTGACGTATTCCCGGCGGCAAATGGCGGCATTTGCGTTCCGTAGCTACGCTCGCCAGAGCGTGGATGGTTGCCGGCCAATACGAATCACCACCTTCTGGCGAAGGTAGCTACGGGAAAATCCTGCACTGCTTGATGGTCCATTGAGCCGCGACGCGTCAGTGGCCGGGTCCCAGGCGTCACCCATTGCCCTTCTCGGAAAACTCGCTCCCGTCTTTACCACGTGGGTGACATGGGGTGGGGATAGATTGAAAAAGTTAAATTGAAAATTGTAAATTGAAAAATGAGGGTTTGAGGCGTGCGCATTGTCGCTCGGCTTTCCAAGCCGATGGCGTGCGTCGTGGTTGGATGTTGGAGTGAGAGGATCACGTGCATCGAGAATGGGGCGTTCGACATTAGCGGTCCCAGCTTGGAAAGCTGGCCGACGATGTGCCGAAACTTTTGACAAGTTTCGCTACGGGCAAGTGACGGCTACGGGCATGTGACGCCGGTAGCGTGTTTCACCTCCCCGAAACTTGTTTTGGGGAGGTCAGAGCAAGTGGAGCGAGCTCTGGGTGGGGCCTCGGGGTGTTAGAAATCGAACGTTCGATTTAGCTGTCACGTTGCCCTCCCCGGAAAACTCGCTGTGGGCTCGTTTTCCGACCCTCCCCGCTGCGCCGGGCGGGTGACATCGTTGACGGTTCCAGCTTGGAAAGCTGGCCGACGATGGTGGGTGCCGAAACTTTTGACAAGTTTCGCTACGGGCACCTGACGCCGGCAACGTGTTTCACCTCCCTGAAACTTGTTTTGCGGAGGTCAGAGCGAGTGGAGCGAGCTCACCGGTCGGGCCTCGGGGTGTTAGAGACAGAACGTTCAATTGAGCCGTGATGCGTGAGCGGCTGGGTACCACTCGCCGCCACGTTGCGCTCCCCGGAAAACTCGCTGTGGGCTCGTTTTCCGACCCTCCCCGCTTCGCCGGGCGGGTGACCTCGTTGACGGTCCCAGCTTGGAAAGCTGGCCGACAATGTGCCGAAACTTTTGACAAGTTTCGCTACGGGAAGAGGAGGCCGAAGCCTCTTGTCGCAGTGCGTTCCCAGACGGGGGCCTGGGAACGCAACTGAACCTCGCGTTGCGAGAAATCACTTTTCCGTGCCGACGTTTAGCCGACGGCCATTGCGTCCTTGTTGACCGACTCGGCCAGTTCCGACAACTTCTTGTCGGCGGTCTCTTCTTCGTCAATCGTCTGTTTCAACAACTTTAACGCGTTGTCGTAGCCGAGCGATTTGGCCCACGTACAAAGCGTTCCGTAGGTCGCGATCTCGTAGTGCTCGACCTTTTGCGCACAGGCGATAATCACTGCGTCCTTGACCGCCGGATCGGCCTCCTCCTTGAGCATCTCTTCTGCTTCGGTGATCAAGCCCTTCATCGCTTCGCAGGTCTTTGCCCGCGCGGTCTTGCCGGTTTCCTCGAACGCCTTCTCGACTCGCTCGACTTGTTGCTCGGTTTCATGCAGGTGGTTCTCGAGAGCCTTTTTCAGCTTGTCCGATGACGCGTTTTTGACCAGCTTTGGCAGCGCTTTGACCAGCTGTTTCTCGGCACTCAGTGCATCACGAAGCTCGTCGTAAAATGCGTCCGCAAGTGTTTTCATTGACATGATTGGTTTTCCTCGAAAGGGAATTGTGGGAAAGGGTAATGAAGAAAACCATCTAGCGATTGGTGTACCAAGTGACATCAAATCAGCAACCGATTTTGCCAAGGAAAAAGTCACGGCAAAACCCGTTGTCGCTTGGCACCGCAACGGTTCGACGATTCGAGCGATTTGGTGAAATGATCGGGTGGCTTGTGTTGGATGCGGTAAATCGCCGGAGGTGGAATGGGTTCGGCTAGAGAAGCCAAGGCGTTAGTTTTGAAGTTGCGCTATTTGCTGTCGCGGAGCGACATGTTTCGATAGCCTCGGACTTCAGTCCGAGGGATGTTCGCCAATATCAATCGAGTCCCAGCGGGACGTTTTGTGACTTGATCGTTCGCCACAGAACGTCGCTCCGCGACTTGGCGCCAATTTCAGAACCGAAACCTTGGACTAAAGTCCAAGGCTATCCCACGAAGTGCCTCCGGCACAAAAACAGCAACTTCAAAATTTACGCGTCGGGTTGTGATAAAAACGCAACTTCAAAAGCCGGAAGCGAGGGAGGATGGTGGTGCCGAAACTTTTGACAAGTTCCGCTACGAGGTGCATTGTCGCTCGGCTTTCCAAGCCGTTTGCGTGCGGTTGTGGTTGGAAGTTGGAGCGAGAGAATCAAGTGCATCGAGAATGGGGTGTTCGACGCTGGCGGTTCCAGCTTGGAAAGCTGGCCGACAATGACGGCCGAAACTCTTGGTGAGTTTCGCTACGGGCGTGTGACGGCTAAGGAAATGTGACGTCGGCAACGTGTTTCACCTCCCCGAAACTTGTTTTGGGGAGGTGAGTGCGAGCGGAGCAAGCTCACCGGTGGGGCCTCGGGGTGTCAGAGGCAGAACGTTCGATTTAGCTGCCACGTTGCCCTCCCCGGAAAACTCGCTGAAGGCTCGTTTTCCGACCCTCCCTGCTGCGCCGGGCGGGTGAATTCGACGGGAGGATCGAAAAAGTTAAATTGACAATTGCAAATTGAAAAATGAGGTTTTGACGCGTGCGCATCGTCGCTCGGCTTTCCAAGCCGATGGCGTGCGTTGTGGTTGGACGTTGGAGCGAGACGATCACGTGCATCGTGAATGCGGCGTTCGACGCTGGCGGTTCCAGCTTGGAAAGCTGGCCGACAGTGACGGCCGAAACTTTTGGGGCTTGTTGGTTGTGTCTGCCGCTCGCGGGTCAGCGGCTGGGTCTCACACACGCCCCGGTGCCTGACGGTCCGCGGCTTAATGGTGCGATTTACTACGATCCGCTACGCCCCCACGGACTCGAGTGAGTCGATGAACTGCAACGTCTCTTCAAAGCTGGTGTCCCCCAAAAAATGGGCGTTCACATCGGTCGCAAGGCATTCAAAATGCATCGTTCCGCTGCAGACTCCGGGACAATAGCCAAGGAAGGTGAAGATGAAGTGACGGACACGTGGCTCCGAGTCCGAATTGCTGTCGGGAAGTTGATTCCATTTGTTCGCCCAACTCGATTCGAGTACCTCGTAACATTCACACACGTCGAGGGACTCAAGATCGATCGCGTGCTCGGCAGTCGCTTCGTCACCTTTGCTACGGAATTTCCGCTCGACACACATCGCAAACTCGAGGACGGCGGTTCCGTTGACGCTGGGGTTGCCGTCTTCGCCGAATTGAGTGGCGTGGAAACTGACGTAGGTGTTTCGGGCTCGCGGGACCACGACGGCTCCTAACGCATCGATTGACGGTTTGACCCCGAGCGTTAACTTCGCGAGGGGGCCAGTCGCTGCAGCGGCTGGCTCTTCGATTTTCTCGTCGTCGGCAGCTGAAAGCACGGACGTCGCGGTCATCCCTGCGGCCGCGATAGTCATTAGCGATGCACGCTGTAAGAACGCTCGCCGATCGGTTGCGTTGTTTCGAGGCGAGTGATTGACAGTGGGCAAGTACATGATGGGGACCTCCGTATGTGGTACCAAGTGAAGCAATGCGGCAAAGAGGCGTTCGCAAACCGCTGGCGGTAACGTGGGTTAACGCCGTTCGGTTTTGAAATAGGTTCGTCGCCTGTTATGAGCGACGTGCGAGGGTGGCGAAGACCTCGTTCCACGCTCACACGCCGTTGTGTGGTTGACAGACGCTTGCGTCCTGGGATGGCCGGACGCCTGGCTCGGGCAGTCGTTGATCGGGCAATCGTTCCATCAAGAAATAGACCCCGGTGTCATCCATCTTTTGAAATCCCAGTCGCTGATACAGATGCATCGCCGGGTTGTTGTGTTCGACGTGGATGCGGACCGGCAGCCCGGCTTCCGCGGCTTCGTCGAGAATCCCTTGCATGATCTTGTGGCCGATCCCTTTGCCACGATATTCGGGTAGCAGTGCGATATCGACTACGCGATGTTCGTCCTGGCGGCGCTGTAAATACAGACGCCCCGCAGGATCACCATCGACCAAAATCAAATCAAACGCGGCATCCGAGTAATGTTCTTGGTAATACTGATGCTGAGCGGCAAATTGCATTTGCAGGAACTGCTGCTGCTCTTTGAGTGGCCAGCCTGTCATCGCAACCTCCTCTGCCCGCGTGCTGGCATACACTTGATTGAGAAATGCCAAGTCGGAATTCGCTATGGGGCGATAGGAGAGATGCATGGGGTTCACTGAGAGAATCGAGTAACAGTCCGATCACCATCGCTTGCTAATTCACTACAACCTCGTAGCGGATACGCGCGGCACCGGGGGGGGTAGTTTGATTAAGTAGCATATCAAATGCAGCCATGCCGGCGGTCTGAAAACGATGCGTCTGGCTCTCGAGACGCTCATTGTTTTGCGGTGAGAAGACCAAGGAGTAGCCGCGAGGACGCAGATGCTCAGGACGCTGCGGGTCGTGTCGGTGAGGAATCACCTGTTCGAGAACCAGCGTGGCCTGTTGTCTCGATCGGACACCGTAGGCATTTTCAACGCGAAAACTCTGGCCGATCCGTTCGCTGAAATCGTCCGCCGTCATGCTCCCCCGCGACTGCGGCGTGAGAACAAGGTCATCGCTTGCGGTCCCCTGGGAAACTTGAACTGATGCCGCACAAGCGGCTGCGATCGCGGTGGTGGCTGCAAGAAAGTCACGGCGCGGCGTTTTCATCTCGAGAGACATCAAACCTACTCCTATTTCGTTTTTCATTGACTTGCCACAAGTGCAATCCGTTGCCGCCGATCAGGCGCGACTCGGATATGTACCGGTTAGCGCGATGATGTAATGCATTGCCAGGTAGGGCTGCATATTGTTGTGGGGCTGATTGCCGCCTTGATTTGCAAGCGACCGATCGGACATCGGCTGAGCATTCGCGACCGGCGCGTAGATTCCATTTTGCCCGGTATAGTTTCCTGCAGAATCATTATCCTCTCCTTCCGCTTCGCCGCTGGCCGTTAGCCGATGGTTGTGATTGGGCATTTGCGTTTCGCTAAGGGTGACGATTTCAACCCCTCCTTTTTCCCCTAATCTGCGATCGGTCAGACCGGGGCCGCGGCCATGATGCATTGCCGCGCGGCCTTGCAAATTTGGCAGAGCGGTTGTGGTTCGCCCATCACCGCCGTAGGTCGTGCCGATGAGTGAAAACAATGCGGTGTTTTGGCTGATCGGCAGCAGTTGACCGTTACAAAATGCGTAACCACGGGGAGCGAAGTTACCAGCAAAAATTTTGATTTCCGCGACAAAGGGCTCAGACATGTTCGAGTTCCTAAAAAATGGGGGCAGATTTAGCTTCGAGACGGATAGATGCCAACGAGGGCAACTATGAAGTTAATGCACAAAAACGGCATCAGATTTGTGTGCGATTGACTGCCTCCCTTGGACGCGACGACAGCGTTATGCAGTTGACTCGCTCCATCGTCGATATTGTCGATATAGATATCGGATTGCGACTGTGCCAGCAGTGCACCGGAGGGCGAACCCGCATTGCCAACCGCACTGGTCGCTTTCCATTGGTGCCGATGCGGTGGAAGTTGGGGCGTGGTCAAGGTCACGGATTCCGATCCCGACTTTGCTCCGAGCCGTCTATCGAAGAGCCCAGGCCCGCTGCCAGCATGCATGGCAAGTCGTCCACGCAGGTCGGGTAAGCCGAACGTGGTCCGGCCATCGCCGCCGTAGATCGTACCGAACAAAGAGAAGAGGGCATCGTTACTGCTAATTGCGAGCAGTTGGCCGTCGCATAGTGCCCAGCCACGCGGGGCAAAATTCCCTGCGAACATTATGATTTGACCGATGTAGGGTTCCGACATCGCAATTTCTCCTAGTTGGATTTGAATGGGTGAAGGATCAGTTTCGAGACGGGAAAAGTCCTTGTAGTGCAATGATAAAATTCACGACGAGGTAGGGTTGCTCATTCAGATGAGATTGCCCTCCGCCAACGATGGAAGAGTTCATGGCATTGCCTTCGTTTGCCAAATCGACAAGAGGCGACGAGGCGGCGTTGTTGTAAATATTTTGGGCCACGGTCGCGAGCATATTAGCGTCCGGGTTATTGGTGGTCGCCATGTCCCCGCTGCCCATCACCGTGTGCGTGTGTTCCGGTATCTGGGCCAACGTCAGCGTGACATCTTGCGATCCCGCTTTGTTTCCTAGCGGATGATTTGTGCTGCCGGCCGTTTCGCTGTTGCCAACATGAATCGGTACGCGGCCTCGCAATTCGGGTAGCGCAAACGTGGTGCGGCCATCACCGCCGTAAGTCGTGCCAAGCAGCGAATACAACGATTGGTTCTGGTTGATCGGCAGGATCTGGCCATCGCAAAATGCGTTGCCTCGCGGAGGGAAGTTGAACCCGACGATTCGCACTTCCGCCAAAAAGGGCTCGGACATAAGGTGTTCCTCTTGTGTTGGATGTGAATGAAACGCTCGTAGCGGGTTGAGCCCGCCGTCAAGTGGGAGTGGCAAAAACCGCTTCGTAACTGATTCCTTCGCCATGTTGGCTGGGACCGATTGGCACCAGGAACAAGCGGAGGGTTCCGAGTTGTTCGTGTTCCAATGTGTACGAGGCTTGAGGCAAATAGTTAGCCCGCGATGCGCCGGAGTCGTGAAAGACTAAACAAAAGTTGGTGGCATCCCCGGATTGGTTCAGAGGACTTGCGCTGGCCTCGACCAGCTGAACCGAACGTGAGTCCCCCGAGTCCAGCCGAATCACGAAGCGATCATCGAGATGTTTCGTAAACGTGCTGAGAACAAAGACGGGGCGTTTATCCAACACTGGTGTTTCTGCATCCGCGGATTGATTTCGAACACTCATCAGGAATTCAAACCTCTATCAAGTCGTGGGTTACCAAGCCTGGTTTGCGAAGACTTCGTCATGAGCGGTCGGCAAACGACGTATTCCGACGTCCAACGAATCTGACATCAGCCCTTCGTCGGTATGTTGCAGCCCCAAGGCGTGCCCGAGTTCGTGCATTACCACCGACAACAAGTCGATCCGACCGGCGGCTTCACCGCGGCTGGCCTGGTATTGATTGCCGCCTTCGTCAATATCAAACTCGTCGTCATCACTTGGGGTGGTGTCGACGAACCAGCCATAGCCTGCGGCGTCCGCATCGATCCGGATACTCGACACAAAGGTTTCTCCGAGCCGAGCATCATCAAGATCGGCACTCGCGAAGGTGACGGTTCCCAACAATTGCATCTGGGATACCGACAGTCCGACTGCGGCAAACCGCGACTTCGCCTCGTTGACAACTCGGGTCAAGTCCGCCGCCGTTAAACTTGCGGCGACCCCGGCTGCTTGTCCGCTGGCCGCCATCAATGCAGGACTGCCCGCATGCGTTGGGGTGGGACACGCCGCCGCACCAAAGCTTGGCGAGCCCACCATGGTAACGTTCGCGGTTGGGATGCCGTTGACCGAGGCCAGCGTTGCCTGATCCGCTTGCACGATACTCAGCTGTGCATCCAGACTGCTTCCCCCGTCTTCATCGACCACGATCGTTCCGGCACCCGCATTAAGTGTGTTTGCGGACATGTTCAAACACAGCAGCGACGTACCATGGGCGTTACCGGCGTTGACGCCGTCCTCGGAGTCGGCTTCCAATTCGTCGCCGCTACCCAAATTCACCAGGTTGTTTCCTGTCACGGTGGCATTGAGTGTTGCGGCTGGAATCGCACTGGCCCCATCGGGATCGTCCACCTCGGATTCCAAGTCAATTGTCTCGTTGGAGTCGTTGTTGACGATATCATTGCCGCTGATCAACAGATTCGTGACGATCGGGGTGTTGGGATTCGTTCCGCCCCCGTTGGTCGTATTGCGGGATTGCACTCGCACCTGGATACCATGTCCGATGATCGGTAGGTCGTCGCCGCCACCGACGGCGCCGTCGGGACCGGTGCCGATATCGTTGTCGGTGATGCTAATGTTGGCCACTTGCGTTGCGTCACGAATGTAGAAAAAGATTGCGTCCTGATCTTGAATATTGTTGATGTCGTTATCGTCGACGATCACATCCAATGACGCTGCGTTGTCATCACCGACTACGCGAATCCCCTGCTCCTGGTCCACTCCGAAAATCTCGTTGCGGCGAATCCGGGCGATCAGGTTCGAGCTGTCATTCGCGACGTAATCCAAAACGCCAACTTGGGTGCTAACCGGCAGTGCCCCGGTTTGCGTGCCGGTGTCGTCAAACACATTGTCTTCGACGACGGTGGTCAACGTCGAAGTGCCGGTAGAGGAAAACGTGACCCGCGAAACGCCACCACTCGCCCCGCCGTCGATGCCGCCGGTATCGGTATTGAATTCCGAGTTCTTCAGATTGACGGTCAAATTAGATGTGTCATTCGAAATGGCTTGGAGGCCATCGCCGTTGAGTGAATCAAACGTGGAATTGTTCAGCACGTCGACTCGCATCGTCGAGTTGCCGTGGGCTTGAACGATAATGCCGTCGTTTCCTCCCAATGGGACGCCGGTGAACAAGCTGTTGTTGATTTCAAAGAGGCTGAGATTCGTATTGGTATTGTTGATTGAAATCCCATCGCCGCTGGTGTGCCCGATGCCGGTCACCCGCCCGGCACGGAACAAGTTGTTACCTTGAATATTGGTCGCCAACAGCCCGTGCTCGGCGAGCGAGTCCCCCGGGCTTTGCAAGTCCATTGACGTGAGCGAAATTCCTTGCGTATTGGTCAACAGGATACCGTGGCTGGTGCTATTGGCGATCGTGCCGCCTGAGGCGTTTTGCGTGTTGCTTCCGTCACCGGTGATCGTAAAGCTGCCGGTGGTGTTGCTCAGGACAATGCCATTGGTAGCTCCGTCTGACGAGACACTGGTCAATGTCACATCGAGATCGACCGGATTTCCGGAGATATTGACCGCAGTGGAGGACCCTGCGTTGATCGTGCCAGTGGCCACATCGAAATCGCCACTCACCCCGCTTAGTGAGATTCCGGCCGCGTTACTTGAAGAGATCTCGTCAAAACTCATCGCCAACGTTCCCGTGGTGATGTTCACTCCGGCGCCGGTCCCCGTGATGCTGACATCGCTCACCGTGGAAGTGCCAACGCTGGTGCCGGAGATCCCGGTACCGTTGGTGTTGCCGATGTCCACGCCGCGGACCGTGTTGCCCTGGGCCAAGTTAATACCATTGGTGGCGGAGGTGATCACCGGGGCGGTTCCACCAACGCTCGGCAGCACGCGTGAATCGGTGGGGACGGTCACACCCAATAGATCGGCAGTGGGGTCGCCCACGACGATAAAGACCACCGGTCCGGCTACCGCTCCTTCACCGATCACGATCGTGTTGTTATCTAGATTCAGCGGACCGGTATAGCTGCCCTCGGCGATGAAAACTTTGTCGCCAGCGGCAGCCACACCGTGATAGTCCGGAATCGAAGTAAACGGATCGCTCAGCGTGCCTTCGTTACCAGCGCCGCTGGGCGTGACATCAATGAACCAAACCAGATCGGTACCGAACGTCAAATTCACGGTCGCGGTGGTGGCGGTGTCGAGTTCGTAGGTGAACGAATCCGCCAGCAGATTTCCCGCATCCGGCTCATACAGGAAGCTGCCGTCCGCTTGCACCGTGACGGTGCCATGAGTGGTCGCGGTGGCAATGCCGACGTTGGCTCCGCCGTTGACTGCGGTCACTGCGGCGGGACCGCCCAAATCGTTGCTCAACAATCCATTGGCAACCGGAACGTCCAGCCCAACATTGCCAACGATCCCCGAATAAGCATCGTCCACCGCAGTACTTTCAGGGTCGACATCGGTCACGGTCACCGCAATGTCTTGAATGTCGCTCAGGTTCGGTGCTCCGTCGTCGGTCACGGTGACCTGGACGTCATAGACATTGTCTCCGCCCGTGTCGGTGGGATTTTCGAAATCAGGTGCAGCGTTGAAGGTCAGAACGCCACCGCTCGAGATGCTGAATAACCCGGAATCCGCACCCCCGCTAATCGAATAGGTTAATGTTTGAGCGGGCAAGTCTTCGTCGCTGGCGGTGACCGTGGTGACTGCGGTCTGGTTTTCCGCGGCGTTGACTGCCGCAGTAGCGCCGCCTCCGTCGCTGGTAATCACGGGGGCGTCGTTGGCATCGGTCACGGTTACCGCGATGTCTTGAACGTCGCTAAGGTTCGGTACTCCGTCGTCGGTCACGGTGACCTGGACGTCGTAGACATTGTCTCCGCCCGTGTCGGTCGGATTTTCGAAATCAGGTGCAGCGTTGAAGGTCAGGACGCCGCCGCTCGAGATGCTGAATAACCCGGAATCCGCCCCCCCGCTGATCGAATAGGTGAATGCTTGGGCGGGCAAGTCTTCGTCGTTGGCAGTGACCGTGGTGACTGCGGTCTGGTTTTCCGCGGCATTGACTGCTGCCGTGGCGCCGCCTCCGTCGCTGGTAATCACCGGGGCGTCGTTGACATTGGTCACGGTTACCGCGATGTCTTGAATGTCGCTCAGGTTCGGTACTCCGTCGTCGGTCACGGTGACTTGGACGTCATAGACATTGTCTCCCCCCGTGTCGGTCGGATTTTCGAAATCAGGTGCAGCGTTGAAGGTCAGGACGCCACCGCTCGAGATGCTGAATAACCCGGAATCCGCACCCCCGCTGATCGAATAGGTGAATGTTTGAGCGGGCAAGTCTTCGTCGCTGGCGGTGACCGTGGTGACTGCGGTCTGGTTTTCCGCGGCGTTGACTGCCGCAGTAGCGCCGCCCCCGTCGCTGGTGATCACCGGGGCGTCGTTGACATCCGTCACGGTTACCGCGATGTCTTGAACGTCACTCAGGTTCGGTGCTCCGTCGTCGGTCACGGTGACTTGGACGTCATAGACATTGTCTCCGCCCGTGTCGGTCGGATTTTCGAAATCAGGTGCAGCGTTGAAGGTCAGGACGCCACCGCTCGAGATGCTGAATAACCCGGAATCCGCCCCCCCGCTGATCGAATAGGTGAATGTTTGGGCGGGCAAATCTTCGTCGCTGGCAGTGACCGTGGTGACTGCGGTTTGGTTTTCCGCGGCATTGACTGCCGCAGTAGCGCCGCCTCCGTCGCTGGTGATCACCGGGGCATCGTTGGCATCGGTCACGGTTACCGCGATGTCTTGAACGTCGCTAAGGTTTGGTACTCCGTCGTCGGTGACGGTGACCTGGACGTCATAGACATTGTCTCCGCCCGTGTCGGTGGGATTTTCGAAATCAGGTGCGGCGTTGAAAGTCAGGACGCCGCCGCTCGAGATGCTGAATAGCCCGGAATCCGCCCCCCCGCTGATCGAATAGGTCAATGTTTGGGCGGGCAAGTCTTCGTCGCTGGCGGTGACCGTGGTGACTGCGGTTTGGTTTTCCGCGGCGTTGACTGCCGCAGTAGCGCCGCCTCCGTCGCTGGTGATCACTGGCGCGTCGTTCACGTCGACTACCGTGATCGAGATGAGTTGTGAATCGCTCAGGCCACCGGAATCGGTTACCGTGACTTCGACCTCATAGGTACCATCGGCACCACTGTCGGCTGGATTCTCGAAATCGGGAGCCGCAAGGAATGTCAATTCTCCCGTACTCGTAGCGACAATAAATAGAGCCGAATCATCACCCCCGGTGATGGCGTAACTCAAACCGGCCCCTTCGACGTCGCCATCAGGATCCGTCGAATCCACATCCGTCACAAACACTTGATTCTCATCGACGTTGACACTCGCCAAAGCCCCGCCGCCATCGCTAACGATTTCGGGCGGCGAGTTCTGTACGGCGACGTGAATGCCATCGATCGGCAGGCTGCCGATATCGTTTTTAATCGAATCAAACAGCAGCAGCGGGATGGCTGGAGAAAAGATATCGGCTCCGGTGCCGCTCAAACCAGGAACCGAATAAGAGCCGTTCGTGTTGACAAACGTACCAAGACCGAGCGGATCAATCCAAATTCCGGTGACATCTTCGGAGGTAGCATTCAGCCCAACCGACGCCCCATTCTGGAAAATCGAAAACGTACCGACCGTGTTTGTCCCCAATGCGATATCGCTAAAAACCAACAGATCGCGACTGTTGCCCGTGACGGTGCCGCTGCTGCCCGGAACACTAAAGTCACCGTTGGTGCTGATCACCAGATTGCCCGACACCGGATCGATGGCCATTCCGTCAACGTTTTCATAATAGCCGTCCAAACCGACATCGGATCCGTCAAAGATCATGGTGAAGCTGCCAAGGGTGTCTTCTCCGAGCGTACCTGAGAACCGCACAATGTCGCTGCCGTCGACCAAACCGATCCCAGGCAATGATTGTGGTGATCCGAGACTAATCAAAATGCTGGTGTCCGATTCGACCACGAAGCCGTCAATATCCATCGTCACGCCCACATCGGAGCCATCAAAGAACATCGAAGTGGATCCGGTCGTCGAGTCGAATCGCAAAATGTCATCATCGGAAAAACTGACACCGCCAAGCGATCCGCCTCCTTCACTGCTGAAGTAAAAGTCAAGCCCCTGGAAAGTTTCGGTACCGACAAAGTCTCCGATTTGAATCCCGTCAAGGTTAGTTGACGACAACCCGAGCGAGCCAACGTCGACCGCCAACGTGATCGAATTCGCCGTCGTGTTGTCGCCCAACGTATTGACGTCGACCTCGATGATGTCGTTGAAATCACCACTCAGACCGGGAACGTCAAACGCACCTTTGGTCGTAAGGTGCACCAGTGTCGTAGGCCCCACGACCTGCACCGAGGCTCCGATGATCGCTTCCTGGGACGTGGTCAGCCCAATGTCCGAGCCGTCAAAATAGGTCGACCAGGTTCCAACGTTGTTATCGCTTCCCGTATTGCCGCTAAACAGCAACAAATCCGCGTTGGATCCCGAAAGATTGCCCGACGATCCTGGAACGATGTAGTTGCTGATCGTGCTGATAATCAGATTTCCGCTATCGTCCAATGAGATCGCATCAATGTCTTCGCTGCCGGGGGACAGCCCCACATCGCTGCCATCTAGAAAGAAATCAAATGTTCCTGAAGTCCCGGGACCAAGCTGGTTCGGGGTAAAGCGGATGATGTCGGAATCCTCGACACGACCTAAACCTGGGATTCCCGTGGTTGCGATACTGACGCTCAACAGAATCGTGCCATCGTTTTGATTCACATGAAAGGCGTCGACATTTTTGTTGGACAACCCAACATCGCTGCCATCGAAGTACAGCGACCATTTCCCGCTACTCTGCTCGTACGCAAGGATGTCTTCGTTGCTGAAATCAATTCCACCGATCGTGCCCCCGGTATCACTGCTGATAAAGACCACGTCACCAGCGAGCAAATGACGCGATTCAAGGCACTCGACCAACAGTTGCCGCGACTTCGCAATGCGGAAGGACTTAGGTCTCCGCCGGCGTTTCGGCGAGGTCACTTGACGCAGTGAAGAGGGTCCGGTCGCCATGTTGTCAGCTCCAAGTTGGGGGAAATACGTGGTCCCAAAAAAGTACATTTTGGCCACGACAAACGAACTGATCTTCCGAATAGACACCCCTCCGTGGTGCCACGCAACACCCTCCCTCAAAAATTCACAAACATTTTTCCCTATCGTTTTTTACAGCTTTCCTCTGACTCCGATTGGTGGGTGGCACTTATTGGAATGCAGAATCCGCTTCGTGCGGGGGGGACCCCCAAGACCAATGGCCGAGAAAGTTGATGGTGCGAAAAACGGGAAATTGGTTACCGACGAGGGCCTCGAAAAGCGTCGCAGTAGCCGCTGGTTCACATCGAGATGAATGACTTCGCCATCCCGAAAGCACGCACGCCATCGCGTGCCTGCCCCCGCGTCTTTGCTGTGCCTGCCCCCGCGACCTGTACGCCACCCATTCAGAAGCATGCGAATAGGGCGGAGGCCGAAACAGAACTTGCCGTTGGCGTGATTCAACGGTTTAGGGGCGACCTGTCACTGCAAGGCCGGTGGCCGTCACACTGACCGAGAATGAGTCGCGAGCTGGGCTTTGTTTTCCCACCTCTGTTAGCCGGTAGCTCACGCCCAATGTCATCTACTTTGGGTAGCAGCGCGGGGCTCGCCCGGTTGCAGCGAGTAAGACGTTCGGTTTTAACCGGTCGGCTCGCGCCGCTCTGCTATAAAAATCACCCGTTTAGTGCGAGAGTAGATGGTATTGGGCTCACGCCACCAGCAGAGGGCGTGTGGGCTTCCGGGCGGCAATCAATGCGACTAAATCACCAGTCGTCGCTCACGGGAAGACCGTCCCTGCGTGCTCCGTGTACGTCACTTCGCCCGCCCCCCAAAACCGTCTGCGCAAAGAACAGAACACTCGCTGCGAATCGGGCGGACATAAAAAAACGGGCCGTCCGAACCCATGCTGCTCGCAGTGGTCCGAAGGCCCGACGTTGATCGCAATACGATTATTTGTTGTTCGAAGCAGCCTCTTCCATTTGCTTTTCAGACTCCTCTACCAATCGTTGGTACTCGGCCACCTTGTCGGCATCCGTGGTATCGATCACGGCACCGGTTTCTTTCGAGTCACAACCTGTCAGCGTCATCGGCAAAAGCAAAAACGCCAAAGCAAACCTATCCATCTTCGTCGAATCCTATCAGGAGATAATGAGTCAAAAATGATTGTGACGACTCACGCGATCACAATCGCTTGCGTCTTCCACCGCGGCAGACACAAGCTGTAAAAACGAGTTCACTAAAGCGTGCTTAGAACTCCGTACTGATCGTCTCTCTCGAAGCACGTGTTCCGAGCGATCCCCACAGCCCATACGGACTCTTGGCGCCAGGTTGATTGTTGTTCGCCGCAGTGCCTCCTTGGAATACCACCGGATTGGACGAATTTCCAGCTTCGATCGAATCGGTGATGAACTTGACCGCACCATCGGTCATCAACACATGGCAACCGCCTTGGTGACGACTCGATGGCGGAGCGATGTTCATGTCTTGGTAGTTCTGGGTGACACAAAGTTCCGAGTTGGGCGGCAGGATCGTATTGAACGCGCTCATCGCGGTGTGAGCACTAGCCCACACGTAGCCGCGTCCATTGACAGCACTGGTCGGCCCAGGAACCGACAGCCAGAATTTAGGACGTGCCGGATCGATCCAATTGGGCTGTTGCCGGCAATACAACGGATTCGTTGATGCTAGATTGCCTTTGTTGACGCCGCTCGGAGAGATCGTTCGGACATCTTTGTCGCCAAGATCGGTAGCAATTTCTCCCATACAAATCGTATTGGCGGTGCCGTCAAGCACATCACGAAACCCGGTTTTACCATGCAACACAAAAACACCGCGATCCGCGGCCCGCGAAGCCTGCAATCGTGCGGAATCATTTGGCTGCAAGGTGCCATTGAGCGTTCCCAACCAAAGATTGTCAGCCGAGTCGCCGTGCGACGCTGCGTAATTGGTTCGTCCTAACGCTGGCAACCCGGTGCCTGGGTCACTCGGACAACGAAGTCCGGCGATTTCGGTGGCCCAGGGAGCGTAGTTGGCCGTGTTCGGACTTGGCCCCATCGCTTGATAATCCACCGTGCCATCGTTGTTGTAGTCGTTGGGATTGGAAATGACTTCCCAGAGGGCTTGTTGCTCCATGAACGGCAACAATCCCACCATGCAACTAAGGTTGTACTGGTTCGCTTTATTCGAAGCACGCCACCAACTGGTGTCACCGCCGTTGACGGTGGGGTCGTACGTTCCCGCCCCATGGATCGGCAATTGGTTGTATGCCGAGTGATAGTTGTGGATCGCGAGTCCAAGCTGCTTGAAATTATTGCTGCAGCTCATACGCCGCGCCGCTTCGCGAGCCGCCTGGACCGCCGGCAACAATAGCCCAACAAGCACGCCAATGATCGCAATGACCACGAGCAACTCGACCAGCGTAAACGCGGATCGGTTGCGACGAAACAACATCATCAGAAAACTCCATAGACTTTGGGTTAAAAAAAGAGGGCGTCAATCGAAACGACCGCTTGTTAAATAAAAGAGCCCGCAGAGGCGGAAAACGCCGACAAAGCCGCTGCCTTGGTCTTCCAGGCAACCGCACTGCGGCCGTCATTATGGGGAGGGGGGATGAAGGGTGGTGGGAAAGTGGGGGAGGGGACCGCGTTATTGGTGTGATGCCACCGTTAGGGACTGTTAACGCGGATTTGAATCGCAGTCTAGAAGCGGACTCCGCGATCGTCAAGGATTGACCCTCAAAAATCAACCGTCTTCGTCATCCGCGTCGTTCGCGTCACCACCCCAGCAGACCTCTGTTCACCCCCAAAGGAACGTGCTGCGAATCGACGACCAAGATTGCTTAATCGCCTTCACCGGAGCGGGATTTTGGCAACCGCGTGGCGGATTGAGCTTGGACGATCAGCCAATGGCAATCGTATTGGTCAAGCGAATGTGTTTGCTGGGAACCATCGGGCCAGCTGACCTGTAGCTCGATCGGCAAACTGCCGTCGGCCAATCCGAACCAGGACGCTCGCTCGTTGCTACATAAATATCCGTCACCCGCGGTCAGAGCCGCAGTTTGCTGTTGGTCGCCGTGACGAATTTGAATGACCGAACCGATCGCATCGCGAGAATCTCGGGTGCCACGCAACTGCACGGCAATCCAGTGATGTCGCGTCCCGGTCTCGTTTTTCAACAGCGCGACGGGTTCGGTTTGATGGGTGATGACCACGTCACGTTGTCCATCTCGGTCGAAATCGAGCGTCCACAATGCTCTTCCCGCATGCAGCGAAGCACCATACGAATCTTGCTCGGGCAAAGCCACGCTTTCGAACTGATTCGCCGAGCGCAAACGAAAAATCTGCAGCGGTTGGTAATAGTCGAGCTTTGTGTCAGGCGGCGGAAAATCAATGTGTCCGTTGGTAACGATCAATTCTTGTTGTCCATCGTTATCAAAATCAATCGCTTGGCTACCAAACCCGACCAACGGAAGCGACTGCTGCGTGAGGTTGCGTTTCGCGGTAGTGTCGATCCATGTGTGATTGCTGCGTTGTTGGTAATACGTGTTGTATTCTTGTTCGAAATTTGTCACGTACAGATCGACTTTTTGATCTTGATCAAAATCCGCAACCGCAATCCCCATCGATCCTTGAGGGTTTCCTCGAGCATCGCCGGCAAGCCCTCGCAGCGAAGCCGACTCGGAGAACTGCGGAGGGTCAGTGGCGGTGAAGTCGTAAAAGTGGTTGTAGGTCATATCGTTTGCCACCAGCACATCGGTGCCATCGGCGGCATCAAGGGCCCCGACGACAATACCGAGTCCTCGTCCGAGCATGCTTGGTGTCGACTGCCACTTCGAAGTCACATCCACCAATTTGCCTTGCGGGTTGGACTTGTAGACCACGTCGGCCGCGGCGGGAAAATGGGTGGGTGCACACGATCGCGATAACCCCGTTTGCGGTTGTTCGCACAACTGGGTGACCGCATCGAATCCGTCGCAATAATTCACGACCATCATGTCGGCAAGTCCGTCAAGGTCGAGATCCGCAATCGCTCCGCTGGTGGACCACTGCGATTTCCGATCGGTAAACAATTCGTCGCTGATGTCTCGAAACGTGCCATCGCCTTGGTTTGCCAACACGCGGTTGACGCCGTAGTTGAGCAGTAGGACATCGGGAAAACCGTCTTCGTTGATGTCTCCGACGGCAACCCCTTGGCCAAATCCCGTATCGACAGCGTCCGATGTTTGCGTCATGTCGATAAAGCGACCGCCTATGTTTCGAAACAATGCATTGGGCTGACTGTCGAGTTGCGGCGGTGTCCCTCCGGCGGCCATCAGCATCAGATCGGGCCAGCCGTCAAGGTCATAGTCAAGGGTGCCACCACCGCATCCGAGCGTTGCGTACAGCGGTATCCCTGGCTTGTCGAGATCGTCGCGAGTGCGACCGAAGAAGGTCAGCCCTACATTGCCGGCAACATCGCTCAATTTCGGTGTCGCCGATACCGCAAACGCTTCGTCGTTTTGCACCTTCGCGACATGGCTGTGGGCGGCATCGCGGTCGACGTGTTTCAAAAACGAAGGCGCGGGCAAATTTGAAAGACCGAGGTTCAAGACGGGTTGCTTTGCAAGCGATTGCCATGGCGTGTCCTTGCGAAGCAACCGCAATATCGAGGCTCGCGTTTCCGCCAAACGATCCTTCGATCCATTTGGCAAGGTCATGCCGATCGCGGCCCATGCTTCGGCTTCCCACAAGCGTCCAAGTTCGCGTAGAGTTGAGGCAATCTCGACAATTTGGATGACGGCATCGGGACGTTGCGGATTGAACTGTTCTCGCAATTGTTCCAGCGTTGCAAGTCGCCTCACGCGATCTTCGATCCAATCTTGCACCGAATTGTCCCACCCCAAACCCTCGTAGCTCGCCGCATCGATTGCAGACAGTTCATTCAGCGCGACGTTAAGCTTTGTCCACCCCTGCAGGACGTCCGGGTTTCGCTGAATCGACTCTGCGTACGCTCGCACTGCCATCGCTACCTCGGCTCGCTCGTATGCCCAATCGCCGAGCACAAGCCAATAGGACCAATCGGATTCGTAATCGCCGGAAAGTTCTTGTGACCAAGTTTCAAGAGCGGCCCACGATCCACGTTCAACCAAAACGCGTCCGAGCAGCATTTGAGCGGGAAGGTATTCGGGGTGCTGTTTGACGATGGACTGCAGCATCGATTCCGCTGCGGCGTATTCGGTCTGGTCAACGAGCGTTTTCGCGACCGCCATCAGCGGACGCTGGTCGGCGGGAAAGCGAGCCACCATTTGCTGCATCGAATCCGTTTCGAGCTTGTGTTCTCCCGCGTCGCCGAGTGCCAAGAGAAATTCGAATTCGATTTGGCGGTCAAGTATCAGTCGCCGAGCGTGTGAAACGGCGGCGTTGTTGTTTCCTGCGCCGCGAAGAAAACCGAACAGCATTCGTCGCGACGGATGTTGTTGAGGGTGCCGCGTGAGTGCCGCGTTCAATAGATCGATAGCGTCAAACATGCGGCCGACTGCGATTAAACCGATGACCGCTCGCTGCACGTAGGCGAAATCGGCATGGTCGTTGGCACGTACGGCCTCGACAAGCAGATCCGCCGACTCGTGTTTCAAACCATTTTCAAACGCGAGTTGTGCGACCTCCGTAATGATTTTGGGATCCTCGGGATAGGCTAACAGCACCGGTTTCGACAACGACCAAGCAAGCTGCAAATCCCCGGCTCTCTTGGCGTCTTGCATCGCATCCAGCGGTGTGGATTGACGTGCCGCTGTTGATTGAGATTCTTGCTGGCTCGATGCGGTCTGTGGCGACGGTTGCGGTTGGCATCCTGCGATTCCGGCAGCGACAGTGGTCAACACCGTCAAAGCAGCGAGCCAGCGAGGACGCATCGATGTTGATCGTTTCGATTGCAAGGGATTGGTTTTGGTGGGTGGGAGAGCGGAATGAAGGAGCGTGGATCAAGCGGAGTCGCGGTCGGGTTTGCCAATCGGCTCGTCAAAAATGATACGGCCAATGCGAATCCGTTTCCATCCACAGCGGGTGCAACGCGTCAGCGGCCGGGGTCCTTCCCATTCTCCATCGCGTCACGCCCCCTCCCTCGGGCGCAGGCCAACTCGGGCGCAGGCGAAGTCGGGCGGACGAACTCCCCCTTGTACCCCCCGCTCGCAAACACCCGCCTGCGAGGTAACCTCGCCCCGTCCGCACCACCCGTAAAACATATAATTTTGTGCGACCATGCCACAAGATTCTAGTTTCTGGAACATGATGTGCTAGCGTTTCCACGTTCAACCTGGGCTGAATGGGGAAGCTTCGCTGATGGCTTGAGCCAGCGGTCACGCTCTCGATCGCCAAGGGTTGTTCATGATCATGTTATGGCCAACACCACGAATTTCGCACCACGACTGATGACCGCACCACGTTCCACTCACTCTTCGTTTCCCGTCCAAGCTCGTCCGATCGTCGCCGACCTGTTTCAGCCCAAACCGAGACTGTATTGGCTCGACTTTTTACTGAGTTTGCTGGTTGCTTATGGATTTGCCGCCATTTACTTGCAATCGCCGCTGTTTTCGCTGCAGCAGTGGATTTGTTGGCCGATCGCCGCAGTCGCGCTCTACCGCGTTGCCTCGTTCATGCACGAAATTGTCCACTTCCGCTCCGGGGAGATGCGTCGTTTTCGGATCGTGTGGGATTTGTTGGCGGGAATCCCGATGCTGACGCCGTCATTCTTTTACGAAAGCCACAATGATCATCATAACGCGCGTCATTATGGTACTGACCAGGACGGCGAGTATTTACCACTTGGTACGGGGCCGCTGCGTGACATTGCAACCTTTCTAATACAGATATTATTGCAGCCTATCTTCGTCACCGTACGTTTTCTGCTGGCTCCGCTTACGTTTCTACATCCTCGTTTGCGACGGTGGACGCTCGAGCGTGCTTCTTCCTTTGTGATCGATTTTCGTTATCGCAGACGGATTTCCGCCACCGCGCCGTTGCGAGCCTGGGCATGGATGGATTTGGCATGCAGCGCGCGGGCATGGGCGATTTTCGTGCTTTGTATCGTCGGTGTGAACGATTGGAGTCGCGTGCCGCTTTTGTATGCACTGGCGGCACTGTCGTTGGGACTCAATCACCTTCGCACCTTGGCGGCTCACCGCTATCTGAACGATGGACACGCGGTGTCGCACGAGACGCAAGTTTTTGATTCCACCAACATCACGGGGGTGCCGGTATTTACCGAGTTGCTGTTCCCATTGGGGATGCGATACCACGGACTACACCATTTGTTCCCCCGGATGCCCTATCACAATCTCGGCATCGCGCATCGCCGATTAATGCAATCGCTGCCGAGTGATTCGCCGTACCGCGACACCGTCTACCCGAGTTGGTTCTCGGTGATTCGCGAGCTTGTTGCAAATTCGGCTCGGCATTCCGCCGTGGCCGACGGTAGACGCAGCAGCGTGCTAAGCAAAACGGCTTCTTAGTATGCCCTGACGGGCAACGGTGGAGTGGTGAACCGTGAGCGTACGAGAGTATTTGGGGAGCCGCGAGTTTCGCGGTGGCGAGATATTGTCGCTCGGCTTTCCAAGCCGATTGCGGGCGGGGTGGTTGGATTGGCGGATCGAGAGAATCGGGGGCGCTGAGAATGGAGCGTTCGACATTGGCGGTACCAGCTTGGAAAGCTGGCCGACAATGTGGCGACGAAACTTTTGACAAGTTCCGCTACGGAGAGCATTGTCGCTCGGCTTTCTAAGCCGATTGCGGGCGGCGTGATTGGATTTTTGAAACGCGAGAATCGGGGGCACTGAGAATTGCGAGTTCGACGCCGGCGGTACCAGCTTGGAAAGCTGGTCGACAATCTGGTGCCGAAACTTTTGACAAGTTTCGCTACGGGGAGCATTGTCGCTCGGCTTTCCAAGCCGATTGCGGGCGGCGTGGGTATATCGTTGGAGCGAGAAAATCGGGTGCACTGAGAATGGAGCGTTCGACGGTGGCGGTACCAGCTTGGAAAGCTGGCCGACAATGTGGCGACGAAACTTTTGACAAGTTCCGCTACGGAGAGCATGACATCGAGATTGCGTGCTTCACCTCCCCGGAACTTGTTTTGGGGAGGTTAGAGCGAGTGGAGCAAGCTCACCGGTGGGGCCTCGGTGTGTTAGAGAGAGAAGGTTCAATCTAGCTGCCACGGTGCCCTCCCCGGAAAACTCGCTGGGGGCTCGTTTTCCGACCCTCCCCGCTGCGCTGGGCGGGTGAATTCGGCGGAAGGATTGAAAAAGTTAAATTGAAGATTGTAAATTGAAAAATGAAGGTGTGCACCATTGTCGCTCGGCTTTCCAAGCCGATGGCGTGGGGCGTGGTTGGATTGTTGGAGCGAGAGAATCGGGTGCACTGAGAATTGCGAGTTCGACGCTGGCGGTTCCAGCTTGGAAAGCTGGCCGACAATGGGGTGACGAAACTTTTGGCAAGTTTCGCTACGGGGGCATGACATCGAGATTGCGTGTTCACCTCCCCGAAACTTGTTTTGGGGAGGTCAGAGCGAGCGGAGCAAGCTCTGGGGGGCCTCGGGGTGTTGCAAATAGACGGCTCAATCTAGCCGCCACGGTGCCCTCCCCGGAAAACTCGCTGGGGGCTCGTTTTCCGACCCTCCCCGCTGCGCCGGGCGGGTGACATCGTTAACGGTTCCAGCTTGGAAAGCTGGCCGACATTGACGGCCGAAACTTTTGACAAGTTTCGCTACGGGGGAACGTGCTATTGGGCGTTGAGGTTCCAGTCGTATTCCAGGTAGCCGACCGTGGTTGTGTTTTGCAGCGCCGCATCGCGAGCCTCTTCGGTTGGCAACCAGGGAGCGATTCGCTGCAATGCTGCCACTTGGTTCTTGCCAAAATCTTCGCTAAACCAACTCAGGATTGCCGATAGCTCCATCTCGCCTCGATCGGCATCGTATTGAAAGTTTTGGGTGCGGGCAAAGAAATCTTTTGTATTGAGTTCCAATTGCTGTTGGACTCGATCGGCAACGTACGCTTCGTTTAGCAGTCGCGGACAGCCCATCGAGGCACACACGATGGCAAAATGAATGCGTGGCTCATCCATCTTTCGCAGCACTTCATGTTCGATTTGCTCGAGCGAGTACGGTTTTCCTCCGACGTACAACTGCAGATCTTTCCACAAGTTGTACCCCCACAATTTGGCCGTGTGGTTGCGAATACTGGTCGTCGGATACTCGCGTAAGATCCCGTGGACGGTCAATGCGTTGTAGGCATTGATCCAAAACGCCAAGGTTGCATCCTTTGACGCGGGAGTGGTCACGCCGGCAACCGACAATTGTTTCAAGTACCGGTTCAGCATCTGCACGTCATTACCGGACGCCTTGAGTGCTTTGTAATTCACCATGCCGTTGCCATCGACGTACTTGCGAAGCAACAAGTTCCAGTGAGAGTGATCGATGCGATCCATCGACAAGTGCGATGAAACCTGGGTTCCAACGTAGATCGGCGAAGCGGCATACCCCTTCAACCCACCGATCAGGGTGACGAATAATGCGACGGCAAGCGTTTTGGCGTGTGGATGGACCATGAGGTTTCCTTTGTCGTCCGTGAATAAAAACAGAGAGTTGCGGTGTTTATACACACCGCAGACGAAAACAGGACCGTTGCCTTACAAAATTTTTTGCGAGTTTTCGTTCGCCGCAAGCGAATCACCGCCTTCTGGCGAAGGCAGCTACGAGAAAATGCTTCACGGCGTTCGCCTAAGCGGCTAATCGTCCGTGGATTCCTAAAGCCACCTGGTCCTTGGTAGCATTTGCATTCACGCGGCCTTCTTCGTTCCTCGCACAAGACCCTTTCATGGAACCATTGCTACTGGTGTCGGCGTTTGTGGTACTGGCTTACGCGATGATCTCAGCCGTGATCCCCAAAACACTGTTGACCGCCCCGCTCTGCTTTGTCGCCGCCGGAGTCTTACTGTCGGAGATCTTGACATCGTCGGTGGAACTGGATCTGGCAAAACTGATCGAAAAGGTGGCCGAACTGACGCTGGTGATCTTGTTGTTTACCGATGCGTCGCGGATCGACGCGCGTGTGTTGACTCGCGAGCTTGGATACCCCGTTCGCTTGCTCGGCATTGGCATGCCGTTGACGATTGCGTTGGGTACGCTTGCCGCCTGGTGGATTTTCCCTGAGTTGACGGTGTGGGAGGGGGCGTTGTTGGCTGCGATTTTAGCTCCGACCGATGCGGCACTCGGCCAAGCCGTCGTCAGCAGTTCTCGCGTACCGCAACGAATTCGCCAGGCGTTGAATGTCGAAAGCGGGCTGAACGATGGGATTGCCGTCCCCATAGTGTTGTTGTTTGCATCTCTGGCGGCCAACACCCCGGCATCCGATTCGGTCACTCACTGGGTTTTCTTTTGGGCGAAACAGGTAACGCTAGGCCCTGTGGTGGGAGTGGCAGTGGGAGCGATCGGAGGCAAGTTGCTCGATTTTGCTGCGGCGAAAGGCTGGGTCATGGACACGTTCATGCAACTATCCGGAATCGCCCTGGCAATCTTGGCATGGAGTATCGCGACCGTCGTGGATGGCAATGCGTTTATCGCAGCGTTTACCGCAGGGCTCGCAATCGCATCGATGACGCAATCGGTCAAGCCGGTGATTCAAGATTTTGCTGACACCGAAGGACAACTGCTTTCGCTTGTCACCTTCATGCTGTTCGGTGCCGTCTTGGTCGTGCCCGCGTTTCAATCGGCGGGATGGAGCGATTGGCTATATGCGATTCTTAGCTTGACGGCGATTCGGATGATCCCCGTCGCGATCTCGTTGATCGGAACCAAGGTGCATCCATCAACGGTGCTGTTTATGGGCTGGTTTGGACCACGAGGGTTGGCGTCAGTAATCTTTGCCTTGTTAGTCACCAGCAAAAATTCGTTTCCTCATGGCGAGTCGCTGTTCAACGTGGCAATTTTGACTGCGACCTGCAGCGTCGTGGTTCACGGAATGACCTCGCTGCCTGGCGCCGCATTGTACAGCCGAATCATTCAAGCCGAAGCGCATCAGGAACGATTCGAGCACCACGAGGTAACCGAACATCCGCTGCGACATCGTGTAGCGTGAGTCGAATGCAGGCAGTGAGAGAGTCGGGCCGGCGCCCAATGCCATCTACTTTGGGTAGCGTTTTGCGGCGTGGGGCTCCGTCCGTTGCGGCCAGTAAAACGTTCGATTTTGACCGGGCGGCTCGCGCCGCGCCGCTACCAAAACCACATGTTTAGTGCGAAAGTAGACGGCATTGGGCCAGCACCGCAGGAAAATGAGTGGTCGAGATTCCGCTGCGGGGAAGGGCAGGGGGGCTATTTGGCGATCGCGCCTTGACAGCCCGATCCGGCACCGGCAGTGCAGCCGAAACAATGTTGGCCGACAATGATCTGGCGTTTGGAAAGTGCGTCGTAGTCAAAGTCTTGGATGTGAGTCGGGTTGCCGTTGTCGACTTGCAAATCCAACATCTGATTGAAATCGCAATCGAACAACCGACCATCCCAGCCGACCGAAAGTGTATTGCGGCACATCAAGCCGTCAATCGACGCGGGGTTGTAGGCGTCAACAAGCTTCTGCATGTAGGTGTCAAACTCGTTCGTTTGTACCAGGTATTCCAAATAACGACTGACGGGCATGTTCGTAATCGTGAACAAACGGTTGAACTGAATTCCAAAGCGAGCGTCGAGCTCTTTTCGGTAGGCCGACTCGAGTGATTGCTGGTCGGGCGGCAAACTTGCTCCGACCGGGTTATAGACCAACGTCAGCATCAGCCCGCTGCCGGGGTGCCCATAGCCAAGATCGTTGAGTCGTTTTAGTGCTTGGACTGACTTCGAGAACGCTCCGTCGCCACGCTGCGCATCGGTGTTTTCTTCGAGATAACAGGGCAGCGAGGCGACAATTTCGACTTGATGCTCTGCCAAGAATCCGGGCAGGTCTTCAAACCCTTTGGCCAACAGGATGGTCAAGTTGCAGCGATCGATCACGTGCCGGCCGAGCGATCTTGCATGTCGGACAAAGTACTTGAAATTTGGATTCATTTCCGGCGCACCGCCGGTCAAATCGAGGGTTCCGATTTGAGGATGATCTCGCAAAGCGGCGATACACGCATCGACCGTTTCGCGAGTCATGTTTTCGCGACGATCCGGGCCGGCATCGACATGACAATGGCTGCAAGTCATGTTGCAAAGCTTTCCGATATTGACTTGCAAGATATCGATGCGATCACTGGCGAGCCGCTCGACTCCGGATTCACTGAGCTTCGCTGCGAATTTTTCGGTACCACGCGGCGGCATCAGCACAACCAATTGCTCCGAAGGGTTGGCCAGGGGGTTACCACGATGTTGCAGCGATGTTTTGGGTAGCGGCATGAGCAGTCAACGAACTTTTATAAACGACGAAAAATAATCAGTGTGGCAGCGGCATCCGAACACGCTACCGACTCTCTGTTGTGACAACGACGCCGTGACGAGTGATTCCTTACATCCAAAATTCGAAATACAGCGAATTCTTTGACGGAGAGCGAAAAGGGCCGCTCATTTATCTTTCTTGTAAGGTGTTGGCGATCACGGCGTCCCCCTTTGTAGCGGACATTGGCCTTTGTAGTTGACATTGGCACGGACCGCACTGCGATCAAACTCGTACGCTACAACTATCAGAATAGGTCAAACGCATGTCGACGAATAGCGAACTTATCAACAAACCCACTTCCACCAAAAGCAAATCATCAATGTCATCGACACTGATTCAACTGCAACCCTACGACGAGCACAACCAGTCGCTCGAAGCCCACGTTCATCCGCCTGGTTGGGTCAATCCGAAACCGAGCGGCGAATACCACTTGGTGGTCGTCGGCGCAGGGACCGCAGGACTGGTGACCGCCGCGGGTGCTGCGGGCTTGGGGACTCGCGTCGCACTCGTCGAACGAGAATTGATGGGGGGCGATTGCTTGAATGTCGGCTGCGTGCCGTCGAAGGGGATCATCCGTGCGGCGCGAGCGGCCGCGTCGGTTCGTGATGCCGAACCCTACGGCGTGCATGTTCCGCAGGGCGTCGAGGTGGATTTCGGAATGGCGATGCAGCGGATGCGGCGGTTGCGGTCGAAGATCAGCCCCAATGATTCAGCGAAGCGATTTTCAGAGATGGGCATCGATGTCTTTTTTGGCAAAGGTTCGTTCGTCAACGACAGCACGCTCCGTGTGACGCGTGAGGACGGATCGGCGAGTGAGTTGAAATTCAAAAAGGCGGTGATCGCCTCAGGGGCTCGTGCGTCGGCGCCGCCGATCCCGGGACTCGATACGGTGTCGTATCTGACGAACGAAAATTTGTTTTCGCTGACGGAATTACCTCAACGCTTTGGCATCGTTGGCAGTGGCCCGATCGGAAGCGAGATGGCTCAAACGTTCGCTCGCTTGGGCAGCGAGGTGTTTTTGTTTGAACGGGGACCTCACCTGCTTCCTCGCGAGGATTCCGATGCAGCCGCAGTGGTGCAAAACCATTTTGAACATGATGGCATCAATCTGTTCTTGGACGCTGTCGATATGAAACTCAGGCCGGAAGCCGATGGCGGCATTCGGGTTCAGGTCACGCAAAAGGGCGAAGCCAAAGAGGTGGTCGTCGATCAATTGTTGGTTGCAGTGGGACGTGCGCCGAATACCGAGGGACTGAATTTGGAAGCGGTTGGTGTCCGATATGACGAAACGGGAGTCGAGGTGAACGATCATCTGCAAACGACCAACCCTCGCATCTACGCCGCTGGCGACATTTGCTCGATATACAAGTTTACGCACGCGGCGGATTTTCAAGCCAGAATCGTGATTCAAAACGCGTTGTTCGCGGTCGGGCCATTTGGAAAAAAGAAGGCGAGTGACTTGGTCATTCCTTGGGCCACCTACACGTCGCCCGAGGTGGCACATGTCGGGATGTACGAAAAGGACGCGGCCGAGGCGGGGATTGAAATCGATACCTATGTTCAGCCGCTCCGCGACGTCGACCGCGCTATCTTGGAGGGCCACGACGACGGATTTGTGAAGGTGTTGACCAAGAAAGGAACCGACAAGATTGTCGGCGCGACAATCGTCGCGGAGAATGCGGGAGACATGATTTCTGAAATCACGTTGGCGATGACGGCGGGAATCGGGCTGTCCAAAATCGGATCCGCAATTCACCCGTATCCAACGCAGGCCGAGGCGATTCGGAAACTAGGGGACCAATTCAGCCGTACACGATTGACGCCTTGGAGTAAAAAAATGCTCGCGATGCTGCTTCGATGGAATGTCGGCAACTAGAAGGAATGCGGCAAGATCGTCATGGGACGATACGGTCGCCCTCGGCCTGTGCTGCCACGACACAACGCAAAGCCGCCGCGAAAATATTTTCCCTTTTTTCTCGACGGGCCCCAGAAATTCATCACCATCGCTTACATCCGAGCAGATATACTTCAAGACGTTCCGAGCAAGAAGAGAGCACTGTTGCGGATCGTCCCTGTTGCTGATCGTCGTTGCTCACGGTTAGTAGACCGTTTAATGGTTGCGATGTCGCGTTAACGGCATCGTTCGCCGTGTATCAACGACAAAGATGTCCACTCTGCGAAGCCGACATTGCCACGACGCTCCAACAACGTCCCAGCGTGCAATGCCATCAACTTCGACCCGGCGTGGTTGCTGAAGAGATGGGGTGGATCGAGACGGCGATGATGGATGTGCGAATATGACACAGGACGCGTGATCTGTGGGCAAAAATTCCTTCGCCTGCTCACGTCGATCCGACGTCAACGGCGTCCGCATTGATAGCGCGAGCAAACCGGAACGGGTGATCAAACGGGGCCTTTATTTAGCTTTTGCTAACTCAAATGAATGGCACATCGATTGCACTTATCGAAGGCATGCAAACTGTCATGAGGGGATGAGCTGATGTCTACCAACTATTTGCGAGCGGTCGAATTTTTCGGCGGACCGATCGACGGGCACATCGATGGGGTGGCGGTCCCAATGAAGCCCTTTGTTGCCATCAAAACGACCGCAGCAGACCAACCAGTGAGTTCGCTGAGGTTGTTAAGGCGTTTGCTGCGATTGCCGGAGCATCATCCCCCGGCCGTGTTGGCGATCTACGAGATGCAAACCCGTGATTCGGGAACGGGCTATTATTACTTGCGTTCGGTCGTCGCAACGGACTGTGACCTCAATCCGATCATTGTGGACGCGATGGTCCAGCGATCCGATTTGACACTCGGTCCGCTGACGCTGACCGATCTGAAATAGGTTGCTGAAGGATTTGTGATCACTCGGGAATATCTTCTGCTGGGATTGACCTCCTCTAAAACCGCTGTCGGCTAGTGCCGCGAGCTTGATCTATAAGTTGCGAAGGTTCTTTTCGTTGGATGTGGTGACCTTTGCTGCGACGGTCAATCGCTCGGGCACGCTAACGGCTTGGAAAGCCGTGCGACAATAGCCCTGCCAGCCGAGTCACTATTGTCGGCCAGCTTTCCAAGCTGGAACCGCCAATATCGAACGCCCCATTCTCAGCGCACCCAAGCTCTCGTTCCGGCACTCTACTCACGACGCGCGCTAACGGCTTGGAAAGCCGTGCGACAATGGACCTGCAAGCGTAGTCACTATTGTCGGCCAGCTTTCCAAGCTGGAACCGCCGACATCGAACACCCATTCTCAGCGCACTCAACCTCTCGTTCCGGCACTCTACCCAAGACGCACGCTAACGGCTTGGAAAGCCGTGCGACAATGATGCGCACCCTCATTTTTCAATTTGACTTTTTCAATCTTTTCGCACCCCTGTCACCCTCCCGGCGAAGACAGGAGGGTCGGAAAACGAGCCCAATGCGAGTTTTCCGGGGAGGGCAACGTGGCAGCTAGATTGAGCCGTCTATCTCTAACACCCCGAGGCCCCACCGGTGAGCTTGCTCCGCTCGCTCTGACCTCCCCAAAACAAGTTTCGGGGAGGTGAAGCACGCAATCTCGATGTCATGCCCCCATAGCGAAACTCGCCAAGAGTTTCGGCACCACATTGTCGGCCAGCTTTCCAAGCTGGAACCGGCAATATCGAACGCCCCATTCCCAGCGCCCCAACCGCTCGTTCCGGCACTCTACCCACGACGCACGCTAACGGCTTGGAAAGCCGTGCGACAATGGCCCTGCCAGCGGAGTCACCATTGTCGGCCAGCTTTCCAAGCTGGAACCGCCAATATCGAACGCCTCATTCTCAGCGCACCCAACCGCTCGTTCCGGCACTCTATCCACGACGTCCGCTAACGGCTTGGAAAGCCGTGCGACAATGGCCCCGCCAGCGGAATCACCATTGTCGGCCAGCTTTCCAAGCTGGAACCGCCAACATCGAACGCCCCATTCACAGCGCACCCAACCTCTCGTTCCGGCACTCTACCCACGACGCACGCTAACGGCTTGGAAAGCCGTGCGACAATGGCGAAGACAACAATCACGTTGTCGGGCGACATTGGCATCGAATTGCTCGACACTCACTTGCGGTGGATCCTGTATAACAAAGCTAGGCTCTCATGCTTGGCGAACAGGGCCAGGGAGAGATCGCTCTGGCCCCTCGCGGTAGCGTCTCCAAGCCACTGCAATTTACGAATCAATTTGTTTGGCGATCACTTGATCCGTTCGCGTTTGCATTCCAACATCAT
Source organism: Novipirellula caenicola (assembly GCF_039545035.1). Lineage (NCBI taxonomy): Bacteria > Pseudomonadati > Planctomycetota > Planctomycetia > Pirellulales > Pirellulaceae > Novipirellula > Novipirellula caenicola. The sequence goes on from NZ_BAABRO010000002.1 coordinate 354,239, forward strand.
GCTCCCCACCGATGCACCTGCGTGTGCCGTTACCTCTCGAGAAAAATCATGAAACGCAAATGGCCTTATTTTCTTGCCAACGACCCGCTGACTCCCAATACCGACTTGAAAGTGTTGGACAAGTATTCGGGTGAAGTTGCCGCCGAGGTGGCACTAGCGAATGCGGATGCGATCGACCGTGGCATTGCCGGCTGTGTCGAAGCCGCCGGACCGCTGGCGGCGATGCGTCCCTATGAACGTCAAGCCATCTTGAATCACTGTGTCAAACGATTCCAAGAGCGGTCCGATGAGTTGGCGATGTCGTTGTGCATCGAAGCAGGCAAACCGATCCGGGACGCGCGTGGCGAAGTCACACGCCTGATCGACACGTTTCGAATTGCGGCCGAGGAATCGGTACGGCTCGGCGGCGAGGTGATGAATCTGGAAATTTCGGCTCGTGCCGCGGGCTATCGTGGGATGTGGAAACGCGTTCCGATTGGGCCATGTTCCTTCATCAGCCCATTTAACTTTCCATTGAATTTGGCCGCTCACAAGGTCGCCCCTGCATTGGCGGTGGGATGTCCGTTTGTTTTGAAACCGGCCAGCCGCACACCGCTTGGGGCGTTGATCATCGGCGAGGTTCTCGCCGAAACGGATCTGCCCAAAGGCACGTTTTCGATCCTACCTTGTTCGCGTGACGGAGCCGATTTGTTCACGACCGATGACCGTTTGAAAATGCTCAGCTTCACTGGTTCACCGGAGGTGGGTTGGGCATTGAAATCGAAGGCGGGCAAAAAGAAGGTCGTATTGGAACTTGGTGGCAATGCCGCCTGTGTCGTCGACCGCGACGCGGATTTAGAAGACGCCGTCAAACGAATTGTGTTTGGTGCGTTCTACCAATCGGGACAAAGCTGCATTGGGGTCCAGCGGATCATTGTCCATGAAGCGATCTTTGATTCACTGCGTGATTCGCTGGTAACCGCCACCAAGGCTCTGGTCGCTGGCGACCCTAAAGCCGAAGAGACGTTCATTGGTCCGATGATCTCCGAAGCGGAAGCGGAGCGGCTGCAGCAGTGGATCGACGAAGCGGTCGCAGCGGGTGGAAAATTGTTGTGCGGAGGCAAACGCGACGGAGCGATGTTGGACGCCACGCTACTGGAAAACGTGCCTGCCGATCAGACGATTTGCAGCGAAGAGGCATTCGGCCCCGTGGCTGTGCTGAGCCGGTTTAGTGATTTCAGCGACGCGCTTGCCGAGGTGAACGACAGCAGGTTCGGGTTGCAAGCGGGCGTCTTTACTCGCGATCTGTACAAGGCCCATCAAGCCTGGGACACGCTGGACGTGGGCGGCGTGGTCATCGGCGATGTGCCGTCGTGGCGAGTCGACAACATGCCCTACGGCGGCGTGAAAGACAGCGGACTGGGCCGCGAAGGAATCGTGTTTGCGATGGAAGACATGACCGAAATTCGCAATTTGGTCATCCGCACTCCTTCATAAACCGCATTGATTGATGTCTCCCACGGTGGCGGTGCGCCGACGACTCGGCTTGAGCGGGCTGTGGATTGAATCAAAATGGGATTTGCCTTGCCGCGCCGTGGACCGTAACGCTTTGCTCAATCAAGTTGGGTCGCGTCTGCGGCGTAAGCCGTCCAAATGCAAAGAGTCAAACGTTCGACATTTACCGCGCCGCTCCGTTAAAAATCACCGTACTAGGCACTGTCTGAGAACGCATCCGAGGCAGAAACTTGGTAGCGGAACTCGTGAAGCATTTCGATTTCCCTATGGGTGATGCCATGCTGGTGAAAGCCGTTGACGGCTTGTTGATTTAGTCGTACGACGGACTTCCTAGTCCGTCGAATACATGATTGACGGACTAGGAAGTCCATCATACACCCCTTGCCGCAGGAAACTTCACTAAATCAACAAGCGTGTAGAATTTCGATTTCCCAATGGGTTATGCCATACTGCCGAAAGTCTTGACGACTTCCGCTACGGTTTTCAGACGGAGCCTAGTGCCAAAGTAGGTCGAAGCCAGCAAAATCGACATTTTGTTTGTAAGGAAGGTGCCGTTTCGCCGTCCCTCCGGCAAAGCCAACGTCAAAAGTTCGACGTCGGTGGCGGACCAACCGGTCGCCGCAGCCATTACTCACCGAGAAACAACGTCATGAGAAACAACGTCGTCGGCGAAACGAACGATGCGACAAACATTCGGGCAGAGGACGGAAATTGACTTTGATCCATAGCGTGGCTAGATTATTCACTTCGTCATCGATGTTCGCATTCGAAGATACCTGCCGTTATTGTTTTGCCTGCACTCCAGTCCGACGCCCTCTTTGTGACGCGGGCGATCGTTTGAAAGAAGAACGGAACGTATCGTGAACACGAAGGGGCGGCGAAGACGAACATCGATTTTCTGTCTGGGAGCCATCGCGTGGCTGACGATGGCGTCATGTTCGCTTAACCGCAGCCGCGACGGCCAGAATCAAATTAGTCTGTCGGGCTCGAGCACCATTGCACCTTTGGCGGCGGAGATCGGCAAACGGTTCGAATCACGTCACCCGAACGTCCGAGTGGACGTCCAAAGCGGCGGCTCCTCACGAGGCATTGCCGACACTCGCCGTGAACTTGTTGATATTGGGATGGTGTCACGCGAGCTGAAGTCGGAAGAGCAGGATTTGATTTCCGTTGCGATTGCCCTGGATGGCGTCGCCGTGATTGTCCATCGCGACAATCCGATCACCTCACTTACCGACAACCAAATTGCCGCGATCTACACCGGAGACATCGAAGATTGGCGTGACGTAGGAGGCGAACCGGGGCCGATCACGGTTGTCAACAAAGCCGAAGGACGATCGACACTCGAGTTGTTTACGCAATACATTCAAGTCGACCATCGTCGTATCCGAGCCGACATCGTGATTGGAGACAACGAGCAAGGCATCAAGACCGTGGCGGGCAACCCGCGTGCGATCGGCTACGTTTCGATTGGCACTGCGGAATACGATGCCGCCGCTGGCGTGGCAATCAAACTGTTGCCAATGAACGGGGTGGCGGCGAACATCGAGAATGTTCGCAACGGCAGCTTTCCGCTGGCACGCCCCCTGAATCTTGTCCTCAAACAACCTCCGGCGGGACGCGTTGCCGCGTTCATTGAATTTGCAAAATCGGATGAAGTCCATGACATCATCAAGGAGCAATACTTTGTTCCCTTGGTCCCGTGATGCATCGCTGGCGTGGTTTCTACGTGGATGTGGAATGATCACCGGCACCATCGTGTTGCTGATCCTACTGTTTCTGTTGCTGGAATCCTCCGTTGCATTTCGCGAAGTTGGACTGACACGATTTTTCACGGACGCATCGTGGCATCCGTCGGGTGGCGCTTCGCAGGGAACGTTCAATTTGGTGCCAATGTTGGCAGCCACGTTGCTGAGCACCGTCGTCGCCGTCGCGTTGGCCACGCCGCTGGGGATCGGATCGGCGATGTTCGCCCATTTCTATGCTCCTCGGCCCTTGGGCCATGCGTATGGAAAAGTCATCGAACTGTTGGCGGGGATTCCCTCGGTCGTGTACGGCTTGTGGGGACTTATCGTGTTGGTGCCGCTGGTCGCCCGAGTGCAACCACCTGGTGCGAGTTTGTTTACCGCCATCGTGGTGCTCACGATCATGATCCTGCCGACAATCGCCTTGTTGGCGGGTGCCGCGTTTGAGAATTTGCCGGCCGAGTACTTGCAAGCCTCGGCGGCACTGGGGCTCTCGCGAGGCCGAACCGTATTGAGTGTCGTTTTGCCAGCGACCCGTTCGGGGCTTGCGACTGCGATATTACTGGGTACCGGCCGCGCGATCGGCGAGACGATGGCGGTGTTGATGGTCGCCGGAAACGTCGTACAACATCCAACGGGCCTGTTCCAACCGGTCCGCACGCTGACCGCCAACATCGCACTCGAGATGGCGTACGCCATGGCAGACCATCGATCCGCCTTGTTCGTGTGCGGATTGCTGTTGATGGTATTGGTGATCGTGTTAGTGGGCGCCGCAGAATGGGTTAGCCAGGGGCGGATTCATGGTTAAACCGACATCACTTCGCACCGACGACGTGGTCGACGTCACTCAAGTGGCGACAGTGAACCAACACGGATTGACCACCACGGCGGCGGCGATCGACCGGGCCATGACGATCCTCGTTTGGGCGATCGCAGCGATTGTCACCAGCTTGTTTGTATGGATTTTATTGGACGTCATTATCGCGGGTTTGCCCGCGATTTCGTGGCAGTTTCTGACTGAATCGCCTGATAACGCCGGTCGTGATGGCGGCATTGCTCCGATCATCCAATCGACGTTGTTGGTATTGGCGGTGACAATGATGGTCTCGTTGCCGTTGGGGGTCGGAACGGCAATCATGCTCAGCGAACTAACGGCGACCGAGAGTGTGTTCGCACGTTTGGTCCGCCGCAGCTTGGATGTTTTAGCAGGCGTTCCCTCGATCGTGTTTGGGCTGTTTGGAAACGCGTTCTTCTGCATCTATCTTGGCTTGGGGTTTTCAATCCTGTCGGGCGGATTGACGTTGTCGTGCATGGTGTTGCCGATCTTGATCCGGTCGACCGAGGAAGGATTTCGCTCGGTTCCGCCCGAGTACCGACTCGGTGCTGCCGCACTCGGATTGTCGCGGACGGCGACGCTATGGCAATTGCTATTGCCCGCGGCGGTCCCCGGAATCGTGGTCGGTTTGGTGCTGGGAATCGGCCGAGCGCTCGCAGAAACCGCAGCAATACTTTTCACCAGCGGGTATGTGGACCGGACACCTCAATCGCTGTTCGACTCGGGTCGCGTATTGTCAGTGCATATCTTTGATTTATCGATGAATGTGGCCGGTGGAGACCGACACGCCTATGGATCGGCGCTGGTGCTGATCGCCATCTTGTTACTCATCAATGCGTCTGCCACCTGGACCGCTAAACGATGGTTACACCGCAGGATCACGACGTTATGAGTTCAGAGAACCCTAACCAACCCCATCGCGCCAAAGCGACGGACCGCCAGCCATGCGATCCCGCCAGCGATCCGTTTACGATCGGACCGGTGGATGTCGGGCCGCCGTGCTGTGTGCCCGAGCCATTGATCCACGTTAAAAATTTGGCGGTACATTACGGCCCCCAATGTGTACTCGATGGAATCACATTGACAATCCACCGCGGATGTTTGACTGCGTTGATTGGGCCCTCAGGGTGTGGCAAGACGAGCTTTTTGAGCAGTTTGAATCGACTGACTGACATGATTCCCGGCTGCCGGGTCGAGGGCGAGATCACGCTCGGAGGACTCGACGTACGAGCCACCCGTGACGTGATTTCACTGCGTCGCCGCGTCGGCATGATTTTTCAGAAACCGAATCCGTTCCCATTGTCGATTCGCAAAAACATCGAAATGCCGCTAAAGGAGCACGGCATCCGAAATCGCGCCGAGCGGGGCGAAATCCTCCAGTCGGTCTTGGAAGATGTCGGATTGTGGAGCGAGGTGAAGGATCGACTTGATGCTGCGGCGCTCTCGCTCTCAGGCGGCCAACAGCAACGTTTGTGTATCGCTCGCGCCCTCGCGTTGCGTCCCGAAGTGCTGTTGCTGGATGAACCCTGCAGCGCTCTAGACCCGCTTTCGAGCCGCGTGGTCGAAGAACTGCTGACTCGATTTCGTGGGCGTTATACCGTGGTGGTAGTCACTCACAATTTGCAGCAAGCGCGTCGGATTGCCGACTACGCTGCTTTCTTTTGGGCCACCGAGGGAACGGGATCGCTGATTGAATACGATACCGGGGAACGGATTTTCGAGACGCCGCAACAACCGTTGACGGTGGCGTACGTCAACGGAAAAGCGGGCTAAACCATCCTTTCGGCGTTTCAACGGTGGCTGCCGAACGGTTGATTGCGGTCTCCGTCCATGATCGGCATGGAATTCGCGTCCTCCGTCCGATAGCCGAGCCGCTGCGTTGACGATCGTCGTCATGCTGCGCTCAGGCATTACGAATGCTCACACAGGGAGAGGACGTCGTGTTTGGATCAAATCAAACGAGCCCCGTTGCCGAGTACGCAGCGACTGGCGAAATCGAGCGGGTGTACCACGAGGTACGACAAACGCTTCGGGTACGCGGCATCAATCTGATCTTTCGCACCTGGGCCGGGCACAAAGGGCTGCTGCCGATATTGTGGGATACGGTCCGTCCCAACGCCGAGACGATGATGTTCGAACAATCCTCGGATCAAATTCGTGCGGCCGCAGTGGAGCTGGCAAAGCCGCTAGGGGATCTCGGCGCGAAACAGCAAACGTCACTGGGCCCGAGCCAAGCGTTTCAATTGCACGAGATTTTAAAACTCTATCACTACATCAACCCTAAGCTGCTGTTGATTGCTTCGGCGGTACGTCAGGGACTCGATGGGGAATTGTCGATCAAACGATACTCGGCAACCGAACCGGCCGAGCGGATCGCCCCCGGTGTCCCGGCAGAGATGGCTGCACTGGAGATGGAAGACGAAAACCCGAGCGACGAACAGCTGCAGACACTCTTTAGCGACATCACAGAAACGCTTTCGCTACGCTCGATCAACAGCGACTATCGCAGCTTGGCACTTTGGCCGAATTATCTGGACGCGGTATGGCGCAACCTGAAACCCAAGGTTCAATCCCCCGCCTATACCGCCGCCGCGGATCATCTGCGAGAACGGTCGCGGCGCTTGGCATCCGAACTGCCCTATCCCGTGCCCTTGTCACGAACCCGACTAGAGGGTGAAGGAATTGATTTTGATGAGACGCTGCGGAGCTGTGAAACGTTTGAACAGCTGCTGCCGGGATTGATTCTAAATATCGCGATGTGCCTGCGAGATTGGCAACCCGATGACGCTCTACTTCAGTCGCCCTTCCCCGCGACTGCAATCTCACCAAACTCGCAAAACGACGAGCGACCTGAATTCACCGGAGGTGCAAAATGAATTGGCGTGATTATCAAGCATTACAAAAAGTAACGAACTTGGGCGACCGCTTCGTTAGCTATGTCGATGAGGGCAGCGGAAACAACACCGACGACGATCCGGTGATCTTGCTGCATGGGATTCCCGTTTGGGGTTACCTGTGGCATCAAGTGTTGCCAGCACTGGCAACGCATCATCGTACGCTGATACCGGATTTGCTAGGCTTCGGTTTTTCCGATCGACGTGACTGCTTTGACCGCTCGATCACTTGCCAAGCGGAAATGATCGACCAATGGATGGAGAAACTGGGGATCGCCCAGGCCGCATTTGTCGCTCATGATATTGGCGGGGGCGTCGCACTGCGATTGGCAACGCTGTTTCCGCACCGAGTCTCGCGACTTTGCGTGATGAACACGGTCTGCTATGACTCGTGGCCGATTGAATTGATGCTGCAATTTGGACATCCTGGCGCCAAAAGTCTCGCTTCGGCATCAAAAACAATCACGTCGCTAGGCGTGGCACTGAAAAGCGGATTTGCCACGTCGCCTAACAGCGAAGTGATGGATGGACTACTGGCTCCCTACCACACCGAAGTCGGCAAATTGTCATTGATCCGCAACGCCGCTGCGCTGAACACCAACCAGACGACCGAGATCACCGATCGGTTGCACCGGATTGAGGTACCAACGTTGGTGTTGTGGGGCGAAGATGACAAGTTTCAACTGGCGAAGTATGGGAAACGTTTGGCGACGGACATCCCCGGTGCTCAGTGGGAACCGATCGCTAACGCTCGCCACTTTGTCATGCTCGACCAACCCACTCCCGTCGCGACGCATCTACAGTCGTTCTTATCCGCAACAACCGCAGCGGTAAACTCCGTCTGAACCGCGGAATCCCAGGTAAGCGTCAGGGGTCGAGGGTCGCGATAGGGACAGGGGCTGCGGCGGAGGACACCGGCACGGGGGTAACGGTGCAGTTCGTGAATCGGGAGGCGGTCGGTTGCGTGCTGCGCTGCCGGATCGTTTTGCCAATTGGCACGCTCGTTGCTTTTCTATGGCTGACGAGCGGTTTGGAGTGCCATTTTTGACAGTCACTGCCACAAGCCCTCATCCCCCACCTAACTCAATCTTTTGGAGGCTTACGATCATGTTAAGTTCACATTGGCAGCCGATGGCAGACGTGAATCGGCTTCGTAGCGAATTGGACCGCTTGTTTGGTCAAGTCAGTGGTGGCAATGGTCCTTCACGACGCGGAACCTTCCCATTGGTGAACATGTGGGAAGACGACAACGCGCTGTATTTGGAAGCGGAACTGCCAGGATTTGAGATGGATGATCTCGAGATCTACGTCACCGGTGGTAACCAGTTGTCGATTTCGGGAGAACGAAAACAGCCTGAGCACGAAGCAGGTGCATGGCATCGACAAGAACGTGGTTTTGGCAAGTTCCGACGCACGTTGGAATTGCAACAGGACGTCGATAGCGAGAACGTGTCTGCGAATTTCCGCAACGGCATTTTGACGCTGACGATGCCCAAGAGCGAAGCGGCTAAACCACGGCGTATCGAAGTGAAAGCGAACTGATTTTCTGTCCGCTCCCTGCTTAAAAAAGTGACGCGGATGCCGGCCGCGATTCGGCACGCAGGCTAGTCGCGAAACCGCACGCCGCGTCACCCAAGCATCCCACACCCCACTCAATTTTTCAAAAGGTGATTCTAATGTCCACGACCATGAGCAATGCGGATAAACAAGCCGGCGACAGCGCGAGTCCTGAACAAACCTATCAATCGACTTACGTTCCACGGTTTGACATTTGGGAAGGCGAAGAAGAACTGTTGCTGTACGGTGACTTACCGGGCGTCAGCGTCGACGATCTCGACATTCGGTTTGAAAATCGCGAGTTGACGATTCACGGAAAAGTCCCCTCGCGTCACGAAGGCGATTTTTTGGTTAGCGAATATGGCACTGGCGATTTCCATCGAACGTTTACAGTTGGTGAAAGCATCGACGCCGAGAAGATTTCGGCCGAGATGAAGCACGGCGTATTGACGTTGCGACTGCCAAAATCCGAAAAGGTGAAACCTCGCCGGATCAAAGTTCAAGCCAACTAAAAACCGCGTGCAATTGGCTTCTCGCCTGTCCACCAACGAATCGAGCCTGTTGAAGCCCACTTCAACAGGCTTTTCAAACCAGCAAGAAAAGAGCAAGTCCCCGTGTCGGCCCGCATTCCAAGTGGGAGCCGTGATCGGAGCCACGCTCGGCTCATTAACGCGGTAACGGTTGCCGCGACGATCACCCCCAGCGTCACGCTAACGGCTTGGAAAGCCGTGCGACTACCCAGGGGGCATCATGCCATGCGGCATGAATCCGTTGCCTCGACTGGAATGTCAACGAGGAGGTCGATTGACTATGGCGTGATCGCTTGAAAGAAGTTGTAGATCGGGCGTCCGGGCACGTAGACTTTTGGACGCACGACCACCGGCGATACCGCGACCGGAGCGGGTGCGACAGGTGCGACATAGGCAGCCGATGAGGCGGGAACCGCAGGCGAGTACGAGACCACCGGCGCGACCGACGGAGTGTCGTAGAGCGTCGGTCGCTGTACCACCACGGGCGCCGTCACGCTCGGTGCCACGGGAACGGCATAGCCGCTCGTATACGCGGGTCTGGCAACCACGACAGGTGCCGAAACGACAGGTGCAGTCACCACGGGTGTCGCCGCGACGGGCTGGACCACGGGACGGTACAAAATCACGTCTTGGGCAATCGCACTGCCCGTAATCAGAAAAAGACAAACCATCAACGGGGCGACCATTCGTGTATGCATTTTTGGTTATCTCTCAATAAGGGGTTGGATCACTAAATTTGCCAGCAAGCGAGAGTCAAACGGTTGCAAAACACGTGCCGTCGCAAGCGAAACACCAGCGTCCCAAAATCGCGGTCGTGGCAATGCTAATCCCTGTGCCCCCGGTTTCGACCCAACGGACGTCAACTTAGTGCCATCGACTTTAATAGCGTTCGCGGCTCGGGGCCCCGCCCAGTTGCAGCGAGTAAAACGTTCGAAATTCTCCGGGCGAGGGCTTTGCGCTATTACGAAAGCCAACCACCTATTTCCATAGTCGATGACCCTCGGTGAACCTGCCAAACTGACGCCACGCTGATTGCACTGATCACGGCGAATCCTGGACTCCCTTGACATCACCGCGAAGTTTTTTGGCTCGTCCTTCGCTCCACAATCGCAATCCTTCGAGCCGCTGCTTGCCTCGCTCGAAGTACACCGGGGTCAACGTTTCCCAATGAGCTTGATAGCGTCTCTCTCGCTCGACCTGCCAATCGTCGCGAGGCGAAACGACTTCCATTGCTTCGAGTGTGCTCATCAACTCCGCAGCAATCGATTGGTGGCCTGGAATCGTGGGATGCACATGATCGAGCAACCAATTCTGACCGGGGATTCCACCCTTGCTTTGCATTTCAAAGCGTTGTCGTGACGGCACCAACGGAGTATCAGTGATCGCGGCAACCTGTCGAAGCCGCTCACGAATGGGCGACACCATTCGCAGCGGGCAAATGTCTTCGTCGACGGCAATTTGGAAGTGTTGCTTTGCTTTGACGAATTGTTGGTCGTCAAAGTAGAGCAAGCCGAGTTGGTAATGTAAGCCTGCGTGACGAGGGTTGATGTCGACTGCGAGTTCGAGTTTTTCGATGGCTTTTCGTCGATCAAGAGAAAACCTTTCGCGCGCCTCGGTGACAAGTTCTTCGCAACGTTGCCGATCCGCGTCGGATACCGCGGCTGTATCTTCGCTTTTAAACGGGGGACAATCTCGCAAGTTCACAGGCAGATCGACCAACAAGATCGGGACTGCAGCAGATTTTGCCATTTCGATGATGCGGCGAAGATTATAGCCAAAGTGCATCACGACCGATTGTTGCCAGTCGTCATCGCGATGGTATTTTGCTAGGCCGCCCCGATAATCCAACAACGCGTCGACCTCGGTCGTCATCATGTTTCGGGAGGTGACGTCGCTATCTTGGTCGGACGAACTTTCGCTCGCGGGGGCCGCGAGCCCGTGAACCCACTGCGTCACCCGCAGTTGGCTGATCCCCCGATACGCCCCCGCCACGCTGTCTGGTAACTGCTTGATTCCGGCATACGAACGGTCTTCGAGAAACTCGTTGTGTCCGGTAGCCACGACGATCAAGTCGGGTTCATGCTGCAGCATCTCTTCGAGGATCGGGACCAACCGATAGCTGGCGTAGGACACGCCCCCACAATTGATCACTTTCCACTGCTTCGCCGGATCGGCCGCCTGCAGACTGAGTTCCAACCATGTCGTGAACGAAGTCTCGATCGAATACGGTCGTCCTTGAACCGTCGAGCCGCCTAAACAAACGATCCGATATTCGTCCGGCGGTTTGGTCGCCGCGAACGATTCGGGCTGAAAGTATTCAAGCCGATTTTCGGCGGTACCCCAGTTTTGTCCATCCTCGCTTCGCACGAACAAAGGACGCACGTTCTGGAAATCGACAAATGGGTCACGCAGCACGATTTGCGGCTGCCAATCGATCACCCTGAGTCCCAATTCGAACAAGATCACCGGGGCCAAACCGATCAGAACTGCCATGACAGGAAAAAACCACCGTTTTTGCCGACGGGCGAATCGGCGTTTCGAAGGCTGCATGTCGCTCATGGTCAGCGGGGTTAGATCCTATAATAGGTTTGTTCCTGTCGCGTTTGGCAGTCCCAGTATAAACCGTTTTGCCAAATCCGTATCCCACCGCAATCCCGACTCAAGCTAGTTCGATGTTTTCGGCCGCGGCAGTTTCTGAAACCACTGTGTTTCTGGTACCAAAGGGTTTCTGGCAGCCAAGGGTTTCTGACAGCAAAGGGTTTCTGGCAGACAAGGGTTTCTGACACCGCAGGACCGTAGACGCTACAATCCGCACTGGGGCGATTGACCTCTTCCCTTTTTACTCCACACAAAACCTCAAACGGACCATGCGATGCAATCTCCTCAATCGGTGAAGGTTTCTGGACTGTTTGTTTGCGTTTGGCTCGCCATGCCGTTGGTTGCCGTGGCGAGTGATTCATGGCCGCAATTTCGTGGGCCGCATGCGGATGGCGTCGTTCGCGAAGCAAACGATCTTCCGGTCCAGTGGACCGCCAATAAAAACGTGGCATGGAAAACCGAGATTCCTGGACGCGGATGGTCATCCCCGGTCGTCTGGGGAAACCGAGTCTTTTTGACCACCGTCATCAATCACGGCGATGGCGAAGAGCCAAAGAAGGGCTTGTATTTCGGTGGCAATCGGCCTGAGTTGCCGGCGTCGGAACACGAGTGGGTGGTGATCTGCTTGGATTTAGACAGCGGTGATCTGGTTTGGAGAAAACAGGTTCGCAAGGCGTCACCAAAAACCTCGATCCATTTAAAGAACAGCTATGCATCGGAGACGCCCGTTACCGACGGCGAACACGTGTACGTGATGTTTGGCGGGGTGGGGGTTTACTGCTTTGACATCGATGGCAACGAGGTTTGGATGCACAACCTCGAGCCACGAAAAACGCGATACGGCTGGGGCACCGCCGCGTCGCCGGTGCTGTTTGGCGATCGACTGTACCTGGTCAACGACAATGACGAAGAGTCTTATCTGATGGCGTTGGATAAACGCACGGGCGAACAAGTCTGGCGAACTCCGCGGGACGAAAAGAGCAACTGGTCGACTCCTTACCTTTGGAAGAACGAACTGCGTCGCGAGATCGTGACGCTTGGTTCTGAGAAGGTTCGCTCGTACGACTTGGATGGTAACTTGTTGTGGTCACTTAGCGGCATGTCGAGCATCACGATCGCGACGCCGTACCAGCACAATGGCTTGCTCTTCATCAGTTCGGGGTACGTTGGCGATCGCGATCGGCCGCTGTACGCGATCCGCCCAGGAGCCGAAGGCGACATCTCACTCGAGGGGACCGAAACTGCGAACGAATCAATTGTCTGGAGTCAACCGACCGGAGCGCCGTACAATCCGACAACGATCGCGTATGAAGGCATCGTGTACGTGTTATATGACCGTGGTTTGTTTGCCGCGTATGATGCCGCAGATGGCAGCGAAGTTTACTCGAAGGTACGGATCCCAAACGGAGGCGAATTCACATCATCACCGTGGGCCTATCACGGCAAGATTTTCTGCATCAACGAAGACGGAGTGACGTCGGTGATCAAGGCGGGCAAAGAATTCGAGTTATTGGGCAGCAATCCGTTGTCTGACGATGACATGGCGATGGCAACGCCTGCGATCGCAGCGGACCGATTACTCATCCGCACCGCCAAGCGAATCTACTGCATCCAAAAATAGGTTCACCATCGCGATCGGGCCCCTTGGGTCGTCAAAACATAACCAAAGTCTTGGCGACATTCGCTACCACTGCGTCGCTGAAAACAGAGGGGGAGAGCGACTCAATCGTGGGAAGAACTGGAATGCCCCCCGGAAAATAGACTTACGGCGGAGTGGGACTCAACCGCAGTGCCTTAGGATCCAGCTCAGACGACGATTAAAGGCATTCAACGCACCGCTATTGTCATCCCCTCGGCATCCCCTGCATCCCATATTTCCTAAAAAACAGAACGCTCCACGACGCACACCCCCCCTCCGGAGTATGTTGTCTGTTATAAATGGATATCGTAGGTCAGTGGTGCGGTTGGCTGACAATGGCAGCAAGAATTGATTCTTTGGAATAGGAGGGGCGTGGAGATGCGTTTAGACGATCGAGGGAGCGTAGGACATCCCGGTTCAATAGAACCCAGCCAAAGTCCGACAGCAAACGAACTAGAATCAGCCAATACATGGGAGAAGACTCATCCTGGCACACGGCTTGTCAACTGGGACGAGTGGCCTCAGATTGCAGCCCATTTGCACCTGACGCAGCGAGAGCTAGACGTGATAGTCTTACTCTTTTACGGTCATACCCGCAACGCGATTGGCCGCATGCTTGAGATCCAACCGCGTACGGTACGCCAATACGTGGAACAACTGCATTTGAAGCTAGAGGTGCAAGATCGTGTTGCTCTGGTCTTGAAGGTAGTGGAGTGTCGCGACGCACTTCGCACGGGTGACGAACCACGCGAGGAAGTTGGGGATGACGACTTGTTTCCTGCGAGCGCTGCATCTCGACAAAGCCGGCCGAAACGACAGCATCCGGTGCTTTGACACGCTACGCCGGCACGGTGCTCCGTCGTACGATAATCCCTCTTCGACTATTCTTGCATAGCTTTCGATCCACACGAACGTGCTTGGGCCATGTCTTTGCGCAGCGTTGATTCAATCAACGGGGTGTGACCTGTCATTTTCCAAATGTCTCAAGTGCATGCACTAGGGCACAGGCACACACCGGACAGATGTCCGGTGAACAGTTGTTCGTCGGCAGAACGTCCGAAAGACGCAGTTCCATCGGGTGGTTAGGTTCAGGGGCAATTACGCTCCTGTCCCCATGCGAGGAACACTGAAATGTCATCGCCAAGCCGCCACCGCTGGCCTCGTCGCCGCGCCGCACGCAATCAAAAGCGAATCCACCACAGCGCCAACCGCCGGCTACTGATGGAGTCGCTGGAAGACCGCAGGGTACTGGCGGTTTTTGGCACGCCCGTGGAGATTTCGAGTGATTCCGCTGAGACCAATGCGTCGTTTGGGGCGAGCGTAGCGGTCATTGAAGAGACCGCATTTGTGGCGTCACCGGGTGCGACCGTCAATGGACTCGCAAGTGCTGGCAACATCCAAGTCTTTGGGCAAGAGGATCAGGGCGACAACGACCCGACGAACGATACGTGGGGACAAATTCCGTTTTCGTTCACAGCACCTAGTCCAGAATCGGGGGCCGCATTCGGTTCATCGATCGCTGTTAGCTTGCCGTACGTCGTTGCTGGCGCACCGGGAGAAGACAATGGCGGAACGGATCAGGGTGCGGTTTACGTCTACGATATTTCGCCGCTGCTTAATGAGTCAGGTCCCCCCATCATTCACAAGCTAACGGCCCCCGTTGCTGCCGACGGTAATCGGTTTGGCGAGTCAGTTGATATCGACGGTGGAAAGGTGGTTGTGGGTGCACCGGGCGTCGACGGCAGCTCCAGTGACGAGGGTGCAGCCTTTGTGTTTGAGTACAATGGATCGACTTGGGATAGCACAACACTCACATCCAGCACACCGCAATCGAATGCTCAGTTTGGATCGGCCGTAGCCATTAGCGAGAATCGGGATGTAGCTGGATTCGGCGTGGATCCAGAGATCATCGTCGGTGCACCGGGCGAAGACGACGGTGTAGCCTCGTCTGATCGCGGCGCCGGCTACCGCTTCACTTTCGCCGATCACGTTGGCAACGATAGCGTCGCTGAATGGGGACAAGACACTCGATTTACCGCTCCGGCTCCAGCGGACGGTGCGAATTTCGGTGCGTCGGTCGACGTCGATCAAGACATCGTGATCGTTGGCGCGCCGGGTGTTAGCGAGGCACACGTCTATACCGGATTGTTTGGCAGTTATGACTATTTGTTCTCGCCCAGCGAGCTCTTTGCGGCGGCGATCGAGGCGTCCACAGTGCCCTCGTCGGCGCATTATGGCGAAGCAGTTGCAGTCGACGTTCGGGATCTCGATCAGGGAGACATCGCGTTCGCGGTCGGCGTTCCTGATCTCGTACTTGGATCCGATGCTCCTGGCGGAGCGGTACATGTTACCGGTGCTCCAGATGATCCATCGGATCCAAGCAATGTTGAACAGGACTTTTTGGTCGGTCAACAATCGCTGGCTCGGTTCGGTGCATCGGTCTCGATGAACGCCGGCATGATTGCGATCGGCGGTCCCTCGTTTGACGATGGTGATGACGAAGACGTCGGTCTGGCGGCAATCGCTGGCGCCGCTTTGCCGCCAGCACCGGTTGACTTTGGGGACGCATCCGGAGCGTATCCCACGCGTCGGAGCGATGGAGGTCCTACTCATATCGTAGGCAGCTTGTATTTGGGAAGTTCTGTCGACGCCGAAGACGAAGCATTTGATTCGCACGACGCCCAAGGCGATGACCACAACAACGTGGACGACGAGGACGGAGTCACGTTTGCTGACGGCACACCGCTGGAGCAAGGCGTGCTGGTGATTGGCGAAACCAACCAGTTGCAGATAACGCTATCCGAGCCGGGCTACGTCGATGCCTGGATCGACTTTGAAGACGGTAGCTACGACTTCGATGGCGGTGGCGAACAGATCATAAC
The DNA here is from genome assembly GCF_039545035.1 of Novipirellula caenicola. Classification (NCBI taxonomy): domain Bacteria; kingdom Pseudomonadati; phylum Planctomycetota; class Planctomycetia; order Pirellulales; family Pirellulaceae; genus Novipirellula; species Novipirellula caenicola. The sequence goes on from NZ_BAABRO010000002.1 coordinate 370,413, forward strand.
CTCCAGCCTGCTATCCGCTGGCGTCAACACCATCGACATTTCGATTCCATCGTCCGTCATCAACACGATCGCCGACCATGGCAGAACGTATGCAAGGTTCCGGGTCAGTTCCGCGGGCGGCCTAAGTCCGACGAGCGCGGCCAACGACGGTGAAGTCGAAGACTATGCGGTGTCGCTGGGCGTGCGTCCCACCGCCTCGTTCGCCTTTGATCCATCAGTTCCGCTTGAATTTGGCAACGGCATTCAGCTTGACGCCGTTTCGTCGCAGGACAATCCGGGGCCAAACAACTTCTCACTGCAGTTCGATTGGGATTTGGATGGTGATGGCGACTTCACCGACGCGAGCGGAGGACAACTGCAGTTGTCATGGCTCCAGTTGTCAAGTTATGGCATCACAATAGGCAGCAATCCAGTCAGCCTTCGTGTAACCGACGCGGACGGTCTGACAGACACCATGACCCGAAATCTCGAAGTTTTTCTCGACCCCGATGTTGTGGTCGACCTGCCAAATCTCAATAGCGCGCTGGAGCTGATTCGTTTGGGCGACGACTTAGTACTGCGGAACATGAGCGACTCTACCGAAGTCCTTCGTTTGCCGTATGCCCCCGTCAATACCTTGACTGTCGAAGGCAACTTCAGCGACGACTTCCTGCAAGTCAACAACGTCAACGGAGATCCAGTTCCGCCCGGAGGGCTATTCGTCAATGGCGGGGTCGGTGCGTTTGATACGCTCAGCATCGAGGGATACGAAGGCGGGTTGGAGCATACCTTCACGCGCCGAGACGCGGGAACGCTCGACTTCGACAACGGAGCTCAGATCAACTATACCGGGCTTGAGCCGGTCCAATCAGCAGCGGGCATTGACGATCTGACGTTGAACTTGATTCCAGGTTCAGAATTCTTCGGCCCGGTCGTCACGCTGCCCGGCGGTGTCAGCACCTCGACCACTCCAAGTACACCTGGTGCCGCGGGGATTGGCAATGGGATCAGCAAAACGTACAGCGGAATCGACACTTCCAGCTTTGACACGGCCTACTGGGGCCTGACCGAAGACTTCTTTTACACGACCGGTGGCAGCTATATCCCCTGGGGATTCGACACCGGGATTGGGCTCAGCGGAGCCGCTCAAATGAATTCCAGTACGAACAAGATCGATACGAGCCGACTACTATCATCTGGTTCGGGTTACTCGAACTTCAGCGCAGGCCGTGCCGAGTGGCGATTGCCATCGATCGGTTTTGACACCAGTGGAAACAACTCACCCGATACCAACGTCCAAGCACGCTTGTTGTTGGACGTGACAACCCCAAGCGGTTCACCGTTGCCGCTACAGCCCTCATCTTTTTTGGGCATTGACGGCGATATCGGTGTGGTACATCAAGTCACACAGCCGTTCCGTACCCAGATTCGCATGCAGGCCTACTTCGCAGGTTCGTGGCAGCCCGTCGTCACCCTCTACGACAATGTATCAAACGGTGGCGGCGGTGCGGTCACCAGCTTTGGTTCGGCATTTTGGGTTGACGGACATCGCGTCTTCCTGGAAGACGTTGGCACGCCAAACGATGGCCAGTCGCGAATTCGCAGCGAAACCGATGCCTTCGAGCAACATTTGTTTGCCAATCCATCCCATTCACTTACCGTCAATGCGGCCGGTGAAACGACCATCGAATTGCGGGTGATGGACGACGATTTCGCACCGGCTGATCTGATCCTCAACGGTCAGTCGACCGACCTTTACGAATCTTCTGCGTCGAACATCATCCCCGACACGACCAGCGTGACGGTCGGCGTGGGCACGACACTGGATCTACTTGGCAATAGTGACGCAATCGACGGACTCAATGGGGATGGTCTGGTGACCAGCACCGGCGTGACGACCTTGACGGTTGGCAGTGGCGATGGTGACGGAAGTTTCTCGGGCACGCTCGGTCCTGGATCGGGCGGTATCACGCTGGTCAAAGAAGGTGTAGGAACACAAACATTGGCGGGCACCGGCAACTTAAGCAGCATCGATATCAACGCTGGCACGCTACTGATCAACGGCGATTACAGCGGCAGCAACACGGTTACCGTATCCAATTCGGCCATACTTGGCGGCACCGGAAACCTTCCCAACGTCGTGCTGCAGGACAACGCTACACTGGCGCCCGGCCTCAGCCCCGGTATCATTAGCGTTGTTAATTTGACACTTGCCGCAGGCATAACATTCGATGCCGAGATTAACGGCGCGACGCCGGGCAGTCTGCACGATCAAGTGATTGTCAGCGGCGATGTCAATCTGAACGGCGCGACGCTTGATGTCTCTAATTCCATCGGCTTCACGCCATCCCTTTCCGACGTGATTGTGTTAATCAACAACACGGGCCCCAATTCCGTCGCGGGCCAGTTTGCTGGGTTGGCCGACGGAGACAACGTCACGCTGCCCGGCAGTTCAGTCTTTTCAATCTCCTACAGCGGCGGTACAGGCAACGACGTGGTGTTGATTCCAAATCCGGCCCCCGAAGTCGATCTCAACGGCGATGATCAAACCGGGATCGATTTCGCGACCACGTTCACCGAAGACGGCGGACCGGTCTTGGTTGGTGATACGGATTTTGCCGTTTCTATTGATGAAGTCTCGTCTGGCCCTATCGCCTCTGAAATAATTCAACAAACGTCAAGTAATACGATTTACTTAAGCTCTGGCGAAACAACGGTTTTTAACAACTTTTTCAATGTCAATTCGTCCGCCGATCTGGTTAGAGCCAGTGCTTCACTTAACTTAGCCAACAACAGCAACGGATTTGAGACTGTCGAAGCGAAGATTTACGTGGACGGAACAGTTCACTATCGACGATTTGATCTGGATCCCCAAGAGCTTCAAACAGGCGCGGACTCAACCTTTCACGTCAATCTTGAAGATTGGGTCACAGGGTTAGCTCCTGGATCACACAGCGTCAGAGTCACACTCCGCTCTCTAACAGGCACCGGCCCATACCTAGACGGAAATCCCCAATCTCACGCGCTGCGAGTCGTAAGATTTAATCAGTTCCCAAATGGTACTCCTAGTGCATCTGAAATAATTCAACAAACGTCAAGCAATACGATTTACTTAAGCTCTGGTGAAACAACGGTTTTTAACAACTTTTTCAATGTCAATTCGTCCGCCGATCTGGTTAGAGCCAGTGCTTCACTTAACTTAGCCAACAACAGCAACGGATTTGAGACTGTCGAAGCGAAGATTTACGTGGACGGAACAGTTCACTATCGACGATTTGATCTGGATCCCCAAGAGCTTCAAACAGGCGCGGACTCAACCTTTCACGTCAATCTTGAAGATTGGGTCACAGGTTTGGCTCCTGGAACACACAGTGTCAGAATCACACTTCGCTCTCTGACTGGCTCCGGCCCATACCTAGACGGCAATTTCCAATCTCACGCACTGCGAGTCGTAAGATTTAATCAATTCCCGAATGGTACTCCCAGTGCGTTTGAAATAGGTCAGCAAACATCAAGCAATACGATCTCCTTAGGCCCTAGCGAAACCACGGTTTATAGCGACACTATCAATGTCCATTCGTTCTTCGACATGGTACGCGCCAGTGCTTCTCTTAACTTAGCCAATAACAGCAGCGGATTAGAGACTGTCGAAGCAAAGATCTACGTGGATGGAACAGTTCATTACCGTCAATTTGACTTGGATCCCCAAGAACCTCAAACAGGGGCGGACTCAACCCTTCAAGTTAGTCTCGAAGACTGGGTTACAGGGTTGGCTCCTGGAGCACATAGCGTCAGAGTCACGCTCCGCTCTCTAACAGGCACCGGCCCCTACCTAGATGGAAATATTCAATCTCACGCGTTTACGATCGCCAAGTTCGGTTCCTTGTCTGAAAGCAATCTTGATTCCGCGACAGTAACGCTCACAAACCCATTGGATGGAATCAACGAGACATTATCAGCCGATACAACTGGTACCGCCCTCTCCGCGTCGTATATTGCGGGGGTCCTAACATTAACCGGAACTGACACCGCGGCGAATTACGAGCAAGTGTTGCGAACGGTGACCTACAACAACACGTCACAGAACCCCAACACAACAGATCGCATCATCGAAGTCGTTGCCACCGCCGATGGGGTGGACAGCGAGATTGCCACTACGACGCTGACCGTCGTACCTATCAATGATCCGCCGGTGATTACGATCGGCGCGAATGACTCGGCGAGTGAAACGCTATTTGAAACTGATTCACTATTGTCGGTCGATCGCACACTCAGCGTCGAAGATGTCGACGCATCCGACACGGTGATTGCTTCTGTTGAATCGCTAGCGGTCACCGGCGACGACAATGGGAGCGGCAACGCGGCATTGCTGGCGATGATGACTGTCGGTCCTAATCCAGTGATCGATGGGAGTTCCTCAACTGGAACGATCGACTGGACATTCGACAGTGGAACCGAAGCGTTTAATCACCTCGCAGCAGGCGAGTCATTGCAACTTGAGTACACGGTGTCCGTTTCCGATAATGGCGATGGAAATTCGACGCTTGGCGACTCTGCGACCAACCCCGGGTTGTCGGCCCTGGACATTTTAAATAACCGACCCGGCGCCAGCGACGGCGTCTACTGGATCGATCCCGACGGTCCCGGAGGTGATGCCCCACAACAGGTCTATGCCGATATGACGACCGATGGTGGTGGATGGACATTGGTGGCGTCGACCCGCGACATCACGTTAAACGATCAGGCGAGCCTCTATTACTCAGACCTGACGACACTCAGTCCCGTTTCAGGACACGAGGGTATCTGGAATGGCATGCGTCCAGTTGCCTCCGGCAATAGTGACATTCGCTTTTCAGCTCGTGCCGAAGTCTACGTGGGCCCCTTCGACGTTGACCTCGCCTTCTACGACATTCAGTGGTACGACGAGATTACGAGTTCGTTCAATGACGGCGACATCGGGTTCGAGGAGAGCGACGGAAGTGGTCAAACGCTGCCCCCACCAGCTCGCCGGAACCTGCTCACCGGAGATTTTCGACCACTCGGTGATCAGTGGGACTGCGGATACCTCGAAGGAGAGGACTATGCCGGCGACACCGGTGACTTCACCGTTGACTTTGATGACCGTGGCATGGACAACATCCAGAGCGACGGGACGGACTGGGGTGAAGATGACGGTTCAAAAAAAGCTGGTGTAAGCTCCGTCAGCGGAGGTACGTGGCACATTTGGGTTCGCGAGCTGAGTGGGGTGAGTTCATCGTCGGGGGCTACTGACACCCAGGTGGTCACCGTAACAATCAATGGCACCAATGACGCGCCGACGGCGGTGGATGACACGCATGCTATTGTTGAGCAGTTTGGTGACGAGTCGAGCAACATTGTCAGCGGTAATATCATCACCGGTGTTGGCAATCCTAATACCCTCCCCGACAGCGATCCTGACACCATCGACATATTGACCGTGGACGCCTCTGACGTGACAGTGCACGTCGGGACCTACGGTAATCTGACAATCACAAATGCCGATGGATCCTACGTGTACGAACTGGGGGCAACCCACGTACAGAACATGTTGCTGAATAGTGTGAATACCGGCAACACGGTCTACGACACCTTCATCAACTTGGACATCATCGATAGCAATGGCGGCAGCGATGATTCCACATTGACCGTGACTATCACGGGCACGACCGACAATATGGCACCGGGGATTGTCGGCGGTGATGAAGCGTTTGAAAGTATCTCCGAAAATAGCACGGCCATTATCACCAACGTGCAAACGACCGATGATTTGCACTCGGAGGGTAGCGGTCTGACGTACAGCAAGTCGGGAGCAGACGCGGCGTTATTCACCCTGAACGCGTCCACCGGCGAACTTTGGTTCACGACCGCAAGGGACTTCGAAACTCCTGGTGACGCGAATTCAGACAACGTTTATGAAGTGACGGTGACGGTGACCGACTCGGGACCGGGTACTCCCTTGACCGATTCGCAGGACATTTATGTCACGGTTACCGACCTGCAGGCCTTTATCTCGATTGCCGATGCGACTGCGGTATCCGAAGGCGACACCGCGTCGTTCGCGGTGACCGCAACGGGCGACAATATTCTTCTGCCCTACGACATAAACTACAGCAGTTCGCAGGGCACTGCCAACGTGGGCGATTATTCGCTAGTGGGCAGTACGCTGACGTCCGTTGCGGGGGGACTCGTAAGCGGCCCGATCACCGTGAACACGATCGAAGATGCTGTCGTCGAAGACAACGAGACATTCACCGTCTCACTCGACAGTGTCACCTCTGGCATCAACGATGTGACAATCGTTGTGAACGAGGCCACAGGCACCATCACCAATGACGACAGCGCTACGATCTCGATCGGTGACGTCAGCCAGAGTGAGACCGACGGCACGATCACTTTCAGTTTCGGTGTCACCATGACGGCCGAGGTGGATACCGACGTGTCGATCAATTACCAGTCCGTCGACGGGTTCGCCGTGGAAGCCACCGGTGGTGTCGGCAATAACGATTATCAAGCGGCCAACGGAACCGCAAGCATCAACAGCGGGTTGACCTCAACCACGATCGACGTGACGGTCAACGGCGACAATTTGGCAGAACCTGACGAGAACTTCTTTGTCGAACTACTTGGGATTTTTGCGAGTGGCCGTGCGGTAACATTTCTGGACAACCAAGGCGAAGGAACCATTGAGAATGACGACTTCGCACCCGTTGCTCACGCTGGTGGACCGTATGTGATCGATGAAGGAGACGGTGTGACACTTCATGCGTCAGATACGACCGACGCCGACTTGACGACGCTGACCTACCGCTGGGATGTCGATGGTGACGGCGACTTTGACGAAAACATAACCGGCGAAACGCCAGTACTGACGCCGGCGCAATTACTCGCGATTGGACTGGGTGACGACGCGACCGTTACGATCACGGTCGAAGCCTCCGACGGATCCAATACGGATACTGCCCAGAGCACGGTAACGGTCAAAAACGTATCGCCCAGTGTAACGTTGGATCCAGTCAGCGTGATTGATGAGAACGGTCTGGCTACGCTCGCTGGAATGATTACGGATCCCGGAACGCGGGACACATTCACGCTCGACCTGGACTGGGGCGATCCATTGAGTCCCAATGATTCTCAATTGTTCAATTTGGGTGCGAGCACATTGACCGACAACGTTGACGGAATTAATTGGAATCCTACAACGCGCGAGTTCTCACTCAATCACCAGTATCTGGACGACAACCTGAGCGGTACGTCGGTCGATAACTACTCAATCGGTGTCACCGTCACCGACGACGACCACGGTAGCGTCAGCACGGGAGTTGCAACCTCTCTCGACCAGTCTTTTGACCCTGGAACGTCAGCCAATCGAGGTGCCGGTCCCTATCAGACAATTCAAAGAGCGCAAACGTTTACTGTCGGTCAGACCGGACAATTAGTCGGCGTCGATTTGCGTCTGAACCACGGATCATCGACAGTGAGTGATCTGATCGTCGATGTGAGACCCGCTGTTGGCGGTGTTCCAGTGGATAACGACGGCGATGCGCTGGCAAGTGTAGTGTTGACTACCAACGACGTGCCTGGCACTCCTACGTTCGTATCGGTTGACCTAAGTTCCTTCAACGTTAGCGTGTCCCAAGGCGACGAACTGGCGATCGTGCTGCGATTGACCAATACCACCGATAATTCTGGATTCAATTGGACGGGACAAAGTCCAGGGTCCTACGGAGGCGGTGGCTTGTACAACCGAAATATCAACAACACCCTTGGATGGCAGGCTAGTTCGGACATCGATATGGGCTTCAAAACCTATATCAAGACAGGCCTCGTTGATCCGGTCGTAACGGTCAAAAATGTCGCTCCAATCGTGACAGCCGCACCAGCTCAGACAATCGACGAAGGGTCACCGTTGACATTGGATGTCGCCACGTTCACCGATGTCGGCACGGTCGATACTCATACGGCGCAAATCGACTGGGGCGACGGCAGTGCGGCAATAATTGGTACAGTCGCACAAGGTGCTGGATCGGGAATTGTCAGCGGCAGTCACACCTACGCCGACGACGGAGTCTACACCGTTACCGTGCGTGTGGCTGATGATGACATGACGGGCGATTTTATAGACGGCGTGAACGGCACCGACTTTGTTGAGACAACGTTCCAAGTCAACGTCGAAAACGTCGCCCCAACGCTGACCGTCTCAGGCGATGATTCGATCGATGAGGGGTCGAGTTACACACTGAATCTGACGTCGAGCGATCCGGGCGATGACATGATCAACCAGTGGACGATCGACTGGGGCGATGGCACGGTAGAAAGTATCTTGGGCAATCCATCCAGCGTGACGCACGTCTATGCCGACGGGCCTGATTTATACTCGATAACCGCGACCGCAACCGACGAAGACGGCACGTACGACGCGATCTCTTTTGGCGGCGACGGCGGACTTGTCCTCGATCCCAGCTTCGGAGTCGGTGGCGAGGTGGTAATTCCACTAAGCACATCGGATGAAAACGTTCAGGTGGCCCAGGTGCTGCCGGATGGCAAGATCGTCTTTGCGGGAAGCACCAATGATCGATCGGGCGGTGGGACCAACCCTGCACTCGTGATTGGTCGGCTCAACCGTGACGGCAGCCTCGATACCGAATTTGGCAAAAATGATGGTGATGGGATTGATGGTTTAGTGATCGACGATCGTTACAGCACCCCAGGAGACATGCTGATTACTTCGACAGGCAAGATCATCTTACTATACAGCGGTCGCATCATGCTGGCTTACAACTCTGACGGATCACCCGACAACACGTTCGGTGGCCAAGCAAACAACAACCGCGCTCCAGGTCAGTTTATCAGTAACAACAACCCTGCTTCACTGGCAATCGATTCACTCGACCGAATCTACATGGGGGGATATTTGTATCGTAACACAGGCCCAGTGTCCTTTGATTTTTCCGTCTCGCGTTACCTTCCCGACGGCAGCCTCGACACCGACTACAGCCAGAACGATGGCGACGGATTTGACGGCGCTAACGTGTTGGATGGGGGGTCAAATACGGATGAAAACTTCCGTGAAGAAATCACCGACATCACGATTGATGCAATGGGACGCTTGGTAGCCGCCGGACGTTCGTCGACCAATGCCTTGACAGCCAACGGCACGACGCGTCTCACCGACATCGCTACACTGCGTTACAATGTCGACGGAACGCTCGATACAAACTTTGGAGCCGGCATTTCGCTTAGCAGTAATGGGTCGCAGGTGATCGAGAATATTGATGGCTTGGTGTTGACTGATATAAGCTCCTCTTCCGACTTTTCTTACGACATCGGTGTTGACAGTCAGAGCCGGGTATATGCCGCCACCAACGGCTCTGCGATAAGCTTGGAGGCCGATGGCACACGGCGAACTGATTACGGAGTAGCTGGTTTCCGGACCATTGGACCGGGAACGACGATTCGCATGGATGCCAACGACAAGTTGCTGTCCCTCGCCGGAGGTGTGGTCTCTAGATACCTGCCTAATGGTGTATTGGACCCATCCTTCGCCGACAACGGGAATCTCAACGCTCAAGGTAACTTTGCCCTGGGTTCAGGCCTCGATAGTGACGTGATTGTCTTCTTCGGTCTGTCCGGGGATGCGTTCTTTTTTAGCCGGTACGTGACCACGGGACTGTCTGTCACCGTCAACAACGTTGCCCCGGATTTGAGCGTGGTCGGCGATCAAACTGTCGACGAGGGATCGGTGCTATCGATCACGAACCTTGGCACGTTAACCGATCCCGGGTTCGACAACCTCGCCAATCCGGGTGGTGCCACCTTCGAAACCTTCACTTACAGTATTGATTGGGGTGATGGAGCAAACAACGATGACGGCACTACATCAGTCGACCTGATCGGGTCAGCTGAAACTTCGACCGAGGCTTCATTCGACGGCAGCCACGTGTATGCCAACGACGGAGTCTACACCGTTACCGTGCGTGTGGCTGATGATGACATGACGGGCGATTTTTCCAGTGGTGTCGCCGGCGTTGACTTCGTCGAGACATCCTTCACGGTCACGGTCGGAAACGAAGCGCCGACGTTCGACGCAGGGGCCGATCAATTGTCCAGCGAGGGCGCGATCGTCAGTGCCGGGACGATCAACTTCAACGACCTGGGCACGCTCGATGCACATACCGCCACGATCAACTGGGGTGATGGCACGGCCACCGAAAACGGAACCGTTACTGAAGCACCCTTCGGACCTCCGGGATCAACCGCGGGCGCCGATGGCACTGTCAACTTTTCCGACTATGTCTACGCCGATGACGGCATTTACATCGTGACCATCACGGTCACCGATGACGACGTTACGACCACCGACACGTTCACGGTCACGGTCGGAAACGAAGCACCGACGTTCGACGCAGGGGCCGATCAATTGTCCAGCGAGGGAGCGATCGTCAGTGCCGGGACGATCAACTTCAACGACCTGGGCACGCTCGATGCACACACCGCCACGATCAACTGGGGTGATGGCACGGCCACCGAAAACGGAACCGTTACTGAAGCACCCTTCGGACCTCCGGGATCAACCGCGGGCGCCGATGGCACTGTCAACTTTTCCGACCATGTCTACGCCGATGACGGCATTAACATCGTGACCATCACGGTCACCGATGACGACGTTACGACCACCGACACGTTCACGGTCACGGTCGGAAACGAAGCACCGACTTTCGACGCAGGTCCCGATCAATTGTCCAGCGAGGGCGCGATCGTTAGCGCCGGGACGATCAACTTCAACGACCTAGGCACGCTCGATGCCCACACCGCTACGATTAATTGGGGTGACGGCACGACCACTGAAAACGGAACCATTACTGAAGCTCCCTTTGGGCCTCCGGGATCAACTGCGGGCGCCGATGGCACCGTCAACTTCGCTGACCATGTCTATGCCGACGATGGCGTTTACACCGTCACCATCACCGTCACCGATGACGACGAAACGACCACCGACACGTTCACGGTCACGGTCGGAAACGAAGCACCGACGTTCGACGCAGGTCCCGATCAATTGTCCAGCGAGGGCGCGATCGTTAGCGCCGGCACGATCAACTTCAATGACCTGGGCACGCTCGATGCACACACCGCCACGATCAACTGGGGTGATGGCACGGCTACCGAAAACGGAACCGTTACTGAAGCACCCTTCGGGCCTCCGGGATCAACCGCGGGCGCCGATGGCACCGTCAACTTCGCTGACCATGTCTACGCCGATGACGGCATTTACACTGTGACGATTACTGTCACCGATGACGACGTAACGACTACCGACTCGTTCACGGTCACGGTCGGAAACGAAGCGCCAACGTTCGACGCAGGGGCCGATCAAACGGTCGATGAAGGCGACCTGGTTAGTGCCGGGACGATCAACTTCAACGACCTGGGCACGCTCGATGCCCATACCGCTACGATCAACTGGGGTGACGGCACGGCCACCGAAAACGGAACCGTTACTGAAGCTCCCTTTGGGCCTCCGGGATCAACTGCGGGCGCCGATAGCACGGTCGACTTCGCTGACCATGTCTACGCCGACGACGGCATTTACACCGTGACCATCACGGTCACCGATGACGACGTAACGACTACCGACTCGTTCACGGTGCTCGTGGGCAACGTCGCACCGACCATTAGCGATGCTTCGCTGACGAATTCGTCACCGGATTGTGGGCTGACGCACGCGGGTGATCCGATCAGCGTGTCGGTCGGCTTCACCGATCCGGGATTTGATAACCCTGCGGGTGGTACTACCGAGTCATTCACCACATCAACGATTGATTGGGGCGATGGAAATGTCGAAACGGTACCCGCGATTGACGTCGCCGAAGTTGACGGCAGTCCCGGTGTACTGACCTCCGGGACCATCAGCGGCACGCACACTTACATCGACGGCGGTGTTTATACCGTGACGATTACCGTGATCGATGACGATGGAGAGTCCGACGTGATCACTACCCAAGTCGTGACGACCGGCGTTGGGGTGGTCAATGGCACCTTGTACGTGATCGGCACCGAGGGCGAAGACAAAGTCGACATCAAACTCAAAGGCAGCGATGGCGGCAGCGACGGCGGCGCCGACCAAGTGATCAACGTCAAAGGCACGTTTGATAAAAAGGGCATCAAAGAGAAGTTTGATCGAGACTTCCCGCTGTCGCTGTTCACGATCACCGACATTGTCGTGCTGACGTGCGGTGAGGACGATGATGTTCATGTGCACAACAACATCACGGTCGATGCGTTGATCGATGGCGGTGCGGGCGATGATAAGCTGAAGGGCGGTCGCGGCAACGACACGATCATCGGTGGCGCGGGCGAAGACGACATCAAGGGCTATGACGGCGACGACCTGCTCGACGGTGGCGACGGTGACGACAAACTTCAAGGAGGCAAGGGCAACGACATCCTGCTCGGCGGTGGCGGCGATGACGACCTGAAAGGAGGCAGCGACGGTGGTTCCGACGGCGGCGGCGATGATGTCCTGTCCGGTGGCGATGGCAACGACAAGCTGCAGGGTGGCAATGGACTGGATATTTTGATCGGTGGCAACGGAGAGGACGATTTGAAGGGAGGCAAGGGAGAGGATCTGCTGATCGGCGGGATTGCGGAATTTGAATACGATTTCGCCGCCCTCGATGCCGCGATGGCAGATTGGGGTACCAATCCAACCGCTCCGCCAGTCTCACTCGGTTTACTGAGCGACGATGGGGACAAGGATGATATGAAAGGCGAAAAGGACGATGATCTACTGGTGGGCTTCGGCGACGATAAGATGAAGCAGTAAAGTTCGCGTATCCCCAAGCCGCCGACAAATGACGTCCGGCCGGATGTCGATTCGATTGTCGCCCGCCAGCAGCGAGTAGGCGGGCGGGCGAATCGACATCGTTGTGGCAAACAAGCCGAAGCGTCTCTTTGATACTTACCAAATCCGCAGAGGGCGTTTTGGACGCGATGGCAAACAACAAAAAATTGGTCTACTTGATGCGAGGTTTGCCGGGATGTGGTAAAAGCCATCTTGCTCGGCGGTTGGCCGCGGGCAAAGGTGTCGTGCTGGAAACCGACCAGTATTTCTACTCGCAGGTCGGTGACGATCCTGCATCTTACGACTATAGCGAAGCGCTTTTGCCAGCGGCGAGGCAATGGAATTTCGAGCGATTTCGCCAAGCAATCCGTCACGCGGCTACCCCGATTGTGGTTGACCGTGGTAATGGATTGAACCTCGAGACTCGTCGCTATGTCGCATTGGCGTACGAACACGGCTATCGCGTTGAATTGGCTGAGCCGGATTCCTCATGGTGGCTCGAATTGCGGGTGTTGCTGAAGTACCAACGCTATGTCGACCGCGAATTACTCGATGCCTGGGCCGAGCGTCTTGCCGAATCCACACGTCAAGATCACCGCGTCCCCGCTGCTACGATTCGCCACTGGATGAGTCACTGGCGACACGACTTGACGGTCGATCAGATCCTTGCTTGGAACGAGCCGAATCACGCTGCGAGACCAGAGGGAGACGATACCGCGGTGAATTCGGCAGGCTAGAGTTTTGTGAAGGTTGCAAACCACCGTTGAACGTCGCGAAATTCGTGCGGGACGATCGTTGTCGTTGCCGCCGGGATCGAATCGGTTGACGCATTCGCTAGGAGCGTTTGGCGTTGTGCGCTGCTAGCTTTGGGTGCGAGAACACGCTTTTGATTTGAGTCACCGACGGCGGTTTGACAAGATGCAAGTCAAACCCGGCGGCACGCGAGTTTTTACGATCTTCTTCTTGACCGTACCCGGTTAGTGCCACCAGCAGCACGTCATCCAAATCGGGTTGCGTTCGTATTGCTTTGGCGACTTGGTGACCGTCCATGCCAGGCAGTCCGATGTCCAAAAACACGACTTGCGGCTGGAATTCGTTGATTCGCGCCAACAGCGTCGGTCCGTCCGATGCGGTTTCGACTTCGTGATCGCCGACTTTCTTTAGTAGCGCCTTCAACAACCAAGCTGCCGATCGGTTGTCATCGACAACACTAACGCGACACGCCGCGACCGCGTCATCTTCGTTGAGCAGGATTGGGGAGTTTCCGGCGGCTTCGACAAGCGGCAGATGCACCACGAAGGTGCTGCCGTGGCCGAGTCCTTCACTGTGAGCGGAAACCGATCCCGAGTGCATTTCGACAAGCCGCTGCACGAGCGTCAAGCCGATTCCCAAACCGCCTTGCGACCGATCAAGTGACCGCGAGGACTGAGTGAACAAGTCAAAGACTTGCGGCAAGAGTTCTTTTTCGATCCCCACTCCGGTATCTCGCACGGTGATCACCGCCATGTTTTCATCACGCTGGACGGTCAAATCAATCTTGCCTCCGGAATCCATGTATTTCGACGCGTTGGTCAACAAGTTTTCGATCACCTGGACAATTCGTACGGGATCGACATGGACGTGCATCGGATCGGCAGCGACATGCACGTTCAATTTTTGATGCCGACTTTCGACCGTAGACTGGACCGCATGGACCGAGCGTTTGATCAGATCCGCCAGCTTCACCGTTTCTTTGCGAAGTTCCACTTTGCCTCGCATGATCCGCGAGACGTCCAACAAATCGTCGACCAATCGCACCACATGTTCGACTTGATCCTGCATCAATTCAACGATCTCGCGATGACCAGCCGAGTCCATGGCCAACAGATCAAGTCCGCTGCGAATCGGCGCGAGTGGATTTCGCAATTCATGAGCCAGCATCGCCAGGAACTCGTCTTTGCGGCGATCAGCCTCGCGAACCTGTTGGTACAGCAGCGCGTTCTGAATCGCGATCGCCGCACGGTGGGCCAAGTCGGCTGCCATGGCCAAGTCCGTTTCGCTATAGCGACGACCGGATTCGGCGCCGACGAAAGTCACTACGCCTAACACTTTCTCCTTGACCCGCAGCGGCACGCACATGTAGGACGCCAACGATAGTTGACGCAGCATCGCCAAATGCTCGTCGTTTTGGGCAGCGGTTTGCAACAGCGAATCCGGGATCTCTGGTACCAATTCGGCCTCGCCCGTCCGCAGCACCTTCATCACTCCGTATTCGGCATCCGCGTCAGGCGGGTAACGTCGATGCAGTTCTTCGGCGAGCATCACCTTGCTTGGATCCGCATGCGCGACTGCCAAACGCTGTACCGCCCCTTCGGCTTCGAGCATATCAACGGTACACCAATCCGCAAAATCGGGAACCGACAGGCTGGCAATTTTCTGTAGCGTCGATTTGTAATCGACTAAAGTTGACAACGACTTACTCGACTCGGCCAAAAACCGAAGCGTCTGTTCTAGATGCTTGCGTTCGGTGATGTCCGAACAGACACCAATCATGCGAACCGGGTTTCCCGCGTCGTCGCGAAACACACTGCCACGAGACTCGAGCCAGTGAACGCTGCCATCGGGCCATACGATTCGGTACTCGAGATGATGCAAATGGCCTTGCCGAACGGTGCTTTGAATCGTGTTCAAGACGCGGTCTCGATCCTCGGGATAGATATCCCGCTGAAAGGTCTCGAACGAGCCATCGAAACTTCCTTCGGGGATGCCGTGGATCTTTTCCAGCGTCGATGACCAAATCACCGTGCCGCTAGGGATTTTCCATTCCCAGCTGCCCATCCGTCCTGCATCCAGGGCGAGCCGAAGACGTTCTTCGCTGGTGACCAACTCCTGCTGGCTGAGACGAAGTTTCCGCTCGGCATGACACCGCTCTAGAAATTGCCCCAACTGGGAAACGACGGTTCCCATCATCTCGATCAGTTCTTCGTCCGAAGGTCTCACTTCGCTGCTGTGCAACACGATGACGCCAAAGGAGGCCCCATCGATCCGAACAGGATACGCCAATACGGCGTGTGAACCGATCTGCATAGCGGAAGAATCGTGACCAAATCGCTCATCGCTGGCGATATCGGAAATCCACAACGGGTCACCGCTTTGCGCGACATGGCCTGCAATTCCGCTACCAAGTTGGCACGTCCGCGAGGACGAGTCGTCCGACTTCGCTGCGAGATCCGAGTCGTGCGAACACCAGGCATGAGTTAGTTTCAATTGGGTGGGATCCGAGTCGGGACTCCAAAAGCAAACGGCATCCCAGTTCAACGTACTGCCCAAAACGGCCAGGATTTTTTTGATCGCCTGCGCGTCATCTTTTTGGTCGGCAATCACCTGGGCCACCGCCATCCGCGCGTTACGCCGCAGTTCGGCAGCCTTCTGTTGAGAAATGTCACGGTCGATTGCCGACGCGCCCACGACATTTCCCTCACTATCGCGGATCGGCGAGATACGAATCTCTACAGGGACCACTTGTCCATTTTTCCGCAACCGAATCGCCTCGAACGGCTCGACACGTTCGCCTTGCTGGACACGCCGAAGCGTTTCCAAGACCTCTTCTTTCGCTTCCGCTGGCGCGATCGTAGCGAAGATCGATTGGCCCACGGTCTCTTCGGCAGCAAAACCGAACAGTTTTTCCGCTCCGGCGTTCCAGTCGGTAACGACACCCGAGAAGGTCAAGCCCAGGATCGCATCTTCGGACGAATCGACCAGTGCCGCCAATCGACCCTGCTCGATCTCTGCGGCGCGTCGCTCGGACACATCGCGAAAGACCAGCACGACTCCTAAAATGTCACCCTCGCCATCTTGGATCGGAGCAGCACTATCGTCGATCGGCCGTTCACTGGAATCCCGGCTGATCAAAACGCTGTGATTGGCAAGCCCGACGATCCTGCGTTCACGCAGCGCGCGAGAAGCCGGGTTTTGCTGAGGTCGACGGGTCGTTTCGTCGACGATCTTGAAAACTTGTTCCACCGGCTGGCCGACCGCATGATCTTGTTGCCAACCGGTTAACTTTTCAGCGATCGGGTTGATGAAGGTGACCAACCCATTGGTGTCCGAGACGATCACGCCGTCGCCAATACTTGCCAACGTCACTCGCAACGATTCGCCCTGTGCCAACAATTGCTGTTGCAACTGTTGGCGTCGCCGCATCTCTTCGTTTAAATCGGTTAGTTTTTGATTTAGAACCGCGAAATGCGTTGTTGATTGTTCACGCGGCACCAATTTGATCATCAACTGGGTGTTGCCGCCATCGGGATCATGATGCAGCAGTGCCCCGTCGCAGCGAAACGCCACATTTTCGCCTTGCGTCGTTTCAAATTTCAAAACGCCAATGACCGAATCACGGTTGCGTGCACAATCGCGTAGATAGCGATTCACATCGTCTTCGGGGGAACAGGACAATTCCGTCAATCGCCGCCCAACCATCGGCGCGTGGGCAATCGGCAAACGAAGACATGGACGGTTTACCGCCAGCACGGTGCCATCGCGCGAGAGCAGCAAAGCCGCTTCGGAAAATCGATCGGCGAGAGAAGCAAATTCTGCGGGTGACATGGAGCTCAAACTTTAGGCTTTTAGATACTCACGACCGTCCGCCGCCATGGCGTTTGCGGTCGGCCGCAGATGAACCACAATCGTGCAACCGGCGTCCCCGCGCGCGATCGCTTCTTCGATGACGACCTTGGCATAACCAAGATTTTCCGATGCAATCACCCCAAAAACATTCGACGTCATCATACACAGCGACGGGCGACCGATCACTTTCTCTGCAAACGGGCAGCTGCGGTTCTTGAGGACGATTTTGTCATCGTCTTCATGAACGACGTAGAAATCGCCTTGGATTCGGCGTTTCAGATCGACCAAGACCTCGGCCACCTGGTGACGATCGAGCTGATCGACGCTGAGCGCGGTCCGGTAATCTTCGTTGATCTGATCGCCCACACGTTGGCCCACGATGCTGATAAATCCAGACGCCTCGTCCAGACCGACGACATCTTGCAGCGTCCCGGACAATTCGCGGATCAGCGTCCGCAAAAACACGTCTCGCTCAAGCGGAAGTGATAAGTCTTGAATGATGGGCAATTCGTTCAACGCGGGGTCCGACATGGTACGCCTCTGGTAGTGACCTAAACGAGGGGAAACAATCGCTGCGTGCCCCGCTTGTGTGGGGATTGGATCGGGTGCAGAGCATTATTAGCGAAGAACAAGCCCCCCCACGATGATGGACGGTTGGTGTTGTTATGAACACAATAAATTGGAACGGATTAGGCCGCTATTAGCAATGCAATTTATTGGCATGCCCCTTAAATTGGCACGCTTTCGCCCCCTTTTTCCAGCCCCAGCCGTTTCCACACGGGGGGCATCGTAACACTCCACGTAGTTGGAACAGCTTGTATCGACAGTACGCGATTGAGCGGCTTGGAATCCAGTACGCCAGTGCGAGCGAATGGCTTAATGACAGTGCCATCTATTTGGCAACTCAACGGTTGGCGTTTGTAGCAATGCGGCGTAACGCAGTGAAGCATTCTCTCGTGGCGACCTTCGCCAGAAAATGGTGATTCATTTGCGCGGCAACCAACCACGCTCTGGCGAGCGTCGCTACGAAACGGCAATCCAATGGATTGCCTTGGCTAAATGCTTCGCCACGTTCGACGCGTCTCGCTTTTGCGGCTTCACTCGTCGCTACGAAACGAACGCCCTCGAGCGGGGAAATAGCACAACCGAACTGCGGCAATTCTCATTCTGTTTTATGTCTGCCCCCTTACAATACAGCCTCTCTATTTTTGGCGTGCGGTCATTGCCCATCGGAACGCAACACAGTCATTGCGTTTGCTCTGGTCGTTGACAACCTCGCCTTTCACTCTTGCTCTGGAAGGACGCTCTCTCGATGCAGAGATTTTGTCATGCACAGCGTCAGAAATTTCGTCGAAGCTTTGAGTCGCTGGAAGCACGATGTGTGCTGTCGGCCATCTCGCTGTTTCCGGTCGCGGACACCTACACTCGAAAAGACTCGAACGTGGGCGGATCCGAAGTGATCGAAGTGCTCGATTTCAACGGCAACGACTTCTTGGGATACATTCGCTTTGATCTGTCGGCATTGAATATCGATCAGGTCTTGTCTGCCGAATTGACGCTCAACAAAGTGCAAGGCATCCGCAATGACACGATCAATGCAGATCGTTTCGATGTTTTTGGATTACTCGATCTTGGTGGAAACACGCCTCAACAATGGAACGAATATGCGTTGGCGGACAACGACTTAGGCGCGGAGTACACCAACAGGTTTGGCGACGGGCTAGATCTATCGCGAGTGGCTAACTTGGACGCCGAGAGCGGAGCGGATGTTAGCGAGTCGGTCGATAACTCGGTTGCCCCTCAACGATTGTCAGGCAACGACTTGGTCGCATTTCTTAATGACCGCGTGGACGATGACGGATTCGTAACCTTCATTGCGCGGGTGGACACAGGAAATGTTCGTGGGTGGGGGTATGGTTCAAGAGAAAACGCCGATCCAAACCTCCGTCCCACGCTGACGATACAGTATTCAGCGATCCCGCAGCCGCCGCGACAAGTCGAACGGCTCAATCGAGGCGTGGTAGCCGTACGAAGATCCGACACCGAGGCCTACATCGGGTGGCGGTTGTTCGGCGATGACCCCCGTGAGATTGGTTTCAATTTGTATCGCTCGACGGATGGGGCCGCCGCAGTCTTGTTGAATGCATCCCCGCTGACTCGAACAACCGACTTCGTCGACACCACCGCCGACCTGACGAAGAGCAACACATACTTTGTACGTGCCATTGTCGCTGGAATGGAACAACCGGCAAGTGAATCGTACGAGTTGCCGGCAGACGCAACCGTGCAGCAGCGGATCAGTATCCCGCTTCAAATCCCCGCCCCTGGGCCCGACTATCACTACGAAGCCAATGATGCCAGCGTCGGAGATGTTGACGGAGACGGGCAGTATGAAATCATCTTAAAATGGGATCCCTCGAACGCCAAAGACAACTCGCAATCAGGCACGACGGGAAACGTCTTGCTCGATGCCTATCGAATGGACGGGACGTTGCTGTGGCGAATCGATTTAGGAAGGAATATCCGAGCCGGTGCGCACTATACCCAGTTCATGGTTTACGACTTTGACGGCGACGGAAAATCGGAAGTGATCACCAAGACGGCACCGGGAACGATCGACGGCTCAGGGGATGCGGTGTTGTTGGATGCGGACAACGTTTCGGACGACTATCGAAACGACGGCGGGTACATTTTGAGTGGCCCTGAATATTTGACGGTCTTCTCGGGGTTAACCGGACAAGCACTTTCGACGGTCCCGTTTGAGCCCGCGCGGGGCTCGGTGACTCAGTGGGGCGACAGCTATGGAAACCGTGTCGACCGGTTTACCGCAGGCGTTGCCTATTTGGATGGGGCACGCCCAAGCGTCGTATTCGGCCGCGGCTATTACGACGCCCAAGGTGGCGGTCAGGCACGCAACGAGGTGGCAGCGTATGATTTTCGCGACGGCCAACTTTCCCTGCGATGGCACTTCAAAGCGGGCCAAAACATCAACGACAACGTCAATTCCGAGTATATCGGCGAAGGAGCTCACTCGCTGAGCATTGGCGATGGCGATGGCGATGGACGCGATGAGATCATCTATGGCGCCGCAGCGATCGATGATGATGGCCGCGGTTTGTACTCTACCACCTTGGGTCACGGTGACGCATTGCACATGAGTGACATGGATCCCACTCGGCCTGGGCAAGAAATCTTCATGGTCCACGAAGATCCGTCGTCCCATCAGGGTGTTGGTGGCGAATTTCGTGACGCGGCAACGGGCGAATTGATCTTCGCGATCCCCGGCACCGGTGACATTGGGCGTGGCGTGGCAGCCGATATCGATCCCAACTCACCCGGCTACGAAATGTGGGCTAGCGTCGAAAACCCAAAAGTCTATAGCGCCGCAGGTAACCCACTGTACGACATGTCCGCAAATATGTTCATCAACTTTGTCGTTTGGTGGGATGCCGACCTGACTCGCGAATTGCTCGACGGAACGACGATCTCGGAATGGAACAATCCCGGGCGCTCCAACTTTGATTTGGATCCAGGCACCAGCCGAAGTCAAATTTTTGCTCCGGGTGCCTCCTCCAATAACGGATCGAAACGTACGCCCGCGTTGTCAGCAGATATTTTCGGAGATTGGCGTGAAGAGGTGATTTGGCGACGCAGTGACAACACCGCTCTCGATATTTACACCACCATCATTCCCGCTGAGAACCGGCTTTACACGTTGATGCATGACACACAGTATCGTGTGGCAATCGCTTGGCAAAACACTGGCTACAACCAACCTCCGCACCCAAGTTTCTTTGTTGGTGCCGACATGCAAGAGGCCCCGATTCCCGCGATCTATTATGCCGGAAACGTCAACCAAGCTCCTGTGATCGCTCCCATTGATGATAAGTCGGTTAATGTCGGTACCGAGCTACGTTTTCGGGTGACTGCTACGGATCTAGATGTTCCGGCAAATGAACTGACCTACAGTCTCGATGCTGGATCACCGCCTGGCTCGAGCATCGATCCATCGACAGGACTGTTTACGTGGACTCCCGATCAGCAATACGGTAACCAATCCATTGATGTGACGGTCTTGGTTACCGACACTGGAACTCCTGCAAAAACCGATTCGGCTACGATTCACATTGACGTCGTGGATCCGTTTCCTTGGCACCACAGCGATGCTCCGTTTGACGTCAACAATGACGGCAAAATTTCGGCACTCGATGCATTGGTCATTGTAAACGCATTGCAGCGGAGTCCATCATCACCACGTTTACCTCGATTCCGCGACACGGGTTCGCCGTACTTGGATGTCAACCGAGACGGCTACGGTACCGCATTGGACGCGTTAGAGGTGATCAATCAGATGGGACGGCAGCGTCAAGTCCCTTCACCGCTTGGTTTGGCCATGCAACCGCTGCAGTATGGATGGATCGATAAGGACGACGATTCCGACCCGATCGATGCACTAATGGGGCAGGGGCATGATTGGATCGGCACGAAGTTTACCCGATTCATCCATGACTAACCGCGCCGCCGCGACATCCGGATCGTGAGAAAACAGCATCAAACGTTGGTGCCCAATGATGTCACGGATGAGACTCGGTTTCAGACGCCGAACGATCATGGGGAATTGGTCATACGCCAAGGTCCAAAATGTTTGCAGATGCGGCATCATCGGGAACAGATCGGCGGGGTAAATGGCCGTTTCTCCCTGCGACTTCAGCTTGACCATTTGATGGCCGCGAGTGTGTCCCCCGGTCAGTGACATCGTGACTCCGGGTTCGATATCGAATTTGCTATCGACGCACTGCAGCAAATCGGCTTCCGCCAACGGCACGAAGTCATCTTTGAAATAGGATCCAGCCAATTCGGGGACGTCCCCCACACCGTCCTCCCACTCGACTCGCTGGACGTAGTGCCGAGCACGGTGAAACGTTGGCTGCAATCGATGATTCTCGTCACGATAGGTGCATCCGCCGGCATGATCAAAATGCAAGTGCGTCAAAATCACCCAATCAAGCTGTTCGGGTGCGATGTCATGGTCACGTAGATTACGCACCAGCGGAGCCCCCGGCTGCATCGCATAGCGACGACGAATTTTCTCAGGTGCCTTGCTGCCGTAACCGCAATCGATCAGACCGAGTGAATTGGGTGTCCGTACGACGAGACAATTCGTCTCGACTCGAATTCGGTGCTGCTCGTCGGGTGCTGCGACTTGTTCCCAAAGCAGCCGTGGGACGACGCCGAACATATTGCCACCGTCAATCCTCAAGGTGCCGCCGCTAACGGGCAACAACTGCATCGCTCCGAGCGGAATCCATGACGTCATGTCGCCACCTCGGTATCGACCAGCATCGCCACCGCGTTGCCTCCGCCTAAACAGAGTGCTGCGACTCCCAACCGTCCTCCGCGAGCCTGCAATGCATGAATGAGCGTCACCAATACCCTCGCCCCGCTCGCGCCAATCGGATGGCCCAGTGAAATGGCGCCGCCGTTTACGTTGACTCGGTCCACCGGGATTGCAAGCTGGCTGAGACACGCCAGCATCTGGACGGCGAACGCTTCGTTGATTTCAAACAGATCGATATCGCTTAGCGAATGACCTGATTTGCGGACGACGTTCAAGATCGCCTCGACCGGAGTCACAAACAATTGCGAAGGGTCGCTGCCCGAGGTGGCCGATGCAACGATGCGGCAAAGCGCCCGGTGGCCCGACCGCTCGCTGGCGGATCGATTTCCAACGACCACCGCGGCGGCACCGTCGCTGATCATCGAGGCATTCCCAGCGGTCACGGTCCCCTGCGGAAGAAAGGCCGGCTGTAGCGCCGACAGACGCTCAAGCGTGACGTCACGGCGTGGGCCTGAGTCGTGTAGCACCGTCATGTCGCCTGACGGTTTGGAAACGACCACGGGCACCGTTTCTGCCGCAAAATCCCCTGCATCCATTGCTCGCAGTGCACGTTGATGACTTTGCAATGCATACAGATCTTGTTCGCTGCGTGAGATCCCTGCGGTTTCCGCCAACTGGTCCGCGATCTCTCCCATGGCGCTACCGCTAAACGTGCACGTCAACCCATCGTGGGTGAGCGAATCGAGCAGGCTGCGATCGCCTACCTTTGGCGAGTCGCGAGGCAATACCCAGCCCGCCCGACTCATGCTTTCCATTCCGCCGGCCACCACCACATCGGCATCACCGCACTGGATTGCCTGGGCCGCCAAGATGACCGCTTTCAGCCCCGAACCGCACACTTTATTGATGGTCAACGCGGCGACCGAAGGTTGCAGGCCGGCGTGAATCGCCGCTTGACGCGCCGGGGCTTGGCCGACGCCGGCCGTCAATACTTGACCGAGAATGACTTCGTTGACCGACCCGACCGACAAACGCGACCGTGCGACCGCTTCACGCACCACGATTGCCCCCAGCGCCGTCGCTGGCAATGTCGCCAACTCGCCTTGGAAGCGCCCCATTGGCGTTCGGCAGGCCGACAAAATAAAGGCGTCCCCCATCCGCTGACCTCACCCGTGAATCGATTGCACGGCACGCTTTCCCATCTGAGATTTTTTTCCCATTTAAGAAACATCCCATACGTTTTTCCAGAAACCAAAATCGCCGATCGTCTTGCAGGTCGTGATTCGTACACCTATTTCGCATTGTACGCAGGCCACTGCGAGAGGTGGAAAAGATTTTCATTGCTTTTAATTGGGCTGCATTTCTATCACTCGTTTACAATAGAGGTACTCGAAGGCGGGAGTCCAATCATGATCGCGATTCGTAATCAAGACGAAACGTCGAAACCTTGGGTCGATGGTTTAACAATCGGGCAGGTTCTTACGGAGACCGCTCGTCGGCATCCCAATCATGATGCGTTTGTCTTCTGTGACCCGCCGCACCGCATGACATGGTCCGAGCTGGATGACGCGGTCACGCATTGTGCCCGAGGGTTATTGGCGTTGGGTTTTCGACCAGGCGACCATTTCGGCGTGTGGGCCACCAATGTTCCCCAGTGGGTGTTGCTGCAGTTTGCGACTGCGCGGATTGGAGTGGTGTTGGTGAACATCAATCCGTCGTACCGCGCGGATGAATTGAAGTACGCGCTGCAACAATCCGAAGTGCGCGGGATCGCGTTGATCGACCATCACAAGTCGACTCACTTTTGGGAATTGCTCGAAAAAGCGTGTCCCGATCTTGCCACCGCGTCGCCGGGGGCTTTGGAATCGGCGGACTTTCCTAAGTTGAAGTGGGTGGTGGGTTTGCGAGGCGATCCGCACCGCTATGCAATGATGTGGGATGATTTTTTGAAGCGAGCTGAAACGGTCCCAGCAGCGAACGTCGCGGAGATCAGCGAGACGCTGCGGTGCACCGATGCGATTAACATCCAGTACACGTCCGGCACCACGGGGCACCCCAAAGGAGCAACGCTTTCACATCGCAACGTGTTGCTCAATGCGTTTTATGCAGGCCAATCTCAGCGTCTCGGTCCGCAGGATCGCATTGCGTTACCGGTACCACTGTATCACTGTTTTGGTTGTGTTCTCGGCACGCTATGCTGCCTTGTTCACGGGGCAGCGATGGTGTTCCCGTCGGAGTGTTTCAGTGCGGGGGCGACACTTGATGCGATTGAAAAGGAACGCTGCACCGCATTGTATGGCGTGCCGACGATGTTCATCGCTCAACTGGAACACCCTAGTTACGCTGGCCGCGACCTAGCCTCGCTGCGGACCGGCATCATGGCTGGCAGCCCTTGCCCAATCGAGTTGATGAAACGTGTCACAGCGGACATGGGAGCATCGGAAATGACGATCGGCTATGGACAAACCGAAGCGTCGCCGCTCATCACCCAAACCCGTACCGACGATCCAATTGAACTGCGGGTCGGCACGGTAGGGCGTCCGTTGCCTGGTTTCGAGGCCAAGATCGTCGATCCGATCACCAACCAAAAACTCGAGGATGGACAACAAGGTGAGTTTTGCGGTCGTGGCCACGGCGTGATGCTCGGCTATTACAACATGCCGGATAAAACCGCCGCCGTGATCGACGACGAAGGATGGCTGCACACCGGTGACCTGGGGATGCGGCAATCCAATGGTTATTTCCGCATCACCGGTCGGCTACACGATATGATCATTCGCGGTGGCGAAAACATTTACCCTCGCGAGATCGAAGAGCGGCTGTATCAACACCCAGCGGTCGAAGACGTTCAAGTTGTCGGTGTGCCGGACCGCCGGTTTGGCGAAGCGGTGTTGGCATGGGTCAAACCCAAAGCCGGTTGCGAGGTAACGGAAGACGAATTGCGAGAGTTTTGCAGCGAGTCACTGGCTCGATACAAAGTCCCTTATTACTGGAAATTTGTTGATCAATTTCCGACGACTGTCACGGGCAAAATCCAAAAGTACAAAATCCGCGAAACGGCAATCGAGGAACTTGGGTTGCAAGCGATCGCAAAAATCGAAACCGCATAGTTCGCTGTCGCCACGTGCGTGGTTGCGACGGTCAGCAGTTTGCACTTGTCAATTTACAATTTTACTTTTTCAATACCGTTCGTTTGGTATTGGGGTCGTCGGCGTGATGGTCGCGGGTGTTGAAGGTTCCGAAACTCTTGACGAGTTTCGCTACGAGGGAAGCATTGTCGCACGGCTTTCCAAGCCGTTAGCGGGCCTCAAGATTGACCGCTGAAGCGCGGATCAACTGGCTTGTTACGTGCAGCCGGTTGATCGTAGCGGTTCCAGCTTGGAAAGCTGGCCGACAATGTCGCTCGGCTTTCCAAGCCGTTGGCGTGGCTCGAGTTCGACCGTCAAAGCGAGGACCATCCCGTTTCGCAAGCACTTGGATCGTCGGTTTCTTTGGCATGACGACCAAGGCAACATGCGGTCGCCGCGTGCGTTGCGGCGAGGGTCAGCAGTTTACAATTGTCAATTTACAATTTTACTTTTTCAATAACCGTTCGTTTGGTATCGCGGCCGTCGGCGTGAAGGTCGCGGGTGTTGACGGTGCCGAAACTCTTGACGAGTTTCGCTACGAGGAGCAATTTCGCTCGGCTTTCCAAGCCGTTAGCGGTCCTCGAGTTTGACCGCCGAAGCGAGGATTATCTGGTTTCCTGAGCCCTTGGAACGCCGGTTTCTTTGGCATGACGACCGGGCAACATGCGGTCTCCACGTGCGCGGCTGCGAAATCAGCAATTTACAGTTTTACTTTTTCAATACCATTCGTTTGGTATCGCGGCCGTCGGCGTGAAGGTCGCGGGTGTTGACGGTGCCGAAACTCTTGACGAGTTTCGCTACGAGGGAAGCATTGTCGCACGGCTTTCCAAGCCGTTAGCGTGGCTCGAGTTCGACCGTCAAAGCGAGGACCATCCCGTTTCCTGCAAACTTGGAACGTCGCTTTCTCTGGCGTGACGACCAAGGCAACATGCGGTCGCCGCGTGCGTTGCGGCGAGGTTCAGCAATTTACAATTGTCAATTTACAATTTTACTTTTTCAATAACCGTTCGTTTGGTATCGCGGCGGTTGACCCGAAGGTCGTGGGTGTTGACGGTGCCGAAACTCTTGACGAGTTCCGCTACGAGGAGCATTGTCGCACGGTTTTCCAAGCCGTTAGCGGGCCCTGAGTTTGACCGCCAAAGCGAGGACCATCTCGTTTCGCAAGCACTTGAAACGCCGGTTTCCTTGGCGTGACGACCAAGGCTACATGCGGTCGCCACATGCGTTGCGGCGAGGGTCAGCAGTTTTCAAATGTCAATTTACAATTTTACTTTTTCAACACCTTGCGTTTGGTATCGCGGCCGTCGGCGTGAAGTTCGCGGTCGTTGCCGGTGCCGAAACTCTTGACGAGTTTCGCTACGAGGGAAACATTGTCGCACGGCTTTCCAAGCCGTTAGCGTGACTCGAGTTTGACCACCGAAGCGAGGAACGTCTCGCTTCCTAAGCAGTTGGAACGTCGGTTTGCCTGGCATGACGACCAAGGCAACATGCGGTCGCCTCGTGCGCGGCTCCGACTGTCAGCAGTTTTCAATTGTCAATTTACAATTTTACTTTTTCAATACCGTTCTGTTGGTATCGCGGCCGTTGACCTGAAGTTCGCGGGTGTTGCCGGTGCCGAAACTCTTGACGAGTTTCGCTACGAGGGAAGCATTGTCGCTCGGCTTTCCAAGCCGTTGGCGTGACGCGAGTTTGACCGCCGAAGCGAGGATCAACTCGCTTGTTACGTGCAGCCGGTTGATCGTAGCGGTTCCAGCTAGGACAGCTTGCCGACGATGAAGTTTAGGGCTTGGAAAACACCAACACTGCGTAGGGACCGAACGACAATTTTGCGGTCGCGGGCAAACCGTCGCGGTGCGTTTCTTCGGCCACCACGTCATCGACATCTTTATCGGCAAACGCTTCGCTGTAGCCTTTCCAATCCGAGTTGAAACGCAATTTCCAGTGTCCAGCTGCGGGGAAACCAATTTCGTAATCGTCCCAACTGCGATTTGCAAAATTCGCCAACACCACGACGTCTCCTTCAGGATCCTCGTGGCCAGATCGTACGAACGCGATCACCTTGTCACCATCGTTGACGTGATGCACGTGAATGTGCTGGCCCAGCAGACCTCGCGTCGTTCCTTCACGGTTAAGTCGCAATCGAATCAGATCACGAAACAACTGTTTGATCCCTTTGAATTGATCGGCACGATCCCAGTCGATTGGGTCCGTGTCGTCGAACCAATCGTCTTCGAGCAACTCTTGCCCCTGGAATAGCATCGGGATTCCTGGGGCGGTCAGCGCCAACGCTGCGGCAAGCACCGAGCGTTTCTGCGCATGTGCACTCTCTGGGTTTTCTTGGTCGATTTCCGACGGAACTCGCGACTTTCCGTTGGCGACTTCGTCATGCGATTCACTGTAGATCACTCGCTGCATCGCATCGTCGTTGTAGCGATGGCACAACGCGTCTCGCACCGCCCACATGTCGCGATGAGCGTCATCGATCTGCTGGACCGCTTCGCGGATCGGGTGCACAAACGCAGCATCCCACTGAGTGGAAAATCCCGCACCGCCGTGATCATGCGGCTTGGTCAACCAATTGTTCTTTTGAAGATCTTCGGCAACGAGCAAGCAATTGGGGAACTGGTGGGCCAAGTCACGATTGATCCACTGCATCAAACCCCATCCGTCGCTGATGTCATCATCACCAATCCCGCTGATCGTGCGGATGTAGGCGGTCATGTCATAACGCAGCCCATCGACATGGTAGTCTTCGAGCCACATTTTTGCGTTGTCGTAGATAAATTGCCGCACTTCGCCACGACCGTAATCGGGACGGGTTTCGCCCCACGGAGTCGAAGAACGATGGTCATTGTAGAAATAGATTCCGCCTTTGTCGTTTTCGCTCCAGCCATCGAAACGCCACAAATCCAAATCGCTCGGACCAAAGTGGTTGTAAACCACATCCATTACCACTGCGAAACCGTGGGCATGAGCCTGCTTGACAAAGTCCTTCAGCGCCAGCGGGCCGCCGTACGCACTTTCAACGGCAAAAATGTGCGCCGGATTGTAGCCCCACGAAAGGTCACCGGCGAATTCCGCCACTGGCATGATTTGCAGCACATTGACCCCGAGTTGTTTTAGATGGGGAAGTCGTTTGATCGTGTCGTCGAACGACCCCGGTTGATCCTCGTCACTGCGATGGAACGTGCCAATGTGCATCTCGTAGATGACGATTTCGTTGTGATTGGGCATCTGAAAATCATCCCCTTCCCAATCATATGCAGAGTCGTGAATGACTCCTTTGCCGACCGAGTTGGTTACCTCGCGTGCATAGGGGTCGATGCGATCGAATGTCTGGTCGCCGTTGGTGATTTGGAACTTGTATCCCTGGCCGGCTTCCGCCCCCTCGACGTTGCCGTACCAGTACCCGTTGCCTTCGTTTTGCAAAGGATGACGGTCCCCCGACCAATCGTTGAAGTCCCCGATTACGCTGACGCGATCCGCGTGCGGCGCCCAGACGCGGAACGCGACTCCGTTGTCATGAAGGATGGCTCCCATGCCCGCCAAGTTGGTTTGTTCGTTTTGGTTGGCAGCGTTTGATGCTTCGGATGCTGATTCGGGCGAGATGGCGATTGACATGGACGTTCCTTGAAAGATGGATGATGCACGCCCAGCAACTCGAGAGCGGCGAATTGCTTTACGCAAAGAGTGTGCCGAAGTTTTCGCACCACGACCAAATCGATATTTGGTCACCATCCCGATCAGGGGTAGTTGGGGGCACGTGCTACATCATCAGGGGCCGCATAAACGCGGATTGATTGATACAGGGCGTAGGATCATGAACGTTATCATCATACGACTGCAGAAGACGGCGAACGGAACACGTCGACGTGGACCGATACGTCGTTCACACCCCCAATGCTCGACGAATTCACTTGTTACGCATAAAGTAGACCGAGCCACTTCATCCTCGAAACCGTGATTGTTGATTGTGTTTGCCATGCCAAACGATTCGAGTTCAACAGCATCGACACCGCCGAATGGTTCTGTGGGCATGATTGACAAGGTACTGCTGATCCCTGGTTTTTGTGAGCCGCCGTTGTTTTTATGGCCACTGAAGCTTGCGTTACAACGTCATTGTGACGACGTCCAACTGTGGCCCGATCGCCTGATCTTTCGCGACCTCGAAGAAAGCGTTGCTCGACTACAACGCACATTGCAAGAACATCAATCGGGTGGTGCAATTGCGTTGGTCACGCATAGCTTTGGTGATTGGGTCGCGCGTCGGGCCATCACCGCGAGCCGATCGCATCAAGTATCCTCGCTTGTTTCGATCGCTCCGGTCATGCAGGCAGGCTTGGTCCCCGACTTATTGCATCACGCCACGGGTGACGTGATCCCCGAGGTTGCCGTGATGGGCGATCCGGTGCGGGCGAATTGCGACGCCGACGTTGACGCCAGCGTGCGGCGATTGGTGATTTGGGCAAGCATGGATCTGTATGTCCGCCCGGTTGAAATCGATGAGCATCCCAACGCGACGGTACACCATTTGATCGGCTCGCATTTGACGGTGGCGATGCAGCCCAATTCGCTTCGCCTGATCTCACAATTTTTGTTTCCCGCCTCAGACATTCGCTAGCACGTCGCTGCGGGCCACGCAGGAAAGGCTTTGCGTGCGGCATCGGATGGCGGACCGCGACGCTCGCAGCACCGCCAAGCTAGACAGATGGAAATCGTTCAGAGGCCGATGGACGTTTTAGTCGACGTTCACGTCCACTCCGCCATTGCCAACATTCACGTCCACGTCATCAATCGCCTCACGGAGATTTTCGCGGCGTTCTTGTCGACGCTCGATGCGGTTGTCGGCGGCGGAATCACTGAGCGGAGCGTCCGCGGCATCAATGTCAATATCGACGCCCTCGTCGTCGTCGACTGCAGGGGCAGGGGCTGCGGGACTAACCGCACCCGACGTGCCTCCTTGTTCGACATCGCAGCCGGCCAGACCAACCGAGGCGACGAGAACCATCGCGAGTAACAACGAATTTTTCATATTTTTTACCTTCACCTAGATGACTTGAAACCAATTGACAGAGAGTTTGACCGTGTTGCGTTTTTGAGTGGCGTGATGGGGAGGCGTGATCGTGCGTGTCAAAAAAATCGCCACGAGGGCAGCGTGCCTCTCGTGACGAAATGATGTTGCGAACCGACATTAGCCGGATTCAATCGAGCTATTGGTTGTCGGTTTCGACGTCTTCGCGATTCGCACGGTTTCCGCGGTTCTCGCGATTCACACGATTCTGGCGGTTTTCGCGTAACATGCGATCCTTGGCGTCTTCGTTACGGTTGACGTTGTATCGCTTGTCCAGATCGCGGGCCCATGCTCGGTCAGCCATGTTGGGCCAATTGTCCTCATCAAATCCCTGCTGGCCTTCGAGCTGTTCCTTGGTAACGTTCAAGATCAAGACATAGTCGTCCGAATCGATGCCGTCACCCTCGTCCAGTTCATCGGGATCGACCTGCACCCGAAACGCTTCAAAGGGAACGGCAAACAGTTTGTTGCCCATGCCCAAAAATCCACCATACGTGACGGCCGCGTAGCGGACCTTGCCCGTCCTTGCGTCGAGCACAATATCCTTGATCTCGCCCACGCTTTCGCCTTGCGAGTTTTGGATGTTGTAGCCGATCAATTGGCTGACTCGGATCGTGGTCCCTTGCGTCTTGTCATCCAACTGGCCTACGTTGGCTCGATCGCGATTGCGAGCGACGTCACGATCTTGGTTGCGAGCTTCCTGTGCCGATGCCACGTCAAACGACAACGCGGCTAATGCGATTGTCAAAATCGCATATCGTAATGTTGCCTTCATTCAAATTTCTCCGAGTAAGAAAGAGAGAGAGGGGGGAACGTGTATCGAAAAATGCTGACTCCGCTAGAGAAGTCGCCCAATTCGCCGAGATTGCCATTGAGATCGGGTCGCGAACAAGCATTTCAATTGCTGCTAACAAAATGCTGCTGCCAAGGCGAATGCATTTTGTGGACCAATCGATTGCGTCGACGGACACGATCCCTAAACGAGGTAAAGGGATCGCATTGGAGCATCATCGCGGAGGATCCCGCCGCTTGGGTCGCGAACGCGTGAACCTCAATCGATCAGCCGGATGATTGCGAATCGCTCACAATGATGCGGCGGCAATCAACGCCGGTCCCACCAGTCACGCCGGTTTGCAGTCGTCGCTCGGCGCGGGAATTGCGAGTCGCTTCCTAGCAAAGCAACTGTGCCCCGTTCTATTCCGCGACGATCAAGGTGATTCCGATGTGGCGATTCCAATCCTGTTTTCTCATGCTGTGTGTTGCCATTGCGCCGTCATCCGCGAGATCAGCAGATCCATCGCCGGACGACACATTGATCCAGCAAGTCGAACAGGCGATCGTCAAACAGACGAATGAATTTCGCAGCAAGCATGATCTCAACGAGGTGACCCGCGACGAAAATCTAACGAAGAGCGCCTCGGATTTCGCAGCCTTCATGGCACGAACTGGCAAGTACGGCCATAATGCGGATGGGCAAACGCCGGCCCAACGCGCCAAAGCAGCTGGCTATACCTACTGTGTCATTCGCGAAAACATTGCCTATCGCACCAATACCGGCGACGTCACTGCCGAAAGTTTGATTGACATTTTTGTACAGGGGTGGATTGATTCGCCGCCTCACCGTGAAAACATGCTGGCAGAATACGTCACCGACACCGGGGTCGCTGTCGCCACGACCGACGGCGTCACCTATTACGCCGTCCAGTTGTTTGGACGCCCCAAATCGCGAGCGATCAAGATCACGATTCGCAATGAATCCGCCGAACTGAAGACCGTGATCAGCGAGGCCAATGACAGCCAGGACGAGATCGAGATGCCGCCTCGGACGATCATCAAAATGACTCGCTGTTTCCCCACCACGCTCTGGCTAAAGGACACCGATGCAGAAATGCGATTGACCGAATCGAGCGAGTTGCTGCTGACCGACGAGGGAATCCAGAGAAAATAGCGGGTCGGGCGAATTTTGGTCGCCACGGACTTTTCTTGATCGCGAACTTCTCATCACCCTAATCTTCACTCCACCGCTAAATGGCTAAACACCGGGCGGACTGGCAAACACCGGGCGGACTGGCAAACACCGGGCGGACTGGCGAACACTGGCAGCCTGGCAAAAACGCGAGCGGCGAAGTCAGTCACGCGGATCCTCAGACTCCCTTGGGTCGCATCTACCGCCGCAAAACGCACCGGCATGATCGCCCTAAAAAGTCGCAAGCCCCGAAGCGGCGGGAGCGACCGTCATTGACAGGTCGGCGACAATCGCGGAATCGAGGTCACTGGCTGCGACTTCTGCTAGCTTTTTGGGGGGAATGTTTTGCCACATCTGAGGTTTTTTAGCGTGCATTGGTCGCTGGCAATGCGATAATGCCAGATCGCGGCACGCCAGTTGCGTTCGTTTTGAACTCAGCCTGATCGACAATCAACCTTACTAGTATGTAGAATCTTGGAATCACCGATGGATGATCGCGTCGCCACTCTTAATCCAAATCCTCAGCCCACTCCTATTCCTAAGTCCAAGTGGTCAAAGCCCATGCCCAGCGTTCTGGTCATTGATGACGATCGCGCAATTTTAGCGCTGACCGAAAAGGCACTCTCAACGATTGCGGATGTTGAAACCGCAGCGACCGCCAAAGAAGGTCTTGAAAAATTACGTGCCGGTGCGTTCGATACCGTGTTGCTTGACATTCAATTGCCAGACCAAAACGGGTTGGCGGTTTACTGCGAGATCCGAGAATACGATCGCCGTATCCCGGTGGTCTTTATGACCGTCGAAGCGGCCAGTAGCACCGCGATCGAAGCGATGCAGCTCGGTGCGTTTGACTACATCGGAAAACCTTTGTCGGTCGAACCGCTTCGTGATCTAATCGAAAAGGCGATCGAACAACGCCAAATCAGCAGCGTTCCGGTGGCAATCAGTGCTGATGACAAGTCACCTGGAGAATCAGGCGAGCTGTTCATTGGCCGATCGCCAGCCATGCTGAGTGTTTTCAAAGCAATCGGAAAAGTCAGCAAGCAAGACGTCCCGATTTTAATCCGCGGCGAGAGCGGAACCGGTAAAGAGTTGGTTGCGCGTGCGTTGTATCAATACAGTCACCGCAGCGACGAAATTTTCTTGGCGGTCAACTGCGCAGCGCTTCCCGACAATCTGCTTGAAAGCGAATTGTTCGGACATGAAAAGGGAGCGTTCACGGGGGCCGAATCACGACGGATCGGTAAGTTCGAACAATGCAACGGCGGCACGCTGTTTTTGGACGAAATCGGCGACATGGCCCCTTCGGTTCAAGCCAAGGTGCTGCGTGTATTGCAGGAACAGCGATTCGAGCGAGTCGGTGGAAACAAAGAGCTGACAACGGACGTGCGAATCATCGCGGCGACGAACCGGCCGCTTGAACAGATGGTCGCCGATGGCGATTACCGCGAAGACCTACTGTACCGATTGAACGGAGTCACGATTGAACTGCCGCCGCTTCGCGAGCGGCTAAGCGACGTCCCTGCCCTTGTACAGTTTTTCATGGCACAGGCAAAGAAAGAGTTCAACAAACCCGATCTTGAAGGCTTGTCTCCCGAGGCGGCAGAGTTGTTCGAGGGCTACCACTGGCCTGGCAACGTGCGTCAATTGCGAGCCGTGATTCGCCGATGCGTGCTGGATACCGTGATGCCGGTCATCACGCCAGACGGATTGCCAAAGGAAATCACGCGAATCAAGGCCGTCGACAACGCCCCCGGTGGTGCTCCAGCGTCCCCGGAAACGCTCGATGGTGCCGGTTTGCCGCAGTTGGTTAAACGGCTGCTGGCCGAAAAATCGACCGACGTCTATGCCGAAGCGACGCAGTACATGGAAAAGTACGTGATCACCGAAGTGCTGAAATCGACGGGCGGCAATCAAAGCCAGGCGGCTGAGATCCTGGGAATCACGCGTGGAAAACTGCGAGACCGAATCACGACGTTCGACATCTCGTTGACCAGCAACGTGCAAATCGGCTAGCCGTAGTGCAGGCTGCTAGCCTGCAACGAAAACACATTGGCACAGGCTGCGGGGTCAGCCTGTGCCACTTATCAAAATGCCTGAGCGATTGGTTGAACTGCGATTGCCATTCGCTGCACAGCCAGTTTCATTCGCCGCAGTGCGTGGGCTATTTGTCGAATTGTTCGAGCGAAGTTGGCGGTACGGTTCGCAGCATCGCCGCGGCTTCATTCACCCGGATCGCGTCTCCGGTAACGATGACCAACACAGAACCGTCGCGGACCTTAGCCTCGTATTGAGCGGCGACATCGTGCTCGATTCCCCAGCGACTGACGGCACTCATCAGACTGCCGCCCACCGCTCCGGCCGCCATGCCAACGATCGGCCCGGCGACCAACATCGGTCCGATCATGGTCATCGTGCCCAGCGCCGCTCCGAGCGTCCCGCCCGCCAACGTGGAAGCGGCGGTTGTCTTTTCGGCCGACAATCCACTTTCGTTCGTCTCAGTCGCTTGCCGCAGCTCTGATAGATTTTCATCCGAAGCGTGGGTCACGATCGAAACTTCCTCGGTCGTGAAATCTGCGGTTTCGAGCACTTCGATTGCGGTACGGAATTTTTCGCTGTTGTTGAACTCGGCAATCAAACATTTCTCACTCATCGACGGTCATCCTTAATCTCGGGCGCATTGGGCTGCAGCGACTCATTTGACTCGCCCGGAAAGTCAATCTGCGAGTGCCGCGTGGGGGTGATATCACCAGGGTGTTCGACATAGATTTTTTCGCCGCACTGCGGGCACGCGACCGCTCGGTCATCCACGTGTTTCCCGCAATGAGGACACGGCACTTGGTTCAGCGGAGCGTTATCGGTTTGAGCATCCATCAAGATCTCCTGTTGGTCGATGTTGCGAGCTTAGTAGTCGACTCGCTCGTCGGCGGCATCGAACCGCGCGTCATAAGCGATCTGATCCAAGTAGCCTTTCAGCGCGACGACTTCGTTGCTGTCGAGCTTATCCTGGATCGATTCGACCGATTCACGCATCAGATCGATCATCCGCTGGACCTTTAAATAGTCCATGCGTCGGTACGTGTGACCAGGGCTACTGCGTTTTGCCAAGGTTTCTTCGATTGGTTTTCGATACGGTTTCAGCGCGTCGTGATCCAAAGGCTTGGGCCAATAGAGTTGTCCGGTTTGGCGATTGATCTGATTTTCACTCAAACGATCCGGAGCCGCCTGTTTTGCTAATCGTCGAGCCTTCTCGTCATCGATCGTGCCCCTTGCGTCGGGCTGTGAATCCGCACGCAATTCTTGCAATTCATAATACTGCTCGACGCTCTCTTCGCGGTTTTGTAGCCGCATTTCGAGTGCTCGCTGCAATTGCACCGCGGACATCGACCGCAGTAACGCTCCCTTGCCAAGCCCACGAGCGTAATCACCGCTTGATTCCAAAATGTCACCTTGGGCGGTGGACGCTTCATCGTCGCCGAACAGCCCGTCGTCGGCCGACGCGGTCCGAGTCACGAAGCACGCGGGCCCCGCCAAAACAATCGCTAAAGCAAAGGGAAGTAGTCGTAAAACACGCATGATCGCGGACTCATCAAAAAGGGAAATGGACTATATCAATCGAAAACAGATTGCTTCTCGAATCGCGAAGCAACCTGTGATCATCGAAGGCTCTTTTGAACCTCCTTTTATTCTCAACTAACTCATTCTCAACTAACTCGACGCAAACCGTGTTCCACCGCGATGACCGCGGCGGAATCGCCGGCCGCGTGACAGGTTTACATCGAAACCGATGCATTGATCGAAGCATCCTTCTCGGGCCGCTCGCCTTGCAGGTAGGCCTTTCCGGCTTTAACGAGGTACTTCAATCCGCTCGCT
This sequence comes from Novipirellula caenicola, assembly GCF_039545035.1. Lineage (NCBI taxonomy): Bacteria > Pseudomonadati > Planctomycetota > Planctomycetia > Pirellulales > Pirellulaceae > Novipirellula > Novipirellula caenicola. The sequence continues at coordinate 407,232 of NZ_BAABRO010000002.1, forward strand.
CCTGAGTTATCCCAGTACTCGCCGCGTGTCGGCTCGACCCGCAGCAGCACAAGCGATGGGCTCGATTTGCCTTCGGGAAACCACACCTTCCAGGCTTCGTTCCATAGCTCGTCGATTTTGGCTTGATCATCCACGGCATGTGCCTTGCCCGAAAGCGAGACAAATTTATTGGATCCTTGCATCGTCACCGCGACGTCATCATCAAGCATCAGGTCGGCGACTTTGCCCGAATTTCGATCGGTCACAAACCACAGATCTCCGTCGTCTTCCATTTGAGCGACCGCCATCGGTCGAGAACCGAGCGTTCCGCTGGCCGAACGGGTCACGAGCATCGCGTGATCAAACTCGGAGATCAGATCAATTAGTTTTTCGTGTTTATCCATGATGTTTACTTCCTTATTGTTCTTCGAATGGCATGCGGCTTGTATCGACACCGCACCGCGCCGCGTGATCGCTCACACGGCAACTGCGGAATCGTGCTAGGGTTGGGGCTGACTGAGGGTTGGCGTTCATGACGCCACTTGCCATCACGCCGTTTGCTCGGCGTGCTTGCCCTCGGCAAACTCTTCGATCGCCTTGTCACAGAACGCGGGCAAATCATCGGGGTTGCGACTGGTGACCAGCCCTTCATCGCACACGCATTCCTCGTCGACCCAATCCGCCCCCGCATTTTTCAGATCCGTTTTCAAACTTGGCCACGACGTGACGCGGCGACCGCGAACAACGTCGGCTTCAATCAGGGTCCATGGCCCGTGGCAAATCGCGGCCACTGGCTTGTGCTGCTTGAAGAAATCGCGGACAAAACTGACCGAATCCTCACACATTCGCAGCGTGTCGGGATTGGCCACGCCGCCTGGCAAAACCAATCCGTCAAAGTCTTCGGCCGAAACCGAATCGACAGCCTTGTCAACCTTGAACGTGTCTGCTTTTTCGTCGTGATTCATGCCTTGGATCTCGCCTTTCTTTGGCGAGACGAGCACGACTTCGGCCCCGGCCTCCTTGATGGCCTGCCAAGGCTGGGTGAGTTCCACTTGTTCAAAACCATCGGTGGCCAAAAACGCGATTCGTTTTCCGCTGAGTGTCTTCTTGCTCATTGCTATCTCCGTGTCGGATGACAATTTTTTGTTTAGGTCCCTGTCGGGGTTTAAACAAAACAAGATGCAGATTGCATGCCGGGAAGCGGTAAAGTCGCAATCCGATGGAGTTAGCGAATGGGAGAAGATACACTACATAGACCGCGGACCAGGCGACCAGCTGATCGAGAATCGGCCAAGTTGATCGATCGCCCGCCAGGCAAAAATGAGTCTCGAAGATGCTCAGGCGAAGGGGGGTGTACATGCACCCGCAACGACTCGAGCAGCGGCATTATTTTCAGCCATTACCTCGACAAATTCGCACTCACCGATCGGCCGCGACCTCTACATTTCACATCGAACCCGCTAAACTTTGGCGGGAGAAAACTAGCCATGAAGCAGAGCGACCGATCGAATCTGGAATCCGTCATTGCGGATTTGAAACGCGAACTCGAAGCGACTCGTTTGGACCTTCAGCGGTCGATCCAGGAAATGGAATCGACCAACGAGGAACTCAGGGCTTCCAACGAAGAACTGCAGTCGATGAACGAGGAGTTGTTGTCGACAAATCGAGAGTTGCATGCGAGCCAAGAACAACTCGCCACACGTGAAGCTCAACTGCGAACGATTACCGATGCGATTCCACCGGCATTTGCGTTTGTCGATCGTGACATGCGATACCGCTTTTCGAATGCCGCTCATGCTGCGCATTGGCAACATTCGATTGACGAGATCGTGGGCAAAAATGTTGTCGACGTGATCGGCGAGAAGACGTTTCGAGAAATTCAACCTTATCTAATCGATGCGTTCAACGGGTTACAGCAAACCTATGAGATGCAACTGACTTTCCCAGGCGTCTGCGGCAAACGAACCAAGGAAGTAACCTACGTACCGCAAAAAAACCCCGATGGCAGCATCGGCGGATGCCACGTGGTGTTGATGGACATCACCGAACGCAAACGCACGGAACAAGAATTACGGGAATCACGTCGAGAGTTAGCGGTCGGTGTCGAGGTGGCTAAGTTGGGGCTAGGACGCGTTGATTTCCGCAGCAACAGCGTTGCATTGACCGCCGAAGCAGCCGCGATGTACGGCATCAGTGACAACGCGATCACGATCTCACGAGATAAATTTCATCAAACCTATCACCCCGATGACCGTGAAGAGGTCGTACAACTCGTCCAAGCCTGTCTCAATTCGCATGGCGATGGCCACTGCGATCTTGAACACCGAATTGTCATGCCCAGCGGTGAAGTGCGTTGGATCAACGCCCGAAAACAGGTTTCGTTTGACAGCTCGGTTAATCCGCCGATCGCGACCACGGCTATCTTGGCGGCACAAGACATCACCGACCGCAAACGAGCGGAATTGAACCTTGCATTCCTTTCCGATTTACAATCACAGCTCAACGCGATTTCGTCGGTTTCGGAATTGATGCAATTGGCAGCGCAGCAAACCGCCGAGTATCTCGGACTGTCGCGTTGCTTGTTGGTTCAATTCGACGAGAATGCCCAATACGCTGATATCGTCTACGAACATCCAAGCGAATCGCAACCATCGCTGTTGGGCAAGCATTTGGTCAAGGATTTTCATTCGCAAGCCGAACGCGAAAAGTTGCTCGCCGGTAAACAGTTCTATCTCGGCGATACGCAGCATCCGGACCAAGATCCTGACATCGCGGCGAAATTCCGCGAGTATCAAATCGGTGCATTTTGCAACTCGGCCTACGTGACCGAACAACGCATTCGGTTTGTGGTTTCGGCGTTGAAATCACACGCGTACCAATGGCGGCCAGATGAGCTGAACTTATTGCAGGAAATCGCCAATCGCATCTGTGTCCTCATTGAACGCGCACGGGCGGAAACGGAATTAGCCGATCGCGAGAACCACCTCCGCCGCGTGATCGACAACACGGTTGCAATGATTGGCATTCTGGATCGCGAAGGCAATTTGCTCGAAGCCAATCAAACCGCGCTTCGCGCCGGCGGATTGCAGCGAGATGAGGTGATCGGCAAACCGTTTTGGGAATGCCACTGGTGGAACTACGACGACGACGTGGCAACGCAACTACGCGAGGAATTTGCCCGGGCCATCAACGGCGAAACCACCCGGCACGACGTCGTCATTCGAATCGGCCAGGACGATCGCACGACGATTGATTTCATGTTGGCGCCGATTCGTGATGCGGACGGAAAGATCACCTATGTCATTCCGTCGGGCGTGGACATCAAAGACCGCAAGGCCGCTGAGGATTTGGTCCGCCACAATGCGGCCCAATTGGCTGACAAGCAAGCCAAACTGATTGCGCTGCTGGCCGACTACGAACGCGCCGAGAGCAAACTGCAGGTGTTGTTTGACAACGGCTATTACTACACCGGCATCATTGAACTTGACGGAACGACCACCGATATCAACGAAATTGCATTGCGACAACTTGGTGCATCGCGTGATGAGACCATCCATCGACGGATCTGGGATTGCCCGTGGTGGGGCAACAACGAAGAAGTCAAACAAAAGCTCCGCGATGGATTGCGTTTAGCTGCGGTGGGCAAAGTCTATCGCGAGGACTTGCCGTTTTGGTTGCCCGATGGGACCGAGCGAATCATCGACTTCATTTTCACTCCGGCGCGCGACCAGCACGGCGAGGTGGTGTTTGTCGTTGCCAATGGCAGCGACGTGACCGAGGTGCGACACGGACAAGAAGAACTGCGGAAGCGTGAACAGCATTTGAAATTGTCGCTGCAAGCGGGGCGGCTGGGAACATGGGAATGGAACCCCACCACCGACCAAATCAAATGGTCCGAGGAACTGCAGTCCATTTTTGGGATGAGCGAAACGCGACAGAACATCTCGTTTGACGACATCCTGCAGAGCATCCATCCCGAGGATCGCGAGGACGCCGCTCAGCACTTGCGATCGGTCGTGCAAGGCAGCGAATCATCGTACCGGTTTGATTGCCGCATCGTTCGCGAAGACAACGGCAAAACGAGCTGGGTCGAAAACTTGGGGCTGATCAGTCGCAACAAAGCGGGCATTGCCAAATTGGTGACCAGTATCACGCGAGACGTCACCGAACGAAAACAAACGGAATTGGCGCTTGCCGAGGGCAAAGAACGGCTGACGATGGCGCTGCGTGCAGGCGGAATGGCGGTGTGGGAATGGAGTGACGAAGGGGTGTTTTGGGAAGATTCGATGTATGAGCTGCTTGGACTCTCGCCGGAGTGCAAACGCAACGTCCACACGTTAATGCAGGTCATTCACCCGGACGACCTGAAACGAATGAGCCACGCTTGGCGTCAAACGGTCAACGGCAACGCAAGTCTTGATGAAGAATTCCGCGTCCTTCGCCCTGATGGGTCCGTCCACTGGATTGCCGGTGTGGGCGAACGAGTGCTTGGCGACAACGGAGAATCCAATCGAATCCTGGGGTTGATCTGGGACATCACCGAGCAGCGTGAATTGCAAGATTCATTGCAAGAAGCTCGGGCTCAAGCGGAAGCCGCCAGCGAATCGAAGAGTGAATTTCTAGCGAACATGAGCCATGAAATTCGCACTCCGATGACAGCGATCCTTGGCTACATTGATTTGATCGCCGAACAGATCGAGCATCCGGAGGCACTCGAACATGTTCGCACGATCCGTTGCAACGGCGATTTCCTGCTTGACATCATAAATGACATCTTGGATTTGTCAAAAATCGAAGCCGGCAAACTGGACATCGCTTCGGAGCGGTTTTCGCCCAATCGATTGATCGAAGACGTTCGTTCGATCATGGAAGTGCGGGCGACCGAGGGTGGCTTGAATCTGGACGTCGACTATGAGGGTGAAATCCCTTCGGAAGTCGTCTCGGACCCGAAGCGTTTGAAGCAAATCTTGATCAATTTAGTCGGCAACGCGATCAAGTTCACTCCTAGCGGAGAGGTGCGTTTGCGAATCCGCTACCAGCCGGAGGATCAGCGATTGCGGATTGACATTGTCGACACCGGAATCGGCATGAAACCCGAGCAGTTAACACGCTTGTTCAAACCATTCACGCAGGGCGACTCGAGCGTCACACGCCATTTTGGTGGAACGGGACTCGGATTGGCGATCAGTCAACGATTAGCCAAAATGCTTGGTGGAACGATTTCGGTTGACAGCGTCGAAGGCCAAGGCAGCACGTTTTCATTGACCATTGCCACCGGCGATATCCGAGGCGTCGACATGATCAAACCGATGACGATGATCCAGCCCGACCGGGACGAAGAACCGATGGCGTCGATCACACTGCATTGTTCCGTTTTAGTGGTCGATGACCGCCGCGACATTCGCTTTTTAAGTAAGGCAATGTTAACCAAAGCGGGCGCCACCGTGGACGAAGCCGAAGACGGAGTGATCGCGATCAAGAAAGTGAAAAGTCGGCTTGACCAGGGACAATCATACGATTTGATCCTGCTGGATATGCAGATGCCTAAACTGGATGGTTACCAAACCGCGGAAAAACTTCGCCGGATGGGGTTTTCGGGCCCCATCATCGCGCTGACTGCCGACGCAATGCAGGGGGACATGAGCCGATGTATCGAACAGGGCTGTAACGATTATCTTAGCAAACCGATTCACAAAGCCACGATGTTACAGATGGTAAGCCGTTATGTTGGTTCAATATCCAATTGATCCACACCGCACCTTATTCGCGCCGTCACCGCGGGACGAAGTATTTTGCATGGAAACCCAGTGAAGGAACCTGATTCGATTCGCCGTCCGCAACGGATGGCGGAGCCGTTTGCCGTATCCGCCGTCATCATCTTGTTGGTGATCACAGGCTTCGTCACGTTTCATAACACGCGGCGATTGCGGGCACACACCAATCTGGTCGAGCAATCTCACCAATTGTTGAGCGTGCTTGAACGGGTCGAATCCACGATCAAGTCGGCGGAAACGGGCCAACGAGGCTTTTTGATTACCGGCCAAGAGCCGTATTTGGAACCGTATTACGAGGCGATTACCGCCATCCATGGCTTGATCGGCGAATTGGAATCGATCGCCAAATCGGATCCGGTTCGCTACGCAAGGATCGCCCCACTGCAGGATTTGATTGACCAGAAACTCGAAGAGCTTTCGACCACGTTGGATGTTCGCCGGCAAGCCGGGTTTGAAGCGGCACAGTCGATGGTCGCAACCAACCTTGGCAAGCGAACGATGGATAGCATCCACGATCAAATCGCCAAATTCCGCCGCAGCGAAGAAAGCTCGATCGCACGCCGTGAACAGGTCGCAGCGACCACCTACTACACGGCGCTCGCAACCGGACTGATCTCAACCATCGCCGGTTTGATCCTGGTCGTCGGGGTACTGTACTTGGTGCAACACAATCGACATCGCGCCGAGAAATACGCCATCGCATTGAAGGTCGAGCGAAATCGATTGCAAGAAACACTCGATCGTGCCGGGCGACTGGAGTCGGAAAATGTCAAGATGAACCAGTACATGCGGACGTTCTTGGAACAGATCGAAGACTATGCCATCTTTGCCATGGACGCCGATTGCCGAGCCACCACGTGGAACCGCGGGGTTTTGAAAGTGCTTGGTTTTAACGAGGCCGATTTTATCGGCAAAGACATTCGCGAGCTGATCTTTACCCCCGAAGCGATTGCGATGGGGATCCCTGATTCCGAGTTTGCCACCGCGGCCATGCTGGGCAGTGCGAGCGACGATCGTTGGATGATGCGAGCCGATGGTGAACGATTTTGGGCGTCCGGCATCAGCAGCGTGGTCAAAGACAACGACGGCGAGATTGTCGGTTACAGCAAAGTGATGCGTGATTTGACCGAACGCAAACGGGACCAAGATCAACTCGCCGAACTTGCCGCAAAATTGTCCGAAGCGGACCGTCGCAAGAACGAATTCCTCGCCACGCTGGCACATGAGCTTCGCAATCCGCTAGCGCCGATCAAAAACGCAATCCAATTGATGAGCATGTCCGAATTGCCGCCGGACACCGAAGAACTGCGTCAAACCATGGCACGTCAAGTCGAACAGCTGATTCGTTTGATCGACGACCTATTGGACGTTTCCCGGATTAGTCGTGGCAAAATTCAGCTGAACAAGGAAGTGGTCAATCTGAGCGATGTGATCAAAGCCGCAGTCGAAGCATCTAGCACGTTCATTAACGAAAAAGAACAACACCTGCGATTGGCGTTCTGTGATGAAGATGTGTTCGTGCGAGCCGATCCGGCAAGGATGACGCAGGTGATTTGTAATTTGCTGAACAACTCGTCGCGGTACAGCGACTGCGATTGCACCATCGATTTGTCGTTGTCCGTGCAAGCGGACGAAGGCGACCGCGGGTCGGCGGTGATCGTCGTGAAAGACAACGGCATCGGCATCGCGACGGACCGCATCGAAGAGATTTTCCAGATGTTTGCACAAGTCGATGACTCGCTACGACGAGGAAACGCTGGCTTGGGAATCGGATTGACGCTGGTGAAAACCTTGGTCGAGATTCACGGCGGAAGCGTTACTGCACAAAGTGATGGGATTGGCATGGGCAGCACGTTTACCGTTCGCATCCCGCTTGCCGACCCCAGCGACGAAACGCTTCCCAAAGCGGTCGCGACCGAACCGATCGGGGTCACGAAATCGTTCAAGGTCTTGGTCGTCGAAGACATGAAGGCGCTGCGAACGATCATGGCGCGACTGTTGACCAAACTTGGACACGAAGTCGAGGTGGCCGAGGACGGGCTAAGCGCGTTGGAAAAACTGAGCCAATCGATCCCTGATGTGATTTTTTCGGACATCTCGATGCCAGGAATGACCGGTTACGACCTGGCTCGAAAGTTGCGTGAACGCGATGCCACCGCGAACATCTATCTGGTCGCGATGACGGGGTATGGCCAGTCGGCGGACCGCGAACAGGCCCATAACTCGGGTTTCGATGAACACATGATCAAACCTGTCGACATCACCAAACTGCAATCGCTGTTTCAACGTCTTTCCAAACGCGAGGATCGGTGATCGGCGTGACCGCGCCAGCTCATTCGCATGCTGATCGAACACGCAGCTCCATGGCGGTGAGCCATTGGTGCGACTAGCCATCCCCCCCGAACGAGAAGCCTGCCCGCAAACCTAGCGTGAATTCACGCCAACCTGATATGCTTTTTCTGCTCACCCGAAGGCCGTATTCATCACGACCGGTCCTTAAAACCATACCTCACGACTGCCCCCCTTGGTGGAGCGGTCGTGATCGCCCGTTGGTATAAAAGTTGCTAAAACGTGCCCCTTGGCAATTGAAGATAATAGAAATGAAGTTTGCTGTTTGCCTCGAATCGGTTTGTCCGCTTTAAGTTTATGGAAGACACCTCATCACGTTCGTTACCGCAGCCCGATTCGAAGCCCAAGAACCCGTGTTACGTCGTCGGCATCGGCGCTTCTGCCGGCGGCTTGGAAGCTTTGGAAACCTTTTTTCAGGAGATGCCCGCTGATACAGGGATGGCGTTTGTTGTCATCCAGCATCTCTCGCCCGATTTCAAAAGTCACATGGGCGAATTGATCTCGCGGAAAACAGGCATCCCGGTGCTCGAAGTCCAAGATGGGATTCAGGTCCAACCTGATTCCATCTATTTGATGCCCGCGAAAAAAGAGATGGAGATTTCCGACGGACGGCTGCGGTTGACCGAGCGAAATCCTGAACGCAGCTTCTCACATCCGATCGACCGATTCTTCTGCTCGTTGGCCCACGATCAAAAGCAGCATGCGATCGCCGTCGTGCTCTCGGGCACCGGCAGCGATGGATCGCGGGGCATTCGCGAGATCCACAAATCAGGCGGGTTGGTCGTTGCTCAGGATCAATCGTCCGCCAAGTTCGATGGGATGCCGATTAGTGCGCAAGAGACGGGCTTGGTCAATCTGGTTCTGCCGCCGAGCGAGATGGCCAGAGCGTTGATGCGATATGTACAAGGCGACATCACTCGCGATGACCTTAGCGAAGACCAATTTCCAACGGCATCGCTGGTGGGAATTGATCGCATCTTTCAATTGCTTCAACAAGCGTTTGGGATCGATTTTTCACAATACAAATCGTCCACGGTCGGGCGCCGTTTGCAACGACGCTTTGACATGTTGCGAATCCGCCGCTTCGAGGACTATGTGTCCTATCTGGAAGAACATCCAAACGAATTGAGCGAGCTGTATCGTGATTTGCTGGTCGGGGTGACTCAGTTTTTTCGTGACCCCGACGCGTATGCCGCATTGGCCAAGGATGTGATTCCGAAAATTTTCGATGCGAACTCGGCCAGCAAGACGGTGCGTGCTTGGGTCGCAGGATGCGCATCAGGCGAAGAGGCTTATTCGCTTGCCATCTTGTTGGACGAGGAACGACGCAAGCGAGATGAAAAATTCGACATCAAGATCTTTGCCACCGACGCTCACCCTTCGTCGATCCAGACCGCCGCACGAGGCATCTACCCGGCCGACGCCTTGGCCGATTTGTCGGACGAACGTCGCATTCACTACTTTCGCCTTGATCATGACCGTTACCAGGTCAGCCCTCAGCTGCGGCAGATGATTGTGTTCGCGCCGCACAACGTCATCAGTGACGCTCCGTTTACGCAGATCGACTTGGTGACGTGCCGCAATCTATTGATCTACTTGCAGTCGCCTGCGCAGAACAAAGCATTGTCGTTGTTTCACTTCTCGCTGAAGTGCGGTGGCACGCTGTTTCTCGGCCCCAGTGAATCGCCAGGCGAATTGAGCGACGAATTTGATGTGCTCAATGCGCATTGGCGAATCTATTCCAAACGCCGCGATCTGCGTATGCCTCCGGGCAGCGATCTACCGCTAAATCCACGCAGCGAAAAGTTCACAGGGATCTCGTTGGTTCCCACCGCAAGGCCAAGTCAGCGTGTCGATGCAAAATTGCTAGGTGTCTACGATGCACTGCTGAACCAAAAGATGGGGTGCAGCATCCTGATCGAACAGACCGGCCAAATTCTGCATGTTTTTGGGGGCGCCCAGAAATACTTGCAGTACAGCGCCGGACGTCCTAGCAGCCACGTGCTTGATGCGATTGCTCCGCGTATCAAGGCATCGTTGTCCGCGGCGCTGCACCATACCGCCAAAAAGCAAGAGGCGATCAAGTTCAAGGCCGCTGCCCAACCATCCGGATCCGATTCCAACGAGTTAATCGTTGCGGTCGAGCCGATCGGAGACCCTTCATCGCTTACCGGCAGCTTTTTAATCTCGTTCACCGAGGTCACGCCGGCGTTACCCGTGAATTGGAAAAACGAAATCGCGGATCAATCGGTCGGTGCGACGAGCGATTCCGAAGGCGCCCGTGTTACGTTTCTCGAATCCGAGTTACAGCAATCGCAGGAAAATCTACAAGCGACCATCGAAGAGATGGAAACGTCCAACGAGGAATTGCAAGCTGCAAACGAAGAACTTGTTGCGTCCAACGAGGAACTGCAAAGCACAAATGAGGAACTTCACAGCGTCAATGAAGAACTTTACACGGTCAACGCAGAACACCAACGCCGCGTGGTCGAATTGGCCGAAGCCAACGCGGACATGGACAACCTGCTGGCAACCACTCGCGTCGGCGTTGTCTTTCTAGATCGTGATTTCTGCATTCGTCGTTATACACCGCAGATTGCGGAAGTACTGCGTATCCATGAACACGACATCGGCCGATCGATCGAAGATTTTGCGCACCGTTTGCGATACGACGATCTGATTGAAAACCTGAACTTTGTCCTGCAAACGAAACAGGAGTTTGAAACCAAGCTGCACGACCAAGCCGGGAACGCGTTTCTGTTGCGAGTGGTCCCCTATCAGTCGGAAAACGAAGTTCGCGGGGTGGTGTTGACACTCATTGACATCGCGACGCTGAGGGCGGCCGAAGCTCAATTGGAGCGGTTCAAATTCATGACTGAAACGGCTAGTGACCTCGTCTTTTTGGTGGATCACCATGGACGATTTCATTACGTCAATCCGTCGATGTGCAACACGCTTGGTATCAGCCGCGACGATCTATTGCAGAAGACACTGATGGATGTGCAGTGCGATCTCGATGAACCCCAATTCAAGAAACTCTTTGACGACGCCACTCGCCATCAACTGAAGCCCTATCAATCCGATTGGAAACAAGCCAATGGTTCACTGTTGCCGATGGAGATCAGCGTGGGGAGTCTACAGATCGAAGACGAGCGTTTCTTGGGCGGCAATGCCCGCGACATCACCGAACGTCGCGCCGCCGAATTTGAGATGCGACTGCAACATCTCGCCATCGAGTCCACGCTCAATGGAATCGTGATCACCGATCCCACGGCCGAGGACAACCCGATCACCTACGCGAACCCCGGATTCCTGCATTTGACCGGGTACGATCGCGACGAAGTCGTGGGGGTGAATTGTCGTTTTTTGCAGGGCGAAGACAGCGATCCGGAAACACGAGCGCAGTTGCGTGCCGCCATCGCGGCAGGCGAATCATGTCATGTCGCGGTGAAGAATTACCGCAAAGATGGCACGCCGTTCTGGAACGATTTGCAGATCACTCCGGTCTACGATGAACGTGACCGATTGGTCAACTTCGTCGGCGTCCAAAACGACATCACCGACCGCATGAAGGTGCAAGAGGCGTTGCAATTGGCCAATCAGGAAGCGAAGGCTGCGAGTGAGGCGAAAAGTTCGTTCATGGCCAACATGAGTCACGAACTGCGAACGCCGATGACGGCCATGCTTGGGTTCGCCGACATGCTGAGCGAGGAATTGACCGACGAACCGCTCCTCGAAAAAGTAAGCACGATCAAACGCAATGGTGAATACTTGCTGGCGCTGCTGAATGACATTTTGGATCTCTCCAAGATCGAATCGGGCAAGATGGAGATCCACCCACAAACCTTGAGCGTTCGCAAGCTGTTAGCCGAAGTCCAAGAATTGATGCAAGTCCGTGCTGCCGAGGAAGGCATCCCGTTGACCTTCGATTGGAGCCCCGACAGCCCCGCAGAGATCACCGCCGATGCGGTCCGAGTTCGCCAAGTCCTTGTCAATCTGATCAGCAATGCATTGAAATTTACCGACGAGGGACGTGTGTGTGTTGAGATCGGAATGAATGAAGAAACCGATCCGCCCACGTTGGTGATCGCAGTACGCGACACAGGAATCGGTATCCATGAAAACCATCTCACCGAGTTGTTCACTCCGTTTAGCCATACCGGCGCAGCGAGGCGGCGGCGATATGGCGGAACCGGATTGGGATTGAGTATCAGCAAGCGATTGGCCGAAGGCATGGGAGGCGAAATCGATGTCCAAAGCGAACTGGGCGTCGGCAGTTGCTTTACGTTCACATTGCCGCTGACTCCCGACCAAGCCTCGAATCGTCGCACGCTTGCGTCGGAGGAACCGACACGTGAACCGGTCGAGACCAAACGAGCAGCCTTTCCCAAGTTTAGCGCGCGGGTATTGCTGGCCGACGATCGTCGCGATATCTGGCGAATTGGCAAATATTTCTTAGAGAAATGCGGTGCCGATGTCACGGTGGTCGAAGACGGATTGCAAGCGGTCGAAGAAACGCAGCGAGCTCAGAAAGAACAACGCCCCTTTGATTTGATCCTGATGGACATGCAGATGCCGGTGATGACGGGCCAGGAAGCGGTAGCCGAACTTCGTGAACTCGGCTTCAAAACACCGATCATCGCATTGACCGCCGATGCCATGGAAGGCGAACGCGAAGCCTGTATCGCAATGGGGTGCGATGACTACTTCCCCAAACCGATCGACGGTGTGAAGCTGATGAATTTGGTGGCGTTTTATCTTGCCGAAAGTCGTTAGCCGATTCTAATTCCTAAATATTGAAACTCCCGAAAGAACACTTCGTTGATTTATCCCAATCGTTTTCGCCGAAATGGCATCCTCCTCGCAATCGGCCTGGTGTTGGTCCTAGCTGCGATCATCGCGTGGCAAATGCGATCGATCGACCATCTTGCCACCGGCCAACAGCAACGCAGCTTCGTCGTCGACTGCGATTTTGACAAGTTTCGCCAAATCATGGTGCGAAAGAATGCAACCGCGGCGATCGTCAGCCACACCGGAATGCGATTGATCGGCGAGCGGATCGAAGGCGTGGCCGTGGACACGTCCCAAGACGACCGTCCACTACTCAATGCCATTCGAGGCGTCTCGAAAACCGAAGTCACTGCGGTCAAGGAATTGACGGTACAGCTGGAAAATCCAATGCTCGAGGCCAGTGAACTTGTGCTCGAGCAAAACGCCGACATTCAGCCCGATCACATCGACGTGATCACGGCTTCCAAAGGCCCCGCGGGCCGCTTGAAACGTTATCAAACCACGCTGGACGCCAAACCCGATCCCGATGGCACGCGAGTGGTGTTGACCGTCGAGTTGGAGGTGTTGGTCAACGTCCCAAGTCTTTTCAAGCACCGTGCCGACGCGGGAGTCCAGCAGGCGGCTGACGATGCAATCAACGGCCAAGCCGCAGCGATCGAGGCGTTCATCGCCCGGCATGCGGACGAACTTTTGATTCTGCCCGAGCTGAATCGCTAGCCCGGCAACGGCTTTGACAGTCCGGGGTCGGCGTGAATGAACTTTCGCGGATGCCACGACCAAGGCTGTGGAAGATTTCGTAGCAGAAATCACGGAAGAACGTTTCGGTGGGCCCACGTGATGGAACGAAAGCGATCAACGGTTAGTTGGTTTAATCGTACGACGGACTTCCTAGTCCGTCGAATACACCATCGACGGACTAGGAAGTCCATCATACACCCCTTGCCGCAGGAAACCTCGCTAAATCAACAAGCCGCCCGCGACTTCCGTTACGGATTTCGGACAGAGCCTAGCCGATTCGCACCAATGACTTGCCCAAATTGCTGCCTTTGAACAATCCGATGAATGCCTCCGGTGCATGCTGCAGTCCTTCGGTGACCGTTTCTTCCCAATGAATTTTTCCTGATCGAATCCATGCAGACATGTCGCGTAGAAATTCATCGTGGTCGGCGTGGTGATCGCGAACAATGAAACCTTGCATGCGAATTCGTTTGGCGATGATTTTGAACAAATTGCGAGGCGCGGTGGGAGGCTCGGTCGCGTTGTAGGTTGAAATCATGCCACATTCGACGCAGCATCCAAAATCGTTCATATGATCAATGGCCGCCTCTAAGTGTTCACCACCGACGTTGTCAAAATAGACGTCGATGCCATTGGGAGCGAGATCCGCTAACGCGGCCGACAAATCATTGGTCTGTTTGTAGTGGATGACCTCGTCGACGTTTGCTTTTTCACGGAGCCAGAGAAGTTTTTCTTCTGAACCGGCACTCCCAATCACGCGGCACTGGTACGCCTTGGCGATCTGACAGACCACCGATCCCACTGCGCCCGATGCTGCCGAAACGAATACGGTGTTTCCCGGCTGCAGATTGGCAATCCGCTTCAGCCCGACCCACGCGGTAAACCCGGTCATCCCCAGCACTCCCAAATAACTCTGGATCGGTGCCACATTGGGATCCACTTTGTGTACGTTCTTTCCACTGGAGATCCAATATTCGCGCCATCCACTGTTGCCCAGCACGTAGTCGCCTGCGGAAAAACATTCATGTCGCGATTCCACCACCTTACCGACACACCCACCTTCGAGCGGTTGATCGATTTCGAATGGCGGCACGTAACTTTCGCCCTCCTTCATTCGCCCTCGCATGTAGGGATCCACCGACATCCACTCGTTCTTGACCAAAAACTCACCGTCCGCTAACGGCGGCAACTCGACCGTGACGTGCTTGAAGTTCTCGGTTGTAGGCACTCCGGTCGGACGTGAGGCGAGTTGGATTTCGTGACTTTCTATTTTCTTTGCGGTTTCCGCTGCCATCGCTTGTTCCTCTTTTGTATGAATTGATCTTGCGGCATCTTGATGACGCGGCGACGTGAGTTTCCGCCAGCCGATCGTCGGTGTTTACTTTATTTCGTTCCCAAATGAATCAGTTTCTTATTGACAAACTCGAGAATCCCGAGATGCGACAATTCTCGGCCGTAGCCCGAGTTCTTGATTCCGCCGAAAGGCAACTCGGCTTGCGATTTCGTCGGCTGATTGACGAACATCATACCGGTCTCGACTCGCTCTGCTACGCGGCGTGCCCGGTTGATGTCCTTTGTATAAACACTGCCACCGAGACCATAGGATGAGCGATTCGCCAACTCGATCGCTTCCTCTTCGTCCTTGACCACATAAACACTTGCTACGGGACCAAACAACTCTTGGTCGAACGTTGGCATCTCGGGAGTGATGCCGGTTAAGATCGTCGGATTAAAGAAAGCACCTTCGCGGTCGGGACGATCACCGCCGAGCACCACAGTGGCTCCGGCGTCAATCGATGCTTGCACTTGTTCCTGCAGCTTGACCGCAGCCTGTTCGGTCGACAACGGCGCCAGCGTTGTGTCCTCGTCCATCGGGTCCCCTAACTTCATGTTACCCATTTTTTCTTTGAATGCCGACAAAAACTCATCCGCGACCGATTCCACCACGATGAACCGCTTGGATGCGACACAGGATTGTCCGGCGTTCACCATCCGGCCTTGGACTGCAAGCTCCACCGTTTGATCGAGATCGGGATCCTCGAGCACGATGAAGGGATCATTCCCGCCTAGTTCCAGTACGGAACGCTTCAGATTCTTGCCTGCCAATTCCGCCACTGCGGCTCCGGCTTTTTCGCTTCCCGTCAACGAGATCCCTTGAACTCGCGAATCCGAAACGATCACTTCGACAAACTCTGACGGAATGAACAAATTGGTATACACGCCATCGGGTAGCCCACAATCGGCAAAGGCATTGGCAATTGCCTCAGCACATTGCGGAACGTTGCTAGCGTGCTTCACCATCACCGTGTTGCCGGCCATGATGTTAGGGGTTGCAAAGCGGACGACTTGGTAGAAAGGGAAATTCCAAGGCATCACCCCCATCAACACACCGAGTGGGGCATATTGGAGATAGGCATTAGCCCCCTCGACGTCCATCGGTTGGTCAGCGAGAAAGGACTCGGCGCCATTGGCATAAAACTCGGCGATGTTCGCACAATACTCGATTTCGTATTGGCTCTCCGAGATCCGCTTGCCCATATCGAGCGTGATCAGCCGCGAATATTCATCGGCATGCTGGCGAAGATGATCGGCGAATTTCAACATCACCTTCTTGCGGTGATCAAACGATGTTTCCCGCCAACTGCGATAGGCCGTGTCGGCCTTTGCAATTGCGTCGATCGTCTGATCTTTTGTCAGCGGCTTGTAGGTTTTAAGCGTTTCGCTTGTCGCGGGATTCACACTCGTGATCGTCATGAGACGGGTGTCCTGTTTGTTGGTAGAAGGAATCGGGCTGGCATGGGGGGCGGCACCCTGCAAAACAAAAACGTGCCCAGCCCGCGAGTGTTCCCTTTTGAAACTAGGAACACCGCCAACTGGACACGTTTTTTCATGTGCGATCAGCGTACCGAAGTCGGCCGCTAATCAGAGAACCCGAAACAATTACTTGCTCTGTTTTTGCGTTTGGTTCGAATCAGCAATCAAAATCACGCGATCGCCGACTTTGACCGGAACTCCCGTCACCGTCACCTTGCTGCCTTCTTTCAGATCTTTCGCAGCAGCGGGGTCTCCCATATCGACGGTCAGTTTTTTACCGTCTTCGGTGTCCAATTTGACGACCAGATGCTCGTTGCCTTTGACATTGGCTTTGCGAGTCGACTGAACGGTGCCGGTAAAGCGGCGACCGGTCCGCTCGATCTGGCGTTTTTTACCTTGTCGTTCGATCGTGGTTGCCACCAACACGTCCTTATCGCCTCGTTTCACCATCGGTCCCGACGCGGTGAACGTGTCACCTTCGAACAACTGCAACGATCGACCGCCATCTCCGAAGTCGACCCACATTGATTTGCCATCATCCGTTTTCGCGTTGACCAACAGACTTACTTCGCCAAGACGCTTGACCATCTTTGTCTGCTCGACGGTACCCGACACCGTGTGCGATTTGCCACTCAACCCCTTTTGTGTGCTCTGGGCGACATTGCTTCGATGGACCGCGTTTTCGCCCGCGATCTGGCTAAAGTCATAGTTGTCATACAACCCGTCACCGTCGTCGTCGCGATAGGTGGCATAGCTATCGTGCAGGTAATCACCATCGGTGTCGTGGTATCGCGACATGCTTTCGTAGGTACCGTCACCGTCATCGTCTCGGTAAGTCGCGTAGCCGTCATCAAAATCTTCGCCGTAGAACTCTTCCGCCGAAACCATTTCGTCGTCGTTGTCGTTGTCCGAGCTGGTCTGTTTGTCATAGTAATCGAAGCGTTCGTCATCCCAGCGTCCGATCGCTTCGTCGGTGGGATTGTAGTCGTTGCCGTCGAACCACTCGCTGACGTCGTACCACGCATCATCCTCGTAGCGACTGCCTACGTCGGCCGCTTCGCGATCGTTTTGAGCGGGGGCGGATGAGATCATCAGCAGCGGCAGCAAACAGGCGGCTAATTTACGGACGGTCATTGTCGTTACTCCAGTGAAAAGGTTAGTCGATGCCCACAGGGCAGGAAGAGTCTCTCTCGGTCCCACTCGCGATACGCTTCGCAAAGTGAAGTAAGATTCGCAGTGCAGAAAAGTGGCAAATGATGTGCCGAAAGGACTTGATATCGCATCCCACCAACATGCTCTCGGATCACGCCCCAAGTTTGTTCAATGACCGACCAAGCTGTTCAAAACGCCCTCCCTTAACTTGCCAGCCTGTTCTGCGTCATTCGTTGGCCGCACCCTTTCCGCATCTCTTTTCCGAATCTGTTTTCGCACATACACCTGCCGCAAAAATGCTGGCACTCATTGCGATGTGTAATGCTGGGGGCGCTTTACTACGTCGGCTTGGTTACGGGCTGTTCGAGGCCGGCATTCGCTCTGACACCGAATTGCGATATCGCCATCGAGCCGTTTTTCGCGGCATAAAAATGAAATTTCCACATGAACTGGCCACCAGTCGGCATGGTCGTTGCGTTTTTTGACTCATGAATTCGAATTTCCGCCGTGATCGTCACGATCACGGCTCACGTCCCCTAACACAGGAGAAACATTGATGAGTAAGAAGCGAATGTTATTGGCGAGTTTGATCGCAGCGAGTTATTGCGCGATGCCAGTCGCCAATGCCGACGAACACGCGTCTCGGTTTTACGAAGACGACGCCTGGTATGACGTCAGCGAGTGGTTCGACGGGAACGACTACAACCCCACCGATGAAGCGATCGGACGCTGGGACAATGAAACCTTCGAATACTCGGACAATCTAACCAGCACGGACCAAGACAACGACGACATCAACGACACCGAAACCAACTACGGTGATTACGGTTACGCCAGCGACACGAACCGGGCTACCACCTCCAACCAGTCCGACGCATCGTCAGACGATCGTTGGTTCTACGACTACTATGACGACGGCTCGGCTCAACAGACAAACCAGGATGGGATGACTTGGTTTTCGCTTTACCAAGATACGAACGACGACGGAGTCTACGATAGCTATACCCGTTATCGTGACACCGACAATGACGGTATCTACGACGCGTTCACCTTCTACAGTTTCGATTCCACCGGCGACCAAGACCAGAAGGCAAAATCAGAAGCCCAGAATAAACAGAAGGAGCTGAGTTCGAAGACGGAGCATGTCTCAGGTACGATCGAACGCATGAAGACGGTGAACGTTCGAGGCCGTGATCACATCGTTGCGCACGTCAAAGGCAACGATGGCAAAGCCACCGTCGTCGACCTCGGTGTCAAACAAGATTCCCATTCGTTGGCTCAAGGTGATGAATTGACCGCCAGCGGACATCGAATGAAAGTCGGCGACAAGTCGATTTTGATCGCAACGAAGGCGAATACCAAGTCGTCGGACATGACAATCGACCGCAATGGTCGCAAATACACCGGCCAAGTCGCCAGCACGCGTGAGGTCACGGTGCAAGGCCAGAAACACCTGTTGGCAAAAGTCAAAACGGACAACGGCAAATCGATGATGGTCGACCTCGGCCGCAAGGACCAATTGTCAAAAACGCCGAACGAAGGCGATCAAATCACCGTCCAAGGAGTGCCTGTGAAGGTGCAGGACCGAATCGTCTTGATGGCCCGAAGCATGGGTGAAGGCGACGATCAAACGAAGATCAAGCGGGAGAAAGCGAAATCGAAAAGCTAATTCCGCGTAACCGCACTAGGCGACTTTTCGCCTTCCATGAGTGCCCTATCCACTGGATGGGGCGCTTTTTTTGTGCCTTGACGGATGCCCATTACGAATGCCAGCGGACCGATGCCGCCGCGGGCTCAGCCAGTTTCTTTCGCTTTTCGGTTCGCTACTGACTGCAATAAACGCCCCGATTGTTATGGTGTTCGTTTGTCGATTGCGTTAAAATTTTGCTATCAGATTCTCAGCACCGATCCTTCTCTGTTCAAGCGAGTCGACTATGTTCTCCGAAACCGATGGCAGTAGGAAAACCATTGGCGACGTCGACATTCTGTACCACGATGGGCTGTACCATCTGTTTCACTTGGTACTTCCTAATCACGATTTCATCGCGCATGCCGTCAGCACGGACGCAATCAATTGGCGACGTGTTTGCAACGCATTGTTCATTGGCGATCCCGGCAGCTGGGACGATTTGATGCTGTGGACGATGCATGTTTCGCCTGATCCTCACCAACCGGGGCGATGGCGAATGTTCTACACCGGATTGTCGCGTCGCGATCAAGGCCGCTATCAACGTCTTGGAATGGCCGTCAGCGATGATTTGTACCATTGGCGAAAAGCTCCTGTGCACTGGGAGGACCACCGCGGCCCCAAAGACCCCGATCTTGTCAAAGCGGCGGTGCGGAAGAGTCGCCGCCATCAAGCCAATAGTTTGCATGCGGAATTTGATCCCGACAGCTGCTTTCCACTGGAACCCGATCCGCGATATTACGAGTCATCGTTAGACGAGGGACGGCACTGGGTTAGTTTTCGTGATCCTTTCTACTACCACGATGGCACGCATGGATGGCTACTGGCCGCCGGCCGGGTCAAGCAGGGACCGATTGTTCGTCGCGGCTGCGTGGCATTGATGAAAGAGGTGGCCCCGCATCAATTCGAAGCCCAACCGGCACTGCACCATCCCCGGCTTTACGATGACGTCGAAGTCCCCAATTTGATTTATTTTGATGACGATCACTATCTGATTGGCAGCATCCGCGAAGACGCCAAGATTCGCTACTGGCACACCAAAAAGATCGGCGATCCGTGGCAAAGTTATCACGACAACGTGCTGTTGGCTCAAGGCAACTACGCGGGCCGCGTATGCCGTGATGAGAAAGGGTGGCTGCTTTGGAATTTCTATTCGATGAACCTGCTAGACCGGACGGCCGAAAACTTGATGCCGCCGCCTAAGCGTTTAGTACGCTGCGAAGCGGGACTGCTGCGGGCGGTGACATTCGAAGGGATCGACGCCTACCTGCGTGAAAGCATTGATAGCCGCTGCATTCACAGCTTGATCGAAGATGTCGGTCCGCAGATCCAGGTGTGCCGAGTCGAGGGTGGTCATTTGGACCTTTCCTGTGAAAGCGGCTTTCAAGCGTTTGTCTTTGATGGCAACATCGACTGTTTTCGTTTTCAGGCGAAGTTGGAAATGCAGGGGCTGGGCAAATGTGGGCTCGTGTTTCGCCTGGATCCCGAATCACGCGACGGCTACTACCTGTCGCTGGACATCCTCAAAGGAGTAGCTCAGCTACGCGCCTGGGGTACTGGCGCCGACGGAAGCGGTGAACACATGATGACGTTTCGGTCGCTGCAAACAGGCTTCTGGTACTCCAAGTCGCGCAGCGAAGCCTCCATTGCCCTGCTCGCCTTTGGAAGCTACCTGGAACTGTCCGTCGATGGCCGAGTCGTATTGTCCTTGGCCGACCAAACGTTCAACAAAGGCCAGTTAGGGATCTATCTAGAGGCTGCCGAGGTTCGAGTTTCAGAAGTGCAGCTCGACCGCCTGGCCTCACCGAGCCAAACCGATGATCATCTTGCCAGCGGCTGATTTGTTCACCTGATCATTCGCACCGCGATGCGATTGGACACCGATCGACGATCGCTCAATATGCAAGCATATAACGCGCGCAGGTTGAGCGTTTTTCGCCCCTTGGTGGATCAGAATTTTCCATCCCGCAGCGGACTTGAACTCGAAAATATTTTTCTTTTCGTCTTCGCGATCCTCCCCCAAGGCAGCGTTCGCATCGGAGGCAAATTGGATTTGAATGACACACCGCAATTCAGACGGATTGCAATTTGTGTACCATCCGGTTTCGCCCCAGTGGGGCCCCGCGAGGCTCACGAAATCGGCCTAATAATTGCTATCTCTGGTGGATCCCCATCCTCGTCAAAAAAGCAAAAGGCCTATTTATGATTTCGACGCCAATATCGAACCGTCGACACCCCGCAAACCTGACTCCCGCGAATCATCCCAACAGCCCCAATTCGAATCCTGCCGCAGTGGTTCACGCCGCACACCGTTTGCAAGGACGTCGACTCGAAGCGGTGCTTCGGGAAACAGGACGTCGGCAACTTCAACAGGTCGGCGTTACCGTCGATGGCCGAATGGTGATCATCGAAGGACAAGTCGACAGCTATGTGTTAAAGCAGATTGCCCAAGAATCGCTTCGCCCGCATCTTCGTGGTATGACCCTGCGTAATCAATTGGTCGTCGCTTCATAGCAAATCGTTCTCTGCTGCCAATGACTTTTCGTCTGAAACAGAGTGAATCAGTCTCGAAATCCATCCGACGGATTGCTAGCGAGCAAATCGAAAAGGCGATCAAGGAAATCGAGGATTCGAACCTGTCGCAAGCTGAGAAAGTGCACCAAGTTCGCAAGCGATGTAAAAAGCTACGCGGATTGGTCCGACTTGTCCGCCCTGCGATGACCGACGACTTTTCCTACTCAAATGCGAATGGCCTGTTTCGTAAAATCGCAAAGCCGTTATCCGAAGCACGTGACAGCAAAATATACCTCGATTCCTTTGACTCGCTTTTAGCGAGATTTGTCGACGCGAACCAGCAGGATCGTTTCCAGTCGATCCGTGATCAGTTGTCGTATCACCGCGAACAACTGTTGGGCGACGACGTGGACGTTGCCACGCGGTTGGACGACGCTCAAGAACATTTCAAAGACGCATTCCAAAGCGTCCAAAGTTTGCGATTGGACGCAAAGGGATACGAGGCGTGGAGCCACGGATTGGGCAAAACCTACTGTCGCGGGCGAACGGCATTTCGAGAAGCACAGAGTGATCCATCCATCGAAACGCTTCATGAATGGCGAAAACGTGTCAAGTATCACACGTACCACTGCAAACTACTTCGATTGCTGTGGCCTGCATTGATTGAATCTCGATACGGAGAAGGCAAACGCCTAGGGGATTGGCTTGGCGATCACCACGATTTGGCCGTGTTGAAACAACGAATCACTGATTCACCGAGTGACTACGGCAACCGCGATGTCACCGACGCCTTTGTCAGCATGATTGACCAACGCTCCGCCCAACTCGAATCGCATGCGTTCCGTCTTGGCAAAAAAATGTTTGCCGAGAAGCCCAAACGGTTTTTGAAGCGATACCGCCGCTACTGGAAATCGATTCAGTAGTGCATTTGATTCATTGGCGCGAATAGTACAACGCCAACGCATCTATCTGTTCTTCGCTCAATTTGTTGGCGATCGGGTGCATCAAGTCCACATTCTCAGTACCGCCGCGAAGCGAATCAGCAAACAGTTGCAATTGACGTCGCAGGTATTTTGCCGGCTGCCCTTGCAACCGAGGATACTCGGCGTTGTGGTCGCCATTCGTGGGACCATGGCACTCGTTACAGGAAGCAATTTTCTGAGGACCGTCGCCGTGAATAGCGAGTGATTCGCCAAGGTCGTACAACCGGCGTTCGGATTCGGTCAACGTCGCCAAATCGGCCGACGCAGAATGCGAGCTAGCCTCGACCGTTTGGCTCGCAGCCGCGTGTTCGGATTGATTTGAAAAATAGTCTGCCAGCCGGCGAATGTCTTCCGCCGTCAACCGTGCGGCGATCGGTTCCATGATTCCGCTGTGTCGCTGTCCGGTTTTATAAGCCTCGAGCGTTAGCTGCAAATATTCGCGGTTCTGTCCCGCGATCATCGGCACGCGGTCGCCGGCACGACCATGACCGTGGGGACCGTGGCACGCGGCGCACGCGGCCGCGACCAGCTGCGTTACCGCCGAATCGGTTTCCATTGCGACTTCGACATGATCGAGATAGGTCGCTTCTTCCAACTCGGGAAACGATTTTAAAAACGCCACCAGCGGCCAAATCTCATCCTCACGTTGGCGTGCCGTCCACGCTGGCATCCCTGCGAATTTGATCCCATGCTTGACGATGTAAAACAACTCACGAGGCTCGTGATCCAATTTCGCCGTGGGAAAAAAAGGAGGCGACGGCGTCATTTCACCGGGCACGCGTGGCTCGGGCAATCCAGGACGTCCGTGACACCACCGGCAATTCGCGTCATAGCTTGCCGCCCCCAACCGAATCATTCCCGGTTCATCCAGCGGCGGTGATTCGATCCCAGCACTATGAAAAGCGACCGACCGATCGCTGGCAAAATCAAGCACCCAAGTCGTGATCGGCCAGTGTCCGCTGCTGGCTTTGATCGGAAACACACCGGTGACCAACACCAAAACCCCGATGACTCCCAACCCCACCATCAGGATCGTTAGTTCTTTGAATCGTTGCCAATTCGTTCGCGAGTTGCTCATCCCTCATTCGTCCTCATTTCGAGCCGATCCAGCGACACAAGGTCCTTGGTTAACCACAACCCACCTGCCAGAAAAACGATGCCACCGACCACCAACATCACGGCGCCACCGAGGTGTTGGTCCATGATCGGTGTCAACATCTCACTGTGACCATGGTGCATGTACAACAATCGCGGCGACATCACTAACAACGCTCCCAACAAGGTCATATGCATTGAGGTCAGCAACAGCCCGATCACTCCGGCCGCGCTGCGTCCCGGTTCACGCGGCGTGGTTCCGCCAAACGCGGACAACCATACCCACAGCCCGGCGGCCAAAAACATGCCTTGTTCGATCACAAACCCCATCGCGGAATGACGGGCCCAATGATGCAGCCCCGGTGAATGCCAAGCCCAAACAATCAATAGCTCGCCCACCGACGCAGGGACGGGCGAAAACGGCCCCGGAAACCGAATCACGGGGTCAAATCGTTTTCCTGCAATCGCAACCGATAACATCGGTGCTGCCACGGCAACCACGGCCATGTGCAGCGTCATGTGCGCGGCAAACGATTGCGTTGCCAATTCGGGAAGCGGCCCCAACCAAGCGGCCGCTAAAACGATCCAACCGAAATTCCACAGGACGAGTTGCATTAGTGACAACTCCTCACAAAGACGGCCACAAGCGCCGTGAAGATCGTTGCCACTCCGCTGAGTAACGCCAACAAAAAGGTCGCCTGGCCGACAAAGCGAACGTGATCTTCGTAGGTGTCTTGGTCATGCGGTGGCGAGCCTCCAGAACGATGTTGACGATAACTAAGCCATCCCATCAACACGATGATGGCAAGCGCGACCACGGTGTAGACGGCAATTGCGATTCGCACCGGGTTCGCATCAGCGTTGTCGCCGGCGAACTTAGCACACCAAATCGCAATCGTCAGATAGCTGGCCAAAAAGTGAACTGCCCACACGCCCGGGGGCACCACCAACCACAGAATATGATTGCGTCGCGTTTTACTGGGTTTACTTAGAATCAAGGGACACGCTCCATTGCTTAGGAAACCCATGGAAACCAGGCGATTACTGCGACCGTGATCAGCGACGTCAGCCCCATGAAATGCCAGTACAGCGTCACATTGGTGATATCCGCGTCATAGGCAGCGGTCATCCGGCCCGCCCAACGACGGGCGACGCAGTACGCTTGCATCAGAGCTCCCACACACAGATGGACCACCGTCCAAAGCACCAACACGCAAACGATGGCCGGGTAAACGTGGCGAGTAGGATCCATCTGAGTCCAAAAGGGCGCCATCGCTAATGCCGTCGCCGCGAGCAGCGATGCTGCAATGGCAACCCCGGTCGAAAGATAAAATAACAAGGCTCGATCACTGCGATTGAATTTGTGAGCCAGCACGGTCAATGCCCACGCGACGGCGGCGACAACTAGCGAGATCGTCGGCCACAGCGTTCCTGGTCCAGCAGCATCCTCGGGCGGAAAATCTTCGTGAATGGTCCAGTAAAAGAAATAGCCAAACACCAGCGACATGAACGCGGTCATATCGCCAAGCATCGTGATAAACATTGCCCACCATCCGACCGCACGCGGACCGGATACATAGATTGGCAAACTCAACCCCAGCCCCACGGCCTTGTGTGATTTTTCAGGGATCAACGCGGTTCCGATCCACAACCACCGGATCACCGCGGCCAGCGCCAACACTCCGCTGATCAAAGCAGCGGTATACCAATGATAGGTCGAGAAAATAAACACGCCGCCGGTGAACAGCGCAGCAAAGAAGGTTACAAACGTGGGCCCGGGAACTCGCAGACACTGAACCGGTTCCGCATCCATCGTCGATGTCACCAACGTTTCCCGCAGCCCTTCTTCGGCATCGGGCAAATAGAAGTTGCCTTGGTCAACGTCCTCAACAAAATTCTCTTGGTCCCACAGCGGGTAGCGGCTTTTAATGATCGGGATCGAACGGATCCCCCATGGTTGATCTGGCACGTCGGCCAACCATTCAAGTGTCCCAGCGTTCCAGCAATTGCGAGCGGCCAGCGGTTGATGTTTCTTCGGCCGAAGCACGTCCCACAGAAAGACCACAAACCCGGCCGCCAAGACGAACGCGCCGACGGTCGAGACCAGATTCAATGTGTCAAACCCCATCCCGGCAGGATAGGTATAAACTCGCCGAGGCATCCCCAATAAACCGGTCAAATGCATCGGAAAAAAGCTGACGTTAAAACCAATCAGCGTCAACCAAAATGCCCAACGTCCGTAACGTTCGGACAACGTCTTTCCGGTTACAAGCGGGTAATAGTAGTAGACGCCTGCCATGATCGGAAAGATGGTGCCGCCGACCAACACGTAATGCAAATGCCCGACAATGAAATAGGTGTCATGAGCTTGGTAATCAAACGGCGCCACCGCGACCATCACTCCGGTCAATCCACCGATGATAAACGTTGCTAATCCCGCCAACACAAACAACAGCGGCACGGACCTCGTGATCCGGCCGATCAACAGCGTGGCAATGAAGCAAAAGATTTGGATCCCGGTGGGGATCGCCACCGCTTCGGATGCGGCGGAAAAGATCCCAATTGTCAGCCCTGGCAAGCCCGTGGTGAACATGTGGTGCACCCACAAACCAAAGCTCAAAAATCCGGTCCCCACCGCTGCTAAGACTATCCATCCATAGCCAGCCATTGGTACCCGGGCAAAGGTCGGCACGATCATCGCCACCAAGGCAATCGATGGCAGAAATACGATATAGACTTCGGGGTGACCAAAGATCCAAAACAAATGTTGCCATAATAGCGGGTCACCGCCTCGCGATGCGTCAAAGAACGGCCAATCGAGTGACCGCTCTAATTCCATTAACAAATCGCCCGCGATCAGCGGCGGAAATGCAAACAGAATCATCACGGCCACCACCAGGATGTACCATGCATACAGCGGAATTAGATTCAACCGCATCCCTGGCGGTCGACACTTCAACACGCCCACGATCAATTCCACCGCAGCGGCAATCGAGGCAACCTCAATGAACGAAAGCCCCAACAACCAGATATCGACTCCGACACCGGTTTGATACTCCGTCGTCATCGGCGGGTACATAAACCAACCGCCTTGCGGCGCCACGCCAAAAAATATCGATCCACAAACGAAGATCCCGCCGATTAAAAAGCACCAATAACCATACGCCGATAGCCGCGGGAATGGCAAATCACGCGCACCTAGCATCTGCGGAAGCAACAAGATCGAAATCGCTTCCAAGATCGGTACCGCAAACAAAAACATCATCACGCTGCCATGCATCGTGAAAACTTGGTTGTATTGGTCCGGTGTCAACCAATCATTCTCGGGCAGCGACAACTGAACGCGCATTACCAACGCCAGCACGCCGCCAAATAGAAAGAAAGCGAACGAGGTGACGGTGTACCACAATCCGACTTCGGAATTGTTGACGGCCGACCAATAACGCCATCCCGTGGGTGTCCGCCATGGCGCCAGCAGTCGTTTGGCTTGATCCGACAACCCCGCTTCGGATGCCGGTGCGTCGTCCGTGTCCGAAAAGGCGTCCACGCGATGTTCCTGGCTCATTTCAGTTGCTCCAAGTAAGCAACCATGGACTTCAGATCGTCGTCGGACAACGAGTCAAATTCTGGCATCTCGACTCCCGGTTTTACCTTATGTGTCTGCGTGATCCAGCGTGCAAGATTCTCGGGACCGTTCTTCAAAATGCCCGCCCCGAGACTGACTCGGCTGCCCACATGCGTCAAATCCGGGCCGACCTTTCCTTGAGCGTCGGTGCCACGAATCGTATGACAGGCACTGCAACCATGTTTCAGAAATTGTCGCTGCCCTTCAATCGCAACCGATTCCTGAGGCGGTTTCGCGTCCTTACGCTGTGCAATCAACCAGTCATTGAACTCATCGACCGGCATCACCACCACGTCAAAATTCATTTGCGCATGGGCGGTGCCACAAAACTCGGCACACGCGCCGCGGTAGGTGCCCACCCGAGTCGGGTGCAACTGCAGTCGCGTTTGGCGGCCTGGAATCATGTCGACTTTGCCACCGAGCGATGGGATCCAAAAGGAATGAATGACATCTTCGCTGTGCAGTTTGAATTCGACGGGCTGATCCACGGGCAAACGAATCTCGTTGGCCGTGGCAAACGTTTGACCGTCCTCGCCGATGTACTCGATTCGCCACCACCACAGCACGCCGCTAACATGGATCTGCAAACTGCCGGTTGGGGCCGGACGTTGCAAATCGGGCAACATCGGTAGCGAGTAGCAAAGCAGACCGGTCAAAACCACGGTCGGAAAGACAGCGCCGCCACCAATCACTAACAACTTGGTGGTTCGCGGATGATGCGGCCCTGGTTGGTAGATTGCATAGACGGCTAAACCGATCACGATCAACCAGATCGCAACCGCGCCTCCACTCATCCAGTAAAACAGATTCGCAATGTCCTCAGACGCTCGGCCTGCGGAGTTGAAAGTCGATTGCGGCGTTTCGATGATCCCTCTCCCCGTGCAGAGTGACGATCAAGCGTCGGTGGCCGAACTGAAATTTGCCGCTTTGGACTTGCTGTCATCGCTGGGCTGCTTTGATTCCCAACGTGCAAGTTCCTCGAATTGTTTTTGAAGTTGCCCAGTAATGCTCGACAGTGCGCCACCACGATGCATTGATGTATCGCGACAGCGATCTTTCACACGGTTTTCGATTTCGACTTGCAGAGAGGCCCCCTTTTGCCGAGAGAAGCCGCTCATCAACAACGATTTCAGTAGCGACTTTGTAGAGGCTTCATCAAGCGTCGCCGACGGATCGTTGCCCTCGAGCTGATCGCAACAAAGCGTGGCCAATTTGTCGAGTTGTTCGTTAATTTGTGGGTTCATGTCGCTCATGATTTAGCTCGCAATGATGGAATGAGTTCGAGAGAGTGAGTTTAAGTTTGGTTGTTTAATTTTAAGATTGGGGTTCAACTTCACAGCTGCAACGTGGTGGCACGCGTTGCGACTTAGCGGACCGTCCACATTTCGATTGCAAACAACACCGCAGACAATACAATCACGCTGGCCGCGACCAACATGCTGCGGTTGATCGGAACCAAATTGTGAAGCGTTAATTCACCGCGATCGCCAATGGGATCGATTTTGCGTCCGATCCAGCCCGAGCATTCGGCAAACAGATAGGATCCGCAGACCATCCCGACCATCATTGCGATCGCATCGTAGTTGCCTTGCCCAAGCGCAGCCGCGCCCGTGCCCGGACAGTAGGCGGACAATGCAAACCCGGCACCAAACGACAACCCGCCCAAAATATTCGAAGCGTATCGTGTCGGTTTGATGTGCAGTTCCACCTTTCCCAAGCGGTGCAGCACGTGAATGCCGATCATGCCCACGATCACAGCGGACAACATCACTTTCAAAACCGTAAAATCTTGAAGCAACAATTGACCGATCAGCACATGGAACTTGGCGACACCGCCTTTTTGCAGCAGGAAGCCGAACACAACGCCAAAGACGAGTCCAAGCGTCAACACCTGAGCCCCCGCTGCATCCGTTTCGCGTTTTGCTTTGGTCGATTGTGAAACTGTCGTTGCCATTACGATTCTCCGTTGATAGTTCCGCTGAATTCGATGTCGATCATCCCTTAGATCGCATAAACCAACATTGCGACGATGATCCCACCGACAAAAAAGCAGATGGCGGAAACCCACGACCCCACAGCCAATTGCAGTGTGCCGCTGATCCCATGCCCGCTGGTGCATCCGCCTGCCATACGTGCTCCGAACGCCATCATCATGCCGCCGGCTAGCGCCACGACGACTCGCAATAGACCGCTGTCAGCGCCAAATCGATCTTGCCACATCTCAGGCAGCAATCGCCCAGTCCATTCGCCGCCCGTCCAAGCGGCAATGAAGGCGCCGATCACCACACCGCAGACCAACATCAATTCCCACCCAATCTTGGGTGTTTTTTTCTTGAAAAAGGCAAGCGAATGTGTGTGCGCCGGCGCGACCTTTTCCCCAATCAAACCTGCCACTCGCGCATACGCGGTCGAGGCTCCGAGAGGCTTGTTCGAAAAATAAAACGTGAACATCGATAACACACCGATCAGCGTGCCGACCAAGTAGGGCGACCATGCGGGCCCCGAATATTGCAACGCGTCAACGCCCTCAGCGGCAAGCAAGCTCAAGTGGGCAATCATGATTTTGATCCTTTCTCGTGTTCGACTTCATAACCGGCCGCGGTCCATGCCCCATAGCTTCCGGGGATGTTGGCGACTTGCTTGAACCCTCGCGACTGCATCAAACTCGATGCGATACTGGCGCGATAACCGCTTGCACAGTACGTTGCGTAGCTTTTCGATTTGTCGAGTCCGGTGATACGATCGCGCATGTCACCGATAAAATGATGTTCCGCACCAGGCAGATGGCCTGATTCCCATTCACTGGGCGAGCGGACGTCGATCAAACTGAAATGCGAGGCGGTGCTTTGGTCCTGATGCACTTCTTCTACGCTAACCTGCTCGAGTTTCTGAAGTGGTAACCCGGAAACCTCCCAGGCCTTCATTCCACCCGCCAGATAGCCCGCAAATCGTGAATGTCCTGTGCGAACGATCAATCGCTGAACCGCCTCGACGTCAGAGTCATCATCCACCACCAGCAGCAAACGCTGATCGAGGTCAAACATCTGGCCAACCCAGGCCGACATTTCCGGTCGGGCTCCGATGTTGATCGCTCCGGGGACATGGCCACCGCCGAACGCCAACATCGATCGAGTATCGAGAATCGTGACCCCCGACTCACGCGACACCTTGCGAAACTCGCTTGGCGGCAAAGCAGGGACGCTTGGCAGTCGGTCCATAATTTCAGGTCCCGCTGCGTTGACCTTCTTTAGCATCGGATAATGCCAAGGTGCCGGCGGCGCGTCGTCAACAACAAAGCGGCGAAATGCTTCGAAGTCAGGGAACCGCAAAAACTGATTGGTCCTGCGTTCGTAACCGATCGTGCTGCTCATTCGATCGCCAATGTCCGCTCCACATGCCGACCCCGCACCATGCCCAGGATAAACCGTGACATAGTCTTCAAGCTTCAGGTAGTAATCGTAGAGCGATTTGTACAGATCCTTGGCCAACCCTTCGGTTTCCGCTTCGCCCAACAAGTCCGGGCGACCCGCGGAACCAACAAACAGCGAGTCACCGGTAAAAACAGCCCACGGCATCGCCGAGTGCTTCGATTCACAGAGCTCGAATGACATGTGTTCCGGCGTGTGGCCGGGAGTATGCCGAGCGGTCAACCGGAATGCGCCGAAATCAAACTCTTGGCCATCACGGATGGGCTCGGCACTGAATTGATAATCCGCCCTGACATCACTGACATAGATCTTCGCCGTCCCCACGCGATCCGCTAACGAGCGACTGCCCGAGACAAAGTCCGCGTGAATGTGCGTTTCAAAGATGTGCGTGATCGAAACACCATGCTTCCGAGCAAGCGTCTCATAGACCTCGACATCGGTTCGTGGATCAATAACCGCTGCATGTCCGTTGCTCGTGTCTGCAACAAGGTAGGACAACTGCGCGATACCGTCAGTCAGAAGTGGTTCAAGAACAAACATCACGACATCCTTTCAAAGAAATGAACCGAAGCAGCCGAATCCGGCAAAATGCTTGCCACAGGAACACCAAACGCTTCAGCAACGGACCCCAATAGGTCACCGCAAGCGAAAGCCGCCATCGGTACCGTGAACCCACTTGGATCGATTCTGCCTAGACCGAGCCTGCCCAGATCGATTTTCGCCCAAATGCACTCGAGCTAGATCGAGCCAGCTGGCTAAAACCGATCGATTTGAACCGACTGTTACGACGGGGGCAAATCGATCGGAGCGAGCCTTGCCGCCGGGCCGCAAGCGCCGGGGCGATAAACAAACTGCGTCGGCACGGGTAACTTCGATGCCGCGAGCGACACAGCGCAACGATACAGGCACAGCGACAACGGCACCGTTACCATGACGTTGCTCTAGACCGTTGGTCCACGGCGTCCCATGATCAAACTGATAATGAACAGCACAAGGAACACGACGAACAGCACCTTGGCGATCATCGCAGCCGAACCGGCGATTCCACCAAAACCAAGTACCGCCGCAATCAACGCGATCACCAAAAAAGTCAATGCCCAACCTAACATCGGAGTCTCCAATCAAACAGAAAGTGAGTGTGTGTATACGTTCCATCCGTTGGCGACATTCACCAGCGGGTTGCGTTACGAAGAAGCAGATATTGCGATTCTCGTGCCACAGACTTACGAATCGTGAAAATGGATCAAAACCGCTCGAAAGATTGGAAACTTGATTCGGCAACACGCAGCTTGGTCGCTTGCAAGCCAGCACAAAGGCAATTTTTGACATCAAAGGCGGGTGCGGTCCAAGACATAAGGGTTGCCTTCGCGTTACTATCGAACAGGAACCACCAATTCGCGAGGCAAACCGATGACGACTCTCTTTTCAACCCTTCTCGTTGCTCTCGCGGTCGCCCAACTCGACACAGAGACAGACGGCGAGTCCCCTGATTCGACCGAAGCATTCACAAATGAGAAAGACGTCCCCGGTGAAGTCGACGTCAACATCGACACGGTCTGGGGGACCGTCGACAATATGATCGACAGCTTCCTTGACCGGTTGCCCTTTCTTTTGACAGGCATCGTCGTCTTTGCCATCTTCTACTTTGTTGCGAAGGCAGTTCGGCGGTTTGTCCGACGCACCACTCAAGGCAAGAGTTCGGCGAATTTAGGACGCGTGATGGGGCGAATCGCTCAGTGGGCATTGAACTTCGTCGGATTGATCCTTGCCGTCACGATCATGGCTCCCTCGATCACGCCAGGAAAACTGCTCACGTCGCTTGGTATCGGCGGCATTGCGATCGGCTTCGCATTCAAAGATATCCTGCAGAACTTTATGGCAGGTTTGCTGATCCTGCTGAACGAACCCTTTAAAATTGGGGACCAAATTGTCTCGGGCGACCACGAAGGAACAGTCGAATCGATCGAAACCCGAGCGACATTGATCAAGACGTACGATGGCAAACGGGTCGTGATTCCTAATAGCCAGATCTTCACCAACCCGGTCGTCGTCAACACCGCCTATGACGCCGTCCGTACGCAATACGACGTCGGCGTTGGCTACGGAGACGACCTGCGGCAAGCCGCGAAGATCATTTTAAATACTCTCGAATCGACCGAGGGTGTGGTTCGCGAGCCAGCGCCCGATGTCGTCGCGACAGAGCTTGGCGGCAGCAGTGTGGTGTTACGAGCTCGGTGGTGGACCGAGCCCCAGCGTGCTAACGTCGTTCGCGTTGGCAATGCAGTCATCTCGGATATCAAAGAAGCCCTTGACGATGCAGGCGTTGATATGCCGTATCCAACCAACGTCACGCTGTTACATGACCAAACCGAAGATCGCGATGGCGATCGCACACGTCAACGCGAGGGCTGGCCCGCGGGCAAAAATCCTCCAAAGCCCCGTCCCATCGGCAGCCAACGCGGTGACACCCACAAGAACGATGCGGCGATGAATTCCGATAACACAAACGCCGATAATACGAACGCGTAAGAAAAGGATTATTCGATGCCCGATGCTTCCTCGTGGTTAACCCATCAATGGGTCGTCGCCGGACTGGTTTCGTCCACCGCGAGATTCATTCCGATTCCGTTTGTCGATGACTTGGTTCGAGATCAATGCCGACGCTTTGTCGTTTCGCGGACGTTGGCGGCTCATGATCGCAGCGACCTGCTCGGCGAACTGAAACCGTACTACTCCAATAACGGCGGTTGCTTGCCCGGATGCTTGGGACTACTTGCCAAGGCACCGCTGAAGCTATTGCTTTTCCCGCTACGAAAAATCGTCGCGATGGTGACCTCGATTCGCGGCGTCCCGCTTGAAATCATGCGAACCGTACTGCTTGGCCGGACGCTCGATCGGTACCTGAAACGAGACGACATGACACTCAATTCCGAACTAGCCGCGCGGATGCGATTGGCGTTTGAAGAAACGTTTGCTCACATGGATTTCCGCGTGCTACATGCGGCGATGATCGACGCGCTCGCAAGCGTCAGTGGATGGAAATCGGCTGCCATCGCGGTTGCCACGCGTGTGGCGGGAAAAGAAGAGGTGGAAGAAACCGAGATGCAATCCAACCCTAAAGTCGACGACGGAGCGGAACGACTCGAAGAAGTCCTT
Source organism: Novipirellula caenicola (assembly GCF_039545035.1). Taxonomy (NCBI): domain Bacteria; kingdom Pseudomonadati; phylum Planctomycetota; class Planctomycetia; order Pirellulales; family Pirellulaceae; genus Novipirellula; species Novipirellula caenicola. The sequence goes on from NZ_BAABRO010000002.1 coordinate 441,317, forward strand.
GATCGCCCCGAAACACTCGAACTGTTTAGCGAATTTGATCGCCGTTTTGATGCGGCGATGAAGGATTTTTAACGCTCGCGGCGAATCAAAAAACACCCGAATTGAGTGAATATTTTATTCGGACGTTGCGATCTTGGGCTCGTCGTCTTCACGTGGATCGTCTTCGCGTGGATCATCTCCTTGATCGCCTTCGCGTTGGTCATCCGCAGGAATCGGCCCGATGCCTTGTTTTTCACGCCGCATTTCCCAACGTTGGCGTGCGAGTTCTTGCATGTCGACCGTTGCATCATGCTCATCAACGATCTCGAGTCCCAGTAGCGTCTCGATGATGTCTTCGAGTGTCACCAAGCCTTCGACACCACCAAATTTATCCATGACCATCGCAATGTGAGCACGTGAATCGAGCAATTGATCAAACGCCACCGTGATGCTCTCGTCTTCGCCGATTCGCAAAATCGATCGCGAGAAATCAGACACCGGTTTGTCGCTGTCTCCCGAAACCACGGATGCCAACAAATCGCTACGAAGCACAAAACCGGTGACAACGTCGCGTCGTTCGCGATAGATTGGGATTCGAGACACCGGCAATGTTTTTAGCTCTTCGACCATCTCTGACAATCGCCGCGATTCTTCGAATGCAATCACCACGGTGCTCGGTGTCATCACATCCTCGACCGTGATCGACTCGAGCTTCAACAGGTTCCGCAAAATACGAGATTCGTGTTGTTTTAACAAACCTTCCCGCGTCCCCAACTCGGCCACCGCGGCGATCTCAGCCCGCGTGACCAACTGCTGCTGCTTGTTGCCGGAGAGCCACCGCGTCAGAAATTCGGACATCCACACCAATGGCAACATCAACACGATCAATCCTTGGACCAACAACGCCACGCTGCCGGCAAGTCGTCGCCAATGCAGCGCCCCCACGGTCTTTGGGATGATCTCGCTAAGCACCAGGATCATTAGCGTCAACAACGCACTGATCACGCCCAGATATTGATCGCCGTAAATCTTCGCAGCCTGAGCCCCGACTCCCGCTGCACCTACGGTGTGGGCGATCGTGTTCAAACTAAGGATTGCCGCCAATGGACGATCAATATTCTCTTTGAGCTGGATGATCCGCTTCGACGATTTCGTTTTGTCGCGGCGACGCTCGGCGATGAAGCTTGGGGTGATCGAAAGCAAAACGGCTTCGGCAATCGAGCACAGAAACGAGAAACCAATCGCGATGCACAAGTACGTGATGAGTAGAAAATAGTCCATGGGGGTGCATCAGTCTTGTTGTTGGCAAACGATTGGAATCAAGGTGTCAGTCCGCCCTGGTGAAGGGCTACACCCACAATATATCAGGTTGACAATCGCAGCGGTCCCCTACGGCGAAAACCGGAGACGTCACGACGTTCTCGAGGACCGTACGGAAAGAAGAACTGGTCCGTCGTTTGCTTTATCCGTCGTTTGCTTAATTGGATGCGTCCTATGCGAGTGCATTGGGTTGATCGACCACACCGCGATTCCACACCGCGTTTCGGATGCTTCCTGTCACTTGGTTTTACCGTGTCACCAGGTGCCCCTGTCCCCTCCCAATACGAAAGGAATATTCGCGAATGCCGTCGCAAGATTCGGATGCCAGAACCGAGCCCGTTGAGAACCCAACTTTTGGCGAACGCCCCCAACCGAGCGACGCGATGACGGATGCCCCCGAGTTCGATGATGGCACTTCATCGCCGCACACGTCGTCATACACGACGATTCCGATGCAATGGGTGATCACGTGCATCAGCTTCGTGGCAATCGCCTGCCTAGTCTTGGCGACCTGTTTTTGGCTGACTCAAGCCCTGTCGGCTTCGAAGGACGACGTCGCTCGCGATGCATGGATGAGCCTGGGACGTTGCTAATCTGACGCGTCGCGGAAGTTGTCAAGATCGTTGTTCTATGACGCATGCCCCGCGAGACTCTTGCCGAGTTTCTTGATCTAATCCAAAGGCAAATCGCAACGTTGAGCCGAGTGCGGTAAGGCACCGGGTGGCGTGGGGGACCCGGCCGCTGACGCGTCGCGGCTCACTAGATCAACATGCTGTTGATCTAATCCAAATGCTAATCGCGATGGTGGGCCGTGGAAGCAACGCCAGCGGAATTGGGCACGAGCCGTACGGTAAATCACCGCAGGGCTCGCGTCCTGTTGCTGCAGTTTAATTCACCGCAGCAACTTCCGCGCGTTGGGGAAGCGAAAGCTTTCACTTAATGGGCTTACTTGGCCGCCGTGTTAGCAACGACAGCTTCAGAAAAAAGCGACGCAGCGGGTCTATCGACGTGCTGCGAACACCAAACAACCGAATCAGGACCGATCGTTAAGCTGTTGAACCTGACCGATAAAATGTCGTAGCGACGGCACGAGGTCGTGAAACATCATTGCGACGATATCCGTATGACCTTGACGGGCCTCATCGATAAAGGGTTGCAACTGTGCCACGGGCGGCCCGGTGTGAAAGGTGCTCAACAGGCCTTTGAGTGCGTGTGCCGTCTGCGCCACCTCCGCGAGTTGGTCGGATCGCAATTGCTCCTCGAGTTCCCTCAGCATGCCGGGAGCATCTTCGGCCACAATTTCAGCAAGCTCGATGAACATTTCCTCGTCCCCTCCCACACGTTCGAGGGCATCGGAAAAACGCGTTCGCTCGGCTTCGCTTAAAGTTGACATAATTCATTCACGCCTTGACTTGAGGATCAGATCCGTTTTACGGTCGCAACTTCCACCCGACGATAACGCCCAGTCCGAACGCCCAGCACGCAGCGACGTCGGGGTTATCTTTGGCGTAGGCTTTCACCAGGCTGAAGATATCTTGAGCGGGTTCTTTGACGTAATGGGTTGCAGCCCCTTGTGCCGCTTCCCCTGCGCCGGCCGCAATCCGGCTGGCCGTTTCTTTCGCTTGATCGGATCGTGTGGGAGACTTGCTATTTTCAGTAGGCATATTGGACATCGCTATTTACCTTGGATAAACCGGGGGACGTTGGCCAGAATCATGCGTGGAACCGCTCCATGCTGATTGTCGACGCAAATCGGAATCTTCATCCGAAAATGAGTCGCGACGAATCTGGTTTCGGGGCGAGGTTTTTGGCGACACCAGGGTGGCCTTTAACCATCGCAAATTTTCAGCGAACTCGGACTTGCTCTCACTCATTGCTGCAGCCGCGGCGCCGACCGCTTTCAGCGCGATCCACCCGAGCAACGCAACGATCAAAAAGAAGACGACTCCGACAATCAACAACGATTGGCCTGCTGTAAGTTCAGTGAACTCAGAGAGCAGGAAACCGCCGCCGACCATCAGCACGGTCAACGCGGACCCGGCCAACGCGATCGCAACCGCGCCACAGGCGACGGCTTGCGAAAGCTTGCGCTTGGCCGCTTGGCTGTCGACCGACAACAACTGCATCTGCAGCTCGAATAGGTCGAGGACGTCTTCGGTCACCCGCTGGAAACTGGATTGGTGATCTCGTGATTGTTCGGTCATTTGATTTACCAATTCTTTCGTTTGACGAGCCAACCGATCACCACGCCGACCGTCAGAGCGGCGGCAACCGCGACAGCGGGCTGGGCTTCGATTGCGCTTTGGATCCGTCGAGGAATTCGACTTTCTTCTTCCTCGATCGCCTGCATGTGTTCTCGCTGAAGACCACGAGGCTCGCTACGACGTCGATGTTCAAGGGGGGCGATCATGATAGAGGTTGACTCCTGTCTTTAAGGATCGAGTCCATGGGGTATTTTGACGAAATGGCCTTGCTGAAGTGATTCGCAGCCACCGTCGTCGCTTGTCGAAGCAACAACGTCGCCACGGCACCTGCGATACCGCCCAACATGCCTCGCTTGGCTGGCGTGCTCGGCTGGGCAGCGGCTTCGTGGTGCACCACCACGGTATCTCGCTGTTTGTGCTTGGCGGGCACCAACCAATAACCGAACACCATCGCGGCAGCCAGGATCGGCAGCGGACGGCGTGACATGTGGTACCGCCAATCCGACAACTGCTTGACTCGCTGCCGCGCGTCATCGACGTCATAGGGAAGGTCGGTGCGAATCTCTCGCATCCGCGTGCGAATCGCCTCGGATTGTTTTTCAGTTGCAAGCGTCGTGGCCATGTCTATTTCTTCCGTCCCAAGAACAGGAACGCACCCGCTGCAAGTCCCAGACCGAAGGCGATGGCCAACGTTTCGCCCGGTCGTGTGCGAGCCCGCTCGACCACGCGTGCTGAATAGTCGCTCGATTGCGATGCCAACCGCTGTGCCTGATCGCGAGCAAACTGACTTGCCTCCGCCGCCATCTTTTGAGCAGCATCGCTGTATTGCTGAACCGTTTCGGTCGCTTGATCCCGCATCCCGCTATTGAACAAGCTGTCGAGAAACCGTTCGATCTCGCTGCGAGTCGCACCGGTCTTTTGCTGCACCACTCCCACCAATCGATCCGCCGAACCTTCGGCGCGACGCAAATCGTCTTCGGTGAGCTGCGCCCAATGCTCTTTCAGACGCCCCTTCACTTCGTTCCAGTGACCTCTTAGTTGCTCTCGATTTGGCATGAGTCTCTCCCTCGATTGTCTACACACAAGTTTGTTTTGTTTTCTGCGGCGCGGTCGTGCCGCTATCGGGCAATCCTTCGCGCCACTTGATCGGAAGCCGTTCGGCTTGCTGTCGCATGACACAGGGTCGCATGGGGGTGGGTCGCGGTACAAAGCAAGCGCCCGCCCAAACCACAGTGAGGGGATTTTTAAAGCACATCACGTGCCAAACAGCGAACACAAGAGATCCAACGGGGGTGTTGTCCTCGGCATGCTCCACATTAGGAGCGGGATGGCTGCGAGCTGAATGCCATCGACATTGGCCCTGACCGGGTGTTTTTTATCGCAGTGCGGAGCGGGGCCCGCCCGGTAGATTGCGAACGTTTTGCCCACAGCAGCCGGACGAGCCCCGCGCCGCACCGCGTCCCAAATCGATGACCCTGGGCGTGCGTGGGCGACAGCGACCGCTAGCCGGTCAACCTGGTCGATCACCGCTCGGCAGCTCAGGCGGCGGCGATGAGCGTTGCAGGATTGCGGGACGCCAACCCCATCGTCCGCCGATCCGCAGATTTGCATTCAGCAGATGACGTCATTGCCAAACAAACAGTGAACCCCCACCCTTTTGCAGGCTGGCCCCTCCGCTCGTTACTAATGCCTAGCAGGACCAGTTCGCTTTCGAGCTTTCCTGTATCTGGGCCTTTTTTTTACTGGGGCCTATTGTCTTCAGCCCCTTGTTGATCAGAACTGCTCTTGCTGGGGTTGATCCGAAGCCGACTCGACCGAACGGCGGTCAACAAGCCCATTTCGATCCTCTGCATCTTTAAAGACCAAGGTGCGATAAGGGAACGGAATTTCGATTTTTGCATCATCGAGTTCACGTTTGATCGCGGCGATGACCTCGTCTCGACTTCGCCGAATCTCCAACGGTTTGGATCCGGTCCACCATGCGACTTCAAAGTTCACACTCGAGCTGGCAAATTCCTGGGCAAAGATTTCGACGGTACGCACCCCCTGGACCGATTCACACCCTTGCACCGCCTTGCGAATCACTTCGCGGGACTGATCCACGTTCTCGTCATAGGCCACACCACAAATGATACGAACGCGTCGCTGCGGTTGGTTCGTCAACACGTCCACCGTGCTTTTGAACAGATTCGCATTGGGAACGACCGCCAATTCACCGTCCAGCCGACGAATCAACGTGTTGCGAATGGTGATCTTCTCGACTCGACCGGTGACGTCTTCGCAAGTAATAAAGTCACCACGATCAAACGGGTAACGCCACAGGATCAAGATGCCAGCGAAGAAGTTTTCAAAAATGTCTTTAAACGCAAATCCGACCGCCACCGATCCTAACCCAAGTACCGTTAACGCCTTGGAGGGCGTCATCCCTGGAAACGCGACCACGGTAGCCGTCAAGATGCCGACAATCCATACCGCGATCGAGACCAATTGGTAAACCAGATCCTTCAAACTGGTCCGCAGTTTTCGGTTGTCGAGGATACGAACGATCGACCAACCCACGAATTTCGCCAGCAGCGACGTCGCGACCAACACGATTGCAGCGGCAATCAACAACGGCGATCGCACCAACAGATCACGCCACAATTCATTCAAACTTTCCGTGATGACCTGCTTGCTCGATGTGAACTCGACCGCACTATCGACTTCCATTTTGTTGATCACGGCGATCACGTCCTGAGTTCGCCTTGCCGTACTGCCCGCCCACTCGCGATGTTCTTCGGTGTCCGCCACGCCCGCAATGGTGACAATGCCGTTATCGGACTGAATGTCCAAATCACGATACCATCCGGATGATTCAAAAATCCGACTCAGCCGCGATGCAATCGCCGAATCTTCGACGACATTTTCCACTTCGATCGTTGGCGGTGGTTCGCTTGTGTCTTTGGTGTCCGAGGACGGTGCATCTTGAGCGAACGCCCCCGACGCACAAAGAACTGACATCCCCAGCACGAGGATGTAATCGCGAAATCGATGGCGGCAGAGGTAACCGTGGTGCATTTTGAGTAGGACTAAAATCGAGCGATTAAGACAATGTGAATAAAAGAACGAGTGAAATCGCAGCCAGCATTCGCAGCCAACATTGATCGCGATGCCCCAGCGACCGCCCCCGTTTGAATCGATTTCATGCATTCGGCATGCCGTTTTGTCCTGCCGACGTCTCCCAGGCTCCCAGGCTCCCAGGCTCCCACAAAGAAATATCGGTTAAGTCAAAAACCAATATGGTTGGCTGCCACTTTTTTATTGCAATGACCTGCTGACCATTTTCATTTGCCACGATCGACGTGCTTGAGCGTCTCGTCATTACGACCGATTCAGGAACTCTGGCATGCTCTTTGCTTCACTTTGCCTGCAAGGTCGAGTTCCCATGAACTCGACCATTGATTCCCCATTTCATGACTCGAAAGTCAGCCACAATGCGACTGACTTTCACTACAAGGATTTGTTGTTACGATGACCACGCCGAATGTTCAAACCGTGCACGGTGTATCGCACCCTACTCGCGATGAAGCACTTAAAAACGGCCCGGACGATGCCGCCGAACCGCCTCATGAGACCTCAACCCAACGGTATCGCGAAGAAACCGCGGAACGATTGATTGAGCACAATGAGGCGGCGCGAGAAACCAATGGCGATTGATTTGACGATCGCGATCGCGGTCATGACGGTAATAGCGTTAGGCTGCGGATTGTTTGCCGCTTTCTATGCCTACTCGAGCAAAGGGCAGCGAACCATCCTCTGTCTAACGCTGGCCGTGTTTGCGATGGTTTATTTTCTACTGTATGGATCCGGCCAACTTTTCTGGGCCAAACTGGTACCGTCGTCAGCCGCGATTGTCTACACCAACTTTGCCGCGATCTTTGCTGCGTTGGCAGCGGGATGGGCGTGGCGGCTTCCCAACACGCCTCGCTGGCGTCGCGGATCCCTTGCCACGTTATTGTCGCTCAGCGCTTTGGCGGCGATCTATTGGCCTCTTCTTTCGATTGCGGTGCGTCCACCACCCGAAGGCGGCAATGACTGGGCAAACGGCGTCGCCATGCAAACGTCCTGGGCGACGTGCAGCCCGGCGGCTGCCGCAACGCTGTTTCGCGCCGAAGGAATCGATGTGACGGAATCACAAATGATTCCGCTGTGTTTGACCGATTCCAGTGGCACTCCGACGCTTGGACTGTATCGCGGTGTGAAGCTGATTGCACAACAGCACGACCGAACTGTCGAAGTGCTTGATGAAACTCAGGCGGAACTGCTTGAAAAGGATGATTGGCCCGTCCTGCTGGCAGTCGAACTGCCGTTTGGTGTCGAGGACCGGCGTTATGCAGACCAGTGGGGCTGGATCCCCGGTCTGGGACACTCGGTGGTCGCATTCGGCAAACGTCCCGACGGCAGTATCTTGATCGGTGATCCATCGGTTGGTCTGGAGTTGTGGAGCGAGCATGATTTGCAAGTGCTGTGGCACGGCAGCGGGATGCGAGTCAAGTGAGCGTCGCTGCGAAGCGTTTAGGTGCAGGACGCGGTTGAGGTATTGGATTCAATCAACAGACCGTCAACGGCTTGTTGATTTAGTGAGCCGCGACGCGTCAGCGGCCGGGTCCTACACACGATACCCGGTGCCTTACGGCCCACGGCTCACCGGCGCGATTTGCACTTGGAATAAATCAAGAAGAGATCACGCGTTTTGCTGGTGAATCTACAGGGTGAACGAAAGTCTTGACGGCTTGTTGATTTATTGAAGTTTCCTGCGGCAAGGGGTGTAAGATGGACTTTCTAGTCCGTCCATGGCGCATTCGACGGACTAGGAAGTCCATCGTACGACTAGAACAACAAGCCGTTGACGACTTGTTGATTTATTGAGCCGCGACGCGTCAGCGGCCGGGTCCCACGCGATACCCGGTGCCTTACGGCCCACGGCTCACCGGCGCGATTTGCACTTGGAATAAATCAAGACGACATTACGCGTTTTGCTGGTGAATCTGCAGGGTGAACGAAAGTCTTGACGACTTGTTGATTTATTGAAGTTGCCTGCGGCAAGGGGTGTATGATGGACTTTCTAGTCCATCCACGGCGCATTCGACGGACTAGGAAGTCCATCGTACGACTAAAACAACAAGCCGTTGACGGCTTCCGCTACGACAAATCGGTTATCGGGCTCGGCGTTTTGGCCGACCTAGCCAGGCGATTATTCAGCTGGCGGTGCATGGGGTTGGATGTCGTCGACGCCTTTGACCTGTTCCTGTTTGGCATCCACCTTGGGTTCGCTCAATTCATTCAGCTTTAGCGTTAACTCTTCCTCCGCGTCTTGCACCATTGTTTTGGCCTTCTCTTTAGCGTCACGCACTTCCGCGGCCGCTTCCTCGCGTGCGTCGGCAATCATGTCGACTGCTTCCTCTTCGGATTCCGCTACAATCTCGGCAGCGCGCTCACGTGCCGCCTCGAGATTCTCTTGCGCCTGCTCTGCCTCTTCTCGTGGAGTGGTTGGTTCGCTTTGACAACCCAAGCTGCCAATCATCAATGCTGCGGTGGCAACAAATTTTATCGTGTTCATAAGTTTTAACGAAAGGATTCGTGCGACGTTCTCGGTCGCAACGAGGAGTGATGTTGTAAGTAAAAGAAATCGCGTGACCGATCGGCCACGCGACGAAGTCATTTCAGGCCTGAGACAACTAGTCGGCAACCACGCTCAGGATCTCGCGAAGCCGAGGATCACTGGTCGCTCGAATGGCCACGCTGACGTCGGCCTTCAGTTTGACGACCGCATCGGCAGCACGGCGAACCACATTGTCTGCGTTGGTAAATTGTCGCCAAACCGCCTGATTTGCATCCAGGTGGAATTGGACCCAATTCGCATCCGATAGATGCTCCATTCGCTCGCTGGTATAGCGATCAAGGTTCGTCCGAGTTGTGCCCGTCGATGGGCTGGCCGCGGTCGCGGCCGGCACGCTGGTCGTGTCGCCCGTGGCGTTGCGTCGTGCGGTGTCTGCGATCATTTCGTCCTCACCGCTGATCACCTCTGCAGGGTCGTCTAAATCGATATCGTCATCGCGATCCCCTTCGGCATCGACACCCACCACGGGGCGAGCGTTATTGATGTTGTAGTCGATATCCGGGTCGAAATCGTCACTGTCGTAGATCGAATCTTCAGCAAATGGAAGGGTAGCCGAACGGGTCATCACCTCTCGTTCGCTGATCCGATCCGACGCAGGACGATGTAAACCACGACGGCCTGCGGCGGCCGCGATCGCACCTTCGACACCATCTTCGATCGCGTCGGCTCGATTACGAGACTCGGCGCCCGTTTCGTCGATGTAGTCATCCACGCGATAGGGTGCTACATCCAATCGCGTTGCCGGTCCGGTTAACTCGTCATCAAGTCCCGGATCATCGCGACCGACTGGTGTTTCGGTGTCAAAACGCTTGATGCTTTCGGGCAAGACGGCCGCATCGGGATTGGCGGCGGCATCGGGTCGGGATTGCTGCGTGCTTGCAGAGCGACGCTCCGTTGCCGGCGACGAGTTCCCGACCACGGGATCTAGCGAGTCCGCGATTGCTTTGCCCACCGCTTCGGGACTAGGCAACGCCGTCGATTCCGAGTCACGACTACGATCCTGCACCGAATCGCTGACGCCTTGCTGCGCCGTTCGATCGACATGACGCCATCCAAATGCCTCTAACGCCTCGATCAACTGTGATGATTGACGAGCAATTTTGCGTAGTTCTTCGGCTTGCTCAGGCGTTTCCGCCTGTTTCGCCGCTTCAATCGCCAATCGCTGCGTCAAACTTGCGTCGCTCCAGATCACTCCGGCCAAAGCCCAATCACTGATCCGACTGGGCGTCCCGTCGGGAACCGCGGCTGCGGTTTGCGGCGGACTGTCGGCACGTACGGTTACCAAGGCGGCTACCGCCAAGGCAATATAGGCAAAGAAAAAAACAAGCGTTCGTTGATTTTGCATTTGGGTCACCCAATGGGTTGGTGAAGTTGAAAACACTCGCGACATTCTCCCTGCCTCTTCTTTTGCGAGTCTCCGAAAAATACGATTTCAGCTGCGACGACTAGAATCGAAAGATCGCAGCTACCTCGGCTTCGTCGTTTGAATCGCCATCCCGCTCGGTGAAAACGTCTCCACCGTTTCGCAGCGTTTCGATCACGATTTGATTCACACGGTTCAGTTCGCGTGCTCCGTCGCGAATCATCACCGCATCGATCCGGCCGTTCTTCGCCGCATCCAAGACATCAGCGACGTCGTTGGATCCTTTGGATTGTGCCAATGCGGTGCCAAATCGCTCTTTGAACTGATCGTGCGATGATTCCAATTTCGGGGCGATCGCCTGGTGTGCTTGGTCGCGAAGCTCAACTTCGCTCCACTGCGATGGACTCGCATCCACTTTGGCGTCCACACTGACGTCGCTGACCGCTCGCAAGTGGCCGATCACCTCGTCGGTTGCAACCACCACAAGTGGCAAACCCGTGTTGTACATCGCGCCGACAACGTCTTCGCCGACCAATGACAAGTAGTGCTCGCGATCCGCTTCGATCTTGCCTTCGCCTTGGCCATGACCGTGGAACATCGCGGTGGACGAGCCCCCGGAATTACCAATGCTTTGATGGCTACGGTTCTGCAAGCTGACTTCGGGGTCACGCGGCAAAATCAGATCATCAAATTTGGCAGGGAGCGAATCGGTTTGAATCACCTCGAGCGACTCGCCACGGCGTTGGAACAATTTCGCTTCGTCCCACGTCAACGACAGCACAAAATAGCGATCGCGTTTGCCTTGTTCGCGGATCAAGGGTAACAATAAAAACGTTTCCCCTACGTGGACGATATCGTCCACTTCGCGATTCAAGCGAAACATTTGGCACTTATCGGGCGTAAGAAAAATCGCCAGCCCTTCGCCTTGATGTTGCCAAAAATTACTTTCTCGGACACCTTGCTTGACCTGATCCAGGATCGCATCATCGAAATCGGCTGATTTCAGTTTTCTGCTGGCTTCACCGAGAAGATTTTTAAGTCGAATGGGCCCTTGTTGGGTATCGGGTCCCGATCGATGAGTACGCATCAGGATCGAAACGCACGGCTTCGCGGAGACCGAAGCGAGTTCTTCGAGGTCGCCGGATTTCAGAGTTTGAAGTATCGTTTCGCTGGTTGTCATAGCCATCGGGCGCTTCCTTTTCTTGCAGGGGTGCGTTGAATTCATTCACCACCACTACCATGCAAACGGGATGCCGAGACAGCAAATCTGACGCAATTGCTGGGTCCGGTTAAGCTCGACCGCCGACCCAATTCCCGGTATCAAGCACCTGTTTGCGATACACGGGATCACGAAGCAACCACACCATCGAGCGGTAGCGATCGTTCAAAAGTTTCATCCCGCGTTGGTCGCTCAACGCTCGCTTGCACTCTCGCCGCAGAGCTCCTGCATGCCGCACCAGCAACCGTCGATGCGAATCGCTGGTCGCCGATAACGCAATTTTGGCAAACATTTCCATCATATGAATCGACGCGTTGCGATCCGCCGCAACGTACGGTCGCAATTGATCCGACACCAGCGAGACAAAATCGCTAAATGTCTCAGGCTCAGCCACGATCCGCAGCCGGTGATCCGAATCATAGCGGTAGGCATCGGGCATCTTACGTTCCGCCAGATGCTGGAGTGCGGATTGCAGCCAATCCATGCAACTGATCGCCGTAAACGGATCGTTCACTCCTGGTGATAGCGCTCGCTCGGCGACTTCCACTAACTGATTGAAAACAAACCGAAGATTTTGTTTCGGAGTCCGCTGGGCCCCAGAAATATAGGTTGCCCTTAATTGGTCAACAATTTCGTCGCTGACACGTGACGCCGGTGATGCCAACATCAAAATATTGCCTGGCGTGATGAAGTCACCCGCACGAAAACGCATGCGAATGACCAAATCGTGCTCGACGGCAATCTCCATCACCCCGTCGGTATCAACAAACTCGACGTACCCTGATCCTTTGGCACGAATGGTTTTGGCGGTTTCATAAAACGATGGCGGAAGATTGGAATCGACACGCCGTTGGCTAACGTCTTCGTGCGGTTCGCCTACGCGAGCAGGAAATTGCTGCTCAATTTGTCGGTTCAAATCGCAGCCAATCCCCGCCAAAATATTCGATACATGGATGCTTTCGGGGACGTGATGAATGAAGTAGATCAGCACCGCGACGCTGAGAACCGCCATCATGATCCCGACAATGACGGCAATGTGTGGCACAAACGCCGACGCCAATTCTTGCTCAGCAATATCACCGCCCGGCGCCGATTCGGCATTGCGGACCGTACGCAAAACCATCAAGCAGTATAGGAACGTTGAGATAAACACTCCCAACGTGATCTGGTTGCCGCGGTCTCGCATGAAGTTGTTCAGTAGGCGAGCGCCAACCTGGGATGTCGTATACGAGATCGACAGAATTGTCATCGAAAACGTGACTCCAGCCACGGTGATCATCGATCCGGCGACGGTTGACAATACCGCCCTGGCTCCGGCAGGTTCGTTTGCGTAAAGCCAACCAATTTCCTCGAGCCACTCGGAACCGAAATGATTGTCCAGCTCGGTCGTAACAAACGAAAGCACCAACGCCCCGACGGCCAGAACCGAAGGGACAAACCAATAGCTATCGCGGATACGAGATGTCCATGTAACGATGAGAGCTTTCATAGGCCGCAGTTCCGCTGCGCAGGTCCTCGCTGGAGTCCACTTCTAACCTTGATCAACCTAAAACGCTGCCGCACATGCGACACTCGCGACGGTGATTGGGAGTGAGAGAATAAAAAACGCGTGAACCAACTGAAAATTGATCCACGCGTGGCAGTGCCTTCAAATTGTCAGCCTCCGGGTCATCCGCAAAGATGACCGCCCGAAAGCAATCATGTGGCCGTAATCACATGCCGTTTGCAAACGTCGTAATCAAGGGGCCGATGTGAATACGACGCGATCACGATGACGCCAATGCGGCTTGGATCAAACCGTCGTCTATTCGTTGTCGTCGGGAACGCTAACATCGATGTCGGGAACCGACATTTCCTTTTCCTTCATGTTCACATCCACATCCGGAACATCGACCTTCTTTTTCTCCATCGAAACGTCCACATCGGGACCTTCGACGTCGTAGGCAGGCATTTTGCCCGGATCGCCGCTGACGTCCACGTCGAGGTCGGGCATCCGACCTTCTTCGGTCTTGTCCACATCGCAACCCACGGTGACAAACGCCATCAACAAAGCCGCTGTAAGACTCGCAAATTTCTTAATCATGATTTTATTTTCCAACAGTTCGTTGGTGACCGGCAGCACAAACAAACGGTGATTCGACAAGCAACAGTCCGGTTTTTAAACACTCCTTTTGCAAGCACCGTGCCAAGTGGTGGCGATTGGGAGTTAACGATCAATTTTTCTCAATTCGCTCTTAAAACCCCCTTTCTCTGCTCGCTAACCCCGCAACTTGGTCGACGGCGATTCAACCGCAAGCAAGAAGACGGACTTAGAAACCACCAAATGCTAAAACGACGCCCGCCGATCGATGGGTCTACTCGCTTCCAGCAGGCACTGTCCGAGAACGCATCAGAGGCGGAAACTTGGTAGCGGCGTTCGTGAAGACTCTCGATTTCCCGATCGGTTCTGCCATGCTGCCGAAAGTCTTGACGGGCTGTTGATTTAGTGAAGTTTCCTGCGGCATGGGGTGCGTGATGGACTTCCTAGTCCGTCAATGGTGTACTGGACGGACTAGGAAGTCCGTCGTTCGACGAAATCAACAAGCCGCCCGCGACTTCCGGTACGGCTTTCAGAGCCTAGGCAATGTCTCGAGTGTCGATGTCCCGGGTGAGAATCGGTGCTTCAATTTTTCGCCATGTGAACACCGTCAATGGCGGGATGTTGATCGGAATCCGTTCCGTTTCCGCAGGCCCGAACAGTGGACGTGCAAATCGCTCGACATCCGATCGAACTTGATAGGCGATGAATTCGCCGCCAGGCTTGAGCACTCGATGGATCGCTCGGACCAAGTCCTGAGCGATGATCGGAGGAATGGCGCTAAAGGGGACGCCCGACACAATCACATCGGGATTTGCAAATTGATGCTGTTCAAGCACCGCAATAAGATCGGTGGCATCGCCGATATGAGAGGTGAACCTTGGATCCGCAATCTCGTCGAGCGCTTCGCGAAAGGCATCGGTTTTTTCAATCGCCAACAGCCGAGCGTCAGGTCGCATTTGTGACAGCAGCGCCAACGTTGTCCCACCGGCGCCGGGTCCCAATTCGACAACCGACGATGCACTGCGAACGCTGTCGCGGTCCGCGATGTTCTCTGTTAAGAACGGCGAGCTAGGACAAATCGTTGCAACCTGGGTAGGCTGCTTCATCCAAGCTTTGAAAACATGAAACGCCCGCTTGGCAAACGAAGTCGTTTGCGGCTGTCCGATAGAAAGAGGCATTTGCTGGTCCTGCGTTGTTTGCTTATGAATTTGCTAGGGTTGTAATTGATTCTACCGTCTTGAATCGTCACCTTCCGCAGGGGCACAAAGGCCTTTGCCATCGCTGCCAACCCCATCCGCCGAAAACTGGACGAAGCTAGGTTGAAAGACCTCGGACACCGCCGAACGAATGGGGACGATGCGACTAAAAGCAAGTCGAAAAGCAAACGTTGTGCCGTTGCCACCATCGATGCCATCGGCGGCCTCGTTCGAACCGTCACAAAGCACAAAAAGACCGGGGTAAAAAAAGAAAAAGTCGTGCAACCCCATCAGGTCACACGACTTACTCGAAGAGCGAAAACGCTTTTGAAATCGCTTGTTTACTGGCTTAGCCTCGCAACTTCCAACCCACGATCAAGCCCAACCCGAAGCACCACATCGCAGCGACATCGGGTTTTTCGTGTGCGTACTCGCTCAGCCGTCCCATGATGTCTTTGGCAGGCTCGGTGACATAATGAGTGCTGCACTGCTGCAGTTTTTCAGCGGCAGCCTGGGTGCCGGGTGACGCAGTCGACTCTGAACGTCGGGTCGACGTTTCGCTACGCATTGTCGGTGAATTCATGGATAAGATCCTTCATTGAAGTTTGTGTGGGAAAACGGTCAAAGGGTGAACGAGATGGCCGAGACTCGCGATCGCTATCAGTCGCTTGTGCAGCCCATCGGACGTGACGAAACCTAGCGTGACCAGCGATCACGCCACGAAGGTTCGGGTTGACGGTGACTGGCGATTGAGATCCCAATCGCAATTCCAGTAATCAAACCGACTCCTAACGCAGCAACCACCGATTCGAGCGGACGCTGTGCGAGCACTTCGGCCGATTGTTCGTAGCCTTCGCGGGCTCGCCGAGCGACTTGCTCGTAACCTTCACGAAACGTTTCGCTGGCGGTTTCGGCATATTCCGAAGCCATCTCCGAGAAGTTGCCCGAGTGTGAATCGCAGTTTTGGCAAGCCTCGCTTAGAAACGCTTCAACCTGCTCGCGTCCTTGGCCGGTTTTCTGTTGAATCAACCCGATCAATTGATCGGTGTCGCCTTCGACTTGGCTCAATTCGTCATCAGTGATCTGTCCATATTTCTTCTTGACGGCTCCGGTAATCGAATTCCATTTGCCGCTAATTTCTTGCTTCGTAACCATGACGGGCACCTGTGTTAAAAGAGGGTGTTCTGTTGATGTCGCAGTCGCGAGCGTGGTCGCCATTGCTAACATTTCGCCCCGATGATTCGCTGACACATCGGGCTCGTTGTGGTTGAATTGCAATTGCAATTGGCGTACCGAGTTTGAGCGAGAATCGAAAACGTTGCCCATCTCCGCCGACGTTACGGCAATCCGAAACGAAGCAAAGGCTCGGTGGCCGCAATGGATGTGTGCAAATCAATCAAACTGGATCTCCGCCGCACATGAACCATCATGGCAGCGATGGCCCAACGCCATCGAATTTCGTAGCGGTGCTGCGTGTTCCCCCGCGACGCACTGCTACGAAATTCACTCTGTCAGGAGCAAAGGAAGTGCACTGGCCGGACATCCTTTTCCGCCGCAGTAACCCCTGCCAGCGAAGCTAGCAAGCAATTTTTGAAAGCACACCGTTTTAGACAACAGCGATCAGAAAACGATGTTGGTCAGAGAACCGGGGGTGACGCGATGCGGCACCGACTCGCACCGGAGCCACGGCATCATGGTTAGAACAGGACGTCTAGCACATGCCCTATCGGCCGAGGACGGATCGACACGACTCAAGGATTCTCGCTTTGCCAACAATCCGGTCGGCGGTGTCGCATCATGCGGTCGAGACCGCCGGAGGCTGCTCGCTGTTGGTTGCCTTCTGCACGTCTGCGGCGGTGTTCGCCCATACTTTTTGGGATGTCAAATTGGTGTTGCCGGTAATCGTCGCAATCGACACGTCCGCCGCGTCGCGTCCGACCCCGATGCGTACAAGACCGCTGATCGGGGCCAATCGCGTCGGATCAAACAAGTACCATTGTCCGCCAAGATAGGCTTCGACGAATCCATGGAAATCTGGGGGCTGCAAATCGACGGCGTATCCAGCAACGTAACGCGCCGGGATGCCGATACCGCGACACAGTGCGATGGTTAGATGGGCATAGTCACGACACACCCCGGTCCGCTGGACCAACACGTCGGCCGCCGTCGTGGTCGCATTGGTGCTGCCAGGAGTGTAATCGAGATGATGGTTCACCCAATCGCAGACCGCCTGAACACGTCCAAACCCGCGTTCAAGGCTGCCGAACTCCTCAAACGCAAAACGCAACAACAGATCGCTCTCACAATATCGACTTGGATTTAAATACGTCAGCACGTCGGGTGGCATTTCGGACACATTGGACTCATTCACCTCGGTCGACCGATCGACTTCGGGCGATAATTCGACAGTGGCTCGGTACTTGACCGTCAATTGACACGGATCCACGACGATCCGGTGCATGCGATTGCCTCCGTCGCCAACGCAATACTGCTCGACGCTCAACTCGGGATCGAACGTTAATTTCTCGGAAACCACGCTCTGATGCGCCGTGGTCGCAGCGGTGATTTGCAACAGAAACGTACTCGGAGAACGAACCTCATAAACGAGGTCACTTCCTACATCCACGCGTAACATCATAAAACTCTCATTAGAAATGAATTGGCACTCAGGAAACGGTAACTCAGGAAACGCTCAACAGGCTTTCAATTAACGCCAATAACTTGTCCATCTCGACCGGTTTGGTGTGGTATTCGGTGCACCCCGCTTCGATCGCTCGCTCGCGATCACCCGCCATCGCGTGCGCCGTCAATGCAATGACTGGCACCGTAATCCCTTGCTCGCGGATCTGCTTGGTCGCTTCCCACCCGTCAAGCTCGGGCATATTCATGTCCATCAAAATCACGTCGGGGCTATCGGCTTGCGCGTGCTCGATTCCCTCTTTGCCGCCGCCGGCGGTGACAATGTCAAAGCCACGTCGTTCGAGCCGACGTTTCAAGACATCACGATTATCGTCGTTATCATCAACGATTAAGATACGAGGCATCGTTTCGTTCCTTTATGAGGTTGGTTGTCGGAGCGGATCGGTTGCCCTTTGCTCAATTCGACGGCGATTATTCCCGCGTGATTGGCTATACAGGCAACTACTGCGCCGTGGGTTGTTGTTTTTCTTTTTCTTGTGCCGACTCGGTTTCAACGGCCGTTTTATGGGGACGACGGGCCAAATTCGTCACTAAATGACGCACTTCGTCTAACAGTTTGCGGCGGCTCAGCGATCCTTTGGCTAAAATCCGCTCGACGCTGCCGTTTAACCGAGCATGATCCTCGCTGGTCAATTCCATCGCAGTCAGGACAACCACGGGAATCGAAATCCACTGCGGATCCGCTCGCACGACTTCCAAAAATTCAAATCCATCCATCTCTGGCATCATCAGATCGAGCAGCACGACCGCCGGGGTTTCGCCACGAACACAATCCAGTGCTTCACGTCCATTGCCAGCCTGGATCACTCGCCACCCTTGGTCCTCGAGCGTGCGTGCGACGGCGCGGCGAGTGGTGTCGTCATCTTCGACCAACAACACATAGGACGGATCGTCTTGCATGTATCGCCGCAACATCGAGACTAGTTTTTGTCGATCAATCGGCTTGACCAAGTACTCTGAAGCACCAAGCATGAATCCTAAATCATGATCGTCTTTGACCGACTGCATGATCACCGGAATGTCGGCGAGTTCATTGTCCGCTTTCAATGACGCCAACACGGACCATCCGTCCACCTTGGGCATCATCACGTCCAAGATGATCAAGTCGGGATGACACTGTTTGGCTCGGACCAAGCCTTCTGCCCCATCGGCGGCGGTGACCGGACGAATCCCCTCGGCAACCAACACCCGCGTCAAGATATCACGGATTGCCGGATCATCGTCGATCACCAAGACAACGCTCGCACCTTCCGCCAACGGCGTACTTTGCCGTGTCGTCACCGCTTCAGACACTGCCGCGGCTTCATCCCGCTGCTCGGCTGCTTTGGCCACATCGACTTTGTCGAGATTTTCGGGTAGCAACACCGTGAATGTCGTGCCTTCGCCCTGAACACTACTTACATCCACACTTCCGCACATCAATTCGGTAAAGCGTTTGATGATCGCCAACCCCAACCCTGTCCCACCATACTTTCGCGTCGTCGACGCATCGACTTGGACAAACGGCTGGAACAGCTGGGCCAGTTGCTCGGACGTCATCCCGATGCCCGTATCACTGACCGCGAAACGCACCATTTTGTTGTCAGCGTCACGTGAGATGTGCAAGCGAATCAGTCCGTTTTCGGTGAACTTACTTGCATTGGACAATAGGTTGTAAAGCACTTGACGTAACTTCACGACGTCACCGACCATGGTTGCAACATCCTGGTCGATATCGACTTGCAATCGATTATCATTCTTTTCAACGAGCGCTTCGACGGTCGCAACGACTTCATCGATCACATCGGCGACTTCGAACGACTCGGGGAACAGCTCCATCTTGCCCGCTTCGACTTTTGACAAATCGAGCACGCCATTGACAAGTTCGAGCAGATGTTTCCCGGCGGAACGAATCCGTTTTAGATCAGGAATAAATTCGGGGACCTGCTGATCTTCGGCCTCCTCGGCCAGTAGCTCGCTGTACATGATTACAGCGTTCAGCGGCGTTCGAAGCTCATGGCTCATGTTTGCCAAAAACTGGCTCTTTGATTCATTCGCCGCTTCGGCGGATTCTTTGGCGCGTTCTAATTCTTGGCGTGATCGCAACCGCGACGTAATGTCGTTGAACGTGATCACCGCCCCTTCGACCACATCCTTGTTCTTTAATGGAAACGACGAATATTCGACTGGTACCGACTTGCCATCGAGCCGCCAAAACAATTCATCGTCCACACGACATCCGTCGCCCGAACGCGACGATTTGTAAATTGGGCAATCGGTCACCGGATAGGGATCTCCATCGCTGGTGGTATGATGCACCAATTCATGCATGTCTTTGCCTAAAAAATCACTTGGGTTGCCTCCTAGGATCAATGCCCCCGCGCGATTCATGAACGTACAGATCCCATCGGTATCAATTCCATAGATTCCTTCGCCAGTGGATTCCAAGAGCCGTTGGTTGTAACGCGCCAATTCGTCCTTTTCACGAACATGGCGTCGCGACATGTCCGCAGACGAAGTTTTCAAACGCCAATGACGACGAAGCAGATAATAAGTTCCCAACACCAACGACGACGCGAGCAAGGTCGATAGCAGCAACGAAATGCGGGTGATCGTCAGACGATGCTTCAGCATGTCGCTGCGTTGGGTGAGCAATTCATCTTCCGCTTGCTCGATCTCGCGAACCAGTTCACGAATGTCGGTCATTTGCTGCGTCCCCAGACGCAGCACCGCTGCCGCTGCGATACTGTCGGGATCTGGATTGGTGTGAGACAACACGAATTGCTGCATCAATTGGATCTTGGGTTCAATCAAATCCGATAGCGATCCAACACGCTTCTTCTGCTCTGGGTTGTCGAGCGTCAATTGTTTCAATTTCGATTGCTGCTGCACCGCTGCGGCAATCGCACGATCAAATTGCTCGCGGTAGATCTCGTCATCCGAAAGCAAGAAACCTCTGCCCGCCGACTCCGCTTGACTCAACTCGGCACGAATACCATGGGTGACGGCAAGCACTTGCCGCGACTGCGACACCCAATCCGCCGACTCGGCCGCACGTTGGACATTCCGGTACGTTATCCACGAAGTGCCAATTAAAAATGCCAAAGCGGTAACGAGACCAACCGGAGCCAACCAGCGTTCCCATTTTGACACGACATCCAATAGGTCATCACGAGACATGAGAGGCCTCTTCGACGTTGGACTTTGGTGATTCAGTCGATCGCGAACGATCGCAAACGGTATCATTGACGTCGGCTTGATTGATCTCTTTTAACAGCACGTCGATCTGATGTTTCGTTTGTGACAACGAGGTCGTCAGATAACTTGCACCGGCTTCGCGAACTCGAACCAATAACTCGTCATAATCTTTCATTTTGCCCAGATAGGTCACCACAATCGGAACGGTCGGTTGGCTTGCACGAATCTCGCTGCACATGTATTTCAACTGGGGCAATCCGCCTGGTGGTAGCACCGACAAGACGACAACATCCGGTTGACTGCGGGAAATTTTTGATACGACCTGTGAAGGCAACTCCTTGGTGGTGCTTAATTCGACTTCACAATCATTGCCAACCAACTGTGACAACATCGCCAACGCAATTTCTTCGGACTCGTGATGGACCGGATGACCGAACAGCCGTCGGCGTCGCGTGTTCAGGGTACCCGGATCGCCATGGTCCGCCGCCTCATCGTTCCCCTGATCCTCAGGATCGGTTAATTTGTTTTCCACGACCGCGACTTCCTCCGACGCGTCCGAATGTTTTTTATCGTCAAGAATAAATGAATCTCGTGTCGCCCTCCAAATGAACTGCTCCTCTGCGGCACTGATGGACTCCTTGCCTCGCTCGATCCGTGTCCAGCTGAGCGCAGGGATCAACACTTCGTCAAAAGCACGTTCTTGTCCAAATTCATTGACGTATTGTTTATAGACCCGTCGTCCCTCCATGAAATCTTGAGCCAGCAAACGCTGAAAGAACTGTAGACGCGCATCCAATACCGGTTGCTCGGCAAGCAGCACCTTAAGCGAACGCAGGTGCGGCAGGTGTTGCCCAAGCACCACCAAACAAACCGTTAGCGGAGTGGACAACAACAAACCGACAGGTCCCCAAATCCAGGCCCAAAAAAGTGCCGCAACCAACAATGCGACTGGCGTCAGCCCCGTCGTTTTGCCGAAGAGCACGGGTTCAATCACGTTGCCCGTCACCAGTTCGCTGACAGTAAAGAACACCAAAACCGCAATCGGCTGCGTCCATCCCGTCGATGTCGCCACGCTGACCAGCAAGGGAAACAATACCGACGCGGGACTACCCAGGAACGGAATGAATCGGAAACAAAGCGTCAAGAATCCCCATAGCGGTGCGTAGGGAACGCCCATCAAATACAACCCGACGCCAAACCACAAACCAAAACCGGCATTGACCAGCAACAGGTTCAACAAATACTTGCTGACGCGTTCGGCGGTGTCTCGCATTAACCGCGTAGTCCCCGTTAGCGCGGCATCCCCCATCAACGAGATTAGCCGATAGCGAATGTCTTCGCGGCGAAGCAGCAGGAACATCACCAACACGATCACGAAGGCGACATTGGCAATCGGCTCGACGACCGGCAGCAAGATCTCGGTGGCAGCGGTAAACGGACTTTCAGGCTCACTGGCCACAACAATCGTTGGCGGCGGAGCCGTGACTTCCTCGACCACCGCAATCGGATCGTCCGGCGAATCGGGTTCCACCACCGCACCTGGCGTCGGAAACAGTTCATTGAACATGTTGGACAGCCGGTTGACGGTCGAATCCTCGCGAAGCTGAAACGATTCGAGTTTGCTCTTGATCTCTTGCTGATGGTTCGGCAAATCAACGGCTAACGTTTGAACTTGCGACACCAAAGCCCACATCGCCATGCCGATAATTGCGAATGCCAACCCGCTGGCGAGCAAGACGGCAGGCAATCGTCCCAACTTCCATTTTTCCAAAACGCTGACCAAGGGTGTTAATATGAAAGCCAACAACACACTCAGCGCGATCGGAACAAATACGGGCTTGCCGAAATACAGCATCGCCAGCACCATCGAGACAGTGCCTAAACTGAAAAAAACTCGACCGGTGGCCGATTCGCGATCACGTTGGTTGGTCAACCGCCATACCCTGTAGATGAGAGCGACAGATTTAAGAAATTGCGACACAGCGATGCAATAATATCACCGCGGTGGCTTGGCGTGGCAATAAACGCATTTACCATGCCGCGGTTGTGAAGGCCGCTGTGAAATGGCGGTCGCTATCGAATCGGAGGCCGCAACCGAGAAGCGAGCGGCGGGGGCGACGCGAAGGTTGTGATCAGTCTTTCTGTCACGTTGCCCAAGCTGTATCGGCAAAATCAGCTGAATTTGGGGCCGTTCTCTTGGACTTCGCGATACAGACGGCGAAGGGTTGGCGAAATTCGTTTATTCGGCCAAGGTTGCTCGTGAACGGTGTATTGAAAATCGTGGTTGACCACGCTCGCTTCCTGGTCCAACCGCTGAACAATTTGCTGGGTGCGAGTTTTCTCTAACGGTTTGGTCAGAAAGACGGTACCGCCAGCACTTTGCACGAACGAGCGGATGTCGTCGTCCTGTAAACTGCTGATGACGATCACAGGAATCGAATTGATCTGCTCGGATCGGTGATGTCTCAGCGAACAAAGCAGATCAAGTCCGCTGGCGACCGGCATCTCAATATCGGTGACGATCAATTGCGGCTGCAACGCTTTGACCGCGGCCCAGGCATCTTCGCCATTGGATGTCGTCGTGCATTCATACCCACATTCGGCGACCCAACTGCGCAGCAGTTCACGGGATGCCCGCAGATCATCCGCGATCACGCAATGAGGGGGCTTGGGGTCGGCGACATTGCTCATAAGCTGCATACCAAAATATTAACTCGCCATCACAGGCGTCTACTTCAACCAAGTTTTTCGGGAGCAATTGGCGGGCCAACGTTTTCTCGTCATCCGCTTCGCCCCCGCCGGTCATCCGCTTCGCCCCCGCCGATCGTCGGCTAGCCGAGCCCCTATGCGTTGGACGCAAAACCCGCTCAAAAATCGTTGTTCACGCTCTGGCGTTCCCGCCAAAATCGCGATTCATTCGTCCAGCCAACGTCCCGGCAAATGATACATCACGCCCCTCCGAAGCATCCAGATGTGATCGCTGGCATAGCACGCCGTTGGCAGATGCTCGTCCGCCGTCCATGTTGCCCTCGGTTCGTCAAACTTGCCGCCAACTTGGTTAGCGATGAGGCGCGCGAACCGCTCGGTTGCAGCGAGCAAATCGTTCGAAAATTCCCGGACGGATCGCGCAGCTCCGCTACCAAACCACCGGTTAGTGCGAAAGCAGATGGCACTGGGCGACTCGCGGGACCATCACCCTTTTGGAGGCGCCAGCACGTCCGATTTAGCGAGGTGCGTTTCACGAAGTTTTAACGAACGTGAAATCAACCAACACGACAACGCCCACACCAATCCGGCTACCCAACCCGCCAGCACGTCGGTCGGGTAATGCACCCCCATATAGACTCGACTAAGTCCCACCAGCACAGTCACGGCGATCGCCACTGCAATGACATAGAACCGCACCCAAAAGTGACGCAGCACCGGGACCACTAACACAGCAAGCGTCAGATAGACAACTGCTGCCATCATCGAATGTCCGCTCGGAAAACTGCTGGTATAGACCAACGACAAATGAGGAACCAAATCGGGGCGAGGACGGGCGAAGAAATGCTTCATCAGCAGACTGGCACCAATGCCACCGATCGTCGAAACCAGCAGGAATCCCATCGTGCGATAAACACGGTTGATCGCAAGGAAGCCGGCCGTGGATGCAATCGCCAACAACAGAACCGTCACGCCACCCAGAGCCGTCACGTCACGCCCGACCTCGGCCATCCACGCAGGCCCCAGCGGCCGCGAAGGGTCATCGGCAGCACGCAGACTGCGGACGGCCCAGCGATCGAACGTATGGGTCCCCCCTTCGATGACCTCGTCGGCGAGTTCAATGAACCCCCAAGTACCGAGTGCGACCAACAAAAATCCCAGCAAAAGTATCGGCTCGCGGCCCCAAAAGAAACGAACGAGACGAAAAAGCGGCTGGTGCACTCTCTGGATTTTAAACGGCTTCATGACTCCGCTCACGAGCATGACGCATGCCAAAAGCGGCGTCCGAGCGACTCTCGGACGAAAAAAACGTCATCACAGCTGGTGAAAGTCTCCACCCGGCAAGTCAAAATGCTCACGACACCCCGAAGCGACGGCGGGTGAGGATCGCAGCGGGCGGCCGACAATGGCCATGACGACCAATCCACTCGACTCGCGAATTGGCTAGCGAATTTGCAATCGCAGGTGCCCCATAAAACGGGGCGAGGAATCGCCGGCGGCGACGAGCAAGACGAAAAAAAAATCCCGTGTTTTGCCAGGCAAAACACGGGATTTTGATTGATCGGGGCGACATGATTCGAACATGCGACCTCCTGGTCCCAAACCAGGCGCTCTGCCAGGCTGAGCTACGCCCCGGTGCAGCGAAAGAGCGATAAAACCACGCTTTCTGCAGCCGGATTCCTTGAACAAGAAACGAGACATCGCCCGTCACTTGAAGGTTCGAAGGTTGTCGTGTTTTTATCGGTTTTCTGCAACCCCACTTAGCACCAATTTTTCATAGATTTTTTGAATTGGTCCTCGCTTGGCACCACACGGTTTTCAGCGGATCGTTGTCGGCACCGCAGGTGGAGTGGGAAAACCTCGGACCGCGACCACCGCTTTGCCCACGCCACACGGTCATCGATTACGCCACGGGCCCCGGCTCTCGACTCCGTGAAAGCCCCAACCGCCGGTTGGCTGTTCGGATCGAGAATCCTTGACAGAGATCTTGTTCTGTAACGAAGCGATGCCACTGATTTTGCTTGACCGCCGCGATTGCGTGCGCGATCATGACGGCGACTAGCGGTCACCCCGCTGGACAGCCAATCCCGTCATCGCGGCCCCTCATCTTCTCTCGCCATTCACTCGAACGGACCCAATCGCATGCAAGTCTCATCGCTGCCACCTGCTCGCCGTCACTTCGGACATTACAGCGGACGCTCACGAAGTTTCGTGATGTCGCTCCTCACGCTTCTAATCCCACTGGGATTGATGCCAACGCAGCGGGCGCAGGCTCAACAAGACCCCTTTGGTAGCGAAGCGAAACCTGCCGCCACGCCAGACACGCCGCCCTCGATGACCATCGGGCAGGATCCGATAGAGCAACAACTTCGCCGCAAGTTATCGGAACAGACATCAATCCACGTCGACGAAGTGCCTCTCAGCGAATTTCTACACCTGCTGTCTGAAAAAACCAACACGCCGATGGTGCTCGATACTCGGGCAATCGAAGAGATTGGATTGTCGCCCCAACAACACATTCACGTTTCGCTTCAAAACGTCAGCCTGCGAACGGTACTAAAGATTTCGCTGAGACCACTGGATCTAACCTACATGATCAAAGATGAACTCATTCAAATCACGACACCGGAGTGTGCAGAAAATAATTTAGTGACAAAAGTCTATGCATTAGCGGATTCGCTAAAAGGCAAGACCCCAAAAGTCATCCGCGCCGTGACATCCACGATTACTCCGGATACCTGGGAAGTCCTTGGCGGCCCCAGTACGATCGTGGCCATTGAAAGTGTATTGGTCGTGTCGACAACCGAGAAAACTCACGAGCAGATCGGCGATCTGCTGGAAAAGATCGAAACCGCGATGCAGACGGGCAAAACAAGTTCTTAGCAGCTTTAGTATTGTTCGTGCCGCGAGCGGCCCGGTTTCATGGGAATCGCTCGACAAAACTCTTGACGAGTGATGAAAACGAGTGACCCGTGGCTTCGCAGTGACAAAAACACGAAAACCGATGCTCCGATTAAACCTTTTGCTTGACGGGCGAACTCGGCACGCTCTAGACTGATCGGTTGAGCGGAATCGCCGAAACGTTTCAGCCGCCCACACCCCTGGTGCATCCATGCGAAAACTGCTGCTGATGACGATACTCAGCCTCATCGCTGTGGCCGCTTCGGCAGAGGTCCCTTCGTCGACGATCCTCTGGGAGAAACCTTTCCAAACTCGATCGGAATCCGCTGCCGACAAATCGCTGATTTTGATACTGGTCACCAACGATGATCCGTTCGATGTGGATGCAGGCGGATGGGCCGGAGAGTTGATAGAGGAACCTATCGCGGAACTCGCTCAGCAGCGAATGGGGTTCGCAGAGCGAGTCACGACTCAATTTCTGCCCGCCGGCATCCCCTCCGTTTTGACCGCAGGCGAATCGCGAAACGTTCCGGCGCGGGCAATCGTCGCGATTTGCAATCGAGACTACCGGTTGCTTTCGTTTTGTGTCGGCATTCCTGACACCGACGAACTCGTCACGTTGATTGAAGACGCCGAAGAAGTGCAAACGTTGGCGGGCATCCACCAAGAAGCCCCCAAACAATTGATCCGTGAATTGGCCGAGCGAAGTGCCGACCGCGTGGGGCGTCGTTGGCAGCAGTGGATGGTCCAGGCGGTGACCGAGATCGAAAACAATCCGGCGGACGAGGCAGCGGCGGATCGCATCGCCCGTGTCGTGCCGCTATTGGAACAGTCGTACTTGGCCGAATCGCAATTGCGATTTGGGTTGTCGGATCCCGAAGACGCGACGCGACTTGGACTGCTGGAACAGCACGTCTGCACACGGCAACCTTGGTGCGATTCGATCATGCCCTTGGTCGCCAATGCGGATTTCCGGCAACACTATCGCAAACTGATCCAGCCGATTTGGGGCCATCCCCTGGTCAACGCCGACGCCGACGCCGCTGAAGTGATCGATTGGGCGGCCTCCCAAAGCGATCATACGACAGCCAAAAAGGAAGGCGTCTTTGTGCTGCTGCTTCAATCCCCGATCGCCAGTGCAATGGCCCCGATTCAAGAAGAGGGTGATGGCAAGAACGAAGGCAAGCAAAGCCGCGTTGCAAAAGCATGGGATCGTGTTGCGGCACTGGTCGCCAAGTTCCCTAATCGCGAAGTCGATCTGCAACAACTTGCCTTGCTGAGCCGGGCGCAACAATGGCCTGCGATTGACATCCAACGCCCTAGCATCGCTCGTTACATCTTTGTTGACGCACAAAAGCCGACACCGCTTGTCGTTCATCTCACGGATTCACCAGGGCGATTCGCATCCGTCTTGCAACGATCCAAACCAAGTTCCCTCGCCAACCTTCAACCGGATCAAGAAAAATGAAACGCTTGTATCGAAACGGGATCACGATGCTCTCTAGCATCCTTACATTGGCCACGCTGGGCGTGTTCCATTGCCAAGCGGTCCAGCCCGACTCGGTCACGCAGGGGCGTGATCTGTTCGAGCAAGATTGGTCGCCGCGAAACCCGATCACGGGCAATGATGGACTTGGGCCACTCTTTAATAGCACGTCGTGTGTGCGATGCCATTTCCAGGGAGGCGTGGGCGGTGCTGGCGATGCTTCGGTCAACGCATTGACACTTGCCATCGAGCGAATCCATTCGCAAAACAAACCGCTCGACAATCGTGAACTGCTTGATATTGTTCGATCGGTGCATCCAGGTTTTATTCAAAGCGATGGCACCATCAACAACACCTTGCCGCTTCCGCATCGGGGCGGTTCGGACGCCTACGCGGTCAAACGCAAGACGCTGCTGTCACAAGTCCCGGTCGAATTCAGTCAATCCGGCGGCCCCACGAATTCTGCAGAGGTTCGTTACGTCTCAGCCACCCCGATCAAGATGAATTGGCAACATGGCGATGCGAACATCACGCTCGATGCTCGATTGTTCCAGCGAAACACCACCTCGTTATTCGGAGCCGGTTTGATCGATCAGGTCAGCAATCGCGACATGGCGATTCAGGCCAAAATACAAGAGCGACATCCCGAAATCAGCGGGCGACCTTCGACGCTCAGCGATGGACGATTTGGCAAGTTCGGTAGGCGGGCCAACGTGGGGTCCTTGGTCGAGTTTATTGATATGGCTTGCGCAAACGAAGTCGGACTGAAAACGCGACGTCAATCGCAACCGAGTGACCCAATGACTCCAGGCTACAACAACCCTGGGATTGACGTTTCCGACAATCAGATCATGGCGATGCGGGACTTCATTGCTGCACTTCCAGCCCCCACACGGATACCGCCCAAAAATTTGCGGCATGCGCAGCAGATCGAGCGAGGCGAACAGGTGTTCGCTTCGGTCGGGTGCATCCACTGTCATCTTCAAGATCTCGGCCCTGCCAAAGGAATCTATAGCGATTTGCTTTTGCATGACATGGGATACGAATCCTTGGATCCGAATCACGCCGAGCCCAAGATTGCTCGCGTGATCCCGCTGACTCGGTATGAATCGACCGTGGCCAGACCACCACGGCCGGGTGAGCCTGGGTACTACGGAGCGACCACTCCGATCTTCAACAGAGCGGCAACGAATAAGCAGTATCTGTTCGTGCCGCCGTACCAGCCAACCGAACGGATGAAAATTGTGGACGTGTCATCCCGAGAACGGTACATCGAATTGGAATCCGACGACGAGGAATCGTCGCCCGGTGAGGGCGAAACAAGACAGGTCCTGGTCAAAGAAACCAAGTACGTTCGACTTATTTTCGAGCCGACAAACTTCAATCAGGAATGGAGAACACCACCGCTGTGGGGTGTGCGTGACTCGGCTCCCTACATGCATGACGGGCGAGCGGAAACGCTGCTAGAAGCGATCGCCGTGCATGAGGGGGAAGCCTCTGCGACACGCGATCGCTTCCTGAAACTACCGCTGGCCGATCGCCGAGCGGTTTTGGCGTTCCTTGAAACGCTCGCCGCGCCCAGCAACGTTCCGCAGCCAGCGATGTAGAATAGAGGCTTCGTCGTGGTCAAACCCAAGGTATTGTGATGCGATCGTTCATAACGCTTCTAGTCATGTCACTATTAGCAATTGCGATTTTCCGACTTTCGTATCCCCCGATCACTGACGGACTGCAACTTAGCAACAGCGTGCGAGGTATTGATTCCGCTCGGTTACCGCCGGCTCTGAACGAAATTGAGATCCCTAACCAAGAATCGACGCCAGAGCCTGGAACGATTGTTCCGGTGCAGGAGTTATCTCCCTACGAATTGCATGTCCAGAATGAGGACGGCTTCAGTAAAGCGCCGGGCAACGGGCGTCATCGTGGTGGTTCACATGTGTTGATGGATGAAAGAGCTGTTCGCTTTATAAACGATGCTATCGCTCAAACGCCTCCAAGCAATGAGACGGGCTTGCTCGAAACCAGCCCCTATGGATTGTGGGGCACTCTGGGGACGCGTGTATCCGAAGAAAAGCGAGGTGACGACCAAACCGTCAGTTCGGCCTTCATCGCTGATGTGCCACACACACCGTCAGGGGACTTTGCCCTCCGCCAAACAGAAATTGCGTTGGCTGATCATGAGTTACAACAAATCTCGTCGCATCAAATTGCCGCCCAGTCCCCTAAAATCTGGACATTAGATTTCATCGAACTTGTCAGTCTTCATCGATTTGATGAACCCGTCGCGTATGTCGAAAAAGAGCTGCCCTCGATGAACACAATCGCAACAGGAGTACTGAAAACACGTCCACTCAATGATTTTGAAACCAACGCGATCAATCAATTACGTATGGGTGCAAAGTTGCAGACCGAGCGAAGCGGCCACACATTGCGAATGGTGGGCGCGATATTGGCTACGAACGACTGTTTGGCTTGCCACCCCGGGAATGCAGGCGACTTATTGGGTGCGTTCACCTATCGATTCACCGCCGTAGTCGACACTCCGTAGTCCAAGAGGCAGGCGGGCAACTAAAAATCGGCTGTTTTTCTCGATCCATTCCGGGGATCGCTGCGTAGCTACTCGTGCAGTGGATTTCCCGTTTGTTTTTGAGCCATTTTGAGTCTTTGATGATCGATCGCGTCTTTTTGTTCACCCTCTCGACCCTCGGATTGGTTGCGGGACTTTCGCTGCCGGCCCCCGTTGTGACACGGTCGTTTGCCCAGGAAACCACCGCCACCCAGGACTCCACTGCTGCATCAACCAGCCAGGATGATTCACACGCGGCCGATGCACACGCTGGGGAGCCCCATTCTCACCATGACGATTCGGCAAAGCCCAAGGGGGCAACGCGAGAGCCGGCGAATCTGCTCGGCAAAGGACCGGACGGCAAGCCGTTCGAATTGAACGAAGAGGGCAAACAAGCCAAAGACACCTACGTCCAGGCCAAAGAGAAGCTTGTCGATGTGTTGATCGAAATGCGAACGGTTCACACGCTGTACATGAACGGCGAGGACCAAACGCCTGAGGCACTTGATCGATACCGCGAACTCCGCGAACAGAGTTATGCCTTGTTTGACGAAGTCTTCGACGCTGCGTACGAGTACTTGTTGTTGGCGCCCGACCAAGAAGCCGCGCAGTACTTGTTAACGATGCTAGAACATCGCTTTAAAAATTCGAATTACTCGTTGTCGACCATGCGTGCCAGTGCGTTATTGATCGACTTGGGCTTTAACCAAGTGTTCCTATTTCAAACCGCCGCTCGGTCTTCGGTTTGTGCAGGCGAATTTGAAACGGCCGAGAAAATCTACGAGTACCTCAAACCCGAAGACTACGGCGACTTGGACAAGCGTTTCAGCTACCAGATGGAAACGATGAAAGAGCAATGGGCCGAAGAGCAGAAACGCCGAGAACAGGATGCCGAGAAAGAACTTCCTCGCGTCAAACTAACCACAACGCATGGCGATATCGTCATTGAACTGTTTTTGGACCAAGCGCCGTCGACGGTCGCCCACTTCATCAAATTGGTCGAACAGGGCTTCTACGACGGGCTGGATTTCTATCAAGTGATTGACGATCTGTTGGCACTGACCGGTGACGAAACAGGCACAGGATCCGGTAATAGCGGCCAATTCATCGTCGACGAACATCAGCGTGAAGGAGCTCGCAATGCGTTCCGCGGTTCTTTGGCGATGGCCAAACTGCCCAAAGGGGATACCGGCGAATTTGTTCCCGATAGCGGAAGTAGCCAATTTGCCATCTTCTTTACTCCGGTTCCCACCGTCAGCAAAGAACAAACGGTGTTTGGACGCGTGATCGAAGGCATGGATTTGTTCACCGAACTTCGACGAGTCGATCCGCACAAAGAAAAGAAGAAAGGCCAGGTCGTCTACCCGCCCGATCGCATCATTGAAGCCGAGGTGATCCGTCGCCCTGACGAGTTGCCCGAGCCTCAATATCGTCAATAAAATATCGTCACTAGACGTCGTGTCGCCAGCCGAGTGGGGCGACTACAGCTTTGACTCGGACAACCGGTCGATCTGGATCAGCACCACAACTTGTTCTTCGACGTAGTCGGCCGAGACACCTGACATCATCTCTTTGCCGAGCCCAAACGCCGGTTGACTTGCCGCGATCACGAACAGATCGTCCTTGCCGCCTTCGAGATCGATATCGAGCCACGGCAGCGACCATGCGTCACGGCGACTGTCGATTCGCATCGCCGAATCGCTGCTGATCCATTTTTGACGCATCACACCGTGTTGAATCTCGGGACGACACTGCAGGTGAATCTGCGAGGCGGTCTTGGACTGTGTTGGCGTGATGGCCAACACGTACTGCGGGTCTTGCAGCGTTCGACCTACGGTTTGTCCTTGATTGCGAAGCAGCGTCGTGTGAGTCCCACTGCGAGGTTGACGAAGTGGCAATTCGTATCGCTTTGCCAATCGCATCGGAATCTGTCGCGAGCCGACGGAGACTTCGCTCGCCACATCGGCTTCGCCCAAGAAGACGTCGACGACATCGCGCGGTCCCGCCATCTCGGCCAGCCGTTGGCGAAATTGGTCAGGACGAATGACCTTGCCGACCCGAATCCCATTTTCCGCAAGCTCACTACGGCGAGCTGGTTCGATCACCATTTCATCGACCCACTGCCACATCGATGCAACCCGATCCTGGTTCGCCGCGTCGGGCTGAATCGGATGGAAACCGACCGACAACAAGATCGCCTGAGAACTCGGTTTGACCCGAGCCAACGGATTGCTGTGGTTTGCACTTAGCACGGCGTCCGTGGCCGAACGATCGATCCATGTCGCGCAGCCAGCAACCGACGACGCTAGCGAGCCAGCGGCAATCAGAGAGCAGAACTGTCGGCGGTTCATGGTGTTCAAGCGGATCGCTTTTTGTACGGCGTCAAATTCAACTTCGACGTAGAAATCGAGACTTTTTGAGTGCAATGGGCCTGGACGGCTTGGCGGACACTACAAAGTCACTCGCGGAACCGTCAAGAGAAAAGCGTCGCTTGCTTCCCAATCCGCTGACGAACCCGTAAAACCATAGAAGCAGCCATGTTTTTGCACTTATTCTCCCAACTAGCAGTAGGAACGGATGAAATTCACTGACAATCTGCCTCTGATGAGTGGTTTGCCGCGTGCCGATTTGCCGACCGACGAGCCACTGATTTTGGCAAGCGGTTCGCCTCGCCGCAGCCAACTGCTGAAGGCGGCCGGATACCATTTCACCGTAGAACCCGCCAGCGACGAAGCGGAATGCGGGATGTGCAGCCGTGAAACCGCTCCGGAATTGGTGGCACGCTATGCCTATCGCAAGGCGGCCGACGTGGCATCAAAACGGGATGCCGGATTGATTTTGGCTGCCGACACAGTCGCGTCGTGCTACGGCCAAATTTTGGGAAAACCTCATGATATCGAGCATGCCGAAGCGATGCTGCGACAACTGAGCGGTCGCCGTCACGACGTCTACTCGGGCTTCTGTGTCTGGTCGGTCAGCCGAAATCGCTGTGTCGTCGAAGTCGTCCGCACCGAACTGCAAATGCAGCCGCTCAGCGAGCCGATGCTCGCCGAGTACCTAGAATCGATGCTTTGGGAAGGCAAGGCGGGTGCGTTCGGTTTCCAAGACGGCAACGATTGGTTGGAAGTCCTCGACGGCGGCAGCGAAACCAATGTCGTTGGGTTGCCGATGGAGCGGCTAGCCGAAGTATTTCGCGACTTTGATTTGCTAGCGACAGAGATTTCTATCGAGAAAGATGGACCTTCTTTGCCGAAGTAGCCATTCTTTCTAAGGTTCAGGGGCGGTTTATTCCCGATAAAGGGTTTAGTGCGGTTCCGACGATGCCAGCTGCGATGTCGGACAACTGAGGCGATGCACCTGGATCGGCGGATTCCACTGAGTCGCGTTGCCCCCATTCCCGTGTTTCCATTTCCCGCTTTCAAGTAGCCTGGATGTCATGGTGCGTTACTCCATTTTGCTCGCCAGTATCGTCGTTCTCTCGTTGTTCTCGACTACAAAGGTCCATGCAGAGAATTGGGCTGACAAGATGTTTGCCGAGACCAGTCATGACTTTCGCACGGTCGGTCGCGGAACCAAATGTGAGTTCCACTTCGAGCTGACCAACAAATACGAAGAAGACGTCCACATCGCCGCTGTCCGATCGAGCTGTGGCTGCACCAGCCCGTCGATCACCAAAGACACGCTGAAGACGCACGAAACCGGAGCGGTGGTCGCGACGTTCAACACCAGTTCGTTTATCGGTCAAAAGTCCGCGACGATCACTGTCGTGTTTGACAAACCGTTCTACGCGGAAACGCAGCTCAAAGTCA
Organism: Novipirellula caenicola; assembly: GCF_039545035.1. NCBI lineage: Bacteria > Pseudomonadati > Planctomycetota > Planctomycetia > Pirellulales > Pirellulaceae > Novipirellula > Novipirellula caenicola. Next base: position 475,682 of record NZ_BAABRO010000002.1, read on the forward strand.
GCGGATTCATTCGCACCGACATCACCTTTGATCCTCCTGAAGTGGCCTTTGGCGAATTTGCCTCCGGCGACGCCCCGGAACGCGAAATCGTGATCACTCACACCGGCAACTCGAATTGGCGAATCAACGATGTGCGAAGCCACTGTGAAAGTTTGCAAGTCCGACTGAGTGCCCCGGAATTGTCACCCGGCATCGTTCGCTACCGCATGCGAGTCACGATGAAGGACTCGATGGAAGAAGGCGAGATCCACGAGCGATTGACGTTGATCAGCAACGATCGTGCGTTCCCCACCACCGAGATGGACATCTCGGGCCGAGTCCGCTCGGCAATCAGTGTGTCGCCCGCCGCAGTCAATCTAGGCAGCAAGCCAGCCGACGCGGTGATCGAAAAACGTTTGATCGTCAAAGGCGACGAGCCGTTTGAGATCAAGGACATCGTTTGCAGCGATCAACGTTTCGAGTTCGAGATTCCGGTGGGCCGCAAGAAAGTGCAATTTGTCAAAGTGCGATTCGAAGGCAACGGCACTGCGGGCGATATCGCACAAAAGATCCGCATCGTAACCGATCTGCCTGGTGACAAATCGGCCTCGTGCATCGTCACCGGAACGCTGTCCGCCACCCAATAAGGCAAGCTTCGTTACGGATCAACGCTCTCAACCGCGATCAACTCGACCGTCGGTCCATCGTTGGTGTCGACGATCTGCCCCAAAGCAATAACCTGATCGGTCTCAGGCAGCGACGCACCCGAAACCGGCACCTCTCGGGCGTCACCAGACGAACTGGAAATGCGAAGCACTGATCCCGAGGCATTTGTCGCGGGCGTGCCAATCATCAAGACCCCCTCGTTCGTCCGTTTTGGGTAATCCAACCACAGATTCGCGGCATTGCCCAAATCATTGACCAGCGGCGATCGCGAAAGCGCGTTCAACAGCTTCTGTACCATCTCGCTTTCGCCCGCACGCGGCTGGATCGCAACCGCGGAAACCGAGGCGTAGGCATTCGCCAACAAGCGACGCCGATCGCCTTCGGCGCCTTCGAACTTCATCAAGCTTGCGAGTTGTTTGTTGGCCTTTCCAACTGCCGCCGCGACCTCGGGTGATTCGGTTGGTGGCTCAGGTTCCCCGGTTGTTTCAGGTTCGTCAGCAGGCTCGGTTGCTGCGACGGCCTCCGCTGCTGGTTCGGGTTCACTCGCTGCGATTTCCGTTTCCGCGTCTGACTGGGACATTTCTTCGACTGCAGGCTTTTCGGCGGCAGGTTCTTCGATTGCGGGCTGTTCCATCACGTTATCCGCGAGTGGTGCTTCGCCGGTGATCGACGGCGCCGGTTCCACGGGTTCTTCGCCCAAGATCGTTTCGATTTTCTCGGCCACATCGGTCAACTCGACCGCCGGCATCTCCATCGGCACCTTGTCCGCGGCGATCTCTTGCGACAGCGTATCCTCACCGGCCGCGGCGTCATCGGGATATTCCACTTCGCCCGTGGCAAGCTCGCCTGCGCCATCGTCGCTGCCTGGTTTCAGCGAGGTTCCAAGCGACGGCATCTCGAATCCGCTCGCCGTATCCTCCGCCGAATCGGCTGGATTGGCTGGATCGGTGCCGGTTCCTAAATTCGCCAGTTCTTGTTGAGCGCGTTCAAGTTCATCCGACGGCTCGGCATCCGGCACCATCATCTCGGAACCCGTCAGCGGCGTTTCGTCGTCAACGGGTTCGTCGTCAATCGGGTTGATTGGATCGTTCATCGCCATCGGTGGCGCCGCACTGAGCCGGGACGAGGAACCGTTGTTAAACGATCCGTCAAACGGCCAAAATCCTAAATCCGGGGCCTTGCCAAGCCAAAGCAAGATTCCGCCTGCCAAGGGAAGTGCCACCAGCGGGCCCATCGCCACGCCAATCAAGGTTTTGATCGGCGACGATTTCTTGCGTTTGTAGGTATTCACTGGGACCGATTTGACTTTCATCGGCATCAGCGGGCCTGCGGTGTCGGCCGACTCGTTCTCCGAATCATTGCTGGAGAGGAAGTCCAGCATTTCGTCGTTTTGGCTTTCGCCACTGAACTCGTTTTCGGGTTGCTCCGGCTCCGCATCGAGCGATCCATCCAAGTCGAATCCGTTTTCGCCGTCCGCTTCGATGGTCAGTTCCGAATTGTCGTCCCAAGTCTCATTCAATTGATCGTCTTGGGCATCGGATGCAAACGACGATGCGAACGATCCGGTCCCGCCCGCAGCCGACGCAACCGGTGCCAAATGAGCTGCCGTTCCCTCGGCCGAATCTAAAAACAGCGGCTGTCCGTCCGCCGAGATCAGCTCCACCATCGGAGGCAGCTTCTCGATGATTTCGCTGGCCGGATAGATTTCACCACACCATGGACACTGGGCGGTCGCGTCGGATGGCACCGCAGCGGTAGGTAATCCAATCGTTTCATCACAGCGAGGACAATTGCACGTCAACATTCAATAACCCCAGTTCAATTAAAAAGACCGCCTGATTGTAACCCGCCATGATGCGAAAAACAGCGGCCAAACCGTATTGGATCCACCAATAATCAGCCATCCAATCCGTAAAGTGGTCGCAGTTTTCCATTCAGGTAGCGGATCAACGCATCGGCCGATAACGATTTACCGGTGGCCCGTAATATTAACGAATCACCAGACTCGCATTGACCTCGCTCGTGAATTCGACTGCGAAGCCAATCCAACAGCGGCGAAAACTCTCCGCGGGCAAACATCGAATCCAAATCGCCCAGCTCCAAAGCCGCCGCGTCAAATAACTGGGCGCTCGCCAAATTCCCAAGCGTATAGGTGGGGAAATAGCCAATCAGCCCGGCACTCCAGTGGACATCCTGAAGCACGCCATCCGCCGGCGAGGGTGCACAGACCCCCAGATCGCTTTGGTAGCGTGCATCCCATGCCGCCGGCAGATCATCCACTGACAACGTCCCTCCGATCAATTGCTGCTCGAGATCGAAGCGAATGATGATGTGCAAGTTGTAGGTCGCCTCGTCCGCTTCGACTCGGATCAACGAAGGCTGAATTTGGTTGATCGCAAAGTGAAAATCGTCGAGCGATACGTCGTCCAACGTAGGAGCAAATGTTTTTTGAGTCCGATCAAACAACCACTGCCAAAACGGTCGACTGCGTCCAACCTGGTTTTCCCACAAACGCGATTGTGATTCGTGGATCCCAAGCGAGCAATACGATCCAGGCGGCAAGCCAAACCAATCCGACCGCATCCCTTGTTCGTACATCCCATGCCCCGCTTCGTGCAACGTCCCCAGCAATCCGGCCGGCAACCAATTCAAATCGTAGCGAGTCAAGATGCGACAATCTCGCGGCCCCAGCGTTGTACAAAACGGATGCGAGGTTTCATCAAGCCGCCCTGCTTGAAAATCAAAGCCAACACGCTCGGCAACAAAGCGGCTCAGATCGCGTTGTCCCGCAATGGCAAAATCACGCTCCAGCAAACTTCGGTTGGGTTGCCGCGGCGCTTCGCGAATTGACTCGATCAATTCCACCAGCGGCTTACGCAGATCTTGAAAAACTTGGTTCAGCGGTTCGACACGAGCATCGGGTTCGTATTCATCGAGCAACGCTTCATAGGGCGATCGGTCGGTTCCTTCGGCAATCCGTTGGCCCGCTTCGCGTTTCAAATCGATGATCTCGGCGAGCGTGTCGCGAAACATTCCAAAATCGTCAGCACGACGTGCGGCGTCCCAGCGTTGTTGTCCCTTGACCGTCGCTCGCGAAGTCCGCTGGACCAGTTCCTCGGGCAATCGTTGGTCGCGTTTCCAATTCCGCAGCAACCCGCGAACAGTCGCGGCCACATCACCGGCAGGATCCTCGTCGCCCAAATTTTCCGATAACGACTGAAGCGTTTCACCGTATTTCGCATCGGTCCGGCGACGATGCACCATCCCACGCAACGTGCTGACTTGGTTTGCTCGATAATCGCCGCCTTCGATCGGCATCCCGGTCCGCTCGTCCCACTCCAGCGTATCGGCAATCGTTTGCAACAGCATCGCGTCGCGAGCGTGCGCGGCTACGAAGTCAAAATCATCCGTCGAGAATGTCACGAGCGTTTTCCTGTTCGAAGGTACAAATGCGAAGGAACTCGTTCGTTAGCCGCACAGCTCACGAACCTAACCGAGGGTTGGTCAAAGCCCGCTCCCGCTCAACCTTGCGGTCAATGACAATTGCGTAAGAATGTCAAATTCTAAGCTGCCGACCAAGCAGTACTTTCGAGATGCAATGACGACAGCGGACTAGGTCTTTACACTATCGGACCGGGGATGAGATGCCAATCGGTGTCACCCCCCGCAGAGAATCGGTGGCGGCGATCTCGAAACGGCGTGTATTGTCAGAACAAGCGCATCTTCAACCAAGGAAACGTCGCCCCAAGTTAACCTCGGTGACAACGTGCGTTTGCGTCGCCGACGGAATGTGCCCCCTGCGAGATCAGCGACGATGAAGCTAAAATGACGGTATGAACCGACCATCCCCCAACGTTCCGAAACGCGGCGAACCTATCGCGGCCGATTTCTTTCGTTCGATCGCCGAACACACCGTTGACTGGGAAAGTTGGATGTCGTGTGAAGGCGAAGTCTTATGGGTGAACGAGGCTGTCGAGCGATTCACGGGCTATACACCCACGGAGTGTTTGGCGATGCCGGACTATCCGTTGCCACTCATAACGCCGGACCATCGCAAACGAATCGCTCGCTACTTTGCGGAAGCGGGTCGCGGCAGCTCGGGAAACAATATCGAATTTGAAACGCTTCATCGCGATGGATCGAAGTGTTGGGTAGCCGTGTCCTGGCAACCGATGACCGACTCCGATGGTCAGTCGCTGGGATTTCGGGCCAGTATGCGAGACATTTCAGACAAGCGGCAAATGCGTGAACAGTTGCGGTTGCACAACGAACATCTGGAACAGCTCGTGCAAGAACGCACAGCTCGAGTTGCGGAACTGGAACAGCATCGCTTGAAAATGGAGAAGCTCGCGGCCCTCGGTGAATTGGCGGCGGGCGTCGCTCATGAGATCAACAATCCCTTAGCCGGTATCAGAAATGCATTTGCACTGCTGAAGCGACACATCCCCGTTGATGTGAAGCATTACGACAAGCTCGATTTGATCGACGGTGAAATTGAACGTATCAGCGACATCACTCACCAAATGTATCAGCTTTACCGTCCTAGTCAGCAGCGGGCGACGACCTTCTCGCTCAAGCAATCGGTGGACGAAGTCATCGTGCTGGCGCTTCCCATGTCGCGAAAGGCGAACGTGAAAGTGACGGCCTCGTTTGCTTCATCGTCCGAGGCCAAGGGACTTGCTGCCGACGAGGTTGTCTTGCGAGAAGGCGAACTAAAACAAGTGCTGCTGAATTTGGTTCATAACGCCATCCAAGCCTCCGACGCAGGCGGTCAGGTGAACGTTATCGCTCGGACCGATGCAAGGCATACCGTTTTGACGGTTACCGATCACGGACACGGAATCTCGCCGAACCTGATTAGCAAAATTTTTGATCCGTTCTTTAGTACCAAAACCGAAACGGTCGGCCAGGGCATGGGATTGGGGCTGTCGGTCACGCGTGGCATCGTGGAAGCGATGAACGGAACCATTGACGTGACGAGCGAACCGGGCAAAGGCACCGAATTTGTCGTGCGTTTGCCAAGACAACTGGACGTCGACGCGGCCACTCCCTAAGCAAACGTCACCAGGACGTGCTTTCCTTTTCCCCAGTCCGAACATCGCCGCGAATTTCGCTACTTTGAATAAGATCCCATGGCAAACCAACAACGAATCTTGATCGCCGACGACGAACCTCTTTACCGTGACACGACGGCGGAATTATTGCGTGAGGAAGGTTACGAGTGCATTTGCGTCGAGAATGCTGACGATGCGATTGGCTTGCTGCGTGAGCACTCGTTCGACTTGATCTTGTCCGACTTGAACATGCCGGGCAATTTGAAATTGGAATTGCTCAAAGAGGGCCGCAGCAAGTATTCGCACATCCCAATGATTGTCGTCACCGGGGTGCCGTCCATACCCACGGCCATCGAAAGTGTTCGGCTGGGGATTGCCGATTACCTGCTTAAACCAGTCAAGTTTGAAGAACTGCTGACGGCGGTCCAACGCGCACTGCGTCATCCAGCTGCGCCGCCGGAAACCGAAACCGAAATCGAATTGGTGTCCAAAACGGATCGGCGTGGAAAGTTTCCTGAAATCATTGGTGACAGCCCAGCAATGATCCAACTGCTGGACATCGTCAATCGAGTGGCCGCCAGTAACACGAATGTCTTGATTACAGGCGAAAGCGGGACCGGCAAAGAGGTGGTGGCCAACACGATCCACCACCACAGTGCTCGGCGAAATCATGCGTTTCAGATCATCGACTGCACCGCGATTCCCGATGCGTTGTTCGAGTCGGTTCTGTTTGGGCATGTCAAGGGTTCCTTTACCGGAGCGATCAAGGACCAGAAAGGCTTGCTGCGTCACTGTGATGGCGGCACTGCATTCTTTGACGAAGTGGGGGAACTGCCAGCCGCTTCTCAGGCCAAACTGCTGCGGGCCGTGCAAGAGCAAACCTTCACTCCGGTTGGCGAAAGCACCCCTGTGAAAGTTGACACGCGATTCATTTGTGCGACCAATCGAGATTTGCAGAGCGAGGTCGATGCCGGGCGTTTCCGCCAGGACCTGTTCTATCGACTCGCGGTCATTCCGATTGAACTCGCACCGCTTCGCGAGCGTGGTGACGACGTGGTGAAGTTGGCAGACTTCTTTCTCGAACAACTACGTCCGAGCGGTTCCAATATCACCGGTTTTTCGAACGAGGTGATTGATTGTTTCCGAGCCTACCGCTGGCCGGGCAACATCCGTGAATTGCGAAATGTTATCGAACGCACGATCACGCTGGGTCGCGGCGAAACGATCGAAGTGGGCGACCTGCCACCACAACTGCGCGCGCCCGACGACAGTAGCAGTGATGTCGCGGTGCTTTCGGAAATATCACGCGACGAAGCGCTCGACAATGCAGACCGTGCGTACTTAACGGCCGTGCTCAAGAAACACAACGGTGTCATCGCCAGCGCCGCACGACAAGCCGGTTTGTCGCGTCAAGGATTAAATAAGCTGCTGAAACGACATGGCATCGAAGCGAACGATTTTCGGTAATGGGACGCATGGGTTAGCCGACCGGATGCCCCCACCTGTCTCCTTGAATCACATGTTCTTCATTGCGGATTCCGATCCAACAGGGCGTCGGTGATAAGCCTTCGATCGTGTTCAGTCGATCCTCTTCGCTTGTGAATTCCATCGGGCGTTTGGATTGCAGTTCGTTCAGTGAGCAGACGCGATTGCACTCCATAAACTGCGTCAATCCATCGAGCATCGTGCGAATGATATCAGGACCTTCCCGGTAGACCGCGGAAACGATCATCGCGACGTCCGCGCCTGCAAGCAGGGTTTTGATCAAGTCTTCGGGGCGACCGATGCCCCCGTTGCCAGCCAATGGCAACGCGGGACAGTGACCGTAGACGCTCATCAACGCGCGTAGCGTCGGTGAGATGAAACCGGGTGACGACATTCCCCATTTGCATTGAAGTTTCAGGCTATCCAAGGCAATGTCGATCTCGGGATCGCGTGCGTACAGCACCAGCCCTTGTACACCTGAGACCAATCGTCTCGCCAGATGGCTGACGGCGGTGTATTCACGATGCAGTTTCAAAAACAACGGAACCGATATCGACGTCCGAATCGTCTTGACCAATTCAACAACCTGATCCTCCAATTCTCGCGGCTTGTCGTAATCATTGTCAGGTCGATGATGCACGTTCAGTTCGATCGCGTCGGCACCGGTGTCTTGTAGCTCGCCCGCAAAGTCCAACCAATTTCCGTCCGTGCCACCATGTAGACTGGCGATGACGGGAATGTTGGACTGGACGCTTGCGCGGTTCAGCATGGCGAGATAGGTTTCGACATTGGGCACCAATGCCTTTCGCGTCATTCCTGTTACACGATCGATCAATCGTTGTTCCCGCTCGGTGGGCGAACCGCCATTGCCAATCCGCCACGCGATCACATGCTCTTCAAACAACGACGGCAATACGACTGCCCCCGCACCGGACCTCTCCAACGCGATCCGATGCTGCGGATTGGCGGTCAATGGACAGGAACCGACGATAATCGGAGTGCGAAGTTTTAGTCCGCCAAAGTTAGTCGACAGATCAAGAGTCATGAGAAGCAGCCCAATAAAAAAAGGGAGAGAAAGTCTTTGCACAGATGGCATCGAGAGAGCCACTGAATCGTTAATCGAGTAGGGGTACTCCATAGCAGCATCCCGGCGGATACCGGAGCTGTGCAACTGATTTTGGACGCGTGAACAAAGCGATCAGGTTTGCTCACAAAACGGAACCTTTCAGATCGGACAATACCGATTCAGCCGTGTTGTCTCGGTAGACATGACGCCGCGGTTCAGGATGCGGTCATTTGATATCGTTTATCTCGATTCCGTTTTGCTTTGCTCTCACGAGCGCTCGCTATTGTCCTGATGCAAACAATGGTCCATTGGCGGAATGCATCGTCGAGGCAAAGACGGGGATATTTTCGAAGCCGCGGATCACGCGGTCGATCCGTTGTTTCCACGACGGAACAAAGGAGCGGCCTGCGACAATCCCCCACTCGAATGCGTCAACTCGGATTGCCATTGGCAACGTCGTTTGACGCTCGAGAATCATGTACATGTCATGATTTTGGCTGAATTCACACACTGTGGCACACCACGGCTTGCTGGTATGGACGTTGCATTAACCGATGATCCACGTCACGTGACTCGCTACATTCTCACTGAAAAGGAGGTTCAGTCATGTTGATGCGAATTCCCGAGTACCCCATCCAAGCCAAAGTTGAGAACAAGTACGGGCTTGATGAACCATTCGTCGATCATCGGTCCCCTGAAACGCTGGTTGGTCAGATCGCATTGATCTTGTTGTTTGTCATTGCGATTCTGCTGCGAGCAATCGCATAGACACTCTTTCGCCAAACCAATTGCAAAATGACGGTTGTGCTGCGAAACGAACCATGAAATCTCGAACTTCGTTTCACACACCGAGCCGAAGAGCTCCTGTTCCAAATCTGAACATGAAAGCGTTGCAGTCTGATTCACACAGCGAAAGTGGCCAAAACTTTTCGCTTCCGTTCGATTCCTTTAAAAACAAACTCTCGATCTCTCCCTTATAAAACACATACCATTCTTCGCGGTACGCCATCATGTCATCTCGCACCATTGTCGTCAGTCGAACCGACCTCACTCGGCTACAGTCTCTACTGGACAGCCATTTCGTTGCAGCGATCAGCAGCGACCGTACACACTTGAAAGAACTCAAAAGCAAGCTAGAGCGAGCCACCGTGGTTGATTCTCGCGATATGCAGCCCGACATCGTGACGATGAATTCGACGTTCAATCTTTTCGACTTAGATCGCGATGAGGCGGACACGTTCACGTTGGTGTATCCCGACGAGGCCTGCATCGCGGAAGGCAAACTATCGATCCTGTCACCACTGGGCGCTGGAATCTTCGGACTGTGCGTCGGCGATAGTTTGACACTGCACGTCTTGAATCGTGAGACACGAAAACGAGTCGAGAAAATGTCGTTTCAACCTGAACGAGTCGGAGCGTTCGATCTTTAAAACACATCGATCGTGCTGCTGAGGCTGGACATTCAACGCAATACATGCGTTTAAGTGGGCTTAGGGATAAGGCTTCGAGCCCGCAATATCCGCTTGCGATACGATCGTTTGAAAAACGTCATGCAGATCCGTCACGCCAAATCCAGCCACTCGCGATTGCGAGGTCTGCAACACCGACGTGTCGTTCATTCTGCCGATCGTTTCGGCAATGTCCACAACAGCAAACCGACGCCTGCAACCGCACTCACGGCCGAACCGACCAACACGCCGGTCTTGGCGGTGTCGAGCCCCTCGGCTCCGAACGCCAACCCGTCAATAAACAATGCCATCGTGAATCCGATCCCTGCAAGGCAACTGCCCGAAATCAATACGGGCCAACTGATTCCCTCAGGCAGCTTGGCCATACCCGAACGAATCACCAACCAACTAAACAACACGATTCCAATCGGCTTGCCAACGACCAAGCCCAACACGACCGCGATCGCGACCGAATCACTTAAGTTTGCCGGTTCAATGAGCACGCCTGCATTGGCGAGTGCAAAGACCGGCATGATGACATAAGCCGTCCAAGGATGAAGCGTCATTTCAAGATACTCCAGCGGCGAGACAGTTTCGCGCGAGAGTCGCTGGACTTCTTGAACCACTTCGGCTCGATGACTTCGCTTGGCCCATCGTTGTTGCTGAAAATCCTCTTTCTTCTCGTGCAGATAATCGCGAAACAGTTCAGGCACCAAGGTGGATTTCGCAGGCGTCATCAGCCCCAGGATCACCCCAATCAGCGTGGCGTGTACACCTGATTCGTGAAGTGCGATCCACGCCACGGCACCGACGGCAATGTAGGGAGGAAACCGACGCACCCCAATGCGAGAAAACAGGTGCACCACTGCAATTGCAACGGCGGCGAGCGTCAAGAAGCGACCGTCGAGTGATTCGGTGTAACCAATTGCAATTACCAGGATCGCGCCGATGTCATCGACGATGGCCAGCGATAGAAGCAGGATCCTGAGACGGTGCGGTACTCGCGAGCCGAGAATCGCCAAGCAGCCAACGACAAAGGCGATGTCCGTGGCCATGGGGATCCCCCAGCCCCGCATGCCGGGTTCGCCGTACTGCATCGAAAGATACAGTCCCGCTGGAACAATCATCCCGCCAATCGCAGCAGCGATTGGCAGCGAGGCCAGCTTGAAATCTGACAGCGACCCATGAGCGATTTCGCGTTTAACCTCCAGCCCAATCACAAAAAAGAAGATCGCCATCAAGCCATCATTGATGACGTGATGCAGCGAATGATGAAACAGATAATCGCCAACACCGAGTGTGATGTCGGTTTGCCAGAAGGCTAAGTAGGTCGCAGCCCATCGAGAATTAGCCGCGATTAAAGCAATCACGGTGCAGACCACCAGCACGATGCCACTGGTCGCTTCGATGTGCAAGAATCGAGCCAGGGGACGCAGCCATTTGTCGATCGGTTGTAGTGGCAGCGGTAGAGTTTTTTCGATGTGATTCATTCAGTTTTCAATTATTCATATGCATGGAGAAGTTCCGGTTGTCTGTCGGGCCCGCTGTCTCGCCGTGTTATTCACGTTCCCGTCGTTCAACCAGTCGGCCGTCATCTTCATCGGCTACGTTCATTTGCGTGGAAGCCATGACACGGGGACCTGGTTTCGAGTGAGGTCGTAATGGAAAGCTTCCGAGTGGAAGAGTAGATAGAGCAGCATTAGGGCGGCGGGCAATACGAGTATTAGCAGCATCATCAGTACCATCTTGAAGATGTAGCGTGCCTCGTCATCGCCAATTCTTTGGTAGTCACCCGATTCAGTGTCCGTGACGAAACTTGGTTTGACAGTCCATGAAACCTTGCTGACGTTTCGCGGTGCCGCTCGAACTTTCTGTTTTGGCAGTCGCGCAATCTCGTCACTGTCGATTGCTGATGGCGAAGTCTTCCACAAGAGCAAGGCAGATACCTCCAGGTGAGCCAGTGAGTAAGTAAGGGTGCAAGTAAGTAGGGGCGATTAAACGCTGCTGTTCCAGAAAGGCTGTGTGGGGGGCGGCAGGATCAAGATCATGCGCCGAAACGCTAAGCGACTTACACCACCGGCTGAACAATGCAACGAGTGCGCCAACGATCCTGAGAGTGCGTTTGATGGCACAGCAAGCTCGTTTTGCGTCGAAAACGGCACCATCGTTTACAGCAAGACAACTCAGGTTGACGCTTCTGATGATTCCTTACGCTAAACGCCAGAAGGCAAACCACTCGTTTGGAAGGTGGCAATCAACCTCGACAGGGAAGCACTGCACGAGATCGAACGCTGGGAAACGAACGAGGGGAACTGTCTACACACCACTTCGCACATTGCGAATCCGTTCGCTTCGCAACAACGGATTCAATACGGGCAAAGCCGGTCAGAGCCATTCAAAACTGTTCGGGGCTAGAATGGAAACAGAGATGGCACGAGGGCGAGCGTCGCAAAAAGAACCAACAACTGAAGTGGCACGCCTACTTTAAAAAATCACCAAGCGGAATTCTGATTTCGCGAATCTGTCCGTCCACGCCGCAACTGTGAATAAGCTCGGGACGGGAAACCAACCCTTGACGTTGCGTTGCATCTGCAGCATTTTTCTGTTGTTCCGGAAGCAGACGCGTGCCAATCGTACCCATGAAAACAATGCCGAGGCTACGAATCCCAGATTAGAATGTAGTGGACGAGGCAACGAGTCCCAGCGACGGAGTGACACGACGGGACTCGTTGCCTCGTCCTCTACAGAGAAAGCACTTCCCGCGTGATTTATAATGAAACTGGAGTCACGAAGTTATTTCCGAAAAGTACTTAACGCTGTTTTGTCGTGCTCGTCACGAGTAGCAAGCGATGCAGATCGTCGATGAATTCACGCATGGTTTGGTAACGGTGCGACGGTTGTTTTCGGGTCGCCTTTGCAAAGATTTCATCGGCCAGTTCGGGAATATTCCGACTTGGCGATCGCTCGCTCGGTGGCGTTGGCCGTCGCGAACAAATGTTGTCAAAGGTTTCCTCTTGATCGCGACCGCGAAAAGGCTCTGCAATCGCCATCGCTTCGTACAGACAAACGCCCGCCGAAAACACGTCACAGCGGTCGTCGATGTCTCGGTTGCCGATCTGTTCGGGCGACATGTAAGTCGGGGTTCCGATCAACTGTTGAACCGGCGTCAAGTTTGGCAGATCGAAGTCGTCAACGTCATGCTTCACCAACTCGGTACTTATCGAGTCGGCGATCACACGTCGACGATTTTGATTCGTGTCCACATCCTGTAACGCCGCCGCCGCGGGTTCGCCCCATACTTTTGCTGACCCCCAGTCGAGCAACGTGACCTCGCCAAAATTTCCCACCCAGATGTTCTCGGGTTTGACGTCACGATGGATCACACCTCGCGCATGGGCCGATGCCAACGTTTGACACACAGCTTCGATGATTTCGATTCGACGTCGCAGGGGAAACGCTTCTTCCACTTCCTTGTCTCCCTTGGCGATGGCTCGTAACACGTTGAAGAAGTTCTCACCCGAAATTCGCTTCATCACGTAATAGATGCCGAGCTCGCTGTCATCGCCAATGTCATAGACCGGAACGGTCCCAGGGTGCTCGAGCTGTGCGGTGACACGCGCCTCGCGTAGCAGTCGACGACGAAACGATCGATCCAATCGGTATTCTTGCAACAGCACCTTGATCACGACCGTTCGCCCGATGACCTGGTCAAATGCGGAATACAGCACGCCGTTTCCGCCACGAGCCATCTCCTTGCGATCGACGTAGCGAGAGAGCCCCACCGGCAAGGGGCTGGGCAGATGAATGTCCGTAGTGGAAATCGAGAGCAAGTTAAACTCACTTGGTTTGGGGGATCATGAATGGACGAAAGTGCTCACGTGCATCGACGGCAAGCCTGCACGAGGCCCCAGCCGCCGACACTTGTTATCGATAAACCACCGCGATGGCTCCATCATTGCGTTACCTGTTCGTCCCACGTCGAAACCGAGCAAATCTGTCGATCGAAGCTTGGCTGAAATGTCGTACGATTATATCGGATCTATCCGAGACAGGCTCACTAGTGGTGAGGTTTCGCCGAGGAAACAGCTCGTAAATCGGACGCTTGCGGGAAAATTTGGGAAGAGCGTGATTCCGGTTCGCATGGCAAACCCTCGATTGACCAATGAAGGCTTGGTAGATCGCATTCACGCCGCAGGAGCTTATGTTCGCAACGAGGATCGCCAAGACCTCAACAATCTGTAACTTTTGCGTAATGCACCGGACATCGTCGAGGATCAACGAGAGGAACTTGCGTACTTGGTCAATCATTGACCTGTAAGGTTTCTAATGGAGTGGAGCTTGCTCACGCTCCCTGTTTCTTGGGGAGGGAGGAGCTTTAGCAAGCTCCACTACAGGCTGGTCGTAGCGGAAGTCGTCAAGACTTTCGGCGGATTACCCGAACGAACCAGAACTCTCACGCGCGTTCCGTTACCCTATTGAAAAATGGTTAAGCTATGACGCGGCACGAATCTGCAATTCGTAGTTTGCACGACCGTGCACGTCGCGTAGTCTATGGACATTATATATCCGGCATTTCCCAACATCGGTTCCCCTTAACGGTTAAAGCATGACAGACAACAAACTAAGTGGATTGATTGCGGCGACGTATACACCACTGCACGATGACGGCGAGCTGAACCTTGATCCGATCGCGGCGATGACCGACTGGTTGCTTGCGAAAGGCATCCGCGGGCTATACGTTTGCGGAAGTACGGGCGAGGGAATGTCGCTCAGTGGAGCGGAACGGCGAGTCGTAGCGGAGGCATATGTCAAAGCCGCTGCGGGTCGCGTGCCGGTCATCATTCAAGTCGGACACAACAGTTTGGCCGAAGCGAGACAGCTTGCTGCTCACGCTCAAGAGATTGGCGCGAACTACGTCTCCGCGACTTGCCCGTCGTACTTCAGCATCAATGATGTTGACACGCTGATCGATTGCATGGCTGAAGTTGCCGGTGGTGCACCTGAGCTGCCGTTTTACTACTACCACATTCCGGCGCTGACCGGTTCGGCACTGGACATGGCCGAGTTTCTCGAGCGTGGGGGCAAACGAATTTCCAATCTTGTTGGTTTGAAGTACACCGACACCAAGCTGCACGTGTTTCTGCAGTGTTTGCAGGTGGATCCGGAACGATTCGATGTCGTGTGGGGGTGTGATGAAATGATGCTCGGCGCATTGGCGACCGGCGCCACAGCAGCCATCGGCAGCACCTTTAACATCGCTGCTCCGCTGTACCTTGGAATCATGGAAGCGTTTCGCCAAGGCGATATGAACGAAGCCCGACGTTTGCAGTCGCTTTCGGTAGAGATGATTCGGACGATCGGCAAGTATCCGTTTCACGCGGCCATGAAATCGGTGCTCGGCATGAATGGATTCAATATCGGTGGCTGTCGTCTGCCTCAAGGCCGTCTTTCGGAATCTGAAATCGAAAGGTTGCGAAACGATTTGTCGTCACTTGGGTACTTTCAGTGGTCACAGCCTAGTTCCTCACTTTCGACCAATTCGCTATGAGGCACTTCGCCACATCGATCTTTCTTGCCTGCGTATTCATTGGCGCCATGTCGATGTTTTCTGGTTCAAAGACCTGGCCCGACGAACCGCAATGGTTGACTTGGAACGAACTGCCACCGGTGCCCGATGAGCTTGGATTCGCGGGGCCCTACGCAGGGGTTCACAATGACGCATTGATCATCGCCGGAGGTGCAAACTTTGCCAAACCGGTTTGGCAGAACGAAAAACAATGGCATGACGAGATCTTCGTACTCGTCAAGAACCGCCTCGGAAACGACCGAGACGATTACAAGTGGAAAGACGGCGGCAAACTCGCCAAACCGATCGCCTACGGTGCCGCCGTATCGACTGACGACGGCGTCGTCTGTATCGGTGGAAGTGACTCCACCGGCACGTATGATGAAGTCTTCTTGCTGCAGTGGGATGGCGAAAAAATCACGGTCGCGGAGTATCCGCCGCTACCAAAGCCGTGTGCCCATGGAGCCGCCACGTTATCCGGCAATACGATTTATTTCGCTGGCGGCCAACAAGATGCTTCACTCGAGTCGGCGATATCGAATTTTTGGTCGTTGGACTTGTCGCAGCGAGGCAACGCCAGCGAATTCCGTTGGAAAGAGCTTCCGCCGTGTCCAGGTCCCTCACGCGCGTTCAATCTGACCGTCGCACAGCACAATGGGTATCACGACTGTGTCTATGTGATCAGCGGCCGGCGACAAGTCGGTGAGACAGTTGACTTTCTAAAGGACGTTTGGGAGTACACGCCTGCGACACAGCAGTGGCGGCAGCGAAATGAAACGCCGTGGTGCGTGATGGCTGGCACCGGAATTGGCTTTGGGCAAAGCCACATCTTCGTGCTGGGCGGCGCCGATGGCTCACTGTTTTTCAAGGGCGATGAGCTCAAAGACGATCATCCTGGCTTTATCAAACAATCGCTGGCGTATCACACGATCACCGATACCTGGGTCGAAGCGGGTGCGACGACTGCCAATCATGTCACCACGATCGCAGTGAAGTGGGACGGTTCCATCATCGTTCCCAGCGGCGAGATTCGTCCACGCGTGCGATCGCCCCAGGTGTATCGCGTCACACCGACCAACACCGATCGAGACTTCGGCGCGGTCAATTACCTCGTCCTTTTTAGCTATTTACTTGGAATGGTTGGCGTTGGCGTCTACTTCACCAACAAGAACAAGAACACGAACGATTTCTTCCGGGGCGGCCAGACGATTCCGTGGTGGGCCGCTGGCTGCAGCATCTTTGCCACCATGCTCAGCTCGCTGACGTTCACCGGCATTCCGTCCAAATCGTTTGCTCAGGATTGGGTGTACTCGATTGGCAATTTCATGATTCCGGTGGTCGCGGTGCTGGCGGTCTTTGTGGTGATGCCGTTTTATCGCCGGATCGACGCCACCAGTGCGTACGAGTACTTGGAAAAACGATTTAGTCCTGGCGTGCGTCTGTTTGGCAGCGCCAGCTTCACGCTGTTTCATGTTTTCCGAATGGCCGTAGTGATGTCGCTCACCGGTTTGGCGCTCGCGGTCGCCACACCGCTCACCCCTGCGCAATCGGTGTTGTTGATGGGCGTGCTAAGCATCACCTACTGCACAATGGGCGGAATCGAAGCCGTCATTTGGACCGACACCATCCAAACCGTGGTGTTACTGGGTGGCGGGCTGTTGGCGATGATCTTGCTGGTCAGCGGCGTGGATGGAGGTATCGGTGGATTTGCGACGACAGCAGCGGATGCGAAGAAGTTTCAAATTGCGAATTTCCACTGGGACGCCACCAGTGCGCAGATCGCCCTGTGGGTGATCATCCTTGGTTCGATCGCTCAGAATGTCTCGTCGTACTCTGCCGATCAAGCGGTGGTGCAGCGGTACATGACCACGGCGACCCAGGAGTTGGCGGCACGTTCGATTTGGACCAACGCGGTGCTGACCATCCCAGCAACGTTATTGTTCTTTGGGATCGGAACGGCACTGTTTGCTTTCTACCGTTCGCATCCCGAGAAACTGGATCCGACGATCACGACCGATCAAATTTTTCCATTGTTCATCGCTCGTGAAATGCCGATTGGAATCGCCGGTCTGATCGTGGCCGCCGTGTTTGCGGCAGCTCAGTCGACGGTGTCGACCAGCATGAATTCAACGGCCACCACGATTGTCACCGATTTCATGCGTCCATTAAATCTGTGCAAATCCGACCACGGCTACCTAAACGCGGCCCGTTTCTGGACGCTCGCGTTGGGAGTGCTTGGCACGCTGCTGGGACTGGTCTTCGTCAATCCCGACATCAAGTCGCTATTTGACACGTTCATCATGGTCATCGGTTTGTTCATGGGAGTGCTGGGCGGATTGTTCGTGTTGGGAGCGCTCAGCCGACGAGCCAATGCGACCGGGGCAATGCTTGGTGCGATCGTGGGTGCCGGAGTGATGTTTTGGCTATGGAAGTTCACTGCCTTCAACGGATATCTCTACACCGCCAGCGGCATTACCTCCTGTGTCGTCGTCGGTTTCGCCAGCAGTCTCGCGTTTGGCAAGCCATCGAACGATTTGACAGGCCTGACGATCTATACGCTACACCGTAAGTGACGTAGCGAAACTCGCAGAGAGTTTCGAGCAAACCAACAGAAACCGAAAGTCTCTGCGACTTTCGCTACGAGGTTAACGTTTATGGATGCTATCCGCCGTGCTAAATTGATTTCGACGTACCGCGATGGATTACTCAATGACACATTGCCGTTTTGGACCGAGCACTGTGTCGATCGAGAGCATGGCGGTTTCATGATGTCACTGGATCGTGATGGCACCGTCATCGATACCGACAAGGGCGTTTGGCAACAGGGACGATTCGCATGGCTGTTGGGGGAACTCTACAACAACGTTGATCAGCGACCTGATTGGCTCGAGCTAGCCAAGCACGGAGCAAAGTTCATTGACGATCACTGCTTTGACCCAAGTGACGGCCGGATGTGGTTTCATGTCACGCGTGATGGGAAACCGATTCGTAAGCGACGCTATGCGTTCACTGAAAGTTTTGCTGCGATCGCTTACGGAGAGTTGGCCAAAGCGACGGGCGAATCGCATTATGCCGAAAAAGCGAAGCGGACGTTCCGGCGTTTCATTGATCACAACCTGAATCCGCAAGACACCGCCCCCAAATTCACCGACACTCGTCCGCTGCGTGGCCTCGGCTTTCCGATGATCACGATCGTCACCGCCCAAGAGTTACGCGAATCGATCAACCTGCCCGATGCCAACGAGTGGATCGACCGCAGCATCGAAGACATTCGGCGTTTTCACTTGAAAGACGACATCCAGTGTGTGATGGAAACGGTGGGCGTTGACGGCGCACGGATCGATCATTTCGATGGGCGAACGCTCAATCCGGGGCATGCGATCGAGGGTGCGTGGTTCATTATGATGGAAGGAAAAATCCGTGGCGATCAGGAACTGATTCGCACCGGATGCAAGATGCTCGACTGGATGTGGGAGCATGGCTGGGATCGCGAACATGGCGGAATGCTCTATTTCGTCGACGTTAACGGGTTGCCGGTTCAAGAATATTGGCACGACATGAAGTTCTGGTGGCCTCAAAACGAAACGATCATCGCGACGCTATTAGCCTACGAACTGACTGGCGACCCGAAGTATGCGAAATGGCACGCGATGATCCATGATTGGACCTATGAACATTTTCCCGACCCCGAACATGGCGAGTGGTTTGGCTACCTTCATCGCGACGGAAGCGTCAGTTCGCCGCTGAAAGGTAATCTTTGGAAAGGGCCGTTTCACATGCCACGAATGCAACTTGTCTGCTGGCAGTTGTTAACCGAAACGCTGTGAAGCATTTTCTCGTAGCTACCTTCGCCAGAAGGTGGTGATTCGTATTGGCCGGCAACTATCCACGCTCTGGCGAGCGCAGCTACGCAACGCGAATGCCGTCATTTGCCGTCTCAAAATCCTTCACAGCGTTGGTGAATGCCGCTGACTGCGAGATTCATGGAGACAGTCAATTGTTCCCTACAGCAGCGTAGGGTTTGACCAATTGATCCTCGCCGTCGGTCAATTCCTCGAGCGTGAAGCGGACGAAGCGGACCTCTTTGTATCCTGGTTCGTAGAGCACGCCGAAGCTGCCATCTGCGAGCACCGTGATCTCCGAATAGGCTGACAGTCCTGGATCGATCACCTTGCCTTCGCTCCAAGTCCAACCGCCGTCGTAGCTGATCCGCACCGCCAAGTTCTCGCGTGCCGAATTGGACGCGGCATTGACAAATAGCAGCCGATCTTTGGCATAACCATCTCGCTTGGCCGTGTACTGGATGAGACAGGCGTTACAGCGAGGGTCGGGCAGGCTGAAATCGCTGACGCTGTCCCACGTTTGCCCGCCATCAGATGACCTGTGTACAAACCGCTTTCCCGGACCGATGCGTGAATTCACCATCAGCGTTCCATCGGGTAGCTCAGCAACTTTCGACTCGTCACCGGGGCTGACATCACCGATGGTTTTCCAGCTCGCACCATGGTCTGGACTTGCAAACAACGTGACGCCTTTGCCGACCTGCACATAGTTGTGCACTAGCAAACCCGCACGCGTTTGGATCCCGCGCCCCGAAGTAATGAATTTAAAGGCATCCTTCAATTCAGGACCAGCCACTTGATCGGTAAAGTCAATCGGAGCGTCCCAAGTCACGCCATGATCCGAGCTCTTTTGCACCACGAAGCGGTATTCCTTACTCGTTCGATCGGCGACCATGTAATTGTAGAAACAAAAGACATTCCCCGTCGTCTCGTCGACGATCAGAGACGGATCGCTACAGCCGCCGTCCTGGTACGGGTCAAGCACCTCCATCGGCGACCAGGTTTTGCCGTTGTCGGTGCTACGCCGAAAGACGATGTCGATCGTGCGCTGTCCGATCAAATCCGCACTCCCTTTTCTTCGCGCATCACATGCCGCAATCAAATCACCGTTGACCGCGGTTACGATCGCGGGAATTCGAAAGGTATGCGTGTCGTCTTGGCCGGACACGAACAACGGTTGATCATCGATCAATTTCAGTGGCTCCGTTGGCATCACGTCCGATGGAATCGAACTCGGTCGCTGCGGCGGCGATGCGAGCAGCGACAAATCGTCGATCAAAACCCCGGCTTGGGGTGCCGCGGTCACGCTGAAGCGAATCGCCTCGACCTTTTCGTCAGCGGGGATCGCAAGTTGAATGTGCGACAAAAACCTAGCTCCGACGTTGACGATACGGTCAATCTTGGAAACCTCGTGCCACTGGTCACCTTGTCTTGCCTCGACCAAAAATGAAAACGGGTCTCGACGGGTCCAGCGTTCCGCATGGAATTCGATTCCTTTGACCGCTTGCATCTCGGCAGGGATCACAAACGTGATCGAATTATTTTCGTCGCCCAGCAAGTGCAAACACTGCTTGCCCGTGCGAGCATATTTCGACGTGACACTTGCAGTTCCCGTGGCATGGATTCGAATTGGACCGTCTTGGACCGCACGAAAAGCGGCGTCGTCGCCGTATTCGAACGACGTGCTGAAAAGAACCTCCTCGGCACACGCCGCAGTACCACCGACGCCTGATAGCGCTGCCAACATCGGGGCGGCAAGGCAAATCACAACTATCAGGCAAATCCTCGCGACAGCAATGAACATTTTCATCTCCGCAATCCCCTATTTGACGTTCGCGATGCAAAGAAGGTCAATGTAACGCGTACCTTCTATTTCGGATTCAAAACTTGCCATGATAGATCACGGCATCACACAAATGCACGCAACGGCAAGAGTTTTTGCCTAGACATGGCTTCGGCTAGTTTTAACATTGCCGCAGCAAAGCAAAGACGGTTCAAGGTGCGAATAGCGAGCTTGGCCGTCTAGCCCTCATTCGCCGTCGTTTCGGTGATGGCTTCGGCCGAGGCGGTGTCATCGAGCTCGTGATTGAGGATTTCAAGCAGCGTTTGCAAGAACACCACGACCATCGGGCCTACCAAAATTCCGATCGGGCCAAACACTTTTACCCCCCCCAACACGCTCAGCAGCGCAAACAGCGGGTGCAATTGCGAACGGCCGTGCAGCACATAGACTTTGATCACGTTGTCGATCGATGAAATCACCAACATCCCGTATAGTGCCAACACAATTGCCGCGGTCCAGCGTTGTTCGACCATGCCAAGCCAAACCACACATGGCACCCAAACCGACGCGGCGCCCAAAAACGGCACCAACGACATCAGAGTGGTGGCCAAAAACAACAACACCACCGATTCGAATCCGAGTACGTAGTAGCCCAGTCCACCCAAGATCCCTTGCACGATTGCGCTGAGTACACTTGCCAACACGACCGCGCGACTGGTGCGATCAAATTCCAACAACAGCCGCCGTTCGTAATTGTCGTCCAGCGGGCTCAGCCGCATCAGCGTGCGAATCATCGCTGCGCCATCGATCAGAAAAAAGTAAACCGCAATGATCAGAACCAATAACCCCACCACGATCTTGCCAAGGTAATTTCCCGTTGCACTGGTTAGACTGACAAACCGCGGCTGCAGTGATTCACGTCCGCGACTCATAAGACTCTTGAAATCTTCGGCACTCGGGTTGGCGATCAATCGAACTTGGCTGCGTAGCGTCCCCCCAAGCAACGTTTGCATCCATGATCGGATTGCCGCCGAAGCGATCACGCTTTGACGATGAAATTGTTCTTCGGCGTTCAGTTGATCCAGCGGAATAACGTCATCCGGATTACGCTCGTTCACAGGGTCGCCAAACGCGACGTCCGAATCCGCAGCGGGTTCGCGATCCCCCGCATCGATCGGATCTGCCGGGTCCGGCCGATTTGCAACTTCGCTGGCGTGGGGCAACGAATTCTTGAGTTCGTCCAACCGCTCGATCGCGATTTCAGCTGCTGCATCTGCAGCGGGCGGACCTTCGACATCGTTCTGCAGAAACAGGATCAGCGACTTTGCTTCGGAAATGTTGTCCAAAATGATCTGACGATGTTCCGAAGCCTGCATCACGCCGGACAACGACATCAAAAACTCGGCGACCGACGTCTCTTGGTCGATACCACGCAGCCCCTCACTGGCCAGCACCGAATCGTCCAGCGAATCGGTCAGCTCATCCAACCGACGGAACTTTTCCGCGTGCGGCAATGAAATCCCAAATTGGTCACGAGCACGATCGAGTGCGTTGGTCAGATCATTAAAATTGATGTGGCTGACCATCGCGGTAAACTGACTGGTCGCCACCGACAACACGACAATGATCGGCATCAACACCATCATCAGGATCATCAGCGTGGTCGTTGCGGCCGCCAATCGCCGCTTTCCTTTGGTTTGGATGTAAATCCAATCATGCACCGGACGAAAGATCACGACCAACAGGGCGGCCAGGAACAACGGTACAAAGAACCCGGCCATCACCTTGTAGAACAACGCTCCGACCGCGAATATACCGAGCAGCAACATCAATACGGACAAAATCCGCGACAGCGACGGCAATCGTTCCAGCATCGCTTTGGTGGAAGCCAGGGTTCGCGGCGGCGACGGATCGACGCCCGTGCCCGTTGTCGATGACGACTGCGGCGAGGAAGCGAGCGACGAAGATGGCTGAGGCGGTTTGGCAGAATTTTTGGGTCGACGTTTCGTCATCGAGCCTGCTCGGCTTGTGGGTGGGAAAGGGTGGAAGTGATGTTGCAGCTTGGTTAGGAATTGTATCCCAATCGGATCGTGCCCGATTGTGAAGGATCGCCGTCGTTATGGATAGACGGATCAAATGTTCTCGAAAGAATCGCAGTGGCTCAGTCAAACAAATCCCCCGAAATGAGTGATGTCTCGTCACCGGGCTCGGCATCACATCGTCACGGACGCAAACGGTGGCTGCGAATTGCCAAAATCGCGATTGCCATCGCGGTGGTGATTGGATTGTTTTTTGCCGTCCGCTCGGCCGCACGCCAATGGCAAACCGAGCGAGCCCGAGTCGTCCGCCAGATCCACGAAATCGACCTGCAAATCGCGGCGACCGAGGATGTGATCACCACGTCCGCGCTGCAGGAGCAACGTGCTGCGTTGCGGCGCAGCCTGCCCACGCTTGGCACCATCCGCTGGTCACGCATCGGCGTGGCCGCGATTCTGTACGCCGCCGGAACGCTTGTATCGGGGATAGTGCTTCGCGATTGGTTGGTGGTGCTGGGGCATCGGCCTCCAGCGGCTCTCGTTGTCGCGGCGCAAATGCTCGGGCACATCGGCAAGTATGTACCGGGCAAGGCGATGGTTGTCGTGTTGCGAGTCGGTGTGCTAAAGCGATGTTCGGTGCCGGTCATGCCCGCGACCATTTGCGTGTTTTTAGAAACGTTCATGATGATGGCCGTCGGCGCCGCGGTCGCAGGCATCGTGATCGTCACCCTGCCAGTCCCAGTATGGATGATGGTCGCCGCCGCAACCGGAGCGGTGCTGGCCAGCATTCCGACGATGCCCCCGGTGCTTCAAATCGTGACCAATCGGCTCATGAAGCAAAGCTCTGATCTTGGTCATCACGCTTGGATCGCGTGCGGTAAGGGCTGGGCTTGGTCGACGATTGAATGGATTCTGATCGGAGGCTCGTTCGCGATGATCGTGACCGCGATTCCGACGGCGGCGCCGCCCGAATCGACGGCCCAGTTACTGGCCATCGCCACTGCGTCGATTTCACTTGCTATGGTGATCGGGTTTGCATCGCTGCTGCCGGGCGGGGCGGGCATTCGCGAATTGGTTTTAACGACCATCCTTGGCCTGGTGACCGGCCCCACGCACGCGTTGTTGGCCGCAATCATGGCGCGGATGGTTTTCATCGCGGTGGAAAGCTTGATGGCGTTGGCTGCTTGGGTTTACATCCAAAATCAGCTCGAACCGGTTCGGCACGAAATTTGTAGCAGTAACGAATAAAAACGCGAGCGGATGTTTTGAAGTTGCGATTTTTGTCACAACCCGAAGCGTCAGCGAGGGAATCTCGATATTTTCTTGGTCCCTCGCTAACGCTTCGGGTTTGGATTTGTCGGGAAAAACGACAATAGCGCAACCTCAAAAGGCGGATACGAGGGTGAATCACACGGCTTCGGATTCGTTACGAACTCATTGGACCGCTCGGAATCCCATCGCTCATCAATCAACTGCGACTCAGCACCATGGAAGACCAGCTTTACCAAATCGTCGTCGTCGTGATCGCCGGAGCCCTCGGCGCGGTGGTCGGAATTGAACGTGAATTCGCCGACAAACCCGCAGGATTGCGAACTCACATGTTCGTTTGTGCCGCCTCGGCGATGTTGGTCCTGCTAGGCGACGTCGTGCTCGAGCGATTCAATCAAGGCAACGAAAACAACATCAGCGCCGATCCGATTCGAATGATCCAAGCCATCGTGGTCGGCATCAGCTTTCTTGGCGCAGGCACGATCATTCATCATCAAGACAATCGAGTCGAAGGGCTAACCACCGCCGCCTCGATTCTATTGACCGCCGGAATTGGAATCGCCGTTGCCGTTGGACAACTCTACTTTGCGGTGGGGATCGCAGTCTTAGCCGTCGTGGTCCTGATCCTGGTTGGATTCATCGAACGACGCATCCAACGAAAAGTGGCAAAGATCAAACAGAAGTCCGACGATACCGAGAAAGTCCGTTCCTAGCCGAAGCTTCTCCTTTTTTTAAAATCATCGCATCATCTGCATGCTGCAGGGCTTTCCTTTCTAGCCGATTGGGTTGGAACCGATTGGATGATTGACAACGAAAGCAATCTGCATCCACCAATGCGGTCATCGCGATGATTTGATTGACAACAGCCGGCGTGGATGATCGGTATAGATTCGCTGCACCCCCATTTCTAACAATCGACGCATCACGTCCGGATCGTTCACGGTCCAGCCGCCGACTTCGATGCCTGCCGCTTTGATCTTTGCAACCTTCTCGGGTGTGATCCCCGAGTGATGCAGCACCAAGGACTCGAATTGATGTTGCTTGGCGATCTGAATATCACTTTCGATGTCGGTAT
Source organism: Novipirellula caenicola (assembly GCF_039545035.1). Classification (NCBI taxonomy): domain Bacteria; kingdom Pseudomonadati; phylum Planctomycetota; class Planctomycetia; order Pirellulales; family Pirellulaceae; genus Novipirellula; species Novipirellula caenicola. The sequence goes on from NZ_BAABRO010000002.1 coordinate 500,951, forward strand.
TCGGGCCGCGATCCCAAAACACGGGGATCTCTGGTGCGATCCGCTTTACCTCGGCCATGTATTGCAAATTCCCATCATTTAGCCCCACCCATGGCTCGGCATTCATCGATTGGACCAACGAGATTACATCGGGCACACAGTCCATCTTGGGTTGAATCGAAACACGTGTTCGTCGCTGTGACTTTACCATCGCCAAAACCTCGCTTAACAGCGGCATATTCATGGGTGGGCACTCAGCCAGCGATTTTCCACTGCGTTTTCGGAAATCAGTCGCAACATCGATCTTAGCCAATTCAGCATAGCTCGATTCGCTGACCACACGATCCACGTCACCGACTCGCCGAGTCGTTTGATCGTGAATCACCACCAACTGACCATCACGTGTCCGCAAGACGTCCAATTCGATCCAGTCGGCGCCGACATCGATCCCGCTGCGAAACGCCGCCAACGTATTCTCAGGGAACTCGCCCGAGTTGCCACGATGCGCAGTCACTCCGTTGGACAAAAACGTATCCTCTGGCGGACCCAGGATCGATTCACGCTTGCTCTGAAATAGCTCGAGCCACGCCAATGTCAATGCTTCGGACAACGTGGTCGCCGGCCGTAGCTGTGCCGGTGTTTTGCCCCAATAGAATCCGATCCAACCCGTTGCATACGGTTTGGAACGATCGACGAAGTCGCCCAACTCTTCGGCGCCGCATTTCAGGGGAAAGACCTCCTCGATGACAACCGGCATGCCCACAGCAGCAAATCCTTTGAGCGTCTCGATCGCCTCGTCCACCTTTCCCGTTTCGGGATAGAGATGCACCGCGATGAAATCCAAGTCGCCAGCGATCTTGTCGGGCACAAATCCGGAGGTCAATCCAGGACGATCAAGGCTCCAAGGCACAAGCCCGACCGTGATCAAGTGACGGTCGTCATGTTGACGGATCGCCGAGACAAGTTTGCCAACCCACGCCCTCGCGACCTCGGTGCGATCACGGCCTTTGCGATCCAGCGTGATGAATTGCACAAAATATTTGTCACCAAATCCATGCCCCAACCAATCGGTGCGTGCCTTGTCGCCGCCGGGGACGACCGGTTCGTTCATCAAGTCGTAACAGAACACCGCGGGACTGTCCGCACACTGCTTGGCGATCGCTTCCCAAAACACCGCCTGCGCCGCCCAGCGATCTTGTTCGCTCAACGCGTCGTACCACTGCGGCACGTCCTGCTTGTGGTAACACCCCAGCCCCGTCAAATCGAGATAAAGCCCTGTTTGCTCGGCCAAGACGACTAGACGGGCAAGTTGTGAGAGTGAACCTGCATTGGGTTTAGTCGGACTGTCCATGAACTTGCCAAACTGCAGATGGATGCGAACGACGTTCGCGCCAAGCTCTTTCATTTCACCAAAAGCCGACGCAACCCGATCCCATTGGTCATCCCAATAATCTTCGATCAAACGCCCGTCACCGTCATGATCGTAGTTAAATCCCCACGGAATGAATGACTCGCCCGAATCGGCCAACGAGAATCCTTTGCCATCGGCGGATACCTGAACCCAACCCAGTTCGTCTGCCTGGCAGCTCGCTTGAGGAAGCAGCGACGGTGTTAGCAAACCCAGCGGCCCTGCGGCAAATATTGCAGCAAAGAACAGGGGCCGAAAAAACAAAGTCATAGCGAGCTCGGGGCAGAGGTTGGGGGCCGCATCCGGAATCCGGATCAAACCAATTCCGTGACGGCTTCATTCTACCGGTTGATTCGATGGCGAGCCGGACACTGTTTAGAAAATCGCGTTGTGATCGCAGCAGCGATCAACGACCGAAAAATAAAACATTTGTTTGCGGCGCGATCACGAACCATCGATCGGCTATAGTATGGCTCTGCTATCGCCACCCCGCCCCAAATTTGCCATGTCGACACGAAACCAACCCACCGTTTTATCGCTTCATGTTCTGGCCGCTGTGTTTGCAGCAATGTCGCTGATGGTCAGCTCGCGACAGACCCAGGCCGCGGACCATGAAAAGCCGCTGTTTGCCTACGTCGGCACGTTCAGCTCACCGCTTCGTGACGTGTTACCGACGCAAGTCGATTTACCGCCCGGCAACGGCCGCGGCATTCACATTTTCAAGGTCAACCGTGACACCGGAGCCATGACGGCCGCCGGGACGTACCGAATGGGGACCAGTCCCAGCAGTTTGGTTGTCAGTGCCGATGGCCGCCGAATGTATTCGGCCAACGAAACCGATCGAGTGGGAACCGACAAACAAGGCACCGTCAGCTCGTTTGCGATCGATCACCCGAGCGGTCAATTGAAACGACTCAATACCGTCCCCTCAGGCGGCGCGGGGCCGACCTACGTCAACATCGACCCGAGCGGGCGAAATCTGTTGGTTGCGAACTACTTTGGTGGTTCTGTCGCCGTGCTGCCGATTTTGGACGATGGCCAACTTGATCACGCCAGCGACGTTCAAGTGGACGAGGGAGAAATCGGCCCGACCACGGCCACGCACGCTCCGCAGGGCAGTTTTGCCATCAGCGGACATGACCGCACGCATGCTCACATGATCCAAACGGATGCCTCAGGACGCTTTGCGTTGCACGCGGACCTGGGATTGGACAAGATTTTCGTTTGGAAATTTGATGCGGATAAGGGCGTGCTCACTCCGAACAATCCTGCTTCGATATCACTTCCTGCGGGTGACGGCCCACGCCACTTCCATTTTCACCCCAACGGTCGCTGGTTCTATTCGATCCAAGAAGAGGGATCGACGATTGTGCTGTTTGATTACGACCCAAACAGCGGCCGTCTAACCGCCCGACAAACCGTGTCGACGTTACCCGCCGAGTTTACAGGTAGCAATTTTTGCTCTGAGATCTTGGTTTCCGCCGATGGCAAGTATGTTTACGCAGGCAATCGGTTGCACGACAGCATCGGAATTTTCTCGGTCGGCGACGATGGCGAACTGAGTTATGTTGGCGAAGAATGGACGCGAGGCAATTACCCGCGAAGTTTCCAGTTCGATCCAAGTGGCAATTTTCTGTATTGCTGTAACCAACGCGCCGACCACATCGCCGTGTTTCGGGTCCATCGCGACAGCGGCGGTTTGACATTTACGAACCACTATGTGCCGGTCGGCAATCCTTCGTGCATCGTATTTTTGGATCTTGCGAAAACGTCGGATCGTGCTCTGCAGCCCGAGTGACCCCGCGAGACGAAGCCAATGCCATCTACTTTTGCACGAAGCGGGTGGCTTTTATCGCGGCGTGCCAAATGGCAGCGGTTTGCCAATCGGAAGTGATTGGCAAACCGCTGCAACCATCCAACGGACACCGGTTCTGCATTCCATTGCTTCCGCGTGTTTCTTTAACGCGGCTTACTGACCGACCGGCTTCGCACGCGAGTATAGGCATCTTCGGCGGCGGGCCGGGCGTCATCCCAAGGCATCAGTGGGGCGCCGCCCTGTTCCTCCCATCGTTGACGTGCAATCCGCTCGCGGTCAGCCCAGTCCTCGTTGACGTCCGGGTCAAACGATTCCCAGCCTGCCTGATACGCCGGAGCGTAGTCGTCGTAGGTGTAGGAGTCGTTGTAGTAGTCACGGTTTTGATGTTCGTCGCGCCAATAGGCCACTTCGACCGTCGGATCGATATTCTCGGCGACCGCCTTGCCTGCCAAACCGCCGGCGATCCCGCCGATCACCGCTCCCGCGACTGTCCCCACGGGACCAGCAACGGCGCCCGCTGCGGCACCGGTCGCAGCACCGCCCAGTGCCGCGCCAACCCCGGTTCCGACGGGATGCGATCCCGCTTCACCCGTAATCGGATCCTCGTTCCGCAGCTCTTCGCGTTCTTCTTTGGTCCGTGCATTCTCGACTCGTCTGTTTTTATGTGCCATCGCCTAAATTCCCATTTTCAATTGTCACTGCGAATACGGCCGCGGCGAGAAACTCGAAACGACCGGCGTTTTTAAACCGCAAAATGTCAATAATGCATTTGCTGTGCCGGTCGCCGCCGCGCTGTTTCCCCCGGTAATCGCTTGACGCCATTTGTTCGAATCGGACGATTTCGCGGCCGCGCCGAATGCAACGAAACGCAACCAATCCGTGCTCGAAACAGAATCAACATGGACGATAAAATGGCTGCCGGACGCTTCGCTGTTGACCGCCAACCCCGCTGCGAAAATCAAGTTCACCGGTTGCGGCTCGTACACAGTCCCATGGATAGCCCTCTCGCAAACCGGTACAGTGTCGTTTTGGCTCCTGCCCCTACCAAGCAATTCCGCTACACCCCGCGGCAGGAAACCGTTGTTTTGTGGTCCCGTTATCGAGAACTCCGTTGTCTGCCCACAGTGTCTCCTTTGTCATTCCGGTTTTAGACGAAAGCGAATCGTTAAGAACACTGCATGCCGCCATCGCAGAGGTTTGCCAGACGGAACAAATCCAACGCCAAATCATCTTTGTCGACGATGGTTCACGCGATGATTCGTGGCAGGTGATCGAAGCGATCGCCGAGGCCGACCCTTCAGTTTGCGCCATCAAACTACGACGCAATTTTGGCAAGGCCGCTGCCTTGTCGGCCGGCTTCGAAGTCGCGAAGAACGAAATCGTGATCACCATGGACGCCGACCTGCAGGACGATCCCAAAGAGATCCCACGTTTCCTCGAACAACTCGAATTGAACAAGGACGTTGTCAGCGGCTGGAAACGGGTGCGGCACGACCCATGGCACAAAGTGCTGCCAAGCCGCGTGTTCAATTGGTTGGTCAGCCGGATGACCGGGGTCCATTTGCACGATCACAATTGCGGTTTCAAAGCTTACCGCCGCGAGATTTTTGACGAAGTCAAACTGTATGGTGAGTTGCATCGTTTTGTGCCGGTGTTGTCGGCGGCAAAAGGATGGCGAGTCGGCGAGATTGAAGTCGAACATCATGCTCGCCGCTTCGGTCATTCAAAATATGGAGTCTCGCGACTGATCAAAGGCTTTCTGGATCTGATGACGATCTATTTCCTGACCGGTTACTCGCGACGCCCGCTGCATTTGATCGGGACTGCAGGCATGATCTTCTTTAGCTTCGGTGGATTGGGCATCGTCAGTTTGTCCGCATGGTGGGTGATCAGCCGGTCCAGTGCATCGATCGAAGACATCCACCTACACGAAACAGCGATCTTTTATTACTGCATCGTCGCCGTGCTGCTGGGCGCCCAATTTTTGTTGGCCGGTTTGCTGGCGGAATTGATCGTTTCGCTCTCGCGCGACACGCAGACGCCGTTTAGTGTTGCCAAACGAATCGGACACCAGAGTAAACAAGCTTAAAATGTCACGTTGCCATTGCCGACTTTGATTTTCGCAAAGACGACAACGCCACCCCACATTCCTATCAATTACTTCACGAACAACCTTGATGCACAAAGACACGCAAGCACGCAAGAAGCGATACACCGCCTATCTATTGCTGATTTTGATCGGACTGGGGATCGCAGCAGGCCGGATCGCCACCGTGACCAGCCGCGAAGGCGACACCGCGTTTCTAAGTGCCAATGATCGCAGCCGCTGGTGCACGGTTGCCGCGTTGGTCGAAGACCGAACCTACGAAATTGATCGCCAAATCGCCATCAAAGGCCCCAAGAACCGCACCCCTTGGAACACAATCGACAAAGTGCGTCACCGCGGCGACGATGGCAAACTGCATTACTACAGCAGCAAACCTCCGCTGTTTCCCACGCTCGTTGCAGGCGTCTACTTTCTTGTCAACAACTTGCTTGGGTTGTCGATGACCGAGCATCCCATCTATGCGACGCGAATCGTACTAGCGCTGGTGAACCTGCCACTACTGGCGCTGTTCTACTTTTGTACGATCGGTTCGATCGAGCGCATCTGTGGAAACGCTTGGGCTCGGCAATCGCTTGCCCTGTCGATTGTCTTTGGCACGATGTTACTGCCCTTTTCGATGACGCTGAACAATCATTTGGTGGCCGCCGCCTTCACCGCATTGACGATGTGGATCTACTTGTTCGCCTGCGAGAAATTAGACGATTCAGTGACGGGCGCTTCAACCGTGATGCCGAAGGCCGTGTACCTGTTGGCAGGATTGGCGGCTGCCTTTACCGCGGCAAACGAACTGCCGGCCCTTTCGATGATGGTGTTGTGGTTCGTCCTGTTTGTCTGGATCGACTCGCGATCGCTGCTGCCGTTTGCCGCCGGATTGATCATCGTGGCTACTGGATTTTTCGGAACCAACTATGCCGCCCATGGCAGTCTGCGGCCTCCCTATGCTCATCGCGGCAACGGCGACCTGATTGCCGAAATCGATGCATCGCTCGATACCGTCCCCACCGATCAGATTCATCAAAAAATCGTCGAGCGCAATCTGATCGAACCCTCGCAACAAATCTCGGTCAAACCATCCGACGAAAAAGGACGATGGAGTGTCCGCAGCGACGATGACCAGCTCTTTTCACTGACTCGAACCGCCACTGGAAATTGGGCACTGCATTTCTGGGACGATTGGTACGAGTACCCCAATAGCTACTGGCAAGACGGCCGGCGGAAGGGGGTCGATTTGGGCGAGCCCTCCAGAATCGTCTATTTCCTCAACATGACGATCGGCCATCACGGAATTTTTTCGCTCACCCCGATCTTTTTGTTGGTCCCGATCGGGCTGATCAAAGGACTCTCATTCGGGCCCCACGACTATCGCCGGTTCACGCTAGCAGTCTTAATTGCTAGCGTCGTTTGTCTGCTGTTCTATCTCGCCCGCCCGCTGATCGACCGCAACTATGGAGGCGTTAGCTGCTGTTTTCGCTGGGTGTTATGGTTCACGCCGCTGTGGCTGCTAATGCTAGCACCGATTCTCGACGAGTATGCCGAGAAAGCGCAGAAGCGAGGCATCTTCCACGCCATGCTAGCGATCAGCGTTTTTTCGATGTCGACGGCGTTGCAATCGCCTTGGCAATCGCCGTGGATCTACCGGTTCTGGTCGTTTTTGGGGTGGCTTGGCAGCTGAGCCTCGGACTAGTATCGCGACAGATTAACCTCGTGCTGAGTGGTCTTTTCGAGAGCCCCCAGCATCAGGGGACATGGATGCCCTTGGTTTGTGAATAGGCTGTTTGCGATTGGCTGGGTCCAACTCTGATCCGAAACCCAAAGTCTCGCGTGCATTCGCGCGTTGGTTTTGGGCTGCGCTCATTGCGGCCGCACTGGTGACGGTCGTGCCGATGTTGGCCCCCGACACGCTGGGGGAACAAGCCCGTCGGCATCTGCTAAAGAAGTTGCAGGACCACTACGTCGGTTACGACGTCTCGATTGGGCGTGGTCGTTTTGAAAGCTCGGTTGGGATCATCTTTGAAAACATTGTGATCGCGAATCCTTCGGCGATCGCGTCTCCGCTTCGCGAGCTCGTTCGGATCGAACAATTGGTGGTGGTCGCCAACATTCATCCTGAAAAGTTGCTTGACCAAGAGATCCCGTTGACGACCAACCGGGTTGCCATTAACGGCTTTCATGCCAACGTGACCTTGAGCGACGATGGCACCCCTTCGCTGATGGATCTGATGCCATTGCCGAAACTTGGCCCCGAAGCACCGCGGATCGATGTGCAGCGAGGGACAATCCATTGGTACGATCCGTCGGCCATTCAACGTCCGGTCAGCACCGAGATTGCTCAGCTAAGCATCGTCAACACCGAGCGACTTGATGGCGGAGTGGACCGCACCGTTTCGGCGACCGGTTCGAGCGATCTGGCGGACGCGTTTCGGGTTCAGTGGGACTCGGTCCAAGGGAGCAACGATCTGCGTGGCTCGGTGCGGGGCGTCAAGATTGATCGCGAACTGTTCAATCGTTTGCCTGTCGCGCTGCAGCGGCCATTGGTCGATGTACGTGGACTGCAATGCGTCTGCGACCTTTCCTGTTCACTGTTCCAAGCTCCCGGTCGTGATTGGAAATACCGCGTGCGGTCCACGATCCACGAGGGCCAATTCACTCACGCTCAACTGCCCAAACCGATCACCCAATTGCAAGGGGTGTTTGTTGCCGAGCCGCAATCGATCCGAATCGAAGCGTCGCAAGCCTCGCTGGGTGAAGCCGTCGTGCGGGTCCATGGCGACCTACGCGGCGATCGATGGCCGATGGATGCCGATCTGCACGTCGTCACGCACGGCTTGCTGCTGGATGACCAATTCGCCTCGGTGCTGCCCGAGACGGCCCGTCGCGGCTGGGATCATCTGCAGCCGCATGGACGCATCGATGTCAAAGCCGATGTGACTTGCCGCTCGGGAACCTGGGACGCCGACGCCGACGTGACCTGTAAAGGTGTCGACATTCGCTACGAAAAATTCCCCTACCCAGTGCACCAATTGGTGGGCCGCATCGAGGTCCGTGACGGCATTGCGTCAAGTGATTCGCTAAACGGACGCATCGACAGCCACCGCATGCAGTGTGCATTCCGTCTGCCCATTCGCCCAGGAATCACCAACGAAAAAACCTTTGTGATGGCCGCCGATGGCCCGATTGCCATCGACAACACGCTAATCAATTCGCTGTCGCACCGCGGCGCGCCGCAATCGACGCTCGAGTCGTTCGTTCGATCGCTGCGGCCTCGCGGGTCCGTGCATCTTGCCAGTGCGATGTTTGGCACTGACGCAAGCGGCCGCAATACTCGCCAATTGGATTTGCGAATCATCGATGGCCATTTGCGTTACGAAAAGTTTGCCTACCCGCTGTACAACGTCGATGGCCGCATCGAAGTCACTGACGACGTCGTTCGCATCACGGACTTTCGCGGATTGAGCGCCAATTCGGGCGAGGTTCGCTGCGAAGGCACCTACCGCATTCCTAAACCTTCGCCCGATCCAAATCTGTTTCGCATCTCCGATTCAGGCAGCGGTATCGAAGTGCCGCCGCAGCTTGCCCTCGTGTTTCAAACGACCAACATCCCGATGGATGATGCATTGCGGTCCTCGCTACCCGAGTCGGCCCAGCACACTTGGGACTCGCTCGCTCCGGGCGGCGTGTTGGACGAAGCCGATGTTTGGGTGACACAACAAGAGCATTCCGGACCGCTGCAAATCGATTTGACGGCTCGGCAAATCTACGCCAACCAGATCAACAACCGAACGCTCAGTTTGCGTCCCAGCACGCTGCCCTATCGAATCGACATCAGCAGTGGCACGGTTCGCTACGACGGATCAAAGATCTATATCGACTCGCTCAATGGACAACATGGTGCGTCCCGTTTAGCCGCCGACGGCTACTGTGTCAAAACGCCGAGCGGACGCTGGGAATTGACGCTGAATCTGAAAGGCGGCAGCCGGTTGAATCCGGATGCCGAATTGATCGCGGCACTGCCTAACGAAATGCGTGAAGCGATGCGACGATTGCAGCTGCGAGGTCCCGTGTCGCTTCGCGGCCAAACCAAAACGATGCTGCCCGACGCCGATCACGTCGAACCCGTGATCCAGTGGGACATCGCCCTGCAGCTCGAAGGAAACCGAATCGCGGATGTCGGCCCGGTCCACTCATTGCGAGGTGAAATCTCGGTCGTCGGTAGCCGTGACCAGCAGGGGATTCGTGCCTCGGGCGATGTGCATATCGATTCGATGCATATCGATGATCTGCAAATCACGACGATCCAAGGCCCCTTCACCGTGGTGGACGATGTGCTGAAATTGGGAGTGCGCAGCAAGGCGGCTGCATCGGGTTTGGCCGGAGCCGATCAAGTCCCTTCGCCGGCTCCGTCGACACGATCGATTACTGGCCGACTCTTTGACGGCGTCATCGAACTGCATGGCGAGCTGGAACTTTCCTCGGGCAGTTTTGACGTTGCCATTGCAGTGCATGACGCTCAACTTCCCACGATCCTTGCCGACTTTGGACATGTCGACAATGACATCAGCGGCGAGTTCTCGGGCACGGCGTCACTCGAAGGCAGTTTGGGGACCCTCGAATTCCTAAAAGGCACCGGGAACGCCCAAGTCACCAAGGCCAATCTTTACCAATTGCCACTGATCGTACAGGTCCTGAACCAGCTGCGTATCAAACCGACCGAAGATGTCGCGTTCACCGATGGCACGATCCAGTTCAGCGTTTTCGGTGACACGGTGAACTTCAACGAGCTAAAAATGTGGGGCGACTGGGTCGCGTTGGACGGCAGCGGATCGCTCGATGGACGCCGAGAACTCGATCTGTCGTTCAATACGCGCGTCAGCCCTCAAAATGCGTTTACGCAAATCATTCGGCCATTGCGAGGCGAAAAATACACGCTCTGGACCATCGACGTGAAGGGCCCAATTCACGCACCGACCATCGAACGACGTGCGTTTGAAGGAGTCGGCGAGACGCTCGAACGGTTTATTCCGACAATCACCAATGCTAATCCTGGTATAAATGACACGGGGGAGGTCGTCCCGGAAGCAACGGAACCTTCGCCACGCGGATTTGGAAATTGGTTTCGCTAGCACGATCCCATTTCCCACCTCCACCGTCTCGAACACCTGCGAGGTAAGTGATCATGCAAGTCAATCCTAGCTCGGCCGCAGCCAACATCGCAGGCACCGCTCGCGCCGCCGCCCGCGGAGGCGAAGCGGACTCGCAAGCAGCCGAAGCCACCAAGCGACAAGCGACGGCCGAAAACCCAGGCGGAAAGACAGCCGAGGCCAGCGCAATCGACTCGAGCGAACAAACCCATGACCGCGGCGGAGACGGCCGTCAAATGTACGACACGTTTGAACGAGCCAAGGAGCACGACGAACAAGAAACGCAGCCAGAGGAACAACCCGGCGACGAACATGACGCTGCCGATCCCAATGCAGAGGCGGCGTCGACTCCGCAAGAACCGCCGCCCCACATTGATTTCAATGCCTGAACGATTTGCAGGTCTGAACACGCGGCAAACGACGGTGTGCCACCTCATCGTCCCCACCACACGATCCCATAGCCGATGATCCCAAGTAGCAACGCGTAATACGTGAACACCCACAGCGTTTTGCGGATGATCACTCCCTCTTTACCCACCAAGCCAACGACGGCCGAGGCCGCGACCACGTTGTGGACACAAATCGTGTTCCCCGCAGCGCCGCCGACCGCTTGCAACACCACGATCCAAACGGGATCGACACCAAGCTTCTCGCCCACGTTGAATTGGAACGACGAGAACATCATGTTGCTGATCGTATTGCTGCCTGCGATCGAAGCTCCAAACCCGCCGATGAACGTGGCAAACACCGGCCACGCATCGCCGACCGTGTTCTTAACGCCTTCGGCCAATGTAATGGGCATCGACTCGTAACCAGCGATCCCGTGCCCACTGTTGATAAAAACTTGAACCATCGGCACGGTAAAGATCAACGCAACCGAAGCACGCAGGATCGTGCGAAACGATTCACCACACGCGTCCACACAGCAACGCATCGGTACTCGCTGAAACACCACCGCGATCAACGCGGCGATCACAAACACGGTCCCCGGCAAGTAGACCGGACGAATGATCTCGGAGATCGAAGTGCCAAAAAGATTACTCACAGGTACTGCAAACGACTTCACCCATTGCGCCGGCGATCCATTGTATCCCGTCAACCACTCGATCCCCGGCACCCAATCTAGCCGCGTCAGCACCAGTAGCAGCGCCACGACCCCATACGGTGACCATGCCGCGATCAATCCCATCGGTCGCGTTTCGGTTTGAACATCGGCGTCGTGTCGCAGCCGTCCAGGCGGTCGGCCCAGCCAATCCGCGGGCCATTGGTCGGTGGGCGGAAAATCCCAAATCGCGTCCGCTTTGGGCATCAAGAATCCAGCCTTCGCGGCGGGCACCACGATTGCCAATCCACACAATCCGCCCAACAGCGATGGGAACTCGGGTCCCAACAACCAAGCGACCAAGACGTACGGAACCGTCATTGCCACGGCAGCAAACAGTGCGAAACGCCAAACCGCCAAGCCCTCTTTGAACGAGCGGTTCTCACCAAAGAATCGCGTCATCAACGCAACCAACCACAGCGGAATCAACGTTCCGGCGATCGCATGCAACATCGCCACTCGCAATCCGATCAACGACAACAATGTCCCACCATCGGCAAATCCATGGCTTTGGGCAAATCCGTCGATCGTCCCTTCGCCAGCCAAACCGCTGCTGACGCCAATCAGGATCGGCGTGCCGACGGCACCAAAGGAGACCGGAGTGCTTTGGATCACTACCCCCGACACCACCGCTGCCATCGCGGGAAAACCCAGACCGACCAACAGTGGCACTGCAATCGCCGCAGGCGTTCCGAAACCGGCAGCTCCTTCGATAAACGATCCAAATAACCATGCCACGATGATCACTTGGATGCGTCGATCAGGCGAGATGTCTTGAAACGACTTTCGGATCGTCCGCAACGCCCCGCTTTGACGAAGCGTGTTCAGTAACAAGATCGCTCCGAAGATGATGTACAACAACTCCGCAGCCACGATCAATCCTTTGACGCTTGCCGCCGCGACCTGCCATCCATCCACTTGCCAAACCCACAGTGACAATCCGCAGGCAACTAGGTACGCCAATGGCATCGCACGGCTGGCGGGCCATCGCAACATGACCAAAAACACCGCCACGACGATGATCGGCAGCAATGACAGAAATGCCAACACTTCGTCGCTCAAGATGAACCGCCCTGCTTCGAACCATGGTGGAAATACAAACACCGAACCGTCGGCGTTTGCGATCGACACCACGTTAACCTACAAGATGGCGTCGATGTTGCCGCTGACCTTCGTATCGCCCCAATTTGCTGCAATCATCACGCTGTTGATTCCTGATCCGATCCCCAACATCGCGACCTGGTCTCCGCTGGAAAGATCACCTCGCTTGGCAGCAGCGGCAAGCGTCAACGGCAGAGCGACCGAACCGGTGTTGCCCAAGAACGGAAACGTGATGCTGTCGGTTTCTGGCGAAAGCCCCATTGCTTCAAGCATTGCCACTCGGTGACGCGATCCGACCTGATGACACACCGTTCGTGAAATATCCGATCGCGTCCAATTCGATTCGGACAACAATCGCTCAAATGCTGCCGCACCGGTCGCGATGCCCTCGGCCATCAAACGTTCCGAATCGGTATCCATCAGCGGCGTCATCCCGGCGCCAGCCGAATCCTGGTCGCTGCGACACAGATCATGGAACTCAGTTCGCGCCTCGGCGATCGCGGTGTCAAACATTGTCCGTTGGCGATCGCGCCCCTCAACACTTGATCCGATCACATCACGATGAGCCAACAGCCACGCGCAACTTCCTGATCCGATCGTCAGCGATGCAAAGGCAGGCTTCACACTTTGCCGAGTCAGCGCTTGATCGGCGTTCAACTGAGCGATGGTTTGTTCCAATAGTGGACGACTGTTTTCGGTCCCCACCACGATGCCCGCTTCGATGACACCGGCTTCGATCAGCGTGGCAATTTGAACGGCACCGTTCATCAAGCCCAAACAGGCATTGGAAACATCATAGACCCAACAGCTCGACGGCAATCCCAATTCATGGTGAACTCGCGAGGCCGTTGCGGGCTCTAAAAAGTCACGGCAAACGCTGGCGTGAATCAGACAACCAATCCGATGGGGCTCGATCCCCGACGCTTCCATCGCGCGGCGAGCGCTACGTACACTCGGTTCACTGGGCATCGTTCCCTTGGGCCAAACCCGTCGCTGGTCGATCCCGCTCATCAGCGCCAGGCGACCTTCGGGAAGTTTTAACCGGCTGTAGAGCGGCTCGAGTTTCTGTTCCAAATCATCACTCGTCCAAACCTCTTGGGGAATTTCGGTACCGATTGCATCGAGGCAAACGTTGCTAAATCTCACGCTCTAGTCCTAAGTCGTTGGCTGCATTGATGTTGGTGAATTTATAACGAACAATTCCGCGGCTGACCAGGATCCAAAACGAGTGCGGAAATCCGCTTGTTGCTAGCAAACCACGCATTTGCTAGCACCACCCGTAGTGCTAGCGTCCGCGAATATCACCTAGCTAGGAAAAAGGGTTTGCAATGTTCGCATACCCGCATAAAGTTTCGCCGCACCAGAAGTGACACGGCGTGTGTCATTTCCGGCGGAAAACAACGATGGGATTTCCGAACAACATAGCTCCTTGCGGAACTTGTTTATAGGACTTGTCCAAACGTCACGATGGGATGAAAGCCAAGATGGCACTCACTGACATCGCAAGCATTCCTTTTCGAATTCAAAAAATCTTCTCTGAATTGTTTTCTGTCGCCACATGTTGCGAAATGATTTTTGCAACGCGTTTTTTATCACTCGCGATCTTCGAAGAGGAACTTTCGGATGACGTGTAAGCCTTTGATCGGCATGAATGCCGACTTTCGTGCTGCCAATCGTAACGTACCCGCCTACAGTTACATCGCAGCAGGATACTTTCAATCGGTGATCGCAGCGGGAGGGATTCCAGTTGTATTACCGCCGATGGACGACGCGGAATCGATCCACACCGCGATTGAAAACTTGCATGGTTTTATCATGATCGGCGGAGCCGACCTGGACCCACGCAACGATGGCTTTATGTTGCATCCTTCGGTTCGCCCGTTGGATCCTGTTCGCGAAACCAGCGACCGCTTGATCATCGCTGAACTTGCCGAACGTCGCGTTCCCGTGCTCGGAATTGGCACCGGCATGCAATTGTTGAATGTTCACCAGGGCGGAAACCTGTTCTTGAACATCAAAGAGGACCTGCCCAACGCAGTGCCTCACCACGACCCTCACGATCCCAATCACCGCCACACGCTGAACGTGGAAAGCGACTCGTTGGTCGGCCGCGTTTACGGCGATGGCGAAATCCGTGTTAGCAGCCGTCATCACATGGCAATTGACGAAGTCGCTCCTGGCTTCCGCGTGACCGCACGCTGCCCCGATGGCGTGATCGAAGCGATCGAAAGCGAGATGATGGATTGGTTTGCCCTGGGAACTCAATTCCATCCTGAGTGCGGAGCCGCATCGGCGCTTGACATCCGCATCTTCGAAGAATTCATCGATGGCGTGCGTGAACGCGTCATGCAAGAAGACCTTCGACTGGTGGCCTAGTTCCACATCGCTCGAACCCCGCCATCCTGCTTCGAGGAGCGAAGTAGGATCGGCAACTTGTTCGAGCTGGCAAACATCGACAACATTGCTTTTCCGCTTTGTTCGCACGGACTCGCGATCCAACGGTCACAATGTCGTCCTCGATTCCACTAGACGCTGCACCGCAGAAGGAGTCTGCAAATCGCAGCGAGTTGATTCGAAAACCAATTTAGTAAGTAGAGCTACGCACGGACGGGTGATTAGGGAGATTGAAAACGAACTTCATTGCCGCGACAAACATTTCGATTGACGCACGGATTCGCGTTCACCGGACAAGAGGTCCCAGGATTGAAATGCAAGAAGCATCAAAGGTAATCGCCAGCCAGGACGGCAGGCGGATCAAGCTTGGAAGCAACGATCGTTTCGCTGGAAAATTAAACTAAGACGGAGAGTCACGGCTGACTAAACAATGAGGCCGGGCGTGCACTGAGTTGAGGCACGCCCGGCTTCTTTTATGCGCCGCCGGCAACCCACCCACTCAAATGCCGAACCACCATTTGCCGATTCCCAACCACACCGGCACCAACAAGATTCCGGCGATCGACGTCGCCAAGACCACCCGCAGCGCGGTCGAGGTATCACGCCCATACAACCGCACCAACACAATCGGGAACACCGCGGCGGGCATCGCGGCTTCCAGCATCACCACCTGCTTCATGTCGATCGTCATCAAATTGGACCACGCCGCGATCGCGGTGGCCAACCCGATCATCAAACTTGGCAGCAACAATTGGCGGATCGCGATCGACCAAGCGATCACACGGCCTGATCCCGCCCATGTGGTTTCCTTCACGTAGTCGACGATGATCGCGCCGCTTAGCAGCAACCCCATCGGGATGGCGCAATTGCCCAGCATCTCGATGGCACTCATGCATGAAGCGGGCACCCATTGCTCGAGTCCATAACGCCTCATCACTCCGGCGATGATCACGGTTACCGCCGGCGCGCTCAACATCACCCGCCGCCACCCACCACCGCTCTGACCACCGATCACGGCAATCCCGATACTCCACAGCGCCATGTCGACACCGACGTTGTGCAAAATTAGATCCACCTCGGCCTGCGGGTAGAACCGCTGAGCCAACGGCAGCGGGATGTAACCGTAATTGCAAATGCCGACGCAAAGTGCAAACGTTCGCTGCTTTGAATCGCTGTCCAGTCCGATCCAATGCCCGGCGTAGCGAGCGATCAAAAAGCCAACCAGGAACCCGATCGCCGTCGTCCCAAATCCAAACGTCGGCGGAAACCAAGCGGTCGAAAACTGACTCATTTGATCACTGGTCAAAATCCGGTGAGCAAACAGGGCGGGCAACAGCACCTTGGCGGTCAGGTTGGCAAGCGAATGGTCCGCTTGCCGGGTCAACCAGCCGGTTTGACGGCACAGAACCCCGACCCCCATCACCAAAAACACGCCCAGGACACTCGAAATGATGGGCCATAAATCAGAAAGCATTGCGTTGGCTTGCCCGTCGTAGCGGGGTGATCGAGGAAAGGCGTCAAAATCCGACCCCAAATAGACCCGCAAACTGATTTTTGAGCCACGGGACTTTGACTCTTCTCGCCCGGACAATACAATGGGGGCAACGCGAGCGAAGTTGCTCGCCCCCCATCCATCCCCGACCATCGGTTCTGGAGGTGTTCGGCGCCCCCGCGTGTCGATCGACCTACCCGCTTTCGCCGAAGTTTGCGTCAGGATTCTCCTTCAAGAGCCTCGGTAGCGGAGCAAAAAATGTTAATGATGTCGATGTTTACGCAGTGCATGGTACTGGCATTCGGTTTCCCTGGACTTCCCGAATTGATGGTCGTGCTGTTGATTGCACTGGTCCTGTTCGGCGGAGCCAAGCTGCCTAGTTTGATGCGAAACCTCGGTCGCAGTGCGAACGAGTTCAAACGTGGCATGGCGGAAACGGCGGACGACGAAGAGGACGAGACCCACTCGCCAAGCGGGAAAGCGTAACATGTTTGGTTTGTCACCATTTGAGTTGATGGTGATCGGAGTCATCGCAGTCGTGTTGTTTGGCGGCAATCTCCCCGAGGTTGCCCGCAAATTTGGCAGCAGCTACCGCGATGTGCGACGCACTCTCAACGACGTCCAGCAACAATTTCGCGAGGCCGAATACGAAGCCAAGCGAGCCTTGACGATGGACACGCCTGCATCGACCAAGCTGGACGAGCCGGAGGAAGAACCCGAAGAGCCATCGGCTCCAAAGTTCAAACCCCCAGCCTGATCAAGCGACGTGGATTACGATTCTGGCTGGAAGCCGCTGCGGTAATCAAGCCGAGCTTCCAGCCAATCGGCGTTCATCCCTAGTCGTCGTTTCCCGCTAGTCGCCGTTCCCTCCTAGTCGCGACGGAGCGACGTTTGGGGACGGCAGAGATTTTTCGACAAACATTTTTCTACCGCGAAAAACATTTTCGGCACCAGCCACTGGAACCGATCCGCGTCTGCGGTTACGCTTTGAAGCCTGTCGACGCCGTCGTGAAGTCACCCGCAATACCATTGCGAAATTCCCGACCGAAACCGCGACGACGGAAAAAAGAGGGCGATTGGCTCAGTTGGTTAGAGCGATGCTTTCACACGGCATAGGTCACTGGTTCGAATCCAGTATCGCCCACTCTTTTGAACGCAGGTTGATAGCCCAACGAGGCTAGTTGACCATCTGCCGTTCCCGCAACAAGCGATGCCACCTCACCGGCACAAACTTCTCTGGCCGACTAATATCTCTGGCCGACTAATATCTCTGGTCGACTAATATCTCTGGCCAAGCGATACCTCAGGCCAAACGTTTTTCACATCGGCCAGCAACGATCTCGATCTTGGCCCATTCTGATTCGCCTGAATCCCGAACGAAATGCGTCGCCCTTTCTGGCTGATGGCCGCGACTAGCGATCGGCAGTCGCTGGAGCTGGCGTCCTTCACCCGAATCCAACCCCGCCCCGCTTTCGTTCGTCCTTTTCTTCCTTCGCTGAGCCAGCAGGCCGGAGACAGCACGTTCATTGCGACCGAGAATGCTCATCGTCAAACCGACAGCATCATCATTTTCCTGTCACCCATCTTCCTGTAATCTCCAGACCGCCGGATAACGTGGATTCCAAAAGACGGAGTCAGTCGCATCTAACTGCGTCTCAACCTAGCGTTCGGTGACATCCGCCGACGTGATCGTGCCATCGTCGCCTGGCACATCCAATCTTGATTTGTGCCAATTAGCGGCAAGGAGTGTTCGGTACAGGCAAAGCAAAGCGAACACTAATACGCACCAATCGACACGGTTAGGAACTGCAACTACCGCAAGCACTTGAGTCAGACAGCAAAGTTCTTTCGACACGCCCCGAACAAAGCGATTGAGCCTGAACTACCCAAAATTGCACCTAGGCCTGCCGACGCCGCCAAACAGCACAAGGCCTGCTGAAGCCCCAGCGCAAAACTATATTAGCGGCGGCGGTGAAGCGTGATACGGTCGCCCACCCCAAAAGCGAGCGCCCCGACCACGCCACCGATGACGCCGATGATAAGCACGCGAATCAATGTTTCGACGTATTCAGCGAAGTTGAGATACGAGTCGGGCTGAATCCACAACACATCTGCGATCGTCCAGAGAAACGCGACCACGGGACCACAGACAAAAGCAACAATCGGAAGCCAACGACGCGACGAGGTCGTTGCAGATGGTGGGCGAACAAACCGGAACACGACGACGCCAATCACCAACAAGATAGCAGCGGCAATCAAATTGCCACGCATGTCGATCAGTGCAGGCATCGGTATGAACATCATCGAATGAGGGTCTACTAACGGATCCGCACCGCCATCGCCGCAGTTCGCGACACCAAACAGCCGTGCACGTCGTGCAGTCTACCAAAGGCGGAATGTCAAGGCGATTCGGCATGAATGCCCACGAGTGCCGCTGAGACGTGTTGGCTGCCGCACCTTATCGGTGGAGGCTCTAGGCAGAAACTCGCTTTTCAGACTTCCGATTTCCGTCAATTTTTTTGACGAGGCACCAAGGGTAACTACAAAGTTCGGCTGCACGACAAATCGGCTCCCGAGACATGGGTTCAGACACCCATCAAACAAAGGTGGATTTTCAGAAAGATGAGCGACAGAAAAATGCTCACCCCCAACTTACAGCATCATCATTTTCCTGTCACCGATTTTCCTGTAATCTTCTGACCGCATGTTAATGCGGATCGCAACGGCTCGAGTCAGGTGCATCTGACTGCACCTCAACCTAAAGTACGGTGACGTCGACCGACGTAATTTTGCCATCGGCGTCTCACACAGCCAATCGAAATAATCGCAATCAGCGGCAGTGAGTGTCGGCGCAGCCAAAGAAAGGGGAACACCCTTGCGAACTAATCGACACGAAAGAGGAACTGCAGCTGCGGCAAGCACATAAGTCGCCAACCAAGTTTTTACATGCGACACGGAGCCGTACCTTATGGATTGTGGCTCCACGCAGGAGGCTCACTCCTCAGAATTCTGATTTCAAACGATAATTTGAACCACGCACTATGAGCTGCTGCAAGGTCGATTGAGGAGAAATCGATCTCGCGATGCATCGCTTGATTGAACAATCAAGCAAAGGTGGATTTACAGGAAAATGAAGGACAGAAAAATGAGCAGCACCCAATTGCAGCATCATCATTTTCCTGTCTCCCATCTTCCTGTAATCTTCCAACCGCCTGGTAATGCGGATCGCAACGGCTCGAGTCAGGTGCATTTGACTGCACCTCAACCTATAAATCGGTAACGTCGACCGACGTAATTTTGCCATCGGCGTCTCACACAGCCAATCGAAATAATCGCAATCAGCGGCAATGAGTGTCGGCGCAGCCAAAGAAAGGGGAACGCTCTTGCGAACTAATCGACACGAAATAAGAATTGCAGCTGCGGCAAGCACATAAGTCGCAACCAAGTTTGTACATGCGACACGGAGCCGTACCTTATGGATTGTGGCTCCACGCAGGAGGCTCACTCCTCAGAATTCTGATTTCAAACGATAATTTGAACCACGCACTATGAGCTGCTGCAAGGTCGATTGAGGAGAAATCGATCTCGCGAAGCATTGCTTGATTGAACGATCAGGCAAAGGTGGATTTACAGGAAAATGAAGGACAGAAAGATGGGCAGTCCCCAACTTACAGAATCATCATTTTCCTGTCACCCATTTTCCTGTATTCCTCTGAATGCAGGACATCATCCGGGGCACTGCGATGTATCGAGCTGCACTCTCCACTAGGATTCGTTATGTGATACGACGTCGCGTCGACGATCTAGCCGCCTCCTGCCACGAAGCGGCTCGCCTCGAACATGGGTTTGGGATCAGGCTCGCCCGTCGCTGACATCACCCCTCCCCTATGTAGTTAGGCGACCGGTTGCGATGGACGTGGACGCCAGCGGAGCGAAAGCCGACGAAACAGGATGGCAACAGGCAGCAGGGCGGCGTTAACAAGAACGACGCGAATGGCTACACCCACGAGGAATACGATGTCTTGATCGGGCGTCCCACTCCAATCAGATTCTGCGATCTCAGACTGAACCCACTGGACGTCGAACCCGAGTACAGCGAACGCCACGGCGACGTGACCTGCGATGATGCCCCAACCGCGTCCAGCGAATGATGCGATTGCAGTGATGCACAGAAAAGTGAGCCACGCGATCGGCGAATAGGATAGCAGTTGGTGGAGCATCGATGGCATCGAAGTGGTTTGCTCAAGGTCGCACAACGGGTTGCATATCCGACGCCGCCTCGGACGAAGCTGAAAACGTCGAATGACCGATTGATTCTATGTCAGGGCGTCCGCTGACTCAAACACAAAGGCGACCCGCGAAGTGGGCATTGCGGATACGCATTGTTGGCCGTGCTTCCGTCAAAATGCTAGCCATCGAGTTTCAACAGAAAACGAAACAAGACGAACGCGGGGTCGTTGCCCACATTTCGACAATCGCTGGAATCGCCACGTTGTATCAGATATTCCCCGGCAGCAAGTTTAACTTCAAAGAAGTTCTTCAGGTTCGGATCAGCACCGTGGTCGCATGCATTCATGAGGACGAAGTCTGATTCGGCGGTGTGCCAGTCGAGCTCGTCGGACCATGTGACTTCGTTCAGCCTCGATGTTGTCGGCAGACCACCATTGACGAGCATGCGCTGATCCTGCCACCACGTCAGCGAATCAAGCTCTGCACCAAAGACCAGCCCCTTCCCCGGACCAACCGAGATCGTCTCGACGGCTCCGCTGAGAGAGCACGCCCGATCGTAATCGGTTTTCGGGTTTGAAAAATCGAAATCGTCACAGATATTGAACGCACCGTCTGGGAGTTCGAGGTCGGGTAACCCATCCTCCGGGTCGGCCGGAAGGTAGAAGCCGCGCCAATAGTGCAGGATGCTCACGGGAAGCAGAATTGGGGCGGCCCCAGAGTAGTCCTCGAATCTAATCTTGGTCACATTACCTTGCCTTCGATTGGACAATGGGCTGGCATTCACGACAACGCCTCGATGGAAGCGAACCATGTCATGAATCTAAGCTGATTGTATAACACCAACGAGGTTTGCACTACGTCGAAGGTGTCCGCGAAGCGGCGCAGCGTGAATGCCTTGTCGTCGATCGAACAGCTACAACGACGCTCTAGCTAAAACGTCCTTTAGATGATGAAGCAAAGTCGATGCTCGCTCGGGACAAATATCGATTGCCGCCTGTGAGAATTCGGCAGCCCTCTCGGTGTTGCCACGAGCCAACGAGATACGGGCAAAGTGCAGAAAGTTACGGGCATGTCGGGCACCCAGCAGCGGATGCCCGGTATGTTCATCGAAGTCGCCCACGGAAGCCTCCGTCACGGGGCCTGGAATTGTCATCAATGGTTGGACGAACGTGGCATGAAGGTCGTCGAAGTCTGCTGCCAGTTGTTCAGCAAGATCGACCGAATAGGGCCAACCGGCCATTGCGTTTTGCGGCGGCTTAAGACGGGTGTGAAAAATGCATTCGGGTTCTTTGATTTTCTTCGCGTCCGGCGTGGATTCACCTTCCGTTGGCACGAACAACGGCTGGACTCCAACGTTTACGTAGAATCGCTCACCGCCTGAACTCTTTTGGAAGTTGACGACCGAAACGGCATTTTCATCTACGAGCCGGTAGTTCTGGCCAGAGCCTTTGTAGCCGTGGGCGCGAAGTCGAGGCGCGACAACGGCGAGAACGTCTTTGAGTACGACCGACAATTCAAGAGACCTCGCACCGACAACGGAGTTATGCACGACTCGGTGTCGTATCTTTATGGGGAGGAGACTCCACGCTGGAGTCTCGCTTTTGATTGCACTGATTCTATTCAGTCGTTGCTGGCAATGTACTATGGGTTGCTAGTCAGTTCATTGTGTAGGAACCGACCTCGCGAAGCATCGCTTCATCGACCAATCAAGCAAAGGTGGATTTACAGGAAAATGAAGGACAGAAAAATGATCAGCCCCCAACTGTAGCATCACTATTTTCCTGTCACCCATTTTCCTGTATTCCTATGATTGCAGGACATCATCCGGGGCACTGCGATGCATCGCGCGGCACTCTCCACCAGCGTTTGGCAATGTCAAACGACGTCGCTTTAACGATCCAGCCTCCTCCCGCCACAAAGCGGCTCGCCTTCAACATGGGTTTGGGATTAGGCTCGTCCCTCGCAGCCCCCAAACCTGAAGAACTTGTGTGACCGTGAACTACGTTTGATTTCCCAAGTCTTCTACGCGTGCAAGCGATACATGGCTATGGACGCCAGTTGAACGGGCGGATTCTGAACCGCATTTCTCACAGAAGAACTTGGCATCGTCGATCGTGCCCTTGGTGAGGTGACAATCACATGACGGACACACCAATCGGGCCGCGTAGAGTGAATGTGGAATCAGCAAGCCAGCTGATTTGGCGAGCACTTCGTTGATAAGCAAAACGGTGTGCTGCAAAACAGGAGAGTCAGCTACTGAGCGTTGGTTTACTTTAAGCCATCTCGGAAACGTAAGCCGGTCGAGATCGGGGGCGAAGCGTGATGGGTTTGAGCGTCGACGGGTAACGCTACGGATTTGTATTCGTCTGTCCCCGCAGACGGTTACATCCGATGCGGCGGTGCGAGTGGTGCGCTAATCGCTGGTGGTGCACGCGTGGTTTCAATGAACGATTGCCGATCAAGCGGTTTGTTGCGAGTAAATGAACGCAATCGGCTTGGAAAGCCGAGCGACAATGAGGTGCGCAGATCTTGTTGCGATAGCAACGCTCGTAAGTCTTGTTCGTTGCTGCCATCGCTTTCGCGACTGAAACGGTGGGTAAAAACAACGTCTGGCAAATTGTCGCTCTGAATTCGTTCATCGCTCCTCCCATTCGTCGGACAGAAATGAATCGTCGCTGGCGATGTCCTGCTCGCAATCATGAGCTTAAGGACGTGACTGCCGATCAAGCGGTTTGATGCGAATGAATGAACGCAATCGGCTTGGAAAGCCGAGCGACAATGAGGTGCGCAGATCTTGTTGCGATAGCAACATTCGCAAGTCATGTTCGCTGCTGCCGTCGCTATCGCGACTGAAACGATGGGTAAGAACAACGTCTGGCAAATTGTCGCTCTGAATTTGTTCATCGGCCCTCCCATTCGTCGGACAGAAATGAGTCGTTGCTGGCGATGTCCTGCTCGCAATCATGAGCTTAAGGACGTGACTGCCGATCAAACGGTTTGTTCTGAGTGAATGAACGCAATCGGCTTGGAAAGCCGAGCGACAATGGACCGCTGAGGGACACAGCATGTATCTCACCAACAATCCGTCTGACTGGCTCTTGTTCAACCGATGAAAACGCCATGGTTCGGTGATCCATGTCGCAAATCGGGGCTCAACTCGCGCGTCGCAGATGCTTAACCCGGTGTCGCAATAAATTCTTGAGTCGTGGCTGCCTTGATGGAATAATGAAAATGGTTATTTCGACGCGTAGGTGGTTTGATTCGCCGGTGATCCAGCACCATGGTCCTTAAAAAAACGTGAATTTCCTACATTTTAGTAGTTAAGAAATTCCCCCTGCTCGTCATAGATCAAGTGCGGCGTTGGATTGTGATTTCCAGGATGTCAGATCGACGTCCCGTTCGCGCTTGAATCCAATTTTCCTGCATCTTTTCGACCACTCGACCGTTTTTTCTGAACAATTTGGTTTGTCTGCTGCATCCGTTAGATGGAGTGGGACAGCCATCGACTCAGGCTGCGTTAGTCGCTTTCTTTTCTCTTTTCTGGTGAATGACATGAAAAAGCCACAACATTCTGGCTTCACATTGGTGGAGCTTCTCGTTGTCATCGCAATCATTGGCGTCCTCGTCGGGCTATTGTTGCCGGCCGTGCAAGCAGCCCGCGAAGCTGCGAGGCGAATGAGTTGTAGCAACAATCTGAAGCAACTCGGCTTGGCGATGCACAACTACCATTCTGCCTACAAGCAGTTGCCGCCTGCCGGAAGCGGCACAGCAAAAGTCACCTCTGCAAGTGCGGTTGTGCCGGGAACCAATGCCAATAACGTGTACTTGAATTGGTTGGTCGGCTTAACACCGTTCTTCGAGCAACAAAGTCTTTGGGAACAGATCTCCAATCCGCTTGACGCCGACGGCGATCCCTCCACCACAAACGACGTTTGGCAGCCGATGGGCCCCAATCCAGAGATGTGGTTGTCTCATCATGGTGCGAACAACTACGTCCCCTGGCGTACCAACATTCCGGCACTGCGTTGCCCCAGCGATCCTGGCAACGGGCTTCCGTCCCAAGGAAGAACCAATTACGCCTACTGCTACGGCGATAGCCCGCACCAATCACACGAGGGCGCTAAGAACGCAGCCGGTGCTCCTCGAGCGTCTCAGGCTGTGCGGGCTGCTCAGCGTGGGATGTTCGTGATGCGGCAAACGACGAGGTTCCGTGACGTTTTGGATGGCCTGTCCAACACCATCGCCGGCGGCGAGATCGCGACCGACCTAGGAGACCGCGACAAACGAACCGAGTTTGGTTACGAATCGACGAATATCGATGGCAGACGGCTCACGGATCGTGTTCCGTCCAACTTGTGTCCCAATACGGATCCCGAGCGCCCTCAATTTTGGCACACGTCTCAGAAAACGGAAGGGAACGCGGAACGCCGACGTGGGTACAAATGGGCTTGGGCGGCTCCCGCGTATTCGGGGATGACGACGATCTGGCCTCCGAACGAACGGATGTGTCTGGGTTCGTCCAATTCGCGGGCTGCAGCCATCGCGCCGCCCAGCAGTCGCCATCAAGGTGGTGTCCACGTGCTGATGGGCGACGGGGCAGTCAAATTCATTACTGACTCGATCGAAGCTGGAAATCAGCAAGCCCCCAGAGTTGCAACGCTGGGGTCCGCTACACCACCGGGGTCGGAGAGCCCTTATGGTTTGTGGGGTGCTCTGGGCACTCGAGCGGCCAAAGAAGTCATTGACTCCGAGTTTTAATCCCGCCTCTGCTCCTGGTGGGTCTGTCGTCAATCCAGCAATGATCACAAATGCAATGATCATGGATGCAATGATCATGGACGACCGAGAACTCAGAAACGCTTAAGTGCGTTGATAGGTTACGAAACGGTGTCAGTCATCGGGCTGGCACCGTTATTGATCTGGTGTGTCTTGCCTTGTAACAAGACGCATCGGAAGACCATTTATTTTACTTTTAGGATCGATATCGTGAAACGAATTATCTCAAAACCGTGTGTGTTTGCTGCACTCCTGTCCGTGATGTTGGTTGCGGCAATGACGGGCTGTTCAGAACAAGACAATTCCGTGACGGGTGGCAGCAAGGATGAACTCAATGCATACCTTGAAGAACATCCCGAGCTGGTAGAAGGCGCAAATGAATACGAGAAGCAGTGGGAGGATGGCTATGTGGAACCCGACGCGGAAGAAGAGTGATTCTTAGGCTGTGGCCAACGGCGGTGTTGCTTTTGGTCAAAATCAATTTGGCCAAGCTCTATCAAGATCAGGTTGCATGATGAAGGCTACAATCGCCCCCAAAACGATTCTTCTGTTTATCGTGTTTAGCACTGCGGCACTGGTTGGTGTCGCAGGAGCGGCCCCGCCAGACAGGCCCAACATCGTGTTCATCCTTGCGGACGACATGGGATACGGCGAGGTGTCTGCGATGAATCCCGATCGGTGCAAGGTGCCTACGCCAGCCATCGATCAATTGGTATCACAAGGCATGCATTTTACGGACGCGCACTCGTCGTCATCGGTATGCACGCCAACGCGATACAGCATCCTGACCGGACGTTACAACTGGCGGACCCAACTGCAACGGTTCGTGCTGTATGGATATAGCCCGCCGCTGATCGATCCGCACCGGGTGACCGTGGCGGATTTCTTGAAGGACCAGGGATACAACACCGCTGCGATCGGCAAATGGCATCTGGGAATGGATATCCCTACCACCGATGGCAAGGCTCCGGGCAAAGGTCACAGTCCCGAGAACATCGATTGGACGGGCACGATCGAAAATGGTCCAACGGCGCGAGGTTTCGACTACTTCTATGGCATCTCGGCCTCGCTCGACATGCCACCGTTTATCTACATCGAAAATGATCGCTTCGTAGGCCAGGCGACGGCAACCAAGAAATACCAGCGTGAAGGACCGGCGGAGCCGGATTTCGAAGCGGTGGACGTGCTGCCGATGCTGAAACAAAAAGCGGTCCAGTACATCAACCGGCAAACAGCAGAGCGACCGTATTTTGCGTACATTGCACTGAACTCACCCCACACCCCGATCGTGCCATCGGCTCAGTGGAACGGGAAGAGCGCCGTAGGCCGCTACGGTGATTTTGTCATGCAGACAGACGACGTCGTCGGCGCGATTGTCGATGCGGTCGATCAGTCACCCGGCGCGAAAAATACAATCGTTATTTTCACCACCGACAACGGCTGTTCAAAGATGGCCAAAATCGAACAGCTGAAAGAAAAGGGACACTACGTCAGCGGGCCGCTGCGAGGTTCCAAAGGTGACCTTTGGGAGGGCGGCCATCGGGTGCCGTTTGTTGTTCGCTGGCCCGCCAAAATTGAACCATCAACACGCTCGGACCAAACGATCGGCCAGTGGGATCTGATGGCCACGTGCGCCGAAATTTTAGCGACCGAGTTGCCGGCGGGCTCCGCTGAAGACAGCGTCAGTTTTTTGCCAGCGCTGCATGGCCAACCGATCCAGTCCACTCGAGCGGGAATCATTCACCACGCAATCGACGGCCACTTTGCTTATCGTCAGGGTGATTGGAAACTGTTGCTCGCTCGCGGGTCGGGCGGGTTGACCGCACCGCGTGAGAAAAATGTTTCCGCTGACGCCCCCGAAGCCCAACTGTACGACTTGGCGTCGGATCTCGGCGAGACCAACAATCTCTACTTGAGCGAACCCGATGTTGCCAATCGATTGCTCGGTCTGCTCGAATCCGACGTCCGGCGGGGACGCAGCACCGAGGGGACCGACGAAAAGAACGACGTGATGCACGTTAAACTCTGGAAAAGTAAGCCGTAGCGCACTGTCCGATTTGCCGTACGTCAGCCATCTTGGATAACGCGAAAGTAGCGGCGATGCCTTAGTCGCAAGCAGCGACCGAGACACGGGCTTTCGCCAAGCCCACTTATCGACCGCGAAACGTGGCCGCGAAATCAGCAAACCGCTTGTTGACTTATTGAGCCGCGACGCGTCAGCGGCCGGGTGCCACGCACTACCAAGTGTCTTACGCCCAATTCGATCGACCTTGGGTAGCGGTGCAACGCGGGGCCCCGCCCGGTTGCAGCGAGTAACACGTTCCAAATTTACCGGGTGGCTCGCGCCGCTCCGCTATGAAAACCACCCGTTCAGTGTGAAAGCAGATGGCATTGGCCGTACGGCCCACGGCTGACCGGCGCGATTCGCATTGAGATTGATTCAACA
The DNA here is from genome assembly GCF_039545035.1 of Novipirellula caenicola. Lineage (NCBI taxonomy): Bacteria > Pseudomonadati > Planctomycetota > Planctomycetia > Pirellulales > Pirellulaceae > Novipirellula > Novipirellula caenicola. The sequence continues at coordinate 528,940 of NZ_BAABRO010000002.1, forward strand.
AGCCGCAAGGCAATTCGCGAACCGCCAACGAACAGCCCGCCAAGCCAGATGGCTCGGCCATTCTGCAATTTCATCATCTTCGCAGCTACCAATCGTTGTGCGTTCGACCTCTAGCCGGTGTTCTTTAAACCTGCGGCGATGCCGTTGATGGTGATGTAGAAGGCTTGCTGCAACTCGGGATCTTCGCTGCCGCCGCTCTGTTGCCGCATCTGCTTTAACAACCGCACCTGCAAGAAGTTCAGCGGGTCGACGTACGGATTTCTCAGACGGATTGACCGCTGCAACGTGGGTTGATTTTCCAACACCGCACGTTGTCCGGCAACGCGTAGCACCCAATGCTCGGTCAGTGAGTAGGCCGCTTTGATCGACTCATAAATCTCCTCACGCACCGTCGCGTCGCTGACCAAGTCGGCATAGCGGCGAGCAATGCCCATGTCCGCTTTGCCCAGCGCGACCTGCAGGTTGTCGGTCATTGCGCGAAAGAACGGCCAATGGCGATGCATCTCTTGCAGTAACGCCAAATTCTTCTCTGCGTCATCACCGCTGCCGACGAACGCCGCGATCGCCTGACCGACGCCATACCATGCAGGCAGATTGTGCCGACTTTGCATCCAGCTGAATCCCCACGGGATCGCACGCAAACCAGCTAGCACATCGTTCCCCTTTCGCCGCGCCGGACGTGATCCGATTCGCATGCTACTCAGTTCGTTGATCGGTGTCGCTTCCTGCCAATATTGCAACAGTGCCGGTGTCTCATAAATGAATTCGCGGTAGCTGCGAAACGCTGTGGCCGAAAGCTGCTCCATCGCGTCCAACCAAGATTTTTTTGGAGTCGCCTTTCGCTTGTGAGCCGGCGTCGAAGCAACCAACACCGCGCTAACGAGCTGCTCTAAATGACGAGCCGCAATCTCGGGGTGGAAGTAGTAATCATTAATCACCTCGCCTTGTTCCGTGATACGAATACGCCCTTCGACGGACCCCGGCGGCTGAGCCAGGATGGCACGGTTAGCTGGACCGCCGCCTCGCGCGATGGTGCCTCCGCGGCCGTGAAAAATGGTCAGTGACACGCCGTGCTCGCGACAGCACTTCGTTAGCCGATCCTGCGCCTGATACAGTTCCCAGGTCGCTGTTAGAAAACCGGCGTCCTTGTTGCTGTCGGAATAGCCGATCATCACGTTCTGTTCCATCCCCTGCGCCGCAAGATGCTCGCGATAAGCAGGATGAGCGAACAGTTTTGTCATGACCTCGGGGGCGTTTTTCAAGTCGTCGCGAGTCTCGAACAACGGTGCGATCGCAGGCAGCGCCTGTGGATTGCCATCACTACGCTGACACAGTCCATACCATTTTGCCAATAGCAACACGGCCAGTACGTCGTCGACGTCCTTGGACATGCTGATGATATACGGTCCGATCATCTCTGGGCCGTACAACTCTACCGCTCGTGCGATGACCCGAAACAATTGCAAAAGCTCGGCGGTCGTTTCGCTGTAGTCGCTCGGTTCGCCGATCTCCGGATTGTCGCTGGCAAGTTGCGTCGTCAACAATTCGGCTCGTTCCGCTGGAGTGAGTTCCAAGTAGTTCGAGGAGATCCCCAGCTTGGCAAAAATCTCTGCCAACGCTGCGTCGTGATAATCGCTGAACTGACGAATATCCAATCGTGCTACATTGACCCCAAAGACGTTGGCTTGGACCAACGCGTCTTTTAACTGAGCGTCGGCGATCGTATCGGTACGTCCGTTGCGCAGACTAAGGTCAATGCTCTCTAGCGGTTTTAGCAAGTCCGCTGCTGTACGCAATTCGGCCATCGGCGAGTTGTCATCTTCCAGCAATCGCGATTTGACAGGATCATGATTGGCATCATTTAAATCCGCTTTTAACGCCGCAGCCAGCAATCGATAGGGCTCGTCCGGATACTGCTCCGCCAGAAACTTGACGTGTCCCGAGTTGCCTGACAATTCCTGTTCGAGCAATTCAAGCAGCTCCTTTGCAGGCGTATGCAACTGCTCGCTGAGACTAAGCGTCCGTGTTAGCGCCCCCGCGGTTTCGCCATGCCGCGACAAAGCCATCCCGCGATGCAGCCGTAATGTTTCGGCAGTAACAAACGCCGTGACATTCGGATTGCCATCTCGGTCGCCGCCGATCCAGCTGCCGAATGTCAGAAACCGCTTGGGCAGTTGCACCGAGGGAAAATGTTCGGCGAGTGCTTCTTCCATCTCGCGATAGATCTTTGGAACGACATCCCAAATCGTCTGATCGAAATAATAAAGCCCTGTTTTAACTTCGTCGGTAACGGTCGGTTTCGCTTGCCGAGCTTGCGACGTGAGCCACATCCCGGTGATCTCGGCTAACATCCCCTGTTTCACGCGTACTTCATCTGCCGGCAACAAGTTCATCTCGTCCAGATGACGGAGGCCTTCTTCGATCCGTTTTAGTTTCGAGATCAAGGTACGGCGTTTTGCTTCGGTGGGATGTGCCGTGAACACGGGCTCGATATGCAGCCCCTGCAACATGTTCTGCATGTGCATCTCGTCGACCCCGGCGTCGGCCAGTTCCGCGATTGCAGCACGAATCGATTCGGCGATCGGTTTCGGCGACTCCATTTTGATTCGTGTCCGCAGCACCCTCGCGCGATGGTGCTCTTCGGCCACATTGATCAATTGAAAGTAGAGTGTGAAAGCTCGGGCCACTTCACAGATCTGCTGTAAATCTAAATCGTCCACGATCTCGGCGATGCGGACGGCGACTTCGTCCGCCGAGTCGTGATCGTGTCGACGCACTTTCGATAACGCACGAAAACGTTCTTCGAGTTCGAACGCATTGACCCCTGCTTGGCGGCGGATCACCTTTCCCAACAAATCGCCTAACAAGTGGATATCGGTGGAAAGTCGCTTGTGGAGTTGTTTGGACATCGGATTAGCGTTTTCTAAGGTTTCACTTGCAAGATTTTCAGCACCATTGCCCCAATGACTTCACGCATGAAACGAGTATGGGGAATGGAGAACCACGGGGACCACTGCTCTACAACGATGGAATACCACCACAGAACGCATCAATCTGAACTCACTGTATTATTGCATGCAAGGTGGTTGGCGATGAAATCCGGCGTGGTTATCCAAAGACCTAGATAGGGGGCCACATAATCACTTCGAGTGCTCTCGATGGCCGAGCCCGTTCATCGAGGGTGTGTCAAATCACCCTCTCTTTTTCGATCGACTTGTTTTGCATTCACTCCGCTGGTCGCGATGGGATTCGCTAGCCATCGAAGGGAGTTTTATCTCGCAACAGATGGGGATGAGAGTGAGATTCTTGGTCCCAAAGCAAAGATGTCCAAACAAAGCCTCGACGCGAAAAGGGCCGAATGATTTTCCGATGATGTATCGATCGCGCCAAAGCCATGCGAAAGCCCCGAAGCGATCGCAATGTCGAAGGCCCGTATTTGCGTTAGCGGAAATAACGTGCATCTTGCGGTGGGAAATCCCACCCGCCTTTAATCATTCTCATCTGGTAATGATCCTATGAACCGGACAGGCGAAACCAGGGACGGTTTTGACGAGGTCAGGTTCCGCTGCGAAATTTGGCGGTCTCGCGAGGCCCGCGCGACCGTGACGACGACGAGTGGCTGAATTTGCCCAACATCGCGCTTTGCCGCGACGCTTGCGGTATGATTGGCTTGGTCTGGATACCCACCAATAGCACTGCGTCTTGACTGGAATGTTGTCGCCGACGCTGAGTCCCTTCTCGCTTTTCACAAACTGGAAACCCTGTCAAATGCGATTGATTGCCACGTTCCTGATTGCGGCTGTATGGATCGGAACCCCAACCACAGCGACCGCCGATGAACCGATCACGCTGATGGGGACCATTCTAAAGTGGCAATACCCCCAATCCAAACTTAGCGGCAGTGAGATGTCGGACGTTCCCACGGTCAACGCCGATGGCAACAGAACGGCGGCGTCCATGGTGTGCAAAACCCATATGACGACCAAAGACTCGGTCGAAAAAGTGATTGCCTTTTATGAGAAGAAACTAACGCCCAATCCCAAGGCCGACGACAAGACGAAAGCAGAATGGACCGATGGACGAGCCGTGCTGATTTCGGACGAATCGGCGGGGCGGCCCTTTGCGCTTCACACGATCCTTGTCACCACAAAAAACACCTCGACCACGTTGACCGTGTCGCGTGGCAGCAATGAGACCGAAACGCATATCCACTGGAAACATTACGTTCGGTTCTAGAGCTCGCGGATTCCAAATTTGACTTCACGTTTATTTTGCACTGCATTATGAAAAGCACCAAAAGCCACGATGAACGGATAGCCACGATGACGTTTGCTTCGGTCTACCCGCACTATATCACCAAGGTGGAAAAGAAGGGCCGGAGCACCGACGAACTGCATCAAGTCATCCGCTGGCTAACCGGATTTGATGAAAAGACGCTGCAAAAACAGATCAAAGACAAGGTCAACTTTGAACAGTTTTTCCAGAAAGCCAAGCTGAATCCCAATGCCCACCTGATCACCGGTGTCATCTGTGGTTACCGGGTTGAGGAGATCGAGAATCCGCTGACGCAAAAGGTCAGATACCTCGACAAGCTAGTCGACGAATTGGCGAAAGGCCGCAAGATGGAAAAAATCCTACGTAGCGAATGAATGTCCACTCGGGGCTCCGAATCGCCAAAGTCAATGGTGGCAGACCACGCCGCATCCACCTAACAATGCGACCGCCACATGCACGGATGCCGCAGCCCCGTTTCGTCCGATCGCCGTATCGGAAGTTTTTTCCTCCATTCGTTTTAGCTTGGAAAATCACTCGTGACAACAAGATTTGCAATCGCGATCTTCGGCACGCTTGTGCTGCCAATCATGCTGCTCGCACAAAGCGGCACCGACCGTTTCATTACCCGTATGAAGAACGACGATATAAACGGTGACGGCAAATTGACGCGATCCGAGTTTACGGGTCCACAACGCTTGTTCGATCAGTTGGACGAAGATGGCGACGGGGTGTTGTTGCTTTCCGATGTCGCTGCGCAAAAATTGAAAAACTTACGAGCGATAGCAGGCGATCAGTCTGGACCGGCGATCGGAAGTGCGGACCGCCAGCGGATGATGGAAACGATTCAGTCGCGAGCAGCCAATCTGCGTCAGGGCGACGCGGCCATGAGGGGTGGACAAAGAGAACGGCGAGACCCCGATCATCGGGACGTTCGCTACGGCGAACATGAACGACATGTGTTGGATGTCTACTTGGCTAAAACGGAGAACAATGAACCTGCGCCATGCATGATCTGGATCCATGGCGGCGGATTCCGCCGCGGCGACAAGTCGGAAGGAAGCTTGTTTGCACGCCCCTTTGTCGAAAACGGCATTCACTATGTGACGCTCAATTATCGCTTGAGCCAACATGCGATTGCACCGGCTTGTTTTCACGATTGTGCTCATGCGGTGCAGTTTCTAAGACAAAACGCAGAGAAGTGGAATATTGACAAATCACGCATTGCGATCGGGGGCGGTTCAGCCGGTGCGGGATTGGCGCAGTGGATTGCCTACAGCCCCGACCGCGCGGATCCGACGGCAGCGGATCCCATGTTACGTCAGTCGACTCGTGTTTCCGCCGTCGTCTTGCTCAATGCACAAACCTCGTACGATTTCCGCTGGATCAAAAAACACATTCCTGGCGACGCCTGGATGGGCGACGGATTGCAGCAGCTATTTGGCTATACAATCGAGGACACTGACAAAATCGAGGACGAGCAATTCCGGACGATCCAAGAATGCTCGCCGATCACTCATCTCAGCGAAGATGATCCGCCCTCGGTGTTCTATTACCGGCGATCGAAGGATCCCGAGATCGCAATGCAAAATGCGATGGACGGCATCCATCACCCCTTCTTTGGCCTCGAACTGAAAAAGCGTGCTGATGAACTAGGGGTGCCATGCGAAGTGTTCACAGTCGAAACCACAAAGGACCGACTCTTTTACAATCGCCGCTGGGACCACGCCGTTGCATTCTTGAAAAAGCACTTCGAGATGGATTAGCCTCGACCTCGGAAACGGAGCTGAAGATTCGCACATTGCGATGACCGCAGTCACCTCTCCGCCGACCGATTCGGTGACTGAGCTACATCATGCAATAAACGATCACCGCAACTGCTTACGAATGCGATCATCTAATTTCGATTGCGATTTAGCAAACGTTTCCAATCCGGCCAAAGTCATAAGTGAATCGATTGCCAGATCGCCACGAACCATTCGCTGTTGCCAGCGTTGATGATTGGGAATCTTGCCGTCTTCGGCAATCGCCTGCTTCTCTTCGGACGCCATCTCTGGAAACAGATCTTCGATCTGATGATCAGCTGCCATCTGTTTTAGTTCCACCGCGTTGGCAGGCGGCAACAGGATCGCTTTCTGCACAAAATTGCGTTCCGCCTTGCTGACGTCCCAAAGTTTTTCGATTCGCACGGTACTGGGATCAATTTGATCGCCTAGCTGCACCTTCGGCGATTGATTTAACTGGGATTGCCAAGGTTGATCAAGCGACTGTTCAGCTTGTTTTGCAACCTTGGTCGGCATCGTGATTACGTCGACGCCGGCGAGCTTGGGCAATTGCGACGCGTCACGCAGACTGGCGGCAATTTGCTGGGTGTCGGTCATCGGCAACCCTCGTGTGAATGTGCTGACTTCCGCCTGGCTGGCCAGTGTCGCTTTCTCGCCAACGCCTTGCCCATCCCCAAGATGATTGTCCGCGATATACGAATTCAAACGTCCGAGAAAGACATTCACAAACGATGGACGCGACAAGGCGGTCGCGACGTAGTTTTGCCGAGCGCTGAACCCGAGCGTGCAATTCACGCGTATCCCCTCGTCGCGAAGCTGCTTGATGGCGATCAAACCAGACGGGGTGAACGGAATCTTGACAATAAAAAACTCGGGGCATAGGTCATGGCATCGCCGCGCGTACGCCATCGTCGCCTCACTGTCGTGCGCAACGTCGGTGTGCAGTTCGACACTGACGTTGCAGCGAAACTGCTGGACCAATTTCAGTGCGTGACATAGGTTCAAAACGAAACCAATTTCCCGCACTCTCACATCGTCGGGGAGATTGCCCACCAGTTTGCTTATTTGGGGAACCAATTCGTCGTAGGCCCCATTTTGCACCTCATCGTTCAGTAGCGTGTTGTTGGTCGTGACACCGCTGAATTGTTGGCACCAAAGTGAATCGATCGAATCAACATCACCGCTGTCCAGCCACAGCGATGTCGTCGTCGCGTTCATCCGCTGCCAAAATTTGCTATTTCGCGGCTCACGCGGCGACGAATCGCGTTGCTCGCGATGACGGATAAAATCGGCAATCCGTTGCGATGCACTTGATTCGGCCGTGATGGTTTTGACCGAGTCGTGGGCGGATTCGACATAAGACATAACGCAAAAAACCTCCGGAAAAGATGCGATTTTGACCTCCTGTAACAAGGCTGCAAAGTTTGCGCCATCATGGTATGGCTTAACGTGAATGGCCGCTCGCGTGACGTGCGAGAGAGGCGAATCATCGAGCACGGTGTCACGACAAACCGATCGCGGGGGCACCGATTGCCAGAGGCCTTGTTTGCCGGGCAATCACGGCTCAGAATTCGTCCAGGATTGGCATCAGCAACGCACCCGCAGCAGTTAATATCCAATGCGGTGCCAAGCACGCGTTCTCTGTCGAAACGTTTCGTTTAGGCCAATTTTTTAGAACACGTTGGTCGCAGGATCAACAAATTGTCCTGTCAGTGACCACCACGATTGGAATTGGCCCGAAATGCTGCGGCAGTGGGTTTGCGGCCACGTTCCGCCTTCCCACTTTATGTTTTTTAGCTTCTCTAGTCTGCGAATGGTTAGTCACGAAGGCATCGTCCTCGGACTCGCGTCCGGGTCTTCCTCATGCAGTCGCAACCGCGAGACGTAGCATTAGAAGAACGCTTGCATGAACGAGTGCGTCACGCAATCAAGACTTGGTAGATCGCCGTGCATGAACAATGCATTGCCCGGGTTGGGCAATGCCGGTTCAAAGCAACGCGTGATCAGACAGAAGATTTACAGTGCAACGCAATTTTTGCCACTTGCTTTCGCGCGATACAGCGCGTCATCGGCACTGGTGATGAGTGCAAGCGAACTGGTGAACGCCGGCGTGTACGATGAAACTCCGATGCTGATCGTCGGACGCAGAGGAATACCGTCTTTCTCCATTCCGGCCGATTCCACTGCGGTGCGAATCTGCTCCGCGACCGTACATGCCGAGGCAAGATCCTGTCCCGGCAAAAACGCACTGAATTCGTCGCCGCCAAACCGGCAGGCTCGTCCTTTATTCCCGAGCACTTTGGCGATCAATCGACCGGTTTCACCGATCACGTGGGCGCCGTAAAGGTGGCCATGGGTGTCGTTGATCTGTTTAACGCCATCCATGTCCATCATCAAAACCGAAAGCGGCATCTCGCCGCGAAGCGAATTTTGGAACGCGAACTCCAGCGCTTCGTCAAACCGTCGCTTCGAAGGAAGGTCGGTCAGTGGATCGGTGCCCACCAGGGTTGCGACTTCGCTGTGGTAGTCGATGTCAAGTTCATCAGCAAGCGCGAAGCGAACCACCGTCTCGCCGACAAAAATCTTGTCGCCATCTTTCAATACCTTTTGCCCCACGACCGGAACCGCATCGACTCGCGTCCCATTGGTCGAGTTGAGGTCCTCGATGATGTACCCTCCGTCCCCGATCCGCGTGATGGTCGCGTGATGTCCCGACACCTTCATGTCATGCAGCGGAAATGTGCACGTCGGGCTACGGCCGATCACGGTGCGTTCTGACAAAAATGCGTGGACGCCAATGTCCGCGCGGCTGCGAATCACGCTCAGAAACGCCTTCTTCGCAGCATGATTTCCCGCTGGGGCATAGACCCCCTCGATTCGCAGGGTCCCCCCATCCATCACGTGCCCTGGTACTCGTGCCGCCGACGTTTCTTTGTAATTCAATTTCATGGCAGATCGAATGCTTGCAATGGGATCATGGAATTCCGATTGGCGAGGGCCCGTTTTTAACAAGAATCCCCTACCGATGTCATGCCCGATTCGGTGATCAAAACGAGTGCCCGACACAAATAACTCGCCCGTGTCGCCACAAATTTTGTTGCCTCCCAACCCGAATGGAAAAATCGGCGTACTGGCTGACTGCATTGCAGCTAGCGGGCCAGCGAGTTTTCGCACGGTCTGCGGCGACATTCGCCCCGAGTTTCTTGTATGCTGGCTAAGCATAAAAATGCGTGCATTTTTTCAGTGCTACCATCCCCCCCTGTCGCCCCCCGACGATGAAGACTGCTGGTTCCGTGCGACAATGTCGCTCTTCGGTTGGCCAAAAACGGCTAGCCAAATCAGCAATCTCCCCTGATGCCATGAAATACTTTGTCCAAGTTTGTTTGTTGTTTACTGCAACCACGTACGTTAACGCCTCGGATCCCGTTCCCGTTACGCCTGTACCCGTTATTTTTGACACGGACATGGCGGACGATTGCGATGATGCGGGCGCGCTGGCGATCTTGAACGAATTGGCCGACCGCGGCGAAGCGAAACTACTGGCGGTGATCACCAACCGCGCCGACGCCGCAGGGCTGTCGGCGGCTGCCTGTGACGTGATCAACACGTTTTATGGCCGCGGTGATGTCCCGATCGCGACCGACAAGGACGGCGCGAAGGTCCCTTGGAATCATCCGAGTTCTTACACGCCAGCGTTGGCGACGGGATTCCCGCACGACTGTCCGAGCGACCAACAGTGTATCGACGCGCTGCGTCTGTATCGCGAAACGTTGGCGGCGGCAGAGGACCATTCGGTTGTGATCTGTAGCGTCGGAGCACTCAGTAATCTGGAAGACCTGCTGAACTCGTCGGCTGATTCGGTCAGCCCGCTGAGCGGCGAAGAGCTGATCCGTACCAAGGTGAAACAGACCGTGATCATGGGAGGCCACTTTCCTCGTTCGGCCAAACCGGAAACGAACCTTCGTCTCGACCCTGCCGCCGCCGTCAGCGTGACCAATCGCTGGCCAGGCGAGATCATCTGGCAAGGCTTCGAAGTGGGCGCGGCACTGCGATGTGGCAAGTCGCTGCAGGCGTGCGGAACGGACAATCCTGTGCGTCGCGCGTTTGAACTGCGTCCGTACCTCGGTGGCGCTGCGATCGACCATGGCAAACCTGCACATGATCAAGCCGCCGTGCTGTTAGCCGTTCGCGGTGTCCAAGACGAGTACTGGACGATCAGCCCGACGGGCCGCGTCATCATCGATTCGGACGGACACAGCGAATGGAGATCCGGTGGAAAGAAACGGCATCGCTACGTGGCAATCCAAGGGCGACCGGACAGGCTCGAAAAATTGATCGATGAATTGATGGTCCGCAACCGAGTCACTGAATGAGCGTCCACAAAACCAGCTTAGCAGTACAGTTTTGATCGTCTCCCCAAGTCAGTCGTCGCTGCGAAGCCTCAGGTAGCGAAACTTGCGAGTGAGTTTCGGGGGCATCCGTGATCGAACGAAAGTCTTGACGGCTTGCTCGATTTGCCAGCGGCAACCGCCCCGGGCAAGGGGAAATGCTTTCGGGTGGCCGTCTACAGCCGAGCACGTTCCCCCGGACGAAACGAAACAGGATTTTCGCGACGGCCTTACGACGCCGGTGAACCAAGTTCGGCATAAGCAAATAGACTTGATATTTTTTGGTAACACATTCGTCGGTGGCCGGCATATAAAGGTGTGAAAGAGGTTTCGCCTCTGAATCCCCATTGCCCAAAAAGGTGCGGTTCACCGACGTATGACAAACGCTCATATCAAGCTGCCGGGAACGAGAAAAGCGATCGTCTACTTATTGGTCGCGGCGATGTCGATCATTCTCGTCGATACAGCGAATGCCCAGCGTATATCGAGTCATCTACAGACGCTGTACACCTTTGACGAGGACCAGGGCGATACCGTCCGTGATCGTTCTGGCGCGGGAAAGCCGCTGGATCTGAAGATCCAAGCAGCGAAAGGCGTTGAATGGAAAAACGGCGCATTGGTCATCCGTTCTTCGACCTCCATCGTTTCGGCCACCCCCGCCACGAAGATCATCGACTCGGTCAAGCGGTCCGGCGAAATCACCATTGAAGCTTGGATCAAACCTGCGAACAATTCACAAGCAGGACCTGCCCGAATCGTGTCGCTTTCCTCGGATACCAGTCAACGCAACGTCACCCTCGGACAAGACAAAGACATGGTGGATATCCGCCTGCGGTCGAGCAAGACCGATCGCAACGGATTGCCCTCGATGGCCAGTCCTCGGAAGTCGCTGCAACCGAAATTGACTCATGTTGTTTTCACTCGCGATCGCAAAGGAACGGCAACGATTTATTTGGACGGACGGAAAGTTGCCAACCGACACGTCGCGGGCGACTTGGGCAACTGGGACGCAATGCATCGGTTGATACTCGCCAATGAAGCCACAGGCGATCGCCCATGGATCGGTGAATTGCACATGGTGGCGATTTTCGCTTCCGCGCTCACGGAGTCGCAAGTGCAGCAGAACTTTGCAGCAGGATCAAAACCAAGTCCTCCGAAGCCACCGAGCCTGGCGTCGGTTTCAGCAAGTCTTTTTGAGCATGATGTGGCACCGCTGTTTGCCAAACACTGCTTGGAATGTCACGACTCGGCCATCAAGAAAGGGGATTTGGATTTATCCAGAAAGACCGCAGCCTTGGCGGGTGGTGAGAGCGGCGAGGTGATCGTGCCTGGGAAATCCGCAGACAGCCTGCTGTGGCAATCAGTGTCGTCCGACGAAATGCCCAAGGATCGTGCTCCGCTGAGCAATGATGAAAAGGCCGCGCTGAAGAGGTGGCTCGATAGCGGAGCGGTCTATTCGGTCGATCGTATCGATCCTGTGATTTACGTGCACGGCGGAGGCAGCAGCGACGTCTGGGTACAGCGGCTAACGGTCACCGAATACATCACCACGATTCGTCGCGCCGTGGAAGTCGATATTGCCAAGGAAGCGCAGGCGATTCTGCCGCCGGACCTGCGGGCGGACGGATTTCGTAACACGGCCTACAACTTGAGCGTCGATCTGAAGCACGTCGAAGCCTATGCTCGTTTAGCCGAAATCACGGTCCAACGCATGGATGTGAAAAAGTTCGCGGCAAGGTTCTCTAAAAGCACCAAATTGTCAACCGATGACACGATGCGTGACCATGTCGCGGCGATGGGGAAATGGATGTTCCGCGGACCGCTCAGTGAGCGTGAGATCAACGCATACAGCGGTATCGCGACGACGGTCGCCAGTGCCGGAGGTGATTTCGAACAAGCCATGGCGTACATCATCGAAGCGATGCTGCAGTCGCCTCGATTCATTTATCGAGTCGAACGTCAGCATGACGCCGGCGGCTCACGCGAAGTCGATTCCTACGAACTGGCATCACGGCTGAGCTACATCCTGTGGGGAGCACCGCCGGACGAAGCTTTGATGCAGGCCGCTGATCGCGGAGAGCTGCAGGACGCTGCGAAATTAAATGCTCAAGTAAAACGAATGCTGAATGATCCGCTGGCCAAAGACCGATCCGCTGAATTTGTGTCCGAATGGCTCAATCTGCCACGGCTTCGGAACATGCGTCCCGATCCAAAGCGGTTTCCAAACTGGAACGCAAAGCTCGCCGATGACATGCGAGACGAGACCTTGGCTTATTTCCATGACGTGGTGTGGAAAGAGGACCGTCCCCTGTCCGACTTGCTAGACGCCCAGTTCACCTACGCCACTCCCGAGCTGGCCACACATTATGGATTGAAACCGATTGGCAACGGTTTGCAGCGTTACGACGTTTCGTCGGTTCCCGGTCGTGGCGGACTGTTAACGCAGGGAAGCGTCCTGACCATCGGGGGCGACGGTGCGTCAATGGTCTCGCGTGGCTTGTTTGTGCTCGATGATCTATTGCGGGGCACGATCAACGCGCCGCCGCCCTGCGTCAATACCACTCCACCACCTACCAAAGCCGGATTAACTCAGCGTGGTATCGCCGAGCAACGCATCGCGGACGTAAAGTGCGGTGTCTGTCATGTGCGATTTGAACCGCTGGCGTTCGGATTGGAAAAGTTTGATGGCGTGGGCGTCTATCATGAGCTGGACCAATTTGGAAACAAGCTGCGAGACGACGGCGAAGTGCTGTTTCCAGGCGACGCCAAGCCGGTGAAATACCAGTCGTCGGCAGAGTTGATGAAGGTGTTGTCCGGCAGCGATCGAGTTCGTGAGAGTCTGACATGGAAGGTCACGCAGTTTGCGACGGGACGTCCCCTCACCGCCGCCGATGCACCGATCGTCGCCGCCATCCACAAGTCGGCTCAATCCGCCGGCGGAACGTACCCCAGTTTGATGACGGCAATTGTCCTCAGCGATCTCGTGCAAAAATCAAGGCCTACGGAAACAAGACACACAGGAAAATGAAACACAGCCGCCTTCATCTTCTTGTCATTCATCTTGCTGTAAAACAACTAGCTAGAAACGGACGCCCCCAGGCCGATTGAACAACGAGCGTGCCTAGCGATCTCGCCTAAGAATCGAGCCACCGAAAAAGAGATACAGGAAAATTGGTGACAGGAAAATGAAACTCAGCGGCCTTCATCTTTCTGCCATTCATCTTCCTGTAAACCAACACCCGAGAAACAGACGCCCCCCATGCCGATTGAGCCACGAGCGTGCCTAGCAATCTCGCCCAAGAATCGGGCCAACGAAAAAGATATACAGGAAAATTGGTGACAGGAAAATGAAACACAGTCGCCTTCATGTTCTTGTCATTCATCCTCCTGTAAACCGACTACCGAGAACCAGACGCCCCCATGCCCGTTGAGTCGCAAGCGTGCCTAGCGATCTCCTCCAGAAATCAGGGCCAACGAAAAGAGATACAGGAAAATGGATGACAAAAAAATGAATCACAGTCGCCTTTATCTTCCTGTCATTCATCTTCCTGTAAAACAACTCCCGAGAAACGGACGAACCGATGCCGATTGAGATGCGATTCACGCCTGAGCGTTGGGATCAGGAACGATTTACCAAAGTCGCCTACAATGTGCTTGGCAAGACCTTTGAAATTCACAAAGAGTTTGGACGGTTCTTTGACGAAGTGATCTACAAACGGGAATTAAGCTTTTGTGTTGACGATCTCTCGTTAGAAGAGCCCATTGAGGTTGTGTTTAAGAGTTATCGGAAACCGTATTTCATCGACGTATTGGCGGGGGCTGGAGCGATATTTGAATTCAAGGCCACCGAATCGCTAACGGAACGACATCGGTCACAGCTCATCAACTATTTATTACTTACCGGACTGCGTCGTGGAATGTTGATCAATGTGCGAACGGAAAAAGTTCAACATGAGTTTGTGAACTGCACACTCACGCCTTCCGATCGCAAGCAATTCGAGATCGACGACAAACATTGGCAGGCGGAAGCCCAACGTGATAATGATTTAAAGAACTGCTTGGTAGACTTCCTCCGTGATATCGGTGTTGGACTCGATATCACCCTGTACGTAGATTTCGCCACAGAAATCCTAGGTGGCGAGGAACAGGTCGTGCAGAACGTGGATATCGTTTCGCAGAACGGTAAACTGGGCACTCAGAAATTCAGACTTTGCCGGCCATGCGTCGCTTTTCGAATCACTGCACTCGTTGAACAGTTGCATGCTTTTGAACATCACGCCCGCAGAATCCTTAAGCACACGGAACTCAAAGCGATTCACTGGATCAACATCAACCGGTCGCTGGTCACCTTCAAAACCTTAACCGCGTAGCCCCTATCTTGCTTTCTTCCAACTACTTGTAAACCACATCCTAAGAAGCGGACAAACCGATGCCAATTGACTTGCGATTATTGTTAGCGATCTCGTCCATAAATCGGCGCCAGGAAAAAAGATATACAGGAAAATGGGTGACAAGAAAATGAAACGCAGTCGCCTTCATCTTCCTGTCATTCATCTTCCTGTAAACCAACTACCGAGAAACGGACGAACCCAGGCCGATTGACCCACCAGCGTGCCTAGCGATCTCGCCCAAGAATCGGGCCAACGAATCAGGACTTACAGGAAAATGGGTGACAGGAAAATGAAACGAAGTCGCCTTCATCTTCCTGTCATTCATCTTCCTGTAAAACAACTCCCGAGAAACAGACGACCCCATGCCGATTGAGCCCCCAGCGTGCCTAGCAATCTCGCCCAGAAATCAGGGCCAACGAAAAGAGATACAGGAAAATGGGTGACAGGAAAATAAAACACAGTCGCCTTCATCTTCTTGTCATTCATCTTCCTGTAAACCAACTCCCGAGAAACAGTCGAAACCATGCCCGATTGAGCCACGAGCGTGCCTAGCGATCTCGCCCAAGAATCGGGCCAACGAAAAAGATATACAGGAAAATGGGTGACAGGAAAATGAATCACAGCCGCCTTCATCTTCCTGTCATTCATCTTCCTGTAAACCAACTACCGAGAACCAGACGAACCCATGCCGATTGAGTCATGATCGTGCCTAGCGATCTCGCCCAAGAATCGGGCCAACGAAAAAGATATACAGGAAAATGGGTGACAGGAAAATGAAACGCAGTCGCCTTCATCTTTCTGTCATTCATCTTCCTGTAAACCAACTACCGATAGACAGACGACCCCATGCCCGTTGAGTCGCGAGCGTGCCTAGCGATCTGCCCCAGGAATCGGGCCAACGGAAAAAGAGATACAGGAAAATGGGTGACAGGAAAATGAAATACAATTGCCTTTATCTTCTTGTCAATAACCTTCCTGTAAACCAACTACCATCCCCACTGTTGGAGACCAATCAATGACGAATACTTGTATTGATCGACGGATGCTGCTTAAGGGGATCGGTGGCATCACCATCGGACTGCCGTTCCTTGAGGAGATGCTGGTTTCGACGGCTCACGCGGCTGAGAAGGCGATCGTTCCGGCGCGGGCCTTCAACGTTTTCTTTGGGCTCGGTATTCCGGCGCCGCTGCAAAAGGAAGGTTTTGCGGGAGTGCTTGAACCTCTGAAACCGCTTAGCAACAAATTGCTGATCATGCGTGGCGTCGACCATGTGCGTGCCGACGAAAAAGGAATCAATGCACACTACGATGGTGCGACCGCCGCCTTCACCGCCGAACCGCCAGACGGCGAAGCCAAAGCGGGCGGCGCCTCGATTGACCAGATGGTTCGCCGCGCCCACCACCCGAACGGTCTGCCGCCCGGGATGGTACCGACGTTGGTGGCGGGCACCTTCTTTCGCCGCAGTCGTGTTGGCCGCTACGTGCACAGTTTCACCCCCGATGGAACCGTGGCTGCGACGATGCAAGAGAAGCCTCGCGACGTGTTCGAGCGTGTCTTCGGATCACTGGCGATGCCAAACGAATCGATTGACGCGCGGCGTGATCGACTCAAACGTAGTGTGCTCGATACCGTCGCGGAGGAGTACAAGTTCTACACCGGAGCCAATTCGCCGCTGGGAAGGGCCTCGAAGGCACGGATCGTCGAGCATCTGGAACGGATCCGCGAGTTCGAGCAGCGAGCGTATGCGATGAAGTCAAAAAGCGATGGCGGACCGACGCTGCCCGCCGAATCGAAACTGTTGCACGGCGGCGCAGCGGATCCAGGAGGAATGGGGATCGACATCACCGTGGATGAACTCACCAGCGAATGGCGGTTGATGGCGGATCTGTACGCGATGGCCATTCAAATGGATCGCGTTCGTTTCGGTTCGCTCACGTTCCTTGCCGCGGGGGAACGCATTCGTTTGAAAGGCGACTACGAATATGACGGCCGCAAGATCTTTGCCTTCGATGATGCGGCTCAGCACAAAGCCTCGGGCGACAAGGGATGCAGCCACGAATGGTGGCACCAGTTCAACGAAAAGAAGAAGAACGAACAGCTACGTGCGCACGCCCACTTGAAGATGCGTGAAGTGGTCTACTTCCTGAGCCGACTGGACGATAAAGATTCCATCGACGCCAACGGCAAAACGATTTTGGATAATTCGCTGATCACGATCTCGACCGAATCAGGGGACGGGCGTCACAACGATGTCAAACGTGAACTTTCCGGTGTCTTCCATGCCATCACTGCGGCAGGTGGACGCTTCAAGACAGGCCAGATCATGGACGTCAATGCCGAAGGGCTAGACGTTTACAACACAATGCTGACCGCCATGGACGTCAACGATCGCCTCGGTCCCCAAAAGCGAAAAATGACTGCCGTTGATTCCATCCGTGCCTGACGCGGAACTGCATGGTTCTCTCGTGACGAAGCTCCGAACCGGCAATCATATGCAATGAGGTGCCATGTGAATCACCAGCAGGGCATGACTGCAGCCAAACGATCCTGATCGAACATCAACATCGTCATTCCCACTTGGTCATCAAGCCAGACATAGGTAACGACGCCCTGCGGGTCTCTCGCTTTGCCCATCGCGACACGCTCTGGTTCACCAATCTTTTGGATGACTGCGTCGTAATGGGTCCCCAATTTGATTCCTCGAAGGGTGACATCCAACATGTCGCGTGCCCAGACTTGTTCTTGCAACTCGGATTTGTCGATTCCGTGGGTCTTTCGACACGCTTCATTGTCCACATCAATCAAGACAAACCTCGCCGCGTAGCTCGGTGGTTCGGTTTGTGATGTTTCGGGTTCAAGCAATCTCGCGGCAACCTCGGTCCACTGAGGAATATCGAGCTCAGCGAATTGATCGTAAAGATGACTCTGCCCACATCCTGCAGCAATGCCGATCACCGCAACCAATTGCAACATTCGAATCATTTCGCACCTTTGTATCCGAGTACACAAATCGCTGAAGTCTCAGACCATCCTAACGCAATCTTCACCCCGTCACAAAACAATCAGGCAGAAAGTGTATAGAGATTTGAATTTTTTTTCCGGAGTGTGCTGGTGCACATTTGTGTGCATTCAATCGGTTGATGTCGTTTTGTATAGACAAGACGAAGACGGCAAACCTCGCGAATCGCGGCATCGATCGCGACATTCCCTATAGACTAGCTTCGTTAAACAACGCAAATTGCCTAACCTCGGACCGGATCCGCTCGGTCCGCAAACGAGCGTGATTGACCTCGGCGCCTGCAGCCATCCGGTTCTGCGGCAAAACAGCGAAGCGGACTAACCGAGCCAAGCTGAAACCGAGCTGGCGCCGACGAGGCAACGGCACGGTTTCGCCGTACTGCCCGCTCTGAAATGGGGCGATCCTGAATTGGGACGGTTTTGAATTGGGACGGTGCAAAATCAAGGTGGTCCGGGGGGCACTGAATTCAGCTTGCAGACTTTTATTTCAGCCAGCACATGATTGACGAATTGCCCTGTTGGTCAATGTCCGATCAGCCCTCGTGTCAACCCCGTGGGCGTGCCCGATATGGGATTTTCAGTTTCAGCTGAATTTTGCTCGGCAAAACGCCTGAATTCAAAAATCCCCACGCAGCGGGAACGCTAATTGCGTTATCGCATCGGACAGTGGAACCGCCATGTCAGTCAAACGCTGACGCGTGCTTTGCCATGGCGGTTCTGAAATACACACACCTTATCTGTCGGCCGCTGCGACTGCGGTTGGTCCGACGGTTCACCATATTTCAATCATTGAGATTGCAGTGACCTCCATCAAACAACTCCGTAATCGTCTCAGCGAAGATTTCGGATTTAAAAAGTTTCGACCGGGTCAATCCGAGGCTTGTAAGGCGGCGATGGAGGGACGGGACACGTTGATCCTGATGCCCACCGGCTCGGGCAAAAGCTTGTGCTACCAGCTTCCGGGACTGGCACTCGAGGGCGTGACGGTGGTAGTCAGCCCGCTGATCTCGTTAGCCGAAGATCAGGCCAAGCACATTCGCGAACTCGGATGCCAAGCCGCGATCCTAAATAGTTCGAAGTCAGCAAAACAGCTTCGCGAATCTCATCAAGACATCCAGTCGGGAAAAGCCGAGTTTGTCTTTACGACGCCTGAGCGGCTTCAGCAGTCCGACATATGTCAATTGCTGAGCGAGGTCGGAGTCGATCTGTTTGTGATTGACGAAGCGCATTGTGTCAGCCAGTGGGGACACGATTTCCGGCCTGACTATTTGTGTTTGCATTACGCTCGCCAACGACTTGGCAACCCTCCGACACTGGCAATGACCGCCACGGCATCGCCTCAGACGATCGACCAAATTGTCAGTTGCTTGAAGCTTTCCGATCCAGCGATTGTGGCGACGGGGACCCATCGACCGAATTTACGTTTGTCGGTGATGGCGTCGTATGGCGATGATGAAAAAGAGCGTCAGCTTCGATCTCTGTTAAGCGATGAATCGGACCTGATCGCGAACGAACCGGCGATCGTGTACTGCGCAACCACGAACACGGTCGAACGACTGGCTAACCGGCTTGCCGATCTGCCAATGCCGACACTTGCCTATCATGGCCGGATGAAAAAAGCGGATCGAATCAAGTCGCAGGAAGCATTCATGAACGGTCCGGCCGCGGTGATGTTCGCAACGAATGCCTTTGGATTGGGAATCGACAAACCGAATATCCGGCGAGTCATTCATCACGACATTCCCGGCTCGATTGAAGCTTATTACCAAGAGTTTGGCAGGGCCGGCCGCGACGGAGAACTCGCTGCATGTACGCTGCTGTACGACCGCGAGGATTTGCGACTGCAGAAACTGTTTGCCGGCGGCAGCCTTGATTCATCTCAGCTGCGAACCGCTCATCACACCTTGATCCAAGGCGTCCAGCGATACGGTGATGCTGCCGGATCAGTGTCTCTGAATGACTTGAAACAGATCAGTCCAGTAGGGCAACAAACGTTGAAAAATTGCCTACAGCATTTGGCGTCTGCGGGTTTGGTAGCACCATCGGGTCGGGGGCAATGGACTTGTCTTGTCGATCAAATCGACCACGAGGTGACGGACCGTCTGGCGGACGATTCACGATTGCGGAGCGAACATCGCCGGATCGCGTTGGATCAGATGGTCCAGTACGCCGAATCAACCGAATGTCGCTGGTCGCGGATTGCCAAACATTTTGCAACCCAGGACGAGCAGGCGGGCAACGAATGCTGCTGCGACAATTGCGTGGTCCAAGTTGCCAGCGTGGCCTAGTGGAACCAACCACATCGCATTTTCCGGAGAGAGAAACATGTCACAGAAATTTAGAGTGAACCAATATGTCCGCTGGAAATACGGAAGCGGCACTGCGACGGGACAAATCAAAGAATCGTATAAACAAAAAGTCACCAAGACGATCAAAGGAAGTGAGATCACGCGGAATGCCAGCGACGATGAACCGGCCTACCTGATCGAACAAGACGATGGTGACGAAGTGCTAAAAAGCGAAAGTGAGTTATCAGACGCATGAGTAAGTTAACCAAATTGGCGATCACCGCCGCGGCTGCTTACGGCGGTTTACATTTGGCTCGCACGATCGCCCGACACAACCGCGAGTTTTCCTGGCAAGACAAACGAGTGGTGATCAGTGGCGGATCACGAGGACTCGGATTGGTTCTGGCTCGACAATTGGCCGATCAAGGAGCACGGCTAGCGATTTGTGCTCGCACCGAAGAAGACCTCAATGTCGCTTGCAACGAACTGCGTCAACGTGGAGCCGAAGTATTGGCAAAACCTTGTGACGTACGAGACAAATCACAAGTTGCCGCGTTTATCGATGAAGTTGCACAGCAGTATGGCGGAATCGACGTGCTGATCAACGTTGCAGGCATCATCACGGTGGGACCGTTGGATTCGATGACGATGGACGATTTCGAAAATGCGATGAGAACGAATTGCTGGGGCGCGTTGCATACCATTTTGGAAACGCTTCCCCACATGCGAAATCAGCGATGGGGGCGGATTGTCAACGTCGCTTCATTGGGCGGCAAACGAGCGGTGCCTCACATGCTGCCCTACGCAGCAAGCAAATTTGCCTTGGTTGGACTTTCCAACGGGCTGCGTGCCGAACTGAAACAAGAAAACATCTTCGTCACCACCGCCTGCCCCGCATTGATGCGTACGGGCAGCCCACGCAATGCGATCTTCAAGGGGCAACATCGCCGCGAGTACGCATGGTTCAGTATCGGCGATTCGATCCCGCCTATGGCAATGAGTGCCGAAACCGCAGCAAAGCAAATCTTGACCGCATGTCAACACGGACGTGGCGAGGTGTTTATTCGTAATCCTTTGAATTTCACCATCGCGTTACAGCAAATGTTCCCCGAACTGACGAACGAAATCCTTGCGATCGCCGCCAGCGTGCTGCCCGAAATGGGCGGGATCGGACGCCGTGCTGCGAAGGGACACCAAAGCGAATCCAGTTGGTCGCCATCGGTTTTGACGACATTGACGCAGCAAGCGGCAGTGCAGAACAACGAGGTTTAATAGGTCCTCGTGACGCGGGTATAAACCAGTACTACTTCAGATGGCTGTTGAAGTGCTGACACATCATGCCGTTTAACAGATGGGCGAGTTCGGGATCGTAGCGATGGCCGACGTCTCGCATGAACGCATGTTCGCCATTAAATTCGTGCCAACTGAATCGCGTGCCCGCGGCGGTCATCGCGTCGTAAATCAAACGGCGACCTTCGCCGGGGATATGAGGATCTTGGCGTCCCCAAACCATCATCATCTCGGCATCGATCTCGGGAATACGGTCCAGGCTGTCGTCGCACATTCCATTGCCCAAACTGCGTTTGTGAATGTCGGTCGCATAGAAACAAACGGCGGCTTGCACCGGTTTGTTCATGGCGGCACGAAAGGCGAGATGTCCACCGAGACAGATGCCGACAGTTCCAATCCGGCCGCTACACCGCGAATCATTTTGCAGAAACTCGATTGCAGCCCGTGCATCCGCATCGTAGCTGGCCAGTTCCTTGGTCGTCTTCAGCGTATTTCCACGTTCGGTCCCAACGGCGTCATAGGCAAACGCTTCACTGGGCTCGGTGAATTCGTGATAGACATCGGGCACTGCGACGATGAAGCCATGACCTGCGATCATGGCTGCGGTGCGGGCAATCGGTTCGGTCATCTGGTAGATTTCGGCGAACAAGATCACGCCTGGGAATTTTCCATCGCGATCAGGGCGAAACAGGTGCGTTCGCATTGATCCGTATGGCGTCGTCAGATCCACATTTTCAACAGGTTTGATTCGCATCGGCGTTTTCCAAAATCAGCGAAATGACCGCGACGATCACGCCGCATGTTTTGGGCATGATCATAAAGCATCGCGACAAACCGTGTCGATGGCGGCGGCGAATCAGTAGGAGTGGACTTCCGCCGACGGAATCAATTTGTTGCCGACAGCCAGAGGAGCGATTGCCGCTCGCGGTTTTTCAACGGCCTTCACCGCCTTTGGACGTGGACAACCAAAGAAGCCTCGCTGTTGGATCAACTTGGCCACTTCCGATGGCACATGTTCGGTCCAACTCGGATCGCCTGATTGGATTTGTTCGAGGACTTCACGCGAGAACGTACCGAGATGTTCGGGATTGTAATCGTCAAGCTGTTCGATGCATCCCTTGTCGACAAGGTAACGATACAGCGTGCGAATTTCCTCGGCAATTTTCAGGTTATCCACCGTCGTCAGCTCGCCCGATTTTCGATCCAGCAGCGGATAAATGTACAGTTTCAAATCGTTTTTGAACAAACGACCAAACGATTCAAGAATGCCACCATCGAGCTTGGTGTAATATTTTTCGTCGAACAGCTCCACCAAACTGGCGGCCCCCATCGTGATCCCAATCTTCTTTTTGGTGTAGCGGGCCAGATAGGCGGCGAGCCGGTAATATTCAAAGTAATCCGAAATCAACACAGTCATCCCGCTGGCCGCAAGCAAATCGACTCGTGCGAGAAAGTCTCGCAGATCAATGTCACCGTTGGCCTGCAGATTTTTCATCGTGATTTCGGCTAGCGAGACCACTTCGTTTGCGTCCACGTCGGATTCGCCTTGGAATTTTTCTTTCGCCGCTTCGATCATGTCGACATTGACATTGGTGAGCGGACGAAAACTGCCGCGTTCGACCAGGATCGGCTTTTTATAGAGCACTTCCGATGGCTGCAGCACTTCACCGTTGGCCGAAAACATCGCGGCGCTGCTGAGCCCCAATTGCACCAATCGCAAACTCATGACGCGATTGTCGACGTGACGGAACGCGATCCCTGAAAACTCGATCATGTCGATTTCGATCCGACGCGTGCTGAGGTTGTCCAGCAGCGATTCGATCAATTGATCGGGTTCATGGTTTAGAAAGAAAGCGCCGTACAACAAATTGACTCCCACGATACCGAGGGCTTCTTGTTGCAATGCGTTTTCAGTGTCCAACATGCGGACGTGAAGAATGATTTGGCTGTCCTGGTCGCGTGGATGAGCTTGGAATCGGATTCCCATCCAGCCGTGACAATCGTTGGTGCCATGAAAATTGCGAGCCGAGACGGTGTCAGCAAACGCAAAGAACGCCGTCGTGTCGCCGCGGCTTTCTCGCAAACGCTCCAGATTCAGTGCATGTTCGTGATCGAGCATGTCTTGCAGTCGTTGGCGGCAAACATAGCGTTCGCATTCGCCGTAGATCGCATCGCTGACAGACATGTCGTAGGCCGACATGCTCTTGGCGATTGTGCCTGCTGCGCCGCCGACGCGAAAGAACCATCGGACGACTTCTTGGCCTGCGCCGATTTCGGCGAACGATCCATAGCGACGCGCGTCCAAGTTGACTGCAAGTGCTTTGCGTTCTGTGTTTGGTCGTTCCGTTAACATGCCCCGGTTCCTCTAACATGGCCCCAAAAATTACTGCAACGTATAGGTATGGATTACATAAAACGTGCGGGCTGGGGAATTCGGTGCAATCCGATCGATTTCGTCGGCGGGGGATCCTCAGGGGTGACACAGACGACACAATCGAGCCCCCCAGAATGAAGAGAGGTGAGTTCGTAAAATTTTCGCAATGCGCTCTTGCTTACGATCGGCCGCATCCGATAATTGACGCAAGCGTTGTAATCGTGTCGCAAAACACGCGATGCAGCCGAGCTTTCACACTCGCCGGCCAAATCATGATGGCCGACCATTGAACCGCAATTTAGATGGCCCAACGGCAACTTCCTAGCGATGTCTCACTCTTGGCATTTTTGCCGAGTCGGTGGCATCTTGCCTGTCGCCAACCACTGATGCTGTTCATTTTCCTAGCGGCGTTGGTCCAGTTGGTCCCGATGGGGATCCAGCGAGCCGCAGAACCTGGTTCGAACATCGCTGCAGGCGTGACCAACGTCAGTGCGGATGCCAAGGTGGCGATCGAAATCGTTCGCCCCGCAGGCCAGAGCGGCCACGTCCACGAACATCGACCTGAGTCACAAAAGACGCTCGATCTCGGGTTCGCCCTTGTTTCGCAGGCGAAATATTCTTCTCCGCAGTGGCATTGCTGCAGTTGCATCACCGAACTAGACACGGTGGCGGCAGCCAATCTCGTGGACTTGCACGTGCGATTGCAGATTTAAACGACCTGCTTGGTTCGTTTTCAATCTGTTTTTCTTCTTGCATTTGTTCTTTTACCGAGAGTCCATTCTATGTCTGCGCGCACTCACAAACACAACCGAAATCAAAGTCAATCTTTATCGTCGGCAACGAAATCAAAAAATGCGGCCCCGCTGCATCCCGCGGTTGCACGCGTTTCGAATCTGATTCGACGACGCGACTATCAAGCGGCCACCGAGCTGCTTCGGTCCGCGGGACGCGACCCTTTGGTTCGCAACACTCTTGGCGTCTGTCTATTGCGGCTCGGTCATGTCGAAGAAGCGTTGGCTGTATTTCGTCAGTTTGTGTTGACGCCGGGAAGTGTCACCGAGCGAGCCGACGTCAGCAACGCGTGCAAACGCAACTTTGCCATGGCGTTGTTAATGAAAGGGTCACCCAGCGGTGCACTGGATGTCATCAACGAAACACGCGACCCGAATCACCCGATGGCGGTTCGTATGCGTGATGCGATCAAGGCCTGGGAAAAATCACTGTCGTGGCTTCGCAGGATCGATTGGAAACTCAACCGCATCGAGCCGCCTCGTTGCCAAGTTCCCATCGATTTTGAGCCTGGCGAGTTTGAATTCGATTTTGAAACCGACACGGTTCAGCGTCACTTCGACAAGCCAAGTGACAATTCGCTCGAGCTGGCCGTCTAGGCGGGTCAGCAGAACGGATTGAGAGCGATCGCGGCGTCTTTCACGTCGTCGCGTTTGCGACTGGGGTTCGTTTTGGTAGTCCGCGGCACGGACGTTCGCGTTCGTGGCTACTGCGTGACGTCACTTCGCGACGAACCATTCTCAGGGCCGGGGAACGAACATAGTGAAGCATTTCGTAGCGAGAGTCGCGTGTGAGTTTCGGGGGACGTGCGTCATGGATCGAAAGTCTTGACGGCTTGTTGATTTAGTAAAGGTTCCTGCGGCAAGGGGTGTAGGATGGACTTCCTAGTCCGTCAATGGTGGATTCGACGGACTAGGAAGTCCATCGTACGACTAAAACAACAAGCCGCCCGCGACTTCCGCTACGTTAACATCCGCAATCTCGGTTGGGAGGGCAAAGCGGTTGGATGGCACCATCTAAAACCAAGACAACATACGACCGTTGTCTATAATCGTTACTGGATGACGTGGGGTGCGTTGTCTGTTGCCGAGTGCTGTATCGACTCTGCGAACGGTTCGCTATCCGATGCTTGATTGCGAGTTTTCCGCCGCCCATGAATAACCTTGACCTAACGCTGCACCTTTTCCTGCAGATCGCTGTGATCTTGTTGGTGTGCCGAGGCGTTGGATGGGTAGCGGCGAAATTTGGCCAACCGCAAGTCGTAGCAGAGATGATTGCAGGGGTTGCACTGGGGCCCTCGTTATTTGGTCTTTGGTTGCCCGAGTGGCAGCAATCGCTGTTTCCATGGGATCCGACCCAAACGTCGCGAGATTCGCAGAGCTATCTGTATCCGATTTCTCAACTCGGATTGGCACTCTACATGTTCGTCGTTGGCATGGAGTTTCGGCTCGATATTGTTCGCCAACACTTTCGCAGCTCGCTTGCCGTTTCAGTCGCCGGGATGCTGGTTCCGTTTGTCTTTGGTTCGGCATTGGCGTGGTTCTTTGTCCGACATACGTCGTTGTTCATGCCGCAAACCGGCCTGATCGAAGCCATGTTGTT
Organism: Novipirellula caenicola; assembly: GCF_039545035.1. Taxonomy (NCBI): domain Bacteria; kingdom Pseudomonadati; phylum Planctomycetota; class Planctomycetia; order Pirellulales; family Pirellulaceae; genus Novipirellula; species Novipirellula caenicola. The sequence goes on from NZ_BAABRO010000002.1 coordinate 555,136, forward strand.
CTTGGGCGCTTCATTGTGCATCACCGCGTTTCCAATGCTGGCTCGGATCATTCACAGCAAAGGTCTCGCGGGAACTCGGATGGGGACAGTCGCCATTGGGGCTGGCGCGATTGACGATGCCGCGGCTTGGTGTTTGTTAGCACTCGTGTTGGCCAGTTTTGACGATGATTTTTCGTTGGCATACTGGAGCATCGGCGGCGGGATCGCATTTATCTTGACCGCCGTGATCGTGATTCGGCCACTGCTGAGCCGATTGCTTGATGGGAATCGCCCCAATGAACATTCGTTGCATCCAGCGAGTTTGGCGATCGCGCTGGCCGCCATGTCGCTTGGAGCTTGGTTCACGGACAAAATTCATTTGCACGCGGTATTTGGTGCCTTCATCATTGGCACCGTGATCCCACGCGGAGCGGTGACTCGCGAATTGATCCAGCGAATTGAACCGCTTACGGTCGCAATCTTGTTGCCACTTTTCTTTACCTATTCAGGCTTGAACACGCAAATCACGGTGCTGGACAGCTTCTATCAATGGGGGCTGTGCGGAATCGTGCTGCTGATCGCGATCGTTGGCAAAGGAGCGGCATGCGCGATGGCGGCGTGGAAGACCGGCGTTCCCGGGCGTGAGTCGCTCGGGATCGGCGTGCTGATGAACGCGCGAGGGTTGATGGAATTGATCGTGATCAATATCGGTTTGCAACGCGGATTGATCTCTGAAGAGCTGTTCGTGATGTTGGTGTTGATGGCGATCGTTACCACATTGATGACTTCGCCTATCTTTGATTGGCTCGTGCAGCGATCGCCCGATCGTTCGACATCGACGATGGACGAATAGCGTGTTGATCGCATAGCAATCAACGACCATGGTTTCATTACGATGCTTGGTCGGCGCTACGATCAGCGGGCGACTGGGGCCGCGTGTGTTTCCAAGCGACGTAACTGACAACCACGCAAACGATTGGCAGCAATCCAAAAACAAGTAGCGTTTTGGCTGTCGCAACCCACTGCAAATGCAGCACCCCGCCGACCAGCAATCCGTTGTAAATCAGAAACAGCATCAACATCACAGCGCCCTCGGCTCGCGAAACGACCGCGTGCGAAAGAAAGATCGGCCAACAGAGAATCGCCACCCAAAACATGACGAGGAGGTCGAACCACAGCACCGCATCGGCAACCGGGACACCGTCGGCTCCTAACACCGCCGCAGTGGCCAACACCATCATCAGATTGAACACGTTGCTGCCGACAATGTTTCCGACCGCAATGTCACGTTGGCCTCGCATCGCTGCAACAATCGATGTTGCCAATTCAGGTAACGAGGTTCCCGCAGCCACAATGGTCAATCCGATTACCATATCACTGACACCAAGCTGGCGGGCGATCACCGTTGCCGAATCGACAAGCAGATCGGCGCCGAAAACCAACGCCACTAAACCGATCAACAGCAAGACAAGGCTTACGATCAACTTTCGTGGCGAAACCTGCGTCTCGACCGCCAGTTCGTCTGATTTGGTTTCGTTGCGGCCCGCGCGAATCAACCATGCGGTATACAACAGAAAAGACAGCAACATACCGCCGCCTTCCCAACGTCCGATGGTGCCATCGTAGGCAGCTAGCCAAACCACCATCGAACCGAGGATCATGATCGGCACATCAAGACGAACCAACTGGGACGACACCGATAGCGGAACAATGACGGCGGATACGCCAAGAATCAACAAAACGTTGAAGATATTGCTGCCGACAACGTTCCCCAGCGCGATCGCTGCGTCGCCCTTCAAACTGGAAACCGAGGAAACGGCAAGCTCCGGCGCACTCGTTCCGAACGCGACGACGGTCAAACCGATCACCAGCGGTGAAATGCGAGCCGCCCCTGCCAACGTCACCGCCCCACGCACAAGTAGTTCGGCTCCAAACACCAAAATGGCCAAGCCGAGCAACAGCAATAGGTAGGTCATGTTGGAATATTGACTCTGGGTTTGAGGAAAGCGAAGCGCGAAGCGGTGATCAATCTATCGCGAATTATACGACGCGATAGCGGGCAGGCAAAAAAGAGGCCTAGTGGACGCTTCCCAACGTCATCGACGTTGGGTAGCGGTGCTGCGCAAGCCGCCCGGTTGCAGCAAGTTCAACGTTCGATTTTGACCGGGCGGCTCGCACCGCTCCGCTTAGAAAAACACTTGGCTAGTTGCTTCCAAACCGCCGAAAGTCTTAACGGCTTGTTGATTTAATGAAGTTTCCTGCGGCAAGGGGTGTATGATGGACTTTCTAGTCCGTCAATGGCGCATTCGACGGACTAGGAAGTCCATCGTACGACTAAATCAACAAGCCGTTGGCGACTTTCGCTACGTTTTGTGGGACGCGATTCAATCAAACAACTCGGCGAAAAATGCCTTCATCGCAACCCATGATCGCTGGTCGGCTTTGGCGTTGTAGGCGGCGCCGCGAGAGTTATCGTTGCCGGCCATCGGCTGCGTGAACGAGTGCACGGCTCCGGAGTAGTAAATCATTTGCCAATCCACATTGGCTTCATTGAACTCTTTCTTCATCGCGTCGATGTCGGCTTCGGGGACAAACGGATCATCGGCTCCGTGACAAATCAGCACCTTGGCCTTGATGTTCTTGCCATCTTCGGGACTCGGGGAATCCAGTGCTCCGTGAAAGCTGACGACACCATCGACATCGGCACCGCTACGCGCCAATTCAAGCACCCCCTTGCCACCAAAACAGTAACCGATTGCAGCGATTTGGTTCTCGTCGACTCCCTTTTGCGCCAACAATTGTTGCAATCCCAAATTCAAACGTTTTCGGTAGAGCGCCGAATTGTTTTTGAACGTCCCCGAAACTTTCGCCGCTTCCTGCGGATTTGCAGGCCGGTTGCCTTTCCCGTAAATGTCCAACGCAAACGCGACGTAACCCAATTCCGCCAATTGTTTGCATCGACCTCGTTCGTAGTTGGTTTGCCCCATCCATTGATGGACCACCAAGATACCGGGTACGGGCTCGGAAATCGCAGCCGGATCCCAAGCGACAAAACCTTCGAGTGTCACGTCGCCATCCTGATAGGTGACTTCTTTGGTTTGCACTTCGGCTTGAACCAGCGAAGCTCCCATTCCGATCATCAACAACGCAAAGACGAAACGCATCAAATGTCACCTCGTAAACTTGGACTTGCAAAAATGGAGAACGCAGGCGGCATCATCGAAAGCTGCTTGCGGACGAACGGCTCATTCTACTGCAACACGCATGTAGCGTCAGCCGCGGCCGAGGCGCGGATCACAACATGGATCGGGAATAGATTGATACGGTACTAAGCCCGAATCGTCCATTTGGGCAACAAACTGCCCGGCCATGCGACGGTCCCCCCGCGATTGCACGCATGTTCCTCGAACCTGACTTTCCGCATAGAATCGTCATGTTCACCCAACAGCCCCCCTCTTGTTACGCAAAGATTGATTCCCAGATGACCTACGTGTTGCTTCTTGTCGGACTCGTGATCCTTGTGGTCGGAGCGGAACTGCTGGTACGTGGTTCGGTGACGCTTGCGGCATTTGCAGGCGTTTCGCCTCTGATCATCGGCTTGACTGTCGTGGCATTTGGAACGAGTGCCCCTGAGCTAGCCGTTTCATCGGTTTCCAGTTTAAAGGGGGATTCGGAAATCGCCTTGGGCAACGTGATCGGCAGCAACATTTGCAATATCCTGCTGATTCTGGGAATCTCGGCAGTGATCGTTCCGCTCACCGTGTCGTCCCAATTGGTTCGCTTGGATGTTCCGGTGATGATCGCGTCCTCGTTGGCGGTATGGGGAACCGGCTACGACGGGGCGATCACCCGTGTCGAAGGGATCCTGCTGTTTCTCGGCTTTGTCCTCTATACGATTTACATGATTCGCAAAGGCCGACGCGAGGAAGCGTCGCGGCGGAGTGCGATTGAATTGGAACCCGACTTCCTAGCCCACCCAACCTTGTCCATCGGCCAAGCCACTTTGAACGCCGTTTACATCTTGATCGGTTTGGGAATGCTCGTCCTGGGCGCTCAATTGCTGGTGGATTCAGCAGTGAAAATCGCGACCGAGTTTGGGATCAGCGAGATTGTCATCGGGTTGACCATCGTCGCGATTGGGACTTCGCTTCCCGAGTTAGCGACGTCGGTGGTCGCCGCGATGAAAGGGCAACGTGACTTGGCCGTCGGAAACGCTGTGGGCAGCAACATGTTTAATTTGATGATCGTATTGCCAGCGGCGGCGGTATTGTCCCCCGCCGGCGTGCCGGTAACGACATCGGTGTTGTGGTTTGATCTGGCCGTGATGGCGATGATCGCGCTGATCTGTTGGCCTATTTTCATCAGCCGCTCGACCGTGTCACGGTTCGAAGGCGCCGTGATGCTGATGTTGTTTGCAGCCTACACCGCGATCCTGGTTGCGGAAGCGACGAACTATGATTCCGTGCAAACCCTAAAAACCGGTTATTCGATTTTCATCCTGCCCGCCGTGATTGCGGTCGTTAGCATCGCCGCGTTGATTCATATCCGAGATGGTCGCAGCGAATCTGCGGTTGCGCAAACCAAGACCTAGGCATGTTCAAAACGATTCACCGCTGGATCATCGTGATCGTGCTTGCTCCCATCCGTTTTTATCAGATGGCGATCAGCCCGATGATAGGTCCCAATTGTCGTTTTACGCCCACGTGCAGCCAGTATGCGATCGAAGCGATCCGCAAATACGGGGTGCTGCGAGGCAGCATCAAAGCGGTGTGGCGTATTCTGCGTTGCCATCCCTGGAACCCAGGCGGCTATGACCCGCCTTGATGCTGCGAGCGTTACAGTTGCACTGTGTTGCCCGCCCAAATCCGCCTACTACCGGATCTTCGCTTCGCTGCAATCCGGCCCACGATCGATTTAGCTTTGACCGGCTGAAATGCGGTGGTCACTCATCTTCGGTGACGGAAAAACCCAGGTGTTCGATGACCCAGATATAGATCAGATAAAACACCGGGATCAACAACAGGACGAGCGATGTGGCCAACATCAATCCGAACGCCAAACTGGCGGCCATCGGAATCAACAATTGTGCCTGGAACGACTTTTCGGTTAACAATGGCAACAGTCCTGCGATCGTCGTCAAGCTAGTCAACATGATCGGACGGAAACGTCGTTCACCTGATTCGATCAGTGCCACACGAGGCGGAACCCCGGCGCGGACTCGTGAATTGATAAAGTCGATCAAGACGATCGAATCGTTCACCACGACTCCCGCCAATGCCACGAGTCCAAACATGCTGAACAACGTTAACGGCAATCCGAGCACCGCGTGTCCCCACACCGCACCGATCATTCCAAACGGGACGATGGCCAAAATCAATAGCGGCTGGACGTAACTGCGGAACTGCAGCACCAACAAAACAAACATGCACACGATTGCGATCGCAAATCCGACCATCAAACTGCCCACCGACTCGTTGCTCTGTTCGCGTTGCCCTTCCCATCGCAGCGATACCGCGGGGTATTGTTTCAACAACTGCGGCACGTAATCCGTTTGCAGTTCACCAATGATCAAATCGGCATTGGCCGTTATTTCATCCAAGTCGGCGGATACGGTTACCGAACGCATCTGGTCGACCCGGTTGATTTCCGAAAATCCTCGCTTCAATTCCACATCCGCCAATTCCGTGATCGGGCTCTGTTTTCCATCGGCGGTACGCACACGGATTTCGCGAAAATTGACCAAACTGTTACGTTCGTCTTCGGGATGCCGGACCATCAACTTGACTTCATGACGTCCTCGCTGCAATCGCATCACTTCGGCTCCGAAGTAAGCATTGCGAACGGTATCCCCCAAATCCATCGGCGTTACGCCGGTGGCGAGCGCTCGATCCTTGACTTTGAACTGGAACTCCCATTTGCCTGGGGTGTTGTCATCGGCGATATCATAGACGCCAGTGAAATCAGCCAGGCGAGTTTTGATCGCTTCGGTCGCGGCCAACAATTGGTCGACGTTTTCGCTTTGGGCAAGCAGTTTGAATTCGATCGGTTTGCCGCTCGGTCCGACGCCGACCGAGCCGTATGTGACTTTCTCGGCCCCTGCGAACTCGCCCACCTCCTCACGCCACATCGCTAGCAGTTGATCGCTATGGATATCGCGAATTTCGGTATCAAACAGTTCGACAAAGACCTGTCCGAGATGGCTACCACCGCCCCCGTTTCCGCCCATCGGGCCTTGGGTATTGGTGATCTTTCCGTTCTCGCGATAGGTCAACCGGACTGGCCCGGTCACCTTACCGTCGGTCAGCGGGTAGATTTCATCAACAGGAACGCCCGTTTCTGCGGCCCGATCTTCCGCCACGCGGATACTGACACGACGGATCGCTTCTTCCATTGTGCGAGTCGCCCGATCGGTTTCCGAGGCTGAGGTGCCGTCGGGAAACACGATCGTCGCTTGCAAGAAGTTGTTATCCGATTTCGGGAACAAAATACTTTTGACGATTCCGCCTCGCACCATTCCGATCGTGATCAAGAACATCGCAACCGCGACCGCGATCATGAACGGAGGATGTCGCAAACTGAATTTCAACGTGGGAACATAAAACCGGGTACAAACCCAATCCATGCCCTGGGTCGCTCGCACACTGGCCCATCCCAACAACAATCCAAACGGTCGCAGCGGATACATCACGATCGAAATCAGGCGAAAAACGCCGTGATGTCGATGAGCCAAGTGACAAGGCAATACAAACGTGCTTTCCCACAGCGAGATCAACAGCATCGCGATCACGGCAAAGGGAATCACCGCCATGAATTTCCCCATCACGCCCGACACGAAAAACATCGGCGAAAACGCGATCACGGTGGTCGTTACCGATGCCGCCACACTGGGCAAAACCTCGGTGGCCCCGTCGATCGCCGCATCGAGCAGCGATTTGCCCATCTGCTGGTGCGAATAAATATTTTCGCCGATCACAATCGCATCATCCACAACGATGCCCAATGCGACCAGAAACGAAAACAGACTTAGCATATTGAGGGTCTGATCCCCCCAAGACAACATCGCGCCGGCGCCAAGAATTGAAATCGGAATACCGAGGGCAACCCAGACGGCCAAACGGATCTCAAGAAACAACGCGAGTACCAAGAACACAAGAAACAAGCCCTGTGCACCGTTTCGCAGCAACAGCGAAAGACGGTCTCGCACGTCCTTGCTGCTGTCGCCCCAAATTTCGAATCGATAGCCCTCGGGAAGCTCTTTTACGTCCACGTATTCGTAAACCGCGTCGACCAACGCCAACAAGTCCTCGCTCTTGGTGCGTTCGACATTCACGACCATGGCCGGTTCGCCATTGATTTCACCGGTGGCCGTTACGTCAGCGAATTCGTCTTTGACCACACCAAGATCGGCTACCGTCAACACGACTCCGTTGGCCTGAGTGACGAGTGGAAGCTTGGCGATTTCTTCGCCGATACGCCCTTTGTTTTTTGCACGCAGCAAAACTTCTTGACCTTCGGATTTAAGCAATCCACCGGGCAATTCGACGTTCCTGGCTTGCAAGATCGACGCCACTTGGCTGAGCGTCAGCCCATAGCTTCGCAGCGTCGCCTCGGGAATCTCGACATCAATTTGGTAATCGCGTGACCCCATGATCGATGCGGACGAGACCGCGTTGATTTGCAGCAGATCATCGCGAACCTCTTCGGCTACCTCACGCAATCGCAATTCGGCTTCGCGAGACCGGTCATCGGGACCGACGACGCCGACACGAATCGCGGCTTCGCGAAATGTGATCTGTTGAATCTGTGGATCTTCGGCCAACACGGGAAAGCTAGGAATCCGATTGACTTCGCGGTCGATCTCGGACATCACCTTCTGCACGTCTTTGACGTCGCTGCGCAGTTCCGCCAACACGTAGCCCGAACCTTCTTGAGCAATCGACGTGACCTTTTTGATCCCATCGATGGCGCGAATCGCCTCTTCGATCTTTTGACAGATCGCCTCTTCGGTGTCCTGCGGAGTCGCACCGGGGTAGGGGACCGTGACCATCACGACTTCGAGTTCGAATTCGGGAAAAACTTCCCGACGCATTTTCCAAAGCGAAATCCCGCCGACTAACATCAGCGCCAACATCAAGACGTTCATGCCTGGCGAATTTCGGATCGCCCAACCAATAAACCGTTTCACTTGGCGGTCTCCTTGGTCACGTCAAATCGCGAGTCCGCCGATACATGCGTTGTTGTCGAGGACGCTTCGGCTGCGATTCCCGATGCGTCCATGGTCCGCATGCGGGCAGGCATCGTATCGCCTTCGACCGTACCCACCGGCGATACGACCACGTACGCGCCTGCTTTCATTCGTTGATCCTTGACCTCACATACCCACCACTTCTTATCGCCATTTTGCAGCGGATTGTCTTGATCGGACTCGGCAAACTCACCGGCGACCGACAATGAATCGACGGGGAAAATCGAATCGCGATTGACGATTCGGCCCGCCTGCCATGCCGCCGGATCAAATCCATCGGTTTTGTCTTCGTCGGACGTTTCATCGGGTGTTTGCGGTTGCACCGAAGTCGATTCCGGTGACGATCCCAGCGTGGATTCGTTTTCGGACTGCGACACCAAGGTCGTCGCCGGCGCTGGATCCCCCGGCAGCGACGATTGCGCTGCAACCTCGAGTACCGTTTCGTCGGGGACAAATTCCCAGGCACGGTTGCCAGGTTTCATCGCCGCTGCGGGAATGACCACCAATGGCGTCCGCGGCTCGATCAGCAGCTTGACGGTCACGTACATGCCTCGCACCAATGTCGACGGCCCGGACAAGGACGACGAATCGTCCTCGGTTTCGAACGCGCTAGGATTGTCGACCAAAATACGGACGGGAACGGTTCGCGTCGTGGGATCAAGACCGATGCCGTCATAGCTCAACAGTCGCCCGTCCCAACGATAGACCTTGCCCTCGCGACCGGAGATTTCAAACTCGACAATCGCAGGGGTTTCGGGAAGATCGTACCCGCGTCCTTGGGCATTGCCCGGTGTGGCGGATCGATCGGCTTGATCAAGCACCCAATACAGTTGATCCATTCGCAAATTGGTGGCCACTTCGACTTTGGTGGTGTCTTCGATCGTCACAATCGGATTGCCACGAGCCACAAAGGTGTTCAGTTCGGCATCTTCGTTAACGATCACTCCATCGATCGGAGATCGGATTTCGGTTCGCTCCAAATTGACACGAGCGGTTTCCAATTGAGCGCTGGCAAGCCGCTCGGAAGCTTCCAATCGAGCGCGACGTTTGCGAAGCAATTCAAGCTGGTTTTCGTAGCCAACACGCTGCTGCGTCGATTGCAATACCGCCCGTCTCGCTTTATCGATTTCGCCCTCGCTGGCAAAACCGCCCGGCAGCGACTGTAACCGCTGCACTTCGCGCTGTTGCAACGTTTCGTCTTGGATTGCGACTTCGATCAACCGTTTGGTGTTCGCCATCTCCTGATCGACTTCGCCGAGCGCCTCGTACTCTTGTTCTTTCAGCCGGGTCAAACGAGTGACTTCAAGTTCATAATCGGTCGGATCGATCCGCATCAGCAAATCGCCTTTTTTGACAAACGCCCCCGCTTCGCATTGGTCCGATTTGAAGATGATTTTCCCAGCGACTTCCGTCGCAAGTCGCACTTCGCGATACGGAACGACGGTGCCATCGACCTGCAACTGCAATTGCCGACCGAAATCGCTCAACGCTTTGACGCGCTCGGTCCGCACCGGCGTCAACGCCTTCATGCGTCCCGCATAGCTTGCATCAGCAGGCGGACGCTGCGACGGAGCCACCTTGCCAAGTGCGATCACCGTCGCCACGGCGACCACCACAATCGCAATGGGGATGATCAGATTGAACAGGAACCACGACGGCGTAAAAACGTGCCGGGTGGCCGGAGGGGATGTGGGGTCAGGATTCATGGATGAAACGGAAGGATCCGGCGAATGTCCCGCGTCGATCGATCGCGACGCTTCGGACGACGGTGGTAAAGTCGCGTCGCTATGGTTAGTAACAGCAGGAGAAGTCATGATGAATATTGGGTGAAAACGACGTTCTATTGGTTCTTTTCGATGGGTTTGGCAAGTGTCTCGACTAACTCAGTGAGCTGCGACTTGTGGTCCACCAAGGCGGCATGTTGCGCCGCCGCTAGGATTACCGCCGTGATGTGGTGGCTGAGCGAGCGAACATCGTAATGCTTGTCACGCTCGGACTCGGGAATCAAAATCTTCACCACACCGCTGCTGACTCGGTAATAGAGACATTGACCGACCGCACTAAGCGCTAGTTGGTCGATCACGTGCTGCGGCACCGGTTGGTCAAGAATCGATGACACCGCACTGCGAATCTGATCAAAGATTGGGCGGAAACAGTCATTAACCATCTCGCAAAATACCGCTGTCGGATTCTGCATTTCGCGCAGAAACAGCTCGGTTTCCCAGCCCCCTTCGTCGTCGGTCAACATCCGCGAAAGCAGCGTGTGGACCAGACAATACAGGTCGTAGCGAGGATCGTCACCGAGACATGGCGGGACCGGAAACGCATGCTCACGCGACTGGCGAACGTACTCCATCACCTCACGATACAGCCCCAGTTTGTCGCCAAAGTAGTATCCCACCGAGGCAATATTGACGCTCGCTTCGCCGCAGATTTCACGCACGGTCGCTCGATTGAAGCCGCGATTGGCGAAAACGGCTCCGGCGGCCATCAACAGCCGCGTGCGAGTATCGGTCGCCACATCCAGCGGCGGATCCGCCGAATTGATTTCAGACAAGTTTGCACCCTCAACCTGTATTATTAAACAACTGTTTTAAACAATCGTTTAAAACAGCCAAATTGTCAAGCCAAATAGGCAAAAAGGACGCCAGAGGTGGGCACAACGGCCAGCATTTTGCCGGGCGAAGCCAAGTTATTGAGGGCGAACCGGGCTAGCCACGCTGAATGGCTTTCGCTGTTTTTTTTCGCCTCCGCTTGCCTGCCCTCCTTTTGCGACGATAGCAAACGCAGCGGACTGCGATACTTCCGATCCGGCGGCTTCCAATCGATGGCAGGCGTGAGTCAGGGACAATCCCAGCAAAAATGCGATCACTCATCGACCGGCAAGGCAAGCTCACTAGGAATCTTGACGCGGCCGACAACGCCGCGGCAGACACCGAAGATCCTAGTCGCTATCCAGGATGCAGCTTCGCCGGGTTGCGGTGAGTAAATCGTTCGATGTTGACCGGGCGGCTTGCGCCGCTCCGCTGTAAAAATCCAACGGTTCGGTGCCAAAGTCGATGGTTTTGGGGAAACCACCCTCGTCGCTTTCAGCTACAGGCATCGTCACCTCTCGCGCTAGTGGTTCTTCGGGTATACTGCTTCGCGTTGTAACTAAACCGCGTAACTAAACCGCCGCCCAACCCAACCTAAACCCAACTCAGGTGCCTGACGTTGCCGCAGACACATTCACTCCGCCCGCGTTATGCCCACTGTTCACCAGGAACCCATTCATGAGACATTGCTCAAGCCTCGTCCTGATTCTCTTGTTTGCAATCAGTGGATGCGGCAAAACCACTCCAGAGACACTTGTAACATCCGGCTACGACGAACAGGAAATGGACACGGCGATCTCGCGTGCGCGTGCCGAGGTCGATTCATTTATCAGCGAGCTCTCGCAACCAACCGGGACGGACCATGCGGTCAAAGCCCCGATCGAGGACGCAGGGGAAACCGAACATTTTTGGCTGACCGACGTCTCGTTTCAAAACGGCGAATTCAAGGGCACGATTAACAACGACCCCGGCGTTGTGAGCAACGTCGAGATCGGCCAATCATGGACGGTAAAGAAAACCGAGATCTCCGATTGGATGTTCATGCGGGATGGCAAGATGCACGGAAACTACACCATGCGGCCGCTGTTAAAAACGATGCCAGAGGAAGAGGCGGAATTGTACCGCTCGCTGCTTGCGGACCCTTGATCCTCAGGCCGCTTTGGCTTGCCCGCTGCGGAAGCCACCAATTCACACGCAACAATTGTTGACGCTGCGTCATTGTCGTTTTTCCCAGCAAGTCCCAACCCGACGCGTCAGTTTTGAAGTTGCGCGTTTAGACGTTCTTCGGGCCAACGGCCCAGCAATTTGCCTAGCCGCCCTCATTAAGTCCGAACAAACGGCCGGGCCGTTAGCCCTTCCATTCATTGGTTTCCTTGGTCCCAGCCCGTTGGACTGGGCTAGGTAAACGTCCGGGGCTTTGCCCCTAAAGACAATCGCGCAAACTCAAAATACGTAGCCGGGGGCAAATCGTTTCAGACGCATGGTCAATGCCATCGACTTTGACCCCGAACGAATGTTTTCGATAGCGGCGCGTTACCCAAGCTAGATTGCAACGGGCGCTGAGCGGTGAATCGCACTAGGGAAGCTGATCCGTCCTGCCACTGCGATGGCACTCGCATTCAACCGATCTCATTGCCGTTTGGCTTTCTTCTTTTCCGCATTTGCCTTCTTTGCCGCTGCGGGCTTCGTGGGCGGCTCGTTTTGCGAAGGCACATGAGCGGCGAGCCTTTTCTTGACCGCTGCGAACTCGATGTTTCCGGCGAGATTCGTATATTCGTACGGATCATTTTGGTGGTCATAAAGCTCTTCTGAACCGTCCGCATAACGAATGTAACGGTAGCGTTGATCGCGGATCGCATGATTGAGGTAACCGTGGGTCGTTAACGCAACTCCGTCCCACTTGGACGCAGGATTTTCAAGTAGCCCCACGATGCTTTTGCCCTCCAGGTGGTTGGGAGATTCGAGCCCTGCGAGCTCGCAAAGTGTCGGATAGACGCTCATGAAATCGACGGGGCGGTCGCAAAGCGTCCCAGGCTGGGTGACCCCGGGTGCAACCCAGATAAAAGGGGTTCGAGTGGCTTCTTCCCACAATGCAAATTTCCGCCAGTGTTGTTTTTCGCCGAGGTGCCAACCATGGTCGCCCCAAAACACAATGATCGTGTTATCGCGTTCGGGACTGTCTTGATAAGCATCCAGCAATCGGCCGACGTTCATGTCAACGTACGCGATCGTTGCCAAATAGGACTGAACCGCGTCTTTCCAACGCCCCGACTTCAAAAATTTTGCGTGGTCCTTTTCGGGCCCCGCCATCTTCACACCGGCTTTGGGAAGATCCGCTAAATCGTCTTCGCGGTGCGGCGGCAGTTGAACCTCGTCACGCGGGTACATGTCGTAATATTTGCGAGGGACGGCCCACGGCAGATGCGGTTTGATCAACCCGCAGGCGATGAAGAACGGCTTGTCCCGTTTTTGTTTCATGCGATCGATACAGAAATCGACGGTGTGCCAATCGGCAAGGTCCTTGTCTTGCAGGTCAAGTCCAAGCGGCTGGTGGAAGCCTTCGTATTTGCTAGGACTGCGGCCAGCGCTGTTCTCGCTGTGCACCGGAGGATACTCGTCCCACTCCGAGGCATAGACGGTTGCCAGCCCGCCGGCGCTGGAGTGATAGGTCTTGCCCATCGCGGCCGTGTAGTAGCCATTCTTCTTGAAGTGCGCGTTCAAATTCAGCCCCTCGGCAATGTGCCGCTTCCAAGGATCACCGTTGACGTAACAGCCCGAGCTGTGCGGACGAATACCAGACCACAATGACGCACGCGAAGGTCCGCACGCGGGCGCGGCGCAGTGGGCATTGGTAAACGAGACACCCATCGCGGAAAGGCGATCAATATTAGGAGTTTTGCATTGCGGGTTGCGTCCGGTGTACCCCACCCAGTGATTGAGGTCATCGACACAGATGAAGAGCACATTGGGCTGCTTCGCTTCGCCCGAACCGGCAATGACCAGAGTCCAAGCTAAGATGCCGAACAGCATGACTGCTCGACGCGTGAAGTAGTTGAAGGGGTTCATGCGAGTCAACCTAATGAAGCGTTGGCGAAGGGGCAGAGCTTGAAGAATCGGGACAAGAGAATCGTCCCGCAGCCATTATGCCGCAGAACTCGCCCGAGTTCCAACACAATCACCCTCCGTCAGCGCAAACAGGGATTTCTCGCGAGATCCACGACGCCGATCGCTGAACCAATGAACGGTTACGGTCGATTCGATCGAGCTTCAATGCGAAAGAGGGGGTGGCGATCGCGATGATTCCCTTTTCGTTTTCCGCACTAAACCACTTCGATGATCGCTTTGATCACCCCGGTTTCGGGCTTGGTGAAGGATTCAAATTCATCCATTACCCCATCAAAGCTGGTGCGGTGGGTGATCCAAGGATCGGTGTTGATCGTGCCGTCTTCGATCAAACCGATGATTCGGGTGAAATCGGGCGGCAAGGCATTTCGGGAAGCCAGGATCGTCGCCTCGGGGCGATGCATCACCGGATGCTTGAAACTCAATTCGTCGGTGGTGATGCCGACGTAGACAAGCCGTCCGGTTGGCGCCAAATACTGCAGCGCCCCGGACATTGAATGTTTGTTGCCGGTGGCATCAGTGATCACTTGGTACATGTCACCGCCGGTAATCTCTTTCATTCGCTCGATTTCGCTGCCATCGGCTTTGAACAGCACGGTGTTTTCGATGCCATAGTTTTGACGGACGAAATCGAGTCGCGCAGGGTTCATGTCCATCACACTAATGGTTGCATCGGTCAACCGAGCAAACTCGAGTGTCGCCAATCCGATCGGGCCCATCCCAATGATCAATGCGTGGTCGCCGTTTTCCGGAGCACCTCGATCGTTGGCGTGACATCCAATGGCCAACGTTTCCACCAGCGCCAATTGATCGTAGGTCAGCTTGGCCGATGGATGCAATTTATCCGCACGGACCAAAAACGATTCACATAGTCCTCCATCCATCATCACCCCAATCACCTTTAGATTTTGGCAACAATTGATGGCGCCGCGGCGACAAGCGTAACATTCCCCGCAATTCATGTACGGTTCGATGCTGCAGCGATCTCCGGCTTTGACATGGGCAACGCCATCACCGACCGACACGACTTCCACACCCAGTTCGTGGCCGGGGATTCGTGGAAAATCAAAAAACGGAAACTTGCCCAGATAACAACTGATGTCGGTTCCGCAAACGCCCATGCGATGCGTGCGAACAAGCACTTGGCCCGCGGCGGGAGCAGCGGGTTCAGCGATGTCCACTTGCTTTAAAGTCTTAAGTTCCGAGATTTGGATGGCACGCATGGTCAGGAATCGTCCGTACAAAATGATGGGGAAATGGTTTTGGCTACCGCCGGCGGCTGCGATTGCAGCGGACTAGCGTTACAGCTTGTATTGACGGACCGCATTGTTGGCAAAGAAATCGTCCTGCTCGTCTTGCGACAATTCGCTCGCCAATTCCTGTACCACGCCCAACCAGCGTGAATACTCGCTAGCCAACAAGCAAACAGGCCAATCGCTCGCATACATCAATCGTTTCGGACCGAATGATTCCAACGCGACGTCCCAATAGGGCCGCAGCGTTTCAATGTCCCATGTAGCATCACGAACCTCGGTAACGATGCCCGAAAATTTGCAAGCGACATTTTCGCACCGCGCCAACTCGCGAAAATGAGTTTCCCATTGATGATCAAACTCGGATTTCTTGATCGTCGGTTTCGCGACGTGGTCCAGCACGAATACTTGATCGGGATGTTGCCGGACAAATTCAACGGCGGCGGGCAATTGACGAGCAAAGATCAAGATGTCGTAGACCAAACCGCAATCCTTTAGCAGTGAAACGCCGCGATTGAAATCGCGGCGAAGCAGGAAGCGGTCATCCGGTTCATCTTGGACCACATGCCGTACTCCTTTCAGCTTTTCGGCATCGGCATAGCGATCCAAAGACGCTTCGATCTGCTCGGTGGCAAGCGGTACCCAGCCGACGACGCCGCGGACGAGTGGCTCGGTGGCGGCGAACTGAAGCAGGTCATCGGTTTCTTCTAACGATTGACGGGCTTGGACCGAGACGAAACCAGTGACCTCGGATTCGCTGGAAATTTGTCGCAGCTCGTCCGTCCAAAAATCTTGCTTCAATCGGGACATTTCGTCCGAAATCCATCCGTATTGGGCGGCGGAATATTTCCACAAATGATGATGGCAATCAATCAGCATCGAACTTCACGTAACAAGAGAGCAAAACGGTCCGCGGCACGCCGGAGCAGCCAGCGGAGAATCAGGGATGACAAGCGAACAATACTCGTTGCCGCAGGTGAGGACAATCCACGGTCGCATCCCGCCATGACCGCTAGATTTGCGTTTGCGACTACTCCACCGCACCCCATCGTGTTGGCCATTCAATCGGGTGCAAGCGAGGGGAGGTCGGTGGGCCAATCGAAACCACAACACAATCGACCGCCAAAAGCGGTTGCCATCCGACAGTGTGTGACATCCCAACGTGCTGAGCAGCCTTGGCGAATGACACGAACCCCATCCAAATGAGAATCCAACTAACTTTTCAACGAAATTCAACGAAACCGCTGCATAATCGGAACGACCTTTGCGGCGGATGCGAGTACGTGTCGTTTTCAAAAAACATGATTTGGGTAAACGACTTACATTCCCAGAATGTGTACAATCGCTAACTTAGAAAAAGTTAACACAATTGCTCCTTCACCATTCCCCCCTACAACGAGAGACGATCGATGAAACTGGGTATTATG
Organism: Novipirellula caenicola; assembly: GCF_039545035.1. Classification (NCBI taxonomy): domain Bacteria; kingdom Pseudomonadati; phylum Planctomycetota; class Planctomycetia; order Pirellulales; family Pirellulaceae; genus Novipirellula; species Novipirellula caenicola. Next base: position 571,757 of record NZ_BAABRO010000002.1, read on the forward strand.
AAAACAATGGCACTGGTTGCGCTCGCCGCATGGTTTGTTGCTCCTGTTGCAAACGCAGCAGATGACAAGCATTCGCATGATCATGCACACGCCGAACTGCCTACGTTTGGCGTTTGTGTCTTGATGCCGACCAAGGACAACAAGGCACGTGGCACGCTGCGATTGATGCAGAAGGGCGACGAGCTTGTGATCACTGGCAAAGTCCGCAATCTGACGCCGGGCGAGCACGGCTTCCACATCCACGAGTTCGGCGATCGCCGCGCAGCGGACGGCACCTCAGCGGGCGGTCACTTCAATCCGGCCGGTCATGATCATGGCGCCCCCGGAGCTCACAGTCACGCTGGCGACCTCGGAAACATTCTTGCGGATGACCAAGGGGTTGCCACGGTCAATGTGACCACCAAGGACACCGCGTTGCACTTTATCTTGGGGCGATCGTTTGTGGTGCACGCTGGCAAAGATGACCTCAAGAGCCAACCGTCGGGCGATGCCGGCCCACGCGTTGCCGTTGGAATCATCGGAATTGGCAACGAAAGCTTCAGAGGTACTGCAAAACAATAAAAAGGTACTGCGAAGCAATAAATCGTTCGCGTCAGAGCGAAGTCAACGCGGCTTCAAGCTGACTTGAATTTTGAAACGCCGCCGGATTGTGGTCCGGCGGCGTTTTCTTTTGGACTCTCTTGGGTGACCGGAAACACGGCTTCGCGGGCTTCGATCTGCAATCAGCAATCGACAAGCGAACAGGCTGCCGACCGGCAAATCATCGCGTCGAGCGAACGAGGACGAAATGGTCGCGAGCCACGATCGTGGCGAAGAGCCAACGCCGCTGTGGGGCTGCATGTCGTACACGCGTCCTTCGCCCCTGAAAACTTCGGTCATTTTGAAGTTTTGGCAATCCTTTTCACCGACGACGCGCCGCTGACGTCCCCCTGACGGTTTTGCGTAACCGTCCAATTCCGCCGTGTTCGGCAATCTTTGGGCAGCCCAAGAGGCCTGCCTAATCGGAATAATCGGAAACACTTGTCCGCTTTTCTGGAAAGTGGAGTCAGAGTCGAGAACTTGCCGATGCTAGCATTGTTCACCTGACCTCCACCCCTTCGAATGTGTCTTTCGCGTCACGTTTTCCTCCCCTTGTTTGACGAATTTCCGGATCACCGCCACATCGCAATCGGCGCGGCGACGAATTCGAGCAGACAACGTGATGGACGAAAGACGATGTTCGACCACTAGCGTCCGAGTAATCCATGTCACAAATCGAAGAACTTTCAAGCGACCTCGAGTCCGAAGTTGATACCGAACTTGCGGAATCTCGTATTCGTCCGTCCAAACGAGCGATGCCTCGCAGCAATGCGGCTCAATCGCCATTGGAAACTTATTTGCGTGAGATCAACGAAACGGCGTTGTTATCCGCCGATGACGAAACCGAACTCGCAGCACGCATTGCTCAAGGCGACGCGTTGGCTCGCGACCGTATGGTTCGCGCCAATCTGCGTTTGGTCGTCAACATCGCTCGCGGTTACACCGGCAAAGGGCTGGGGCTGCAGGATTTGATCGAAGAGGGCAACCTCGGACTGTTGCGAGCCGTCGAAGGGTTCGACCCGACGATGGGAACTCGCTTCAGTACCTACGCAAGCTACTGGATCAAACAATCGATCAAACGCGCGTTGATCAACAGCGCCAAGACCATTCGCATTCCTGCGTACATGGTCGAGCTGTTGAGCAAATGGCGACGAGCGACGGCGCGATTAAGCGAAGAGCTTGGTCGTACGCCATCGAACGAAGAGATTGCTCGATTGTTGGGACTTCCGAAAAAGAAGCTGCCGATCATTCGCAAAGCGATCCGCATCAGCAACAGTACGCCCCAGAGCGACCAAACCGAAGCCGGTTGGTCTCTTGGCGACATGGTGATGGACGAACGCTTGAAGGCTCCGGACGAAGAGATGCTTGACCATGACATCCTGCGTCATGCAATGGAATTGCTCGGAGATCTCGAAGAGCGTGAAGCCACCGTTTTGAAACTGCGTTTTGGACTTGGCGGCTGCGAGCCCAAGACACTGAAAGAAATCGGTGCCGAATTGGGACTGACCCGCGAACGTGTTCGGCAGATCGAAACCGAAGCACTGCGACGACTCGCCGACGGCTTGACCGATCCACACGAGCGTTTGTTTGGCTAGAGCGGCTCGTATCAGGAAACACGTTTGCCGATGGCGGCGTGTTGCGATCGGCAAAGTGATCAATGGCTTCCGTGCTGTCGGGTGGGGTAGGACAGACGGAAAGCCAGCGGGGTGGCAAGGCTGCAACTGACCACCGACCGCCCCCGCCCCCCACGCCTGGGGACACGTCTTTCACTGCGATATGGGAACACGGCGGGAAATGGACTAGAATGGGCAACCATTCCTGTTTTGTCCCATCCACACCTGCGACGCGAGAAACCGCTTGCTGACCAGGTCCCACCTGCTGTACTGGAGAGACGTTCGCATGCCAGTCTTGAATGCCACCGCTGCTTTTCTGCTCACGCTGTTGATTGCCCTTCCGGCCACTGCCGTTCGTGGTGAAGACAAGGAAGCCGCTGCCAAGCAGAATGCTGCAAAAGAAACCGCAGCAAAAGAGGCAGCCGCTAAACCGGCCCCTTCTTTATTTCCCGACCCCGCACTCGAAGCCGCCGTGCGGGCCGAAGTCTTCGCCAAACGCAATAACAACGAAGCGATCACCAAAGAAGATGTCGCTAACATCTCTCGTGTTGTTGGCAAGGGAAAGAAGATCAAAAGCCTCGATGGGCTAGAGCATTGTCATGCGTTGATGCTGATCGATTTGGCGGACAACGAAATCACCGATCTGACGCCGATCGCGGAATTGAAACGATTGCAGTCGGTGACGCTGGCAAACAACCAAATCACCGACCTCAAACCGCTGGCGGGATTGACCGCGATGCAGCTTTTGGATTTATCGGGCAACAGCGTCAGCGACACATCGCCGTTGGAAGCGATGAGCAATTTGCGGACATTGTATTTGGCTAACAACCCATTGACCTCGATCGACGGGATCAAAAATCTCAGCAAAATCTGGTCGCTGGATGTCTCGGAGAACCAACTGACCGATTTGGAACCGGTTCGCAATCTCGGATGGCTGTCGACGCTGGACATCGCTGGCAACCAAATCAGCTCGCTTGAACCGATCACAGGGTTGCGAGAATTGAGTCTACTGATCTTGTTGCGAAACAAGATCGCCGATCTCTCGCCACTGGTGGAGATGTGTCGCAAGGATTTTCAGGGGGAACGTCGGTTCGCTCCGTTTCTGCGGGTTTACCTCGGTGAAAACCCGATTGACGCCAAAAAGCTTGAAGCCCAAACCGCCGAACTGACCTCCTTTGGCGTCGAGGTCAATCAAAAGTAATGTGGTCCTTTTTTCGCAACCGTCGTCGACGAAGGTGGTTGGCGGTTGCGTTACCGGAACCGCAACTGCGAATCCTGAAACAGAACGTTCCCGCCTTCAACCATTTGCCGCCCGAGCTGCAACAGCGGATTCTCGATTGCGTTCGGATTTTGATCGCCGAACGCCGCTGGGAAGGCTGCGACGGGCTCGAAGTCTCGGCTGAGATGAAGACGACGATCGCGGGACATGCGGCGTTCATCCTGCTTCGTTCCGGAGACTATTATTTCGACGGGGTGACGACGATTCTCGTTTACCCCGACGTGATGGTTCGCAACCACGATGGCGTACTGGAGCACACCGTCGGCGAAGCGTGGGACAATGGCGGGGTGATTTTGTCGTGGCCCGAAGTCTTGTTAGCAGCCGATCACGACGATGGCCGCAACGTCGTGATTCACGAATTCGCCCATCACTTGGATGGGCTTGATGGCGAGATGGGCGGTTCGATTTCGTTTGCCCATTCCGCCGACCAAACGGCTTGGAACGAGATTGCCGGACAAGAATTCCAGCAATTGGTTCACGACGTCGATGCAGGCCGAAGAACGCTATTGGATCCGTACGGTGCGACCAACGAAGCCGAGTTCTTTGCCGTCGCCAGCGAATGCTTTTTCGAGCGGCCTCGGCCGATGCAGAATCGGCACCCCGAGTTGTTCGGGCTGCTAAAGAAGTATTACCGGATCGATCCAACCGATTGGCAATGACACCATCGGCAGTGACGCGATTCTCTAGCGAAGGTTGCTGTCGCAGACCTTCACTTCGGCCCAGCTCTCTTTATTTTCCGCGATGAACTGCAGATGACGCTCAGCGGTTTGGTAAGCATCATGCGCCGCACGATCGGCGAAAACGGTGTGCAGCGAAACATCGAAATCGTGGTTGACCGGACGAGCGAGCTCTTTTTCACGCGTTCCCACGGCGAAATCGACGAGGCCGTCGTGGTTGTTGAGATACTTTTCACAAGCTTCAACGAGCGATTGAACCGCTTCGTCGCTGCGGTCTTTCAAAGTGAAAAAAACGTGATGAGCCAATCGAGTCATGGGGGCAGGTGCTTTATCAAACGGTGGGAAGCGGGACGTAATCCCCATCCAGAATCTCGCAGAATTGTCTTCCACAGGACCCTGGATGGAACCAAGAACCGCTAAACTTAACCGCTTCAGCCTTGGTTTGAAGAGGGCTTCTTTGAATCGCGGCGGGACAATCCCGCGCGGTCCATCAAAGAGCTCTTCATCAAGTCTTCCATGTAATCGTCGTCCGCAGGCGGAGGCCCGAAGGCGCCGAGCAACTGCGGCTCATATTCAATGAGATACTCGTGGCGTGCGATGGACACTTTGCTGTTGGGGTCGATACGCTTACGCTGGACGGGGCGACCATCGACCTTCAATCCGTTCCGGCTGTTCAGGTCCCGAATGAACCAATAACCGTGCTCGAGAGTCAACCGGCAGTGCTGGCTTGAAACATTGGCGAACTTCAATTGAATATCGCACTCGCTGCGCCGCCCCACCAGCAATCGCTCTTTTACAAGCGGGATGGGATCGCCCCCGCCACAAGGGGTAAGTTGTCCGTAGGGTCCAGCAAATTGAGGTTTCGATATTTCGTCGTCAAATTCCACGATCAGTGTCTTCCTGTCCGAGTAAACAAAAACGAGGAATCCGCAGCCAGCGAAGCGATATCCGCCATCGCTTCGACTCGATATTCCTATCGTATGACGTTCATGGCTTTCAGGCGACCGACATTCGGGTGTCGTTATCACCGCCCCCGCCAAACGGGCAATGAAATCCCGTTCACATTAATAATCCCATTTTGACCAAATTTTCACGAATGGCAACGGTTTGTAAATTGATCGACTCCGAATTCAATGAACGATTAGCATGGCAATCGGAAAAACTGCCATTTAACGCATTTGGCGCTTCGTTGCGTCGTCGTTTTGGAGGCCGAATTCAACGCGTCAGCATCGATGCGGGGTTCACCTGCCCCAACGTTGACGGGGCGGTAGCACGCGGTGGTTGCAATTTTTGTGACAATCGGTCGTTCAGCCCGTCTCGCCGAGTCCGCCTGAAACAGGTCAGTGAACAATTGGCGACCGGGATCGAGACGGTCACCAAGCGGTACGACAAAGTCGCAGGCTTTATCGCCTATTTCCAGCCGGCAACGAACACCTACGCGCCGGTCGAGCAGCTCGAAGAGGTGTTCCGATTGGCGCTTTCGATCGACCCTCGCGTGGTCGGGTTGGCGGTTGGCACCCGCCCGGATTGTGTGCCCGAGAGCGTGTTGGCACTGCTGGAAACACTGGCTCGGGAAACGTATGTCTCGCTCGAATTTGGGATGCAAACGATCCACGATGCTGGATTGGATTGGATGAACCGGGCTCATGATCACGCCAGCATGATCAATGCGATCGACCGCAGCCGTGGCCGCGGATTTGAATGCTGCAGTCACGTGATTTTGGGAATTCCAGGCGAAACTCATGCGATGATGATGGAAACGGCGACCGAAATCGGCCGCTTAGGCTTTGACGCGGTCAAAATTCACAATCTGTATGCCGTTTTGGGCACGCCCCTGGGCGACCAAGTGCAGAGCGGTGAGATTGTGTTGATGCAGCGTGAGGAATACATCCACACGGTGGTCGATTTCTTGGAACGGATTCCAGCCGAGGTGATTGTCGAACGCGTCAGCGGTGATGCTCCGTCAAACTACCTGATCGAACCAAAATGGTGCCTGGAAAAATCGTCACTCCGTTTGGCGATCGAACAAGAGTTCAAGCGACGGGGAACCCGTCAGGGATCCCATTTTGTTGCTCCCGAGATCCCGCCCGCCGAGCGTCCGCGGCCCGCCGACGAGACCCCCGAGTCCATTCGTAATCAAATTGATCTCGGACGCCGACTCCCGGTGCTGAAGATCGAGAAAAACGGGGTGCGAACGCAGCAATAGGCCCCGATTCTCCTGCGAAAGACCGCTGATTTCGTGAGCCTTCATCCTGTAGCGACGCTCGCCACTGTAGCGACGCTCGCCAGAGCGTGGATCTGTAGTGGATGGTTGCCGCTGAACACCGCGTCCCACCTTCTGGCGAAGGTAGCTACCGATAATTGCCACCACCTTCTGGCGAAGGTAGCTACCGGTAAATGCCTCGCCGCGTTCGCTGTTTTGTCGCGAGCCTCGGCTTCGTCCACATCCAACCGTCACCGTCGCCCAGGCGGCTAGGATAACGGCGGCGATGGCGTTCTAAACCGGTCAGTCGCCGGTGAAAACGTGGAAACCCTTCGAAGCCGTTGGGAAATTCGGTAGAATCAGCAATGCGGTGGAACTGGTTTCGGATGGGCGAATTGCATGGCTGACGACAGCCCCCCTCGCCCAATCAAACGTCGGCCGATACTATTTCTGCCTTCGGAAGCTGAAGCGGCGGAGCTCAGCCAACAATCTAGGAGCGGAGTGGCGACAGATGTCACGTATTGCGATCGTATTTGGGCTGTTGCTCTGCGCTGTCACGATGTTGGCGTTGATGATGACGATGCAGAAGATGCCGTCTCAATTTTGTCCGATGATGTTCGGCATTCCGATGCTGTTTTGCGGCGTGGTTGGATTGAACCCGCATCGCCGCAAACACGCGATGCAGATCGCGGCGACCATCGCGTTGTTGGGCACCCTGACTGGGGGCAGCAACGCTCTTTTCTCGCTATTCCGCGTCCTCCGTGGAATCCAAGTGAACTCATTGGCGATGCAAGTGGTCATTGCGATGACGGTGCTATGTACGATTTTTCTGATCGTCAGCCTGATTTCCTTTACCCAAACGCGGCGTCGCCGTTTGACCCCGGGATAGCGGCGATTGACAACGTTCGCAAAAAAACTATCCTCTGTGCTTCAAAACCTGTTCGAAACTGATATTTCCGTGGCAATTCACCCCCATATTCAAATCATGATTATCCGCGTCGTCGGCATTGATAGCCGGCCATAACGCGGGGAACGAATCGGACTGGCCGCAATCCATTGCGGCGCAGGGCTCGAATCGAGATGCCACTTTGACATTTACCCCCGAGGCCACCCATAGCTTCGGGGGTTTTTTCGTACCTGAAACCGCGACAACCGCTCCTGCCCCTTTGCCGATCTCGATCTCAGCCCCACTTTGATCTCCAACTCATCTGCCTCAACTGACTTTTGCTCTCCCGCAGCTCCCTTCTAACTCCAGCACCACCGCGATGAACGCCAAACCCATCTTGATCTACGACACAACGCTCCGAGACGGTTCTCAGGGCGAAGGTGTCAGTTTCTCGCTTCAAGACAAGCTAAATATTGCCGAGCGGTTGGCCGAAATTGGCATCGACTTTATCGAAGGAGGCTACCCGCTGTCGAACGAGAAGGATGTGGCGTTCTTTCGTGAGATCAAAAAACGCAACCTGGGCAACAGCAAGGTGTGTGCGTTTGGAATGACCCGGCGGAAATCGATGAAAGCCGAAGACGACCCCGGGATGAAAGCGCTAGTGCAAGCCGAAACCCCTTGCATCACCTTGGTCGGAAAAACGTGGGACTATCACGCCACCGAGGTGCTTCGCGTTACACTCGAAGAAAACTTGGCGATGATTGGCGAGAGCGGCGAATTTCTTGCGCGCAGTGCGGAATTGATCTACGACGCCGAGCATTTCTTTGACGGCTACAACGCCAACCCTGAATACGCGATCAAAACGCTAAAGGCTGCGGCGTCCGCCGGAGCCACTTGGTTGAGTCTGTGTGACACCAACGGCGGCACGTTGCCCGAACGCATTCGCGAAGTCACCGCAGCGGCGATCGAGGCGTTGGCGGATTACGATGTGCAAATCGGTATCCATTGCCACAACGATTGCGAGCTGGCGGTCGCCAATTCGCTCGCCGCGGTCGATGCCGGCGCGACTCAGGTGCAAGGGACGATCAACGGCATCGGTGAACGTTGTGGCAACGTCGACTTGATCACGGTGATGTCAAATCTGTCGCTCAAAAAGAAGGGCTACAGCGTGTTGGGCGGACGATCGCTAAAACCGCTGACCGAACTGAGTCGTTTTGTTTATGAAACCGCCAACCTGCAGTGGCGTAACAACCAACCGTTTGTTGGGCAAAGTGCATTCGCGCACAAGGGGGGCATGCATGTCCACGCGATCAACAAAGCCGCAAAGACGTACGAGCACATCGATCCCGCCTTGGTCGGCAATGAACGTCGCATCTTAGTGAGCGAGCTGTCCGGTCGCAGCAACATCGCTGCGTTGGCGAACAAGCACAACTTGGAAGACGACCGCGAGTTGATGGACAAGATCTTGGCCGAAGTCGTTCGTCTCGAGAACCAAGGCTACCAATTTGAAAACGCAGGCGCCTCGTTCGACCTGCTAGTCAAACGCGTTTCGGGGACCTACACACCCCACTTTGAAACGATCAAATACCGAGTGGTCGCCGGCGACCGAAGCACCGAGAGCGAACAGCGAAGTGTGTTTGCCGAAGCAATCATCAAACTCAAGGTCGGCGAAACCTTGTGGTTCGATGCCGCCGAAGGGCATGGACCGATCAACGCTTTGGACGCCGCGCTTCGCAAGGCGCTTGCCGATGAATACCCGATGCTCGCCGAGATGCGATTGACCGACTACAAAGTACGCGTGGTCGAATCGAGCAGTGGCACCGAGGCATCGATCCGAGTGAACATCGAAAGCTGCGATGAGCACGAATCATGGGGCACCATTGGCGTCAGCGAAAACATCATCGAAGCAAGCTGGAGCGCGCTGGTTGATGCCGTCGAATACAAACTTCACAAATCCGAAAAAAAGTAACGCTAGAAAAATCATGACGATTCCGACTCGATTTGACCATTCGGACGCGGTAGCGGACATTGCCAACGCTTGGGAAGACGCACGATGCGCTCACGCAGAACCTAATCCTGATCGCAAACCGTTTACGATCGTGATCCCTCCACCGAACGTGACCGGGGCGCTGCATCTCGGACACGGACTGAACAACACGCTGCAAGACATTGTCATTCGCACCAAGCGAATGCAAGGTTTTGAAACGCTGTGGATGCCCGGCACCGATCATGCGGGAATCGCGACGCAAGCGGTGGTTGAAAAACGGCTGAAGGAACAGGAAAACAAGACGCGTCACGATCTCGGACGCGAAGCGTTGGTCCAGCGGATCTGGGATTGGAAAGAACAATACGAAAAGCGGATCCTCGGCCAACTCAAACGGATGGGGTGCAGCTGCGATTGGGAGCGAGTTCGATTCACGCTGGATGATCGCTGCGCCGCCGCGGTGCGAGCTACTTTTTTCGACCTGTTCAGCAAAAAACGGATCTATCGCGGCAAACGGCTGGTCAACTGGGACACCTATTTGCAAACCGCCGTCAGCGATGATGAAGTGATCAACAAGACCGAGAAAGGTCATTTTTGGCACATTTTCTATCCGGTCGTCGATCCTAAACCGGGCGAACCGTCGCGAATCGAAATCGCGACCACGCGGCCTGAAACGATGCTTGGCGATACCGCGGTGGCGGTCCATCCGGATCCCGAAGCCGCGATGGACAAACTTGATGCCGAGCTGAAAGCCAAACGCGAAACGGCTTCGGCGGGCGAAAAGAGTGAAATTGACAAGCAGATCAAATCGTTGGCCGAGCGTCGACAAACGATGCTGCCGCTGTTGATCCAGCTGCGTGACATGGCGTTGGATGGCCGCAAAGTGATGTTGCCGCTAATGAATCGCGAGATCCCAATCGTGGCCGACGAATGGGCCAAACCCGAGATGGGAACCGGTTGCGTCAAGATCACGCCTGCGCACGACCCGAATGACTATGAAGTCGGCAAACGGGTTGGGTTGGCGATGATCAACATCCTAAACGCCGACGGAACCATGAACTCCGAGACCGGCGTTTATGAAGGTTTGTCCATCAAGAAAACACGTGCCAAGGTGGTCGAGGACCTCGAAGCCCTTGATCTGCTTGGTGAGATCGAAGACCGTGAAATCGAATTGCCGCTGAGCGATCGCAGCAAGACCCCGATCGAACCGTATTTGGCCGACCAATGGTTCGTGGCGATGGAAGAATTGGCACAATCCGCGATAGATGCTGTTTCGACCGAGCAAGTCAAGATTTTCCCCGAGCGTTATCGCAAAGGCTATCTCGATTGGTTAAGCGAGAAACGCGATTGGCCCGTCAGCCGACAATTGTGGTGGGGTCACCAAATTCCGATCTGGTCGCTCGGCGGGATCAGCCAAGCGGATGCCAAGGCGGCGGCTGAAAAAATCCATGCGTTTGCCGAATATGCCTCGGGCAAGATTGCTGATCGGATCGATGAAAACGAAGACGGCAGCCACTCGCTGTTCGTTTGTTTGCGTAGCGATGATGCAAAACTCGAAGCCAAAGTCGAGGCATTGGGGCTCGTCCGTGACCCCGATGTTTTGGACACGTGGTTCTCGTCGGCGCTGTGGCCACACAGCACGCTTGGATGGCCGGAACAAACGCCTGAACTTGAGTATTTTTATCCGACCAGCACTTTGATCACATCGCGTGACATCATCACGTTGTGGGTCGCGCGTATGGTGTTGATGGGGCTAAATAACGTCGGCAAGGTCCCATTTGACGAGGTGTTCATTCACCCCAAGATCCTCGATGGATTGGGGGAAACGATGAGCAAGAGCAAAGGGAACGGCGTCGACCCGATCGACGTGATCGAAAAATTTGGTCCCGATGCGTTGCGGTTCGGATTGGCGCGGTTGGCGACCGAAACGCAAGACGTGCGGATGCCGGTCCAGTACGAGTGTCCTCATTGCGAGAAACTGATCGACCAAACCAAAAAGAATCGATCGCTGCCGAAATTGGATTGCCCGGAATGCAAGAAAACGTTCTCGACCCAGTGGGCTGAATCGACAGAGGACAAGTCGCATCCGCGTGCCGCCGTGGTCAGCGAACGTTTCGAAACGGCTCGCAATTTCGTCAACAAACTGTGGAACGCAGCCCGTTTTGCGTTGATGAATTTCGAAGGCTATGAGCCGCAAGAAATCGATGTCAAAACGCTGCCGCTGGAAGACCGCTGGTTGCTGAGTCGATTGTCCACCGTCACCAAACAAGTGACCGAAGCGACCGAACATTATCATTTTGCCGAAGCCTCGCGGATCCTTTACGATTTTGCCTGGGACGAATTCTGCAGTTTCTATGTCGAGATTGCCAAACCGCGATTGTCCGACGACTCGCTTCGCGGGGTCACCCAGTCGGTGATGGCTCACGGACTCGATACGCTACTGCGTTTGTTGCACCCGATCATGCCGTTTGTGACCGAATCGATTTGGGGCTACTTGAACGAAGCGGCGCCCAAGCGAGGCATTCCATCGCTCGCAGAGGCTCCGCGGTTTGTAATGACCGCGGCGTGGCCTACGGCTGAATCGGCGCACTACGACGAGAACATCGAACGGCAATTCAACGAGTTCCAAGAGGTCGTTGGCGCGATTCGCCGGATCCGAGCGAGCCAAAACATTGCTCCACGTGATACAGTCCCGGTCGCGATTCGCTGCAGCGAATCATCACAATCGCTATTGGAACCAATGCGAACCTATTTCCAAGGACTCGCCGGCGCGGAAGTGGTCCAGTTGAGCCCCGATGCGAAGCCGTTTGAGATCGATGCGCCGTTGGCGATCACCGGTTTGGATATCGAGGTGCACGTCGATTTGGAACAGTTCATCGATTTCAAAGCCGAGTTGGCTCGATTGGAAAAACTGCGAGACCAGGTGGTCAAACAGATTGGCGGAAAAGAGCAGAAACTTTCCAACGAAAACTTTGTCGCGCGTGCCCCCGCTGAGGTGGTGGCGAAGGAACGCGAGTCGCTTGACGAATTAAAGCGACAACTCGAATCGGTTGAGAATGACATTTTGCGACTCAAGAGTAAACTTGGTTAGACGCTGAACTTTCGTCGCTAAGCGGTTCAAGATGGTTTGCCGGGACGCCGGCAAACTCTTGCCCGCTGTGTGGTCGGACACTTTATCCTTATTGGCGATGTACGATGCCTATTAAAATGACTTGCCAATGCGGCAAAGTGCTGAACATTCCCGATGCGGCTGCGGGCAAAGCGGTCAAATGCCCAGGCTGTCAAACGGTGTTGAAGGTACCTGCAGGGAACGCCGCGGCCAAACCCAAGCAAGCCGCAGCCCAGCCCAAGCAAGCTGCAGCTCCGGCCCAACCGGCGCGGCGCCCCGCGGCAGCGGCCCCGGTGGCGATGGGCAATCGTTTGGATGACTTGTTTGACGAAGAAGGGTTCAGCCAACAAGTCGCGGCAATCTGTCCGGCATGTCGCGCGGAGATGAAAGCCGAAGCGATCCTGTGCACCAAGTGCGGCTACAACAAACAAACCGGATCGAAATTGGCGGGCCATCAAACGCCAGGACTCGACGTCTCGCACGGCACCCTTGCGCTTGAAAAAGCGGCTGCCGAGATGGCGCGTGCCAAGGACACGCAAGATCGGTTGCTTGGCAATAACGGCATGCCGTGGTGGATGCTGGCATTGGTATTGTTCCTGATCGTCAGCTCGACGGGCATTGCGGTGGTCGCGATCAATGTTTCGCGTCAAGTCGATGGCAACGGGGGCGGGTTCAACCCAATCGCCACGTTCCTGGTTCTCGGGTTCGGGGCGTGCATTGTGATTTCGCAATGTGCTCAGCTTGCCGTGATCATCAAAGCCTTCAAAAAGGACATCAAAACAGGTTTGCTGACCATGTTTGTCCCTTTCTACATCTTCTACTTCGTGATCAAAAATTGGCGAGAAACCGGGCGGCTGTTTATTACCGCCGTGGTGATGGGCATGATTGCCGGCGGTTTCCTCGCCGGAGCGATTTCTGCAGGACTGTAACGAGGCAACCACGCTTCAAGGGGAGGGCGACATTGCAAGTCCAACAATGGCTTCCCTGGTGATTGCGATCCGAAGAACCACGCTTGGTTGTCGCCTTTGAACCTGTTGCGGTTGCCCCCCCACCATGATGAAGTCACCCACCGTGATGAGATTGCACGGCTGCCTGGATCTGTTCCTTGACCGCCTTGAGATTAAATGATGCCCCCTTTTGCATCGGCGGAAACTCGATGGCCGTTTTGGCAAGTTCCGCTACCTTCTTTTGCACAAAGATGAAACGCCAAAATTCGCGTGCATAGAATGACATCATGTAATCGGACGAACCTACTCCCCAGTTATGATCGCTATAGCGTTCAAACGGATCGCGTCGCAGGTTGTGAATGATTGGCATGTTCAATTTGTTTTTGGCACCCGGCCAACCTTCGGGTTGCTCGATGAACACATATTTCCAATCACCGATTCGCACCGCTCCCAAACTCGATTCTCCAAAGTACCAAACCTCTTCCCTTTGACTGGCGTCCCCCTTGGTGAGCATGTCCAATTGGTTGTAACCATCCAGGTGAACTTTGTAGGTGCGGTCGCCCATTTTTTTACCTTGCTTTAGCTGTTCTGACAGATTCGGATTTCCGGCGGCAGCGGCCAATGTGGGGAGCCAATCCAAGCCGGATGTGATTCCATTTTGCACACTGCCGGCGGGAACATGATTCGGCCATCGTAGGATCATCGGTGCACGAAAGCCGCCTTCGGTCGTCATCCCTTTGGTTCCCTTAAAAGGAGTGTTACCGCCATCGGGCCACGTAAAAACTTCGGTGCCATTGTCGGTAGTGACGCCGATGATGGTGTTGTCGGCAATCCCCAGCTCTTCCAACTTGCTGATCACCGCACCGACAATGTCGTCAAACTGGGCCATACCCGCTTCTTGCAAACCGTAATTGTCTTGGCCCTCGAGTGCTTTGTATTTGTCATTCAAATGTGTGAAGATGTGCATCCGCGTCGGATTCAACCAAACAAAGAACGGTTTGTCATCCTGCTGTGCTTTCTCCATGAAATTGGTGGTCAGTTCAAGGATGTGATCATCAATGTCTTCCATGTTATGCGCGATGCCGTCGGTGGGATGTGGCGGCAACGGACCTTTATCCTCGATCTTTTGTTTGCCGATTTTTCCCCAACGAGGTTGCACGGTTGGATCGTCCACGTCGCTGGCCCAGGAATGAACTAGATTGCGTGGTCCGATCTGGTCAAGAAGATCTGTTGGATACCCAGGCCAAAACGGATCGGACATTGCATCAAGGTGGTAAAGGTATCCAAAGAATTCATCGAAGCCGCGGACGGTGGGCAGGAACTCGTTTAAGTCACCTAAATGGTTCTTGCCAAATTGGCCCGTCGTGTACCCCATGTCTTTGAGCACCGTCGCGATCGTTGGCGCTTCTGCAGGCAAACCGATTGGCGAGCCTGCTTGCCCCACCGTGGTCATTCCCGTTCGATAGGGAAGCATGCCCGTAATAAAATTGGCGCGACCGGCGGTGCAACTTGCTTCGGCATAGTAATCGGTAAACATCATCCCCTCACGCGCCAAGCGATCGATGTTCGGTGTCTTGCCCGACATCATTCCACGGTGATAGGCGCCAATGTTGAACCAGCCGATGTCATCGCCCATGATCATGATGATGTTGGGCTGCTTGGTTTGGGCGTGTAGGGTTGCGGGAATTGCGATCAGCGCAATCGCGAACAGCGAGAGGCGAAGTTTTTGAAGGTACCGCATGTCGGGACTCACTGCGTTGAGAAAAGGTTACTGGAATGGCGTGGGGAAGGCATTCCCGTGTGATAGGACCTGGCTTGTGCATCCAGCCCGATATCATCAATATCGGAGACTTCAATCCAGTGGCAATTACACCTTGGTGTAACTTGCCCCAATCCTGGGCCATGCAACCTCGGTCACTCGATCCGACAAGCTCGCTACGGATTGCCGACGGATCGAGTGGCCCTCTCTCTCAAAGCACTGTGAAATCCCTCAAAGCACTGTGAAAATCTCGATGCGGCGATTTGCGATCCGCAGCAAAAACGCCAAGTCAAACCGAAGCCGTCCCAATAGCCTTCCAACAATGCCGTTGACTTCGAATAGGTTTGCGATTTTTTGAACTTGCCCCGGCGAGAAGATCATGATCGACACCTGGCAGCACCTCCCAAAAGCCCACGCCCGCGGTAATGCGATGCTGATTGATCGCCGCAAGTCGGCCTTGGATGTAGCGGATGTGGTCGCGGTCGCCAGCCGGTGAAACGCCGTCGATGTTATCTGCGACATTCCCTCGCATCGCGTTTTCGTTGAATGATTATCCCATTTCCATTTGCAGTCGCAAGCGATACGAATATGCCGCACCGCACTGCGATGACCATTGATCGTCATCGCTCGCTCGAAAGGAATCGGCATCCAAAAAATTCCGGTAAACACCATCGATCGCCAGCAACAACCTACCATTTATCAGCGACGTGTTAAAAGCGGTGCGAAGCGTCCTGCTTACGCGTTGCGTTTCGTTGCACCTGCTGCAGTAATGACGACGGAGTTAAGCTCGTGTTCGGTATCCCGAAGCCGATTACAGACGACCCCGCAAAGGATTGATCGGGATGTACGTCTACGTTTTGAAAGGGGCTGCTCGCTGGCTTCACGCACCGCAGCGCCCCCTTTGTATGTTCGTCGGTGATGTGACGGACAGGTACAGTGTGTGACGCATGGGTACAGTGGCAAGAAACCTCTCGCGGCAGTCCACCGTCCCCAACTCCCCCATCACATCGGAATGTTGCTTCGGATGTCGAAATTGCCCCTGGCCAAAATGTCTTACGGCGCTAGGATAAAAAAAGCACTAGGACGGATGCTTCGAACAGCCAGTCCTTTTTGTTCACGATCGCCTACACTTTCGTAGGACATCACAAGCACTTTTCTTGATCCTCTCCTGGTAACTGATCACCGTAGAGCGCTCTTCGTGTTAAACGTGTCGGGCCAGATTGCGAAACTTTTGTGAACCGTCGCTGGGGTGATGTCCCCTTCATCAGGAATCCCAAAATCTGGATTGCTTCCGCCTTGCTAGTGCATGCTGTTGCAATCGTCCGCTGCGAAGGTCACCCCGCGGACCGAAAACTGTCTTCGCAATCACAAACAGTTCAGCTCAATCCTGATCTGTCGCTGGATCAGTACGTGTCTAGTCAGTGGACCATGCAGAGCGGGCTACCATCAGACCAAGTTGTCGACATCATTCAGACGTCCGATGGCTATCTGTGGCTGGCCACCGTGCGCGGATTGGCACGGTTTGATGGTTTGCATTTTACGATTTTCAACCGCGCCAACACACCCGCATTTGTCACCAATCAAATCAGCAAGCTTTGTCGCAGTCGAGATTCGGCCTTCTGGATTGGCACTGAGCGTGGCGGGCTGATTCATTGCCGACTTGGTCAAACGCCTGCGTTCGAGCGTTTTGACGAGTTGCTAGGACATCCGATTCAGTGTTTATATGAGGATCGTGACGGCACACTTTGGATCGGGACGGAGGCGGAAACATGGACCGTCGTCGGCACCCAGTGCCTACGTCGGCCCGATGCTCCACTAAACGTGCGAGCCATTTGCGAGGATGAAAACGGAACGCTGTGGCTGGGCGCGGCGATTTGGATGCAGTCTCGACCAGACCGACTGGCGGCGACAACGATTCAGCCAAAACCTGGACTGTATCGCCGTGACGATGATCGCTTTTACCGGTTGACGCAGTCCGACGGATTTCCGGACTCGCCGTCCGCCAACTCGGTCACGGCACTTTGTTCAGATCACCAGGGTGGGCTGTGGATTGGCACACTTGGTCACTCCTTGTTCCGTTATCAGAACGGCAAATTTCAAGACCACGCTGCTACGCTCGGTCCGAAAGCCTCTAATTACTTGCGGCTGTATCAAGACCGCAGCCAGCAGTTATGGATCAGCACTTTTGCCGCCGGATGTTACCGTCTTGTTCACGACAAGGCCACGAAGCTTTCCATCGGAAATCGACCGGTCGTTTGTCTTGCCGAGGACCGTGAAGGAATTCTTTGGTTTGGCGGTGGTCAACGCGGTCTTCGCAGCCTCCGTAATCCGGAGCTTGCTAAGCTCAAACTCGATC
The DNA here is from genome assembly GCF_039545035.1 of Novipirellula caenicola. Lineage (NCBI taxonomy): Bacteria > Pseudomonadati > Planctomycetota > Planctomycetia > Pirellulales > Pirellulaceae > Novipirellula > Novipirellula caenicola. The sequence goes on from NZ_BAABRO010000002.1 coordinate 589,149, forward strand.
AACGCGTCATGATGCGATGCGTCGTCGAAGACGCTGCGGGGGACCTCTGGTTTGGTAGCGGCAATCCTGCCTCGAAAGATCGTCAAACGGGACTGCATCGTCTGGACGGCGGTGTGTTTGAAAATTACGGCACCGATCACGGGCTGCCGACAAACTTGGTAACGGGACTAGCGATTGGATCCGAGGGTCGGTTATGGATCGGTACGAACAAGGGATTAGTTTGTCGTGAGAATGATCGGTGGACCACGTTCACAACCGAGGACGGATTGGGACGAGATTGGATTCGCAACGTTTACGTGGATCACACCGGAGTGGTGTGGATTGGTTTTTGGGAAGGCGGTTTGCAGCGAATGCAGGATGGCACATTCACTCGCATCACGGAATTCAGGGATGCCGATGTAAACTGGATTCATGAAGATGCCAGTGGACAGCTTTGGATCGGATCCAATCGTGGATTGTACCGCTGGATTGACGGCAATCTTCAACGCGTCCGGGACGTTGTGCTTGACGAGCTTTCGACGATCAACTTCACGGCATGCTGCGAGAGCGATCAAGGCTGTCTTTGGATCGGGACCAGTGGCGGAGGATTGTGTCGCTATGCAGCGGGTCGCTTTTCCAATTGGACCAGTGCCCAGGGGTTGCACGAGGATTCCATTCATGCGATTGCCGAGGACAAGCGAGGGTGTTTGTGGCTAGGCGGCCCTCATGGTCTGTCATCCGTGTCGGTACAGGTACTCGACGAAATCGATTCTGGTATCGAAACACGGATCCAGGTTCGAGTGCATCCAATTAGCAGTGGATTAGACCAACCTCGCATCGAACGCAACTACCGTCCCAATGTTGTGCATCGCAAGGACGGAACCATCTGGTTTGTGACCACCGGTGGTACGGTGATCGTACCGGCGAACGGCCCTTATCAGCAACCGCTCGCTCCGATCGTCCACATTGAAGAGGTTCAGGTTAACGGCGAATCACAACTTCCCTGCGAGGCGCTCGAGATACGATCGGGATCAAGGCACGTCGACTTTCATTTTACCGCGAATACGTTTACGGCCCCGAAGCAAGCGGTTTTTCGCTACCGGCTGGACGGATTCGATGATCAATGGCTTGATGCAGGCAGGCAACGGTCCGCCAGCTATACCGAATTGCCCCCAGGCGAATATGTCTTTCGTGTCACTGCGGACAATGGATATGACGTTTGGAGCGAAGCAGGAGCGACGGTGGAATTGCGGGTGATCCCTCGCTGGTGGGAAATCACCTGGGTGCGAGTCGCCACTCTGATGGCGGCGATTGCCGTGGTGGTCGGTTACGTTCGACATCGGATACAGACAACACACAAAATCAACGTCGCGTTGCGTCGTGAAATCAATGATCGCAAACGAGCGGAAGAGGAGTCTCGGACGAATTTTCTGCAACTAACTCGCGTCTCTCGCGCGGCTAGCATGGGAGAGCTGACCACATCGATTGCACACGAAGTGAAACAGCCTCTTTTCGCGATCGTCAGCAACGCGCAAACGGCCCAGCGGTTGCTTGACCGCGAGCAACCGGATGTCAATGAAGTCCGCGAGGCTTTGATCGATATCTCCAGTGATGGTAATCGCGCCGCCGACATCATTGATCGGGTGCGTTCGCTGGTGAAAAAGGAACACTGTCCCTGCGTCCTGTTGCACTTAGACGAGGTGGCACGTGAGGCAATTCGGTTGGTTGAACCCGAGATTTGTCGACGAGGATTGGTCATCGATACCCAATTTGCAAATCATCTTCCGGCGATTTATGGGGATTCGATTGAGCTGCAGCAAGTCATCCTTAACTTGCTGATCAATGCGGCTCAAGCGATCGACCCGCTTGCATCCGATTCCGATCGGCTGACGATCAGCATCGCTGCCGGCGACGATGCCGTCGAACTTGCGGTCAAGGATCATGGGAAAGGATTCGCAGAGGGGCAAGTCGACCGACTGTTTGAACCGTTCTACACCACCAAGCCTGATGGCACCGGGATGGGGCTTGCCATCAATCGTACGATCATCCAAGCACATGGCGGACGGATCTGGGCCGAGAAAAATAGTGATCACGGAATGACGTTTCGATTTACCTTGCCTACGCCTCAGGAGATTGCGTCATGAGCGTCCCCAACGCTACGGTGTACGTGATTGACGATGATGCATCGATCCGTAAAGCGATGACACGAATGTTTAAATCGCTTGATTTGCAAGTCCTTACCTTTGAAAACGCAGACGAATTCTTGCACTACCCGCGACCGGATCAGGCAGGTTGTCTGATCTTGGACGTCTATATGCCCGGGCTCAGTGGCATTCAGCTTCAGCAGCAGTTAGTGGCCAGCGATTTTGATCTGCCAATCGTCTTCATTACCGGCGAAGGCGACATCCCGATGACCGTTCAAGCGATCCAGGCCGGTGCGATCGATTTCCTGCCCAAACCCGTTGATGATCAGAAACTGATCGATACCGTGCAACAAGCGATTGATCGCAACGCGCGCGAGCGAACCGAGCTTGTCCAACGGCGTGAATTCCGCGATCGATTCGGTTCACTTTCGAAACGAGAAAACGATGTCATCATGCTCGTGATTTGTGGGCTGTTGAACAAGCAAATCGCCAGACGGTTGGGAATCACCGAAAATACCGTCAAAGTCCATCGGGGCCGCGCGATGGTAAAAACGGAAGTCGATTCGGTTGCGGAATTGGTGCGGCTTTGCGAACACGCCGGTATCGCACCGGCTGAGGATTGATCGCAAGCGGGTGATCGCACGCCGCGGAGAGCACGCCAATCCTCTGCGGAAAACAAGAGGCGGGGGTGAAACACCCAGTGCCATCTGCTTTCGTCCTAATCGGGTGGTTTTTATAGCGGAGCGGCGCGGCGCGTGTGCGCCGGTAAACGACGAACGTTTTGCTCGCTGCAACCGGACGGCTTGCGCCGCGTGCACGCCCTAAACTCGTTGACATTAGACGCACCAAAGTAAACGGGGGGGACAACGCGCAGATGGGGAACACAGCGTAGATGGAGGACACAGGGGCAACCGCAGCCAATAACACTAAAGTCTAATTTCGCTTGCATCACTTGCCCTCTATGGTGAGTATCAGAGGACGAATAACACGCTGGTGGCCTGGATACAAACGTACGCATGCTAGAAAAAAAATACACGCATGGACGAGCCCCTCCGAATTTCGATTGTGGATGATGACGCATCGGTGCGTCGAGCTTTGGACCGGCTCTGCAGATCCGCAGGATACATTGTGCTGGCGTATGAATCCGCTGAAGCTTTCTTGGAATTCGCAGTTGATCCAATTGACTGCTTGATCCTGGATGTCCACCTGATGGGGCTTAGCGGATTGCAGCTACAACAGCATTTGCATGACCTTGGCAAACACATCCCCATCGTGTTTGTCACCGCGTTTGAAGATGATTCAACGCGACTTCAAGCGATTGCAATGGGCGCGTTAGCCTTCTTGCAAAAACCACTCGACAACGAGCAGCTACTCGATGTCATTGAAACGTCGTTCCGTCATAGCGAATGATGGAACCATTTGCATTTCCAGGACTTTGATGATCAAAGTCAATCATTGATTGAAACACTTCAAGAAAGGGAGGCCGCCCGCGTACCGAAGATCACGCTGTGGCGAGTATCCACAACTGGATTGTTGAGTTGAAATCGTAAATCACGCATCAAGGGGACAGTTATGAACGTTCTTACACCGACCTTGGCACTAAGTGGAATTTTAGTAATCTCCACGGTTCTTGCCCAAGAACCAAACAATGAACTGCCGAATCAACGCGAGCGACCAAATGCCGGAGAGCGTCCCAATCTACGCGAGCGTCCAAATGCAAACGCATTCGAACGTGGGCCGGCGAGGGAAGGAGAGAGGGGCAATCGGATGAACTCGCCCGAGATTCATCATCATTACTATCACCCACCCGGCGGTCGCGGTTATGGCACCAACTATGGCTATGGATCGGGCTACCTGTCACGAGGTTTCTCAGGTGGGTTAGCCAGTGGGATCGGCGAAGAACGTGAAGACACTGCCCAAGCCGCCAATACGTATGCAGAAACAGCACATTTGGTACAGGAAAACCATAATTATGCAGTGAACAGCTACTACGCCAATCGTGAAGCACGTGACCAATACGTCGCCGCTCATCGCGAGGCGCCACCGACGGAGCAGGAATTGGAAGCGTTTGGAAAGTCGGCGGAACCAGGGCGACTTTCCAATGCCCAGTTTGATCGTTCCACCAATGTGATTCATTGGCCTGGCTTGTTGCGTGATTCTGATTTCACCAGTGATCGTCAAGCACTAGATCGTCTTTTCCACGACCGGACGCCTGACGACAGTGGTTCGATGTCCGCTAGCTATGGCCAGATTCAAAAGGCATGTGACTCGATGATGCAAACACTGGGCAAAAAAGATCGTATCGAGCATATGCCAACGGTGACGTTCATTGGTGTTGAGCACTTTATCAAGAGTTTGGCCTACGAAGGCAGTTTCGCCGTCAAATAGACCATGCAGCCCTGGTGCGGTTTTCACAGCTGTCCGTGGCCATACGACCACGGCAGCGGACGTTGCGGGCAATGGCCTCCGAGGGGCAACTGGTATCTTCCCGCGAGGCCCCGCACCGCTCCGCTTTAAAACCCCATCGGATAAGCGTCAACGCAAATAGCGTAGGACTTAACGCTGCCGTCGCTATCGCGACTAAGAATCGAAACAACACTTGCGCAGACAGATTATCAACGCAACCCCAAGGTTTCTTCTGTTCGATCGAACGCCAGGGCCCCCATTCAAGTCCAGATGGCAGCGGGGCTGCAGATGGCACCGAACCGCTTGGGGCTGACGTCAATCTTCTTGCTGCGTGGGATATTCCGTTCGCGTGACTTTAAAACTCGCTACCCCTAACAGCGTGATCGTCAAGGCGAACAAAACCAGCAAGTGCGTTTCGGCTGGTTCGGCGCCAAACACATTTTCGGCTCGGCTGCGTGCTTCTTCCCACCCCATCCACTGTGCTAATAATCCTCGCAGTCGATAGTTGATCGTGAACTTGTTGATCAACGCGGGCACAAACGAAACTCCGTACTCGATCGCCAGCGTGTAGAACACCGCACTGACCATGGTGCGTTTGTAGAAAATCACACCGATCAAAACATACAAGGCGGCATGAGCGAAGCACGATAGAATCGCCAGCACACACATCACCCACCACATTTGGAACCCGGCGGCCGGTCCGATGATCAATACCGACAGCGTGATCGCGGTGATCGCGGCCGACAATGTCCAAGCCACCGCGGTCAAGTATTTCCCCAATAGTACCATCGATCGTCCCGACCGCCGCATCGCTAGATAGATCCACGTTTGGCCTTCGATCTCGGTGCTAATCGCAGGTGTCGCCCACAACAACAGCCCCAATAAACAGACGACTTCGGGGACGAGAAAGTAGAGTGTGATTCCCCACGGTTCGATCGGATCGATGGGCGCTACCGAACGCAACGTGGCGATCAACGCCACAGGAAACGCAACCAATAGAAACCACATTGCGATTCGGCCAATCGTCAACGAACGGCCGAGTTCGAATCGCATCACGTCGAGTGGCAATGTCGCTATCACGCTGTTTCTCCGCGGTGATGCTTCAGTAATGACGCAAACAAGGCGGTCAAGTTGCCCTCGGCCGTCTGCAGTTGATCGATTCGCAGCCCATCCTCGGCGATCCAGCCAGCCAGCCGTTCATAAAACTGACTTGGATCGCGGAGTGCGATTCGCAACTCGCTGCGTTGATCGGTCAACTGCAGCGAATTGACCCACGGCATGTCGACCAAACGATGAATCAATTGCGGTGCATCACGCCCAATCACGCGGACTTCCTGGGGCGTGTCCGACAAAAGCGATTCGATCTCACCGGCGGTCCCCGATGCCAGCAAACGGCCTCCGAAGATTAACAGGAACGACGAAGTCACCGATTCGATTTCCTGTAACACATGACTCGCAAACAACAGCCCCTTGCCTTGCCGTGTCCACTGTTTTAGCAGCGTCGTCATCTCGTCGCGGCCAACCGGGTCCAATCCATTGTACGGTTCGTCCAAAATCAGCAACTCGGGATGATGGGCGATCGCTTGAGCGATTTTCGTGCGTTGTCGCATGCCCAGCGAATAGGTCCCGATTGGTCGATGCATTGCCGAGGACATTCCTACCAGTTCCAACGCAGCGTCGGCCATCGATTGACTCTCGCGTCGAGAAAAACCGTGCAGTCGAACGAGGTACGTTACCCAAGTTCTCGCCGAAACATTCGGATACAAAATGTCCGTGGCAGGGCACAGCCCGATCCGCGACAGCAAGCTGCGATGTTGAAATGGATCCTGTCCGAACACCGACACCCGCCCGAGCGTCGGTCGCAAATGGCCGATCAACAAATTGATCAGCGTGGTTTTTCCGGAACCGTTTGGTCCCACCAAACCATACGCACCGGTCGGCAGCGTGAGTGTCAAATCGTTGACTCCGATCACATGCCCGTACAATTTGGTCGTGTTGTTGAGTTCAATCATCGCTTAAACACTCAACCTCGAGATCAAACGACGACGAACCACCCAAAACCCGATGATGGTGATGCCGACCAGCACCATGATCGACGGGACGACGCTGGCCGGTGTCGGATCCAAATCAAACACCCACGCTTGGACTTTGCCCAACGTGTGGTACGGCGACAACAACCGCCAACGGTCCACATCGATCCCCAGCGCCTCGTAATCGATCCGTCCGCGTCGCATCGATCGCGGGGGCCGCTGGCCAACCATCACGGAGTAAGTCAAAATTTGATAGGCCACAAACCCCATCGCCCAGGTGGCGAACCAAGCAAAGGTGGCGTAGCGGCTTTCACTCGTCAGTGACGAATAGCCCACCGCAAGCGCGGTCGTTGGCACCATCAACACCGCCGATGCTGCGATAATCCGCAGCGGGATATCCCAGGTTTGTGAAACCACCGACAAATCGGGCGACAACAGCACGCCGATGCAATACAGCATGAATGCCGGGACGGTCACGATCATCGAAAGCAAAAACCAAATCACGGCCGATTTTCCGATGATGTACTCGGTCGGCGAAAGTGGTCGCGAGAAATAAAGTAGGTAGGCCTTGGTTCGCAAATCGTACGAGACCAACATTGGCGCGATCAAGCCAATCAACAACACCATCGCAAACAGTTGAGGGTAGCGAAAGAACGCCAAGATCAGTGTCGTCCAAACTTCGTGCCTCGCCGAATCAGGATCCGAGACCACCAGCGTGGCTAATTCCGGTTGCTGAAGCGGCCCTCGCAACATGCTAAAGACGAACTGTTTCATCTCCACACTGGTCGATGAATATTCAAATGCAAAGATGCCAAACGCTGGTAGCAACACGGGCAACCATGCGAACACCAACATCATTCGCAACCATTTACGTCGCCATATCAGCGAGATGCCGCTGCGGGCCACGACGATAGGACGCAAAATCCGTGCAACACGCGAGCCGTTCCAGCCGCGATACCCAAGGTCATTGACCGGCATTCAGCGACTCCGTTGATTCATTCGTTATCAGCGTCGCAGGCCCCTTGGCTACATCCATAAAGATCTTGTCCAGCGAATTGAGTGCGGGCTGCATTCGGCGAATCGACGTATGTGTCTCGGCGGCCCACCTCCAAACTTGAGCGGTTTCAGTCGCTTCGATCCCCTCGATTCGCAGTGAACCATCGTCGCTGTGCAAAACAAGGTACCCCGCGTCGGTTGCCTTGGCGACCAGCCCTGATGAATCGCCAAGCGTCGTGACGTGTAGCGTGGGCGAGCTTGGACGGCTGAGGTTTTCCAGCGAATCGACGATGCGGACGGTGCCGCCCACCAGGATGACGACGTTGTCACAAACCGCTCGGACGTCGGGCAAGATATGCGTTGACAAGATCACCGATTTACCGTGTCGCAGCGCCAACGTGCGAATTCGGTTTAACATCGACGCTCGTTGATCGGGATCCAAACCGGTCGTCGGTTCGTCTAGAATCATCAGCGGCGGATCATGCACTAACGCCTGAGCAAACTTTAGTTTCTGACGCATGCCGGTCGAATACGATTGGATCTCGCGATACCGCTCTTCACCAAAATCACAGAAGTCCATCATCTCGTGAGCTCGCCGCAACGCTTCGGTACCGGCCAGCCCCGATAAACGAGCCATCAATGCCACCGATTCGACACCGACCAATCCGGTGATGTAACAATCGTCCTCGGGTAGGTACCCCACCGAGTCACGGATCGATCGCACGTCGCGAGGCCACGGGTACCCGAGCACGTGTCCCGACCCGGATTGCGTTTTCACGAGTCCCAAAAGTGCCTTGATCAGCGTGCTTTTGCCCGACCCGTTTGGTCCCAACAGCCCCGTAATGCCCGGCGCCACGGTCACCGACACGTCTCGCAGCGCAGGCACACCCCGGTATAATTTCGTTATGCCTTCGACTTGAACGACGGCGTCAATAATTCCGCTCCCACGTAGTGGCTAATCAAACAAGCGTGTATTGTAACGGTTCCAATGGCGCAGTGGTTCGGCACCCCGTCATCTGTTTCGATCAATCAAGGAACGAACAAGTGAAATTATTTTCTGCAATCCCCACCATGCTATTGGTTTTCGGGCTGGTCTTCCTCAGCGGATGTTCGCCCCAGGCTGAAGTGGGGCTAAGCAAAGTGGATGCAGACGCACCGACCGAATTCACTGAAACGGAATCGGGATTGAAGTATCGCATCCTACGAAAAAGCGATGGTCCGAAACCCTCAGCGACCGACCGCGTGACGGTCGATTACACCGGGTGGTTGGACAATGGCACCGAATTCGACAGCTCGTATGCTCGCCGCGAACCGGCAACGTTCCGATTGAACGAAGTGGTCCCGGGTTGGACCGAAGGGCTACAGTTGATCGGCGAAGGAGGAATGATCGAGCTGGAGATTCCATACCAACTTGGCTATGGACCTCAGGGAAATCCCGGCAGCATCCCACCCTACGCAACGCTGCATTTCAAAGTGGAACTTCACGAGATTCAATAACGAGCGGATTTGATCGAGTATCGATGGGAAATTCGAGCGACTTCGACCCCGTAGATCGATCGTTGGATTTAGTGAGCCGCGACGCGTGAGCGAACTGAAACATCTTCTAGTAGCTACCTTCGCCAGAAGGTGGTGATTCGCACTTACGCGGCAACCAACCACGCTCTGGCGAGCGTAGCTACAACACGCTTCGGCAAGTTTTGGATTTGGTGAGCCGCAACGTGTGAGCGATCTGAAGCATTTTCTAGTAGCTACCTTCGCCAGAAGGTGGTGACTCACGTTTACGCGGCAACCATCCACGCTCTGGCGAGCGTAGCTACAACACGCTTCGGCAAGTTTTGAATTTGGTGAGCCGCAACGTGTGAGCGATCTGAAGCATCTTCTAGTAGCTACCTTCGCCAGAAGGTGGTGATTCGCATTTGCGCGGCATCCATCCACGCTCTGGCGAGCGTAGCTACAACCCGCTTCGGCAAGCTTTTACATATCGATATGATCAACCATCCTGCCGCGAGTTTTGCCTGAGCGTCGCTAGGGAGGAGGGGCCAATGAAAAAGGCACGCCCGAGAGCGTGCCTTTGAACGGTTGATCGTCTTGCTAAGTCTTGCTTGACTACTTGGCGTGAGCCGGTTTCTTAAAGGGCTTTTTCTTGCCTGGCTTTTTACCAGCCATGTTCGCCTTGCCCGCTTTTCCACCCGATTTGAATTTCTTGTCCTTCAATCCAAATCGTTTACCCGATGGTCGGCCGCTGTCGGTATCGGCATAACGATTCGTGCTGCGTTCATCCGCAACGCTGATGTTAAGCTGTTTTCCGGCAACCCAGGTATTGCGAAGTGTTTGGAAGATATCGTTAGGCATTCCCGCCGGCAGATCGACGGTGGTGTAGTTGTGTTGGATATCGATCGGGCCGATGAATTCACCGTTGATGCCTGCTTCGTTGGCAATCGCGCCAACCAAGTTGCCTGGCTTGACGCCATCGGCACGTCCTACATCAACACGGAAACGCTGCATACCGTCGCGAGGCGCACCGCCGACGCGACGTCCGCCACGCCGTGGTGGTCCGTCGTCGGATCGACTGAACCGTTCTCGTTTTGACGGTCGCGAATCGTCGTAGCCGTTGTCACGGGGTTTCTTGGATTTCGGCACGTCTTTGAGCAACAACGGACGACCGTTCTGCGCCATATCGGCCAGCGCGGCTGCGATCATTTCGACCGGCTGCCCTGATTTCTCAGCAAAGTCGGCGATCATCTGCTTGAAAAATGTCATATCGCGAGTTGCGATCGTTTCCGTAATGCGTTGATTGAAATTATCAACACGTTTGCGATTGATGTCGGCAGTCGATGGCGGATCGACAATCTCGATCGATTGACGCGTGACGCGTTCGATCGAACGCAGACGTCCTCGTTGGGAGTGCGACAACAAAATAATCGCTTCGCCACTTCGTCCTGCACGCCCGGTGCGGCCGATTCGGTGCACGTACGACTCGCTGTCGTGCGGCGGATCAAAGTTGATCACGTGACTGATTCGCGGCACATCCAAACCACGTGCGGCGACATCGGTGGCGACAATGATGTCCAAATGACCCGATTTCAGTTTGTCCACGGTTCGCTCACGAAGCGCTTGTGGCATGTCGCCATTGAGCGCCGCGGCGGTATGCCCCCAACGAGCCAGTTTGTCGGCCAACGTCGTGGTCGCTTCCTTGGTCTTGGTGAACACGATGACGCCATCGGTGTCTTCGGATTCGAGCAGCCGCATCAACAACTCGGTCTTGTCGCGAGGCGTGACGTACAGACAACGTTGGCG